>CP016093.1:4008780-4700671 GCA_001664005.1 Rhizobiales bacterium NRL2
GCCAGTCCGGCAACCCGAAGGGCCGGCCAAAGGGCCACCGGAACTTCGGAACGGATTTGCGCGAGGTCCTGGCCATGACCGTCGAAGTCAAGGTCAGGGGAAAAGCCCGGACGCTCACCTCACAGCAGGCGATGCTTTACCGACTGCTTGAAAAAGCTTTGAAAGGAGAAAACCGGGCAAGCCAGCTGCTGCTCGATCTGGCCGCCCGCTACAACGGGGAGGCGCCGGCACATGACAGTGACCCGGCGCTCCCCGACGAGGACCAGGCGATCCTCAAGCAGTACCTGGCCTCCGGGCAGGCGAAGGCACCGGACGATGCAACGACAGAGGATCAGGACGGGGGACCGGAGAAGTCCGGCCAGGAGGACGAGGATGAATGACCGCCGCCTCCTGGACGCGCTTCTCCGAACGGACCTGAATGCATTCATCCAGAAATGCTTCACCACCCTCTCGCCCGGAACAGAATTCAAGGCCAACTGGCACATCAGGGCAATCACCTATGAGCTCGGGCAATGCCTGGAGAACGATGGCGGCCGGTTGGTGATCACCCAGCCGCCGCGGTCGCTGAAGTCGATTTCCACCTCCGTCGCCTTCGTCGCCTGGGCCCTCGGTCATAACCCGGCCATGCGGTTCATCTGCGTCAGCTACAGCAACGAGCTCTCGGAGGAACTCGCCCGCCAGTTCCGCCTGGTGGTGGACAGCGACTGGTACCGCCGCCTGTTCCCGGCCATGAAGCTGTCGCGGTCAACCGCGACGGAGTATGTGACGACGAGGGGCGGCGGGCGCCTGGCCACGTCCGTCGGCGGCACGCTGACCGGCCGGGGCGCCGACATCATCATCATCGACGATCCCATGAAGGCGTCGGACGCGCAGTCCGAGTCCGCCCGGCGCAAGGTCAACAACTGGTTCGCCGAGACCCTCTCGACCCGCCTGAACGACAAGCGAAAAGGCGCGATCATTCTGGTGATGCAGCGCCTCCACGAGGAAGATCTCGCAGGCTACGTCCTCGAAGCCGGCAATTGGCGTCACCTCGACCTGCCGGCCATCGCCATCGAGGACGAGCAGATCCGCATCGGGCCGAAGCCGGGGGACATCCACTATCGGCGGAAGGGCGACCTCCTCCACCCCGACCGGGAGCCCCGGGAGACCATCGAGCGAATGCGCGGCGAACTGGGCAGTCTCGCCTTCTCGGCCCAGTACCAGCAGCGGCCGGTGCCCCTGGAGGGCAATCTCGTCCGTCGCGACTGGTTCCGGCGCTACGACACGGCACCCGTGAGGAGCGAGAACATGACCGTGGTCCAGAGCTGGGACATCGCGGGGGCGATCGGCGAACGGGCCGACTACTCCGTTTGCACGACCTGGCTGGTCGACGGCCGCAGGCTCCATCTTGTCGACGTCTGGCGCGGGCGGCTCGAATTCCCCGCTCTGCGCAAGCGGGTGATCGGGCATGCGATGGACCACCAGGCCAATGTGGTGCTGGTCGAGAAAGCCGGGCTGGGGCTGAGCCTGGTCCAGGATCTGCAACAAGGTGCCCCCGACAGCTTCCCCAGCCTGATCGGCATTGCCCCCGAGGGCGACAAGGTCGTCCGCATGGTGGCGCAGAGCCAGCGGCTTGAGGCCGGCGACGTGTTCCTGCCGGAGAAGGCGCCATGGCTGGCGGACTTCCTTCACGAGGTTCTGGCCTTCCCTCACGGACGCAATGACGACCAGGTCGACAGCCTGTCTCAGTTCCTCAAATGGCAGCGGTATTGGGAGCCCCCGATCGACATCGGCAGCCCCGGCGGCGATCGAATTGAGAATATCCTGCCGCCGTTCGAATACGATGACTGACGCAAGCCGCATCCGCATCCGCATCCGCACCCGTGCCGGCGCCACCGCCGGGGTCCGGCGCCGGCGACTCACGGCATGCAAGGGGGGCTCGGGGCCATGTCGCCCACCCTCATGGGCACACAGGGGCGCCAGGTGGATCGCCGAGGCCGTTGACCGGCCGCCCTCGCAGGCGCCCGTCCAGGCGGCCCGGATGCCCCTCCAGGGGCCCTCTCGGCTACCGGGTCCGTTCCACCAGCCAGTCGAAGAGGCCGACGTCGATCGCCCGCTCCGCCACCTCGGCGGCGGCCCACAGGTGCCGGCCGGGACCAGCCTCCAGGACGAGGGCACCGGCGGGGCTGTGGCAGACGAAGAAGAACCGCTCGCAGCTGCCGTCACGCTCGAAGCGGCCCAGGTAGTCGTCCAGCGCGCTCTGCGTCGCCCTGGACTTGACCTGCACCCAGGCGCGCTCGCCGGTCACGGGCTGATCGAGGATGAGATCGACGTCGGGCATGGTCTTGCCGAGGGTGCTCGTCCGCCGCCAGCCGCCGCGGGCGAACATCAGGTCGACCAGGGTCTCGAACTCGGCCCAGTGCAGCTCCGCGATCATGCGGCGGGCAATATCCTGCATCCGCGCCTTGACCGCCACGGCCTCCTCGTGAACCGGGTTGGGCTCGCCGCGGATGCGGCGCAGAAGATAGGCCGCCGCCGGGACATCGCAGACGGTCCGGCGGTAGTTCGCCGTCTTCGTCAGGACCGAGCTCAGCGTCCGCACGAAGAGGGGCTCGCCCGTCAGGCTGTCGCGGCGCCAGCCCCCGCGCGCCATCCGGTAGCGTGTTGGCGTCCCCGGCGACGGGTCATCGGCCGGCCGGGGCGGGCCGTCGGCAAAGGCCCACCAGAGATGGCCATCGGCGAAGGTGACCCACAGGGTCTGCGGGTCGGCCTCGTAGAAGGCGCGGAGCTCGCGGAGGTCCTCGGCGATCGCCTGCCGGCCGCGCCCGGCCTCGGCCAGCTGCCGGGCAACGGCGTCCCAGTCGCCCCGGGCGCAGGCGTCGTGGGCCGCCTCCGGAAACCCGAAGGGGATGACGCCATCCCGGATCGCCGCTTCGGCCCACGCACCCCCGCTACCGAGCTTGATGTAGCGCACTGCCGTCGGTTCGAACGTCTTCGGGGTCAAGCTGCCGCCTCCTGTCGACGATAAGTCTCACCGACTTCCGCCCAGGCGCGGCGGCCAAGTCAAGTCGAATGTCACCGATCGTCTGTAGACCGATAATCTGCATCGGCCTGACATCCTGTGCGTGGATATTCGCTCACGTCTCGGTCACAACATCAGGCGCATTCGACGGGCCCAGGGCTGGTCGCAGGAGCAGTTCGCCTTCGAGGCCGGTATCCACCGCACCTACATCAGCGACATCGAGCGCGGCGCCCGCAACCCCACGATCACGGTCGTCGAGAAGCTGGCGACGGCCCTGGGCGTCAAGGCCGGGGAGCTGCTGGACTGAACGGCGCAATGGGCCGAAGGCGAGGCTGCCGCGGCCCGGGCCGTCAGCACGGGCTCGTGCAGCCACCGCCGGCCCGTGAGGGGGACTGGACTTCACCGCCACGGCAAGCGTCCATGGGCGCCGGGATCACCGGCCCGGGAGCTGCGCCATGGACGCCGACCGCCTCGACCTTGTCCGCCACCTTTTCGCCCTGGCGACGGAGATCGCCGAGGATGCCCATGACGTCGCCGTGGACGGCCAGAACGGGTCGGCAGCCGGGGCGGCCGAGTTACGCCGCGCCGCCGAGCGGCTGCAGGCCGAGGCCGGCAACCTGGGTGATCTGGCGCGCGCCATCGCGGTGATCACCGACCGGGAGCGGAATGGCGGCGGCTAGCGCCCTGAGGTGGCACGAATGAACCACATTCCGTCCGAACCGAACAAATCTGACCAACGCCGCGCCTATCTCATACGGGTCAAGTCTCGAAGTCGAAGAACTGGCCTGCGCTGACACGCACGCGATTTCCGCACACACCAGAGGCCTCTATACGCTCAATCGCAAGAGGGTCGGCGCTCTCCGCGACCACACCTTTGCCGTCCGGCGCTGTAGCGATAACTACTGCCTTGTCCGGCTTGCCCTTGGTATAAAGAACCGTCTCGCCGTCTACGCGCGCCTCGCCTTCGTACTCCATGGTGACCGCACGCGTGCGAGACTCCCGCTTCACGGCCTCAGTCACATCTGCCCAGTAGAAACCTTCAGCCGGGCGATCGCTCCAAATTCCGAATGCCTGCTTCGTAAGGACGCCCGAGGCGTTGGAGATGAGCCCGAGACGGGGCGCTTGCCGACCTGCTCCACCGCCAGAGGGGACGCGCTGCGAGGCTTGAAGAAGATCGGCCATGCGGCACACCGCCTGCAGTGTGTAATTATTGTAGGGTCCGCCGGCGAAGCTCATTCCACCCGTAACGGTAAGCGGTCTTCCCACGGGAACGCCTAGTTCCGACCCATAGAGTTCGACGGCGGCGGGAAATGCGCTGTAGAGATCAAACAGGTCAATGTCCTCGATATTGAGGCCCGCACCAGACACCGCCTCTCTTCCCGCGATGGCTGCGCCCGGGACTCGCCACAGCTCAGTGCGCGTCGACGCCTGAGCCATGTAGTTGGATTCCGTACTGGAGATTGGATAGATCCAACTGCTTTCGGGAATGCCGAGCTCGCGCGCCCTGGCGATGGAACAGAAAATCAGCGCACCAGCCTGATCGACGCTCCAGCTCGAGCACATGCGCCGCGTATATGGAAACGCCTGCATCGGATTCCGTTCAGAGGGAATCTCTACCTCCTCAGGCATGTAGGTCTGCCGGTTCCAGGCGTCAGGATTCGCGGCGGCGACCTCGCTGAAGCCGCTCCACAGCTCGGCTATAGCGTGCCGATGCTCGGCGACCGAGCGGCCAAGTTGAGCCCGAAAGGCGCTGTGCGCCATACAGTAGATGCCAATCGGCATCTGCAGGCCCACACGGAGTTCCGCCGGATGGCGCAGTTCCTGTTCTGGCGACCAGACGGCGCCCGGCTCATCGCGCTGCTGGCGGTCTTCAATCTCGACGTCGGCGATGCGCGCGCGCAGCAGCCGATAGCCGGCCTCGCCGCCGACGACAAGCGCTGTCCCCAGTTCGCCGTCGCGGATTCTGCGGCAGGCATCACCGATCAGAGTCTGCTGCAGGACACCGACCGTCGACAGCACGGTGCGTGCATGCGGTGCGCCAACCGCGCGTCCGATCTCGCCGCCGGGGTTCGCATACGACCAGCGGCCCCTAGGCGTGTAGATGCACTCAATCGTCGCCAGCACCCGTTCGCTGGCGGCGCGGCGCGCGGCGGCGCGTGTCGCGTCAATCATGAGGTCAATCGGCTCGCGCGCAGTCGTTGCGTCGTCCTCACGCTGGCTGACGGCAGCCCAGCCCACTAGGACCGGGGTGGCGGGATCAAGGGATTGCGTTTCGGTCATGGGCTCACGACTCCGTCAGGCTGGTGAAATCGGGCTCGGGCCGCGGGGGGCATGCTAGACACGCCCCGCCCGCCGATGCGAGGTTGCGATGGCCGGCCAGGAAGGGCCGGCGCCTACGGCGAGGGCGACATGGCGCGGCGCAAGATTCTGATAGCAGGAGCATCCGGGCTGGTGGGCTATGCGGCCATCAAGCATTTCACGGCCCGGCCCGACGCGGAGGTGATCGTTGTCTCGCGGCGACAACCGCCCGAACTGCACGGCGCACGCTTCATCGCCCTTGACCTGTTCGACGCCGGGAGTTGCGCCACCACCGCGGCCGATTTGGCCGACGTCACCCACGTTGTCTATGCCGCCGTCTACGAGAAGCCAGGGCTGCTCGACGGCTGGCGGGAGCGGGACCACATCGAGACCAACGCGCGCATGCTGCGCAATCTGATGGAACCGCTGTTGGCGCGTAACAATGCACTGCGTCACGTCGTGCTGCTGCAGGGAACGAAAGCCTACGGGGCACATGTCCGACGCTTCCCGATCCCAGCCCGAGAGGGACGCACGGAGGCGCGCGACATCGACAACTTCTACTGGCTCCAGGAGGACTACATCCGCGAGCGCCAGGAGGGGCAGCCCTGGTCTTGGACAATTTTCCGGCCGCAGGTGATCTTCGGCGAGTCGATCGGCAGCGCCATGAACGGAATCGCGGCCATCGGTGTCTACGCGGCACTGCTCCGCGAGGCCGACCAACCGCTCCGCTTTCCGGGCGGCCCGCCGATAGTGCTTGAGGCCACCGACTCCGGCCTGCTGGCACGGGCGATCGACTGGGCGGGCGAGAACGCGGAGGCGGCAAACGAGGTCTTCAACATCACCAATGGCGACGTCTTCGTCTGGGAGAATTTGTGGCCGGCAATCGCCGAGACCCTCGGCATGGAGGTGGGCGAACCGCGGCGAACCTCGCTGGCAGAGACGGTGCCGCCTCAAGCCGGAACATGGGATCGGATTCGACGGAAATACGATCTGCAAGCGCCTCCGCTCAACGAATTCATCGGTGAGTCGCTGTATTTCGCGGACAGCAATCTGGGTTACTACCTCAAGCGAGGCGGCCACGCACCGCTGGTGTCGACAGTCAAACTTCGCCAAGCCGGCTTCCATGAGGCCATGCACACCGAGGAGATGATGTGTGGCTGGTTCCGCACCTTCCAGAAACACCGGCTGCTGCCGCCAGCCACAGACAACTAGAGCTCCGACGAGGACTCCGCCATGGCACGCCGACATGTTCTGATCGCGGGCGCCTCCGGGCTGGTCGGCTACGCGGCACTCAAGCATTTCACCGCCCAGCCGGAAACGGACGTCACTGTCATCTCGCGTCGGTCGCCGCCGGCCATCAACGGGGCTCGCTTCGTGTCGATTGACTTGTCCGACCCCGCGCGATGCGCCGAGGCCGCTGCCGCGCTGGCTGATGTCACCCACGTCGTCTACGCCGCCGTGTACGAAAAGCCGGGCCTCGTCGCCGGTCGCCTCGAGCGCGACCACACCGAGACTAACGGGCAGATGCTCGTCAACCTGATGGAGCCGCTGCTCCGCGCCGCCCGGCACCTTCGGCACGTGACCCTGCTGCAGGGCACAAAGGCCTACGGCATCCACGTGCGGCGCTTCCCCGTGCCAGCGCGGGAGGGACGTTCGGAAGCGCACGACCAGCACAGCTTCTACTGGGTGCAGGAGGACTACCTGCGCGAGCGCCAGCAGGGTCAGCCCTGGTCGTGGACGATCTTTCGCCCGCAGCTCATCTTCGGCGAGTCTGTTGGCAGCGCCATGAACCTGATTGCCGCCCTCGGTGTATATGCCGCGCTGGCGCGCGAATCCGGCCAGCTGTTCAGTTACCCGGGCGGTGCGACCGCCGTATGGGAGGCGACGGATTCCGGCTTGCTGGCGCGAGCCATCGACTGGGCCGGCGAGAGTGACGCGGCGGCGAACGAGGTCTTCAACATCACCAACGGCGACGTCTTCGTCTGGGAGAACCTCTGGCCGGCGATCGCCGAGAGCCTCGGCACGGGGATAGGCGAGCCGCGGCGCACGTCGCTTGCGAAGACAATACCGCCGCAGGCTGCGGCTTGGGACCGGATCCGGGCGCGCCACGACCTGAAAGCGCCAGCCCTGGCGGACTTCGTCGGTCAGTCGCTCCATTTCGCCGACTACATCCTGGGCTACGATCGCGACGAAGATGGTTTTACACCGCTCGTCTCCACGGTGAAGATCCGCCAGGCCGGATTCCACGAGGCGATGGACACCGAGGCGATGATGTGTGGCTGGTTCCGGACCTTCCAGATGCATGGCCTCTTGCCGCCGCCGGGCGGCTGACCTCCCGAAACGCCTAGACCGCCGGGGCGTAGGCGGCCACGTAGTAGCCGTCCGCTCGCACCGGCTGGAGTCGGACGCGAATTCCGATCTGTGGCTCGCCCCCGTCCGCGTCGACGAACAGGCTTGGAATGCGCACGCCCGGCGCATCTTCTGGCTCGACCAGCATCACTGTGTAGGGCAGATCTGACGGGTCGCCGTCGGGCAGAAAGCTGTGGTAGACGGTAGTGAAGCTGTAAACGCGCCCGAAATCGGAGGCGCGCCGCCACTCCACCTCCGCACCCGGATGGCATGGCGCCACCGGCTTCGGATACCAGATACGGGCGCCACAGGCACCGCAGGTCGGCAAGTGCAGTTCACCGCGCGAAAGGCATTCGTAAAAATACTCACCGCCCTCACTGATATAGCGGGGCGCCTGGTGGGGAACGCCCATCTCAATGGTCCTTCCGCAGGATTGCGACGGCATGTGCGCCGGCGCCGTAGCCCGAGACGATGCCCATGTCAGCGCCCGGCACCTGGCCCTCACCACGAACGCCGCGAAGCTGACGTACCGCCTCGACCATCAACACACCACCGGGGACGTAGGCGTGCGCCATGTGACCGCCACTGGTGTTGATCGGGATGCGGCCGCCGGGCGC
Source organism: Rhizobiales bacterium NRL2 (assembly GCA_001664005.1). Taxonomy (NCBI): domain Bacteria; kingdom Pseudomonadati; phylum Pseudomonadota; class Alphaproteobacteria; order Hyphomicrobiales; species Rhizobiales bacterium NRL2. The sequence goes on from CP016093.1 coordinate 4,017,046, forward strand.
GGTGGCCCCGGAATCGAAGAGCCGGGCCCCCTCTCCGCGCTCGGTCAGGCCGATGCGCTCAGCCTGGTTGATGCAGGCAATCGAGAAGCAGTCGTATATCTGGGCAAACTTCATGTCCTTCGGTGCCGCGTCAGCCATGCCATAAGCACGCTCCACCGCCTGCTTGGTCGGGAAGTCGAGCAGGTCCTCGGACTGACTCAGCACGGCCGACATCGGCTTTCTGTGGAAGCCCATGCCAATCCCGGCGGCGACCACCGGCGGCTGCGGCAGGTCGCGGGCACGTTCGACACTCGTGACGATGTACGCGCAGGCGCCATCCGTAATCAGGCAACAATCCGCGGCGCGCAGCGGCGTTGCAATCATCTGGCTCTGGAGATAGCCCTCGAAGTCGAGGGGCTTTTTCTTCTGTGCCTTATCGTTAAGCAATGCCCATTGGCGGCTGGAGCGCGCGACAGCGCTCAGCTCACGCTCGGTCATTCCATGTTCGTGGACGTAGCGCTGCGCCATGGCAGCGAAGTACACGGCCTGACCGTAGTAGCCGACCGGCATCTCGTAGTCGGCCTTGTCGGGGTCATGCTTGTGGAATTCGTAGGGGCCACCCGGCCGCGACGACTTCATCGAAGACGGCACAAGGACGGTTGTCGCCAGCCCCGCCTCGATAGCGAGCTGGGCCAGCAGGAGTCCGCCCACGGCCGACGCGCCAGCGGCGGCCTCATTGCGCGACATGAAGCCAATATTTTCGACGCCGAGCGCCTCGGCAACCTCGTCGATAGTCAGATTGTAGACGCCGACCAGCCCGTCGATGTCGCGCGGCGTCAGTCCAGCGTCGGCGAGCGCGTTGTGCGCGGCCTCGACGACCATCTCCAGCGGCGACTTCGGGCTGGCCCGCATGAAGGGTGTCTCACCGACCCCGACGATCGCTACCTTGCCGCTCTGCATATTCATGGGGCCGCCTCCTCCGCCTGCGTTCGGGCGGCCGACGGGCCGCCATTCGTGCACAAGGCTTTGTTGCATTATCGATAATCGATAGAATGCGGCGTACGGTAGCACGGGTCAAGGACGGGCCCAATCCCGCGTGGGCTGGAGTACCGGATGCGGGAACGGGCGATCGGGGAGGACTTCGAAATGTGGATCGAGCGCGAGCCGGTCACGGTCTGCACCTATACGGACGCCAATGCGCTGGCGATGCACAATGCAACGGCGGTGCAGTCGCTCGACGAGCGTGTCACGTGGAACGAACTGCACACGCGCACGAACGCGCTCGCACGACATCTGCAGGAAGCCGGCATGCGGCGCGGCGACCGGCTGGCGCTGCTGGTCGACAGCGGCGTTCCATTCGTCGAGCTTGTACTCGCGGCCCTCAAGGCCGCGATCAGCGTTGTCCCGTTGTCGCCGATGCAGACACGCGACGTGCTGGCGCGCCTGATCAACGACGCCGAGGTACGCGCCATCGCCGCCAGCCCGACGCACCTCGAGACCGCCCGGGAACTCGCTGCGTCCCGCGGCATCGGCAGGCCCCTGACACTGGTTGATCGCGGCGAGGCCGAGGGCTTTCATTCGCTGGAGTCGATACTCCGCTGCGGCGACGCGAGCGACCTGATGACATGGCCGGCGCCGGAGGACGAGTTCAACGTCATCTACTCGTCGGGCACCACGGGGCTGCCCAAGGGCATCGTGCATACCCACGAGTCGCGGCTGTTCAATGCGCTGGGCTGGGGCTACCGCTACCAGATCACGCGCGGCTCAACGATGCTCCTCACAACACCGCCGGCTACCAACGCGACCTGGGTCAACCTGATCCCGACGCTGCTCGCCGGCGGGCGTCTCGTGCTGCTGCCCAAGTTCGACGCCAACCACACCCTCGAAACCATGGAGGCGGAGGGAGTCACCCACACGCTGCTTGTTCCGACGCAGGTCAAGGCGCTGATGGACGTCCCGGATCTCGAGCGCTTCGATCTCTCCAAGCTCAGCTGCGTTGTCGTCGGCGGCTCGAAGTTCTCACGCGCGTTAAAAGAGCAGGCGTCGCAACGGCTGCCCGACCGACTGCACGAGATGTACGGAACCACTGAATGCGGCAGCACCGTACAGTACCCGAACGAGCTGCCCGAGAAGATTGAATCAGTCGGCCGTCCGATTTTCGGCGCGGAGTTCCGTGTCATTGATGACGACGGCCACGAGCTGCCGCAGAGTGAGCGCGGCGAGCTGGTGGTGCGGGGCACGACGATGATGAAGGGCTACCTCAACCGTCCCGAAGCGAACGCCGATATCATCTGGCGCGACCATCGTGGACGGATCTTCATCCGCACCGGCGACGTTGGCCGCCTCGACGCCGACGGTTGCGTCTACGTCCTCGACCGCAAGCGGGACATGATCGTCACCGGCGGTTTCAACGTCTTCGCCTCAGATCTCGAGGACGTTCTGCGAGAGCACAGGTCGGTCGACGACGTGGCCGTGGTGGCAGCGCCGCACGCGAAGTGGGGCGAAACACCAGTCGCCCTGGTCATCCCGGCCCCCGGCATCGTTCTGGACGCGGAGGATCTGCGTGCCTGGGCCAATGCCCAGCTCGGGAAGTACCAGAGGCTCGGCGCTGTCGTTGTCCGGCGCACTCCGTTCCCGCGCAATCATCTGGAGAAGGTGCTCAAGCGCCAACTGCAGAGCGAGTATGCGGACGAGTTCAGCCGCCTTTTCCCTGGCAGCTGAGGGCAGCCATCCACCCACAGGAGGTCAGACCATGCTACCGCCACCACCCGATATCGAGACCAGAGTCTTTGCCCGGGTCCCCGAGGAGTTGCAGGCCGAGGAGCGGCCGTCTCGCTGGCTCGATCAGTTGGGCCGGGTGTTGGGACGTACCGCACGCATGGGTTCGTTCCTTGAAGGCCCCTCCTTCGACCGCGATGGCAATCTTTATCTCGTCGATCTTGCCCACGGGCGCATTTTCCGCGTCTCACCCGACGCGGAGTGGAGCGTGGTCGCCGATTATGACGGCCAGCCCAACGGCCTGAAGATCCACCGTGATGGCCGCATCATCGTCACAGACCAGCAGAACGGACTGGTCGAGATCGATCCCGTCAACGGCAAGGTGACACCGTTTCTGCCAGCCGATCTGATCCACGGCTACAAAGGCGTCAATGATCTGTTCTTCGCCGAGAACGGCGACTGCTATTTCACCGATCAGGGTCAGATGACAGGCTTGCAGGACTGGGCCGGACGAGTGATGCGCTATACGCCTGCGGGTCGTCTCGAGGTCGTCCTGGACAAAGTGCCAAGCCCCAATGGACTGGTGATGAATCTCGCCGAGACAACACTGCATGTCGCAGTCACGCAGATGAATGCCGTCTGGCGGGTGCCCTTCCTGGACGGCAAGGCCGTCAAGGTCGGTGTGTTCACCTACCTGATGGCTGGTATCGGGCCGGACGGGCTGGCTCTCGACATCGAAGATAACCTTGCCATTGCTCATCCGGGCAACGGCCAGGTCTGGCTGTTCGACCCTCACGCCGTACCTATCGCACGCCTGGTTTCATGCGCAGGCAAACTGCCTACCAACGTCGCCTATGGCGGCCCTGACAACAAACAGCTTTTCATCACCGAATCGGAGACTGGGACCGTGCTGGTCGCCGACCTGCCGGTACCCGGCAAGCCAATGTACTCGCACATGTAGGCGGTCTCTCAACTCCCTCAGACAGCCTCACGACGCGGGATGGACTGAGTCACCATGTTCTCGCGGATCTCACTGATCGAGATTGTGTGCATTGTGGCGAGCGCGGCGACGGCCGCATCGGCGTCGCCGCGCTCACAGGCTTCGAGCAGAGCGCCATTCCGCTGCGTCCAGCGTGCAACATAATCGAAGAATATCGCGGGATTGGTGACGTAGCGCCCGATATTGCCGCGACAGTGATCGCAGATTTCCAGCATCCGCGACCACCCGGAGGCGGCAAGCAGCGCGCGGTGGAACGCTTCGTTGGCCCGGTACCAGACGATCGGGTCATGCTTGTTTTCCGCCATCACCGAAAAATTCCGACGCATATCCGCGAGCGTCCCGGCATCCAGGGTCGGGACCACCCGACGCGCTGCACTCTGTTCCAGGGAAGCGACAATGCAGTACATCTCGTCCAGTTCGTCGGGGCTCATGCGCGAAACGACGGCTCGGCGATGAGACTCCAGTGTCACCAGCCCTTCCGCGGCGAGGACGCGTAGCGCATCGCGGACCGGCGCCTGACTAACGCTGAACTCGGTCGCCAACCGGCCCTGCAGCAGTGGCTCTCCCGGCGCGACATCACGCGCCAGGATACGATCGCGCAGGGTGGCCGCTATGGATTCCGCCAGCGTTCGTGGTCCCGCCCGCTCCAATTTGAAACTGGACCTGTTTGTATCTGCCATACGCGACTCCGTAGCCGTTCCCTGCCGAAGCGAAATGAACGCGGTCATTAGCAGATTGTTTCGCCAAGGCGAAGCCTGTCAGGCGCCGCTCTTGGCCTGCGCCTGTGAGCTAAGCCGGCCCATGACACGGTCGCGATCCCAGGCGTTCGCGTTCCCCCAGTCCTTTACCTTTCCCCGCTCGACTTCCCGCTTGGTCGCCGAACGCGGAAAATCGTCGACGAACTCGATGAATCGCGGAATCTTGAATGCGGCCATGCGTGTCCCGCACCATTCTACGAGATCGACGGGATCAGGTGCCTCGGCTCTGGCCATCACATAGGCCTTGACCTCCTCCTCCCCGAGTTCAGAGGGGACGCCAACGACGATGACCTCCTCGACTGCTGGATGCTGGCTCAGAATATTCTCGACCTCGTAGGCGGAGATGTTCTCGCCGCGCCGACGCAGCCAGTGCACCTGGCGGCCTTCGAAGAACAAATTGCCCGCTGAGTCGAGGCGTCCGATGTCACCAGTGTGCAGCCACTGGTTCCGCATGACCTCAACCGTCAGGATCGCGTTGTTGTGGTAGCCCAGCATGAAGCTGAAGGGCACGGTCGGCCGCATGACGATTTCGCCCGAGACGTCTGCCGGCTGCGACTGGTCAAGTGCGTCGACGACTGCGACTTCGCACCAACCATGCGGCCGCCCCACGGAATCGGGTACCTGATATCCGAGCCGGTTGCTCGTCAGCATGCCACCCCCAGCCTCGGTCAATCCGTAGATATCAACGATGTCGATGCCAAAGCGCTCGGCGAAGCGCGCCGGCACCGATTCGGGAAGTTGGCCGCTGACGCCCGTGGTAATCCGAACATGGTGATCTCGTTCGCCAGGCGTCTCCTCCTGCTGCGCCAGCACGGTCATCATCGTGCCGATCGGGTCGATCACGTCGGCGTCAACCTCGATCACGCGCTGCCAATAGCCCGAGCCGCTGAAGCGGCGATCCATGACAACGGTCATGTCATTGAACAGCGGGCCAACGATGCCGAGCTGGACGCCGCCGGCATGGAACAGCGGCAATGTCGAATAGTGACGTTCTCCCGCCCGGGCCTCGAGCACCTCGCCATATCGCAGACCAGCACAGACGTGGGCGAAGTGTGGCAGCACCACGCCCTTGGGCAGCCCCGTGGTACCGCCCGTGTAAATGATCATCGCCGGATCGCCGGGACCTATGTCGGTTTCGGGCAACGCGCCGCCCTCCAGGATCAATTCCTCGAAAGGCACGACGCCATTGACCTTGCCGCATTCACCGACACCAACCAGAACAAGGTTTTCGGGCAGCTTCTCCCGGATGGCAGCAATACGATCCCAGGTCTCGTCCTCGACGACAAGCAATGTGGCGCCAGCATCACGCACCGCATAGGCAAGGTCATCGCCGCTCAGCGCCGCATTTAGGGGCGCCCATATGGCACCCACCCGGCCCGCAGCGAACCAGCCGAACAGCTGCTCTGCGCAGTTGTACATGTAGCTGGCGACACAGCCGCCCTTCTTGATGTCATGGGCGACCAAGCCGCACGCGACAGCCTGCGAAAGCCGGTCGAGTTCGGCGTAGCTCAATCGGCGGCCATATATCTCGCAGAAAAACGCGTCTCCGAAGCGCTCGGCCTTGTCGCGCAACAGCTCCGGGACCGTATTCCAAGGGATCTCTCGCCCTTTCACCAACATCAATTCTCACTCCCCTTCTGGGCTCGCTGCGCCCGCAGACTCAAACACATTGACACTAATTTATCGATAATCGATAATTTTGAAAAGCGCCGCCGGTTCCAGGCTGAGGTTCCTTTAGCGGCCAATTGAATCGAACTGTTCGGGGAAACGCGTCGCATTGATGCGAAGCGACCGTACTGACGCCCACGAGCAGGCAGATAACGTCAACAGTGGGAGGAAATTTGATGCGACGGATCATCACCGCGGCCGCCTTTGGCCTTGCGTTCGCAGCAACAAGCGCTTCGGCGGAGACAAACTGGACTGCCTACACATTCTCGCCAAGCGAGACGCTGGTGAACGTCCCCGCGATGCGAGAGCTCTTCACCGAGATCGAGAAGAAGACTGGCGGCGAACTGAAGATCAGCCTCAAGCTGGGCGGCCAACTTCCCATCAAGCACACCAACATCTCCCAGGCGGTCGGCGACAACATCGTCCAGTTCGGCGACGACGGTTTCGCCGCTGGCAATATTCCGCTCATCGGCCTGCTCAAGCTGCCGCTGCTATTGCAGAGCGAGGAAGATTTCCAGAAGGCGCGCGAGATCGCTGTCCCCTACATTCGCGAAGCCTATGCGGAGCAGGGCATCCTGCTATTGGCACCCTATTACTGGCCGGCGCAGATGGTATTTTCGACCGAGGAGTTTGACAGCCTCGACGACTTCCAGGGTCGGAAAGTGGAAACCGACTCGCCCCAGCAGTCGGCCTTCGTCGAAGCGTTCGGCGGTGCCGGCTTCTCCGTCAACTCCGCTGATGTGCCTTCGGCGCTGCAGCGAGGGACGATAGACACGGTGCTGACCGCGAGCTCCGGTGGCGGCAAGATCTGGTCGGACATGCTTGATTTCAACTACCGCATGCCCGTCACCGAGTTCCCCGCGATGCTGATCGTCAACATGGACGCCTTCGAGGCCCTGTCGAAGGAGCATCAGGAGATCGTGCTCAACGCGACGCAGGACGCGGCACCAGATGTGACTCAGGACTTCGTCGACGACGAGAAGAAGGTCGCCGCGCAGCTCGAAAAACAGGGCATGGTCATCACCGTGCCCACCGACGAAGAACTCCAGCGCGCGACAGAGGCAATGAAGCCCTACTGGGAAGAATGGGCCGAAGCTACCGGCCCCACGGCCCAGAAAGCGCTTTCTGAACTACGCGAAGCGATCGGACGCTGACCCTCTGATAGCGGGCTTGGAGCAATGGCCTCTTCGCCGGTGCATGGCACGGGAGCGGACGTGGACGGCGATGTCGCCGTCCACGGCCCGCTTACAAGCCGACTACGGCCGTTGTTCAGAGCCCAACGGGCGATAGCAGGAGCGTTTATCCTCGCCATCGTCATACTCGTAACGATCGAAGTCTTCCTGCGCTCGGCCTTCGTTTACTCGCTCGGATTCGCTCACGACGTTTCGGGTTATCTTTTCGTCGGCGCCTCGTTCCTGGGCTTCGCCGTAGCCACTGCCGACGGACGACTCTTCCGCATTGAGTTCCTGATCGGCAATGTCAGCGATACGGTACGGCGGGCGATGCAGTTTGTCTTTGACCTGCTGAGCCTGACGCTCACGCTGATCATTGACTGGCATCTCGTCATGTTCGTGATCAGCTCGTTCGAGAGGGACGTGCGCGAGGCGACGGCCCTCGGGACGCCGTTGTTCGTTCCTCAGATCATGATGCCGGTAGGTGCAACTCTGCTGGCGATCGTTTTGGCTGCCCGCCTGGCCGACACGGTCATTGTAGCCCTCGACGCGACACGCAGGGAGCGATAGCGACATGTCGCTGATCGTCCTCTTTGGTGTATTCTTGGCGCTATTGATCGCCGGAACCGCGATCCCTTTTGCCATCGGCATTGCCGCGCTGATCTCACTCTACATGCAGGGCGGCTTGATATCGTTCAATGCCCTCGGCCTGATCAGCTGGGGCAGCATGGACAATTTCTCGCTGACGGCCGTGCCGCTGTTCGTGCTCATGGCAGAGATCGTCATGCAAAGCGGCCTCAGCCATCGAGTCTATCGCGGGATGTACACGCTCGTGCGTCATCTGCCGGGCGGCCTGTTGCAGACCAACATCGCCGGCTGCGGCGTCTTCGCGGCGATCAGCGGCTCCAGCGTGGCGACCGCTGCGGCGATAAGCGCGGTGGCGCTGCCACATCTGAAGGAGCGTGGCTACAATCAGCGGCTCGCACTCGGCACGCTGGCTGCCGGGGGCACGCTCGGCATCCTGATTCCGCCAAGTGTCGCCATGATCATCTATGGCACCTTCACCCAGACTTCGATTGCGAAGCTGTTCATTGCCGGCGTCATCCCCGGCATCGTGCTGGTGCTGCTGTTCATGGTCTATGTGGCGCTTTTGGCATGGATCCGTCCGCAGTGGGTGCGCGAGGCAGCTGCGGCGCAGACAACCACCGTCAAGCCTGAAGACGAGTCGGCGGAGCTCGACATGGGCAGCGGCAGCATGCTCGGCGCCGCGAACGATCTTTTGCCCTTCGCCATTCTTATCGCTTTCGTTGTCGGCTCGCTCTACTTCGGGTGGGCGACGCCGACCGAGGCTGGCGCCATTGGCGCCGTGGGCGCGACCGTGATCGCATATATCTGGTCCCCGCACGGCTTTCGCTCGCTGTGGCCGGCGTTGGTCTCAAGCGCCCAGATCACCGGCGCGGTCCTGTTCATCGTCTACGCTGCGTTCTTGTTCTCCTACGCCATCAACCTGTCAGGTTTCCCCGGCGAGGCGGCAACCTGGTTGGTCGGGCAGGAACTCAGCCGTCTGGAGTTCCTGATCGCGCTGTTCGTCCTCTACATCATCATGGGCTGCATCATGGACAGCCTGGCGATGATCGTAATTACGATTCCACTCTTGCAACCGGTGCTGATGGCGTACGGGATCGATCTCATTTGGTTTGGCGTCGCTCTGGTGCTGCTCATCGAGTTGGGGCTGATCACGCCGCCGCTCGGACTGAACCTGTTCGTTCTTCAGAGCATCTCCAAGGGCAAGCTATCGGATGTCATCTGGGGCACGGCGCCGTTTTGCGTGATTGTCCTGATCATGCTGGCATTGCTGACCGTTTGGCCCGACCTTGCCCTTTATCTGCCATCAACGTTGGAATGACCTGTCGATACGATCGGATGGGAGATGTACATCGATGGAAAATGATCTGCCCGACTACGATGCCCTGCCATTGATCGAGCGGATCGGCATGCGTCACGCTTGGGACGTGTTCGGTCGCGACGATCAACTTGGCACGATCAATCTGCTCACGCCTGATCGCGTACTTGCTGCAATCAAGACTGTCGAGCGCGGTGAGACAATCAATCTGTCGCTGCCCCTGACCGAGCCCGACCCGCCCCTTTATGGCCGCAGGCGACTGCAGCACGAGGTCTTTTCCATCGATCGCAACAACCTGGACGACCGCATGGACTCGTTCTATCCGCAGGCCTCGAGTCAATGGGACGGCCTGCGGCATGTTCGGGCCCGGGAGTTCGGATATTACGGCGGCATGACAGAGACACCGGAGGCCGGCGGCGGCCACCTCGGTATAGAACGTTGGGCCGAGCATGGCATGTTTGGCCGCGGGGTGTTGCTGGACATCGCGGGATACTTCGAAGGCTTGGGGGAGCCGCTCGATCCGCTCGAGCCGCGCCCGATAACCGCAGACGATCTTCGTGCCACGGCCGCCGGCCAGAACGTCCGGATCGAAACAGGGGACATCCTGTGCCTGCATTTCGGCTGGATCGAGGGCTATCGCGCAATGGATCATCCCGGGCGCGAGCGCTACGCCCACGCCCCGTCCTTCCCCGGTCTCGAGGGCTCCGAAGCGATGGCTCGGCTGCTGTGGAATTGGCATGTGGCTGCGCTCGCTTGCGACAACCCGGCGGTGGAGATGATGCCGGGCGATCCGCAGGTCGGATCTTTGCATCGGCGGATTCTACCGCTGCTTGGCTTCTGCCTGGGGGAGATGCTCGACTTTTCGCGCCTCACTACCGAGCTGCGTGCGGCCGGCCGATGGACGTTTATGTTTGGGGCCGTCCCACTGAACCTGCCGGGAGGCGTCGGATCACCGGCGAACGCCATAGCGATTCTATGACCAACCGAATGAAGGCGGTTCCAGAACGGCCGCAGCTGAGTCTGGTTGGCCGCTACTCACGCATCATCTGGCGGTCGTACGATTGTGCGATCGGTGCGCCCCGGACGGAATGCGCAGTGAAGGGTGGGACTGGAGAAAAGAGATGCCACTACCCCTCGAAAAGGGTCTGAAGTTCGGTATCCAGTCGATGTACCGTCGGACCGAGCCGGCGACTTCTGCCTGGCAGCCGTCGGTGGAAGACGGCCGGACTTTCGTCGAGCTTGTCGACGCGCTTGGTTTTGATTCGCTCTGGGTGGGCGACCATCTGGCCTTCGCACTTCCCATGCTTGATCCGCTGATACAACTGGCGCAGGCAGCAACATACAGTGATCGCCTCACGCTCGGCACGGCGGTCTACCTGTTGCCGCTCAGGCATCCGGGACCGGTGGCCAAGCAAGTCGCGACACTGGATCTGCTGTCCAGCGGCCGTTTCGTTTTCGGGGTGGGCGTCGGCGGCGAGTTTGTAACCGACTACGCCGTCGCGGGAGTGCCGAGAGGCGAACGCGGCGCGCGTCTGACCGAGTCGATCGACGTGCTGCGAAAACTGTGGCGCGGAGAACGCGTCAGTCACCAGGGTCGCTACTTCAAGTTCGACGACATCCTGATGCAGCCACCGCCGCTACAGTCTGGGGGCCCTCCCATCTGGTGTGGCGGCCGGTCCGATGCGGCTTTGCACCGGGCGGGTCGCGTGGCGGAGGGTTGGATGAGCTACGTCGTGACCCCAGAGATGTACCGGGACGGACTGCGCAAGATCGAGACCACCTACGACGAAGCGGAGCGCCATCTGGCGCACTTCACCACAGCTCATCTCGTCTTCGCGCGGCTCGACAAGGACTACGAGACCGCGCTCAACAAGGCGACAGAGACCCTGTCGATCCGCTATGACATGGATTTCCGTGCGGCGGCGAAGCGGTATTGCGCACTCGGTACCGCCGACGACATTGCAGCCCAACTCAACGGATTCCATGAGGCCGGTGTTCGCCACATCGTGCTCGATCTGGTCGGCGACTACGAGGAGCGCATCGACCACATGCGCGCTTTCGCCGATTCGGTTCTGCCACGTCTACGCAGTCTCGGCAGCCAATAGCGGGCCTCTTCAGGTCAAGCAACGGCACCCTTCGAGCATGCCCCCTGCCGAACTGCAGGTGGTCGCCGCCGCCCGCCGCAGCGTGATGCTCCCGCATTCGCGTCAATGCGGCCAAGTCTTTCGTGCCTTTGCCGAGCGTTCGACACTCCGATAGGTTGCCACAACGCCTCCTCGCCTTCGAGACGGCGCCGACACCACGCGTTAGTCAGGGCAGAGGGCCATCAGATGACCGGGGCCGACCTCAGCACACCCCCGGCCTCGAGCTGCCCGATCTCTGCCGCCGACAGCCCGAGGTGCTCGGCGAGGATCTCGCCGTTGTGCTCGCCCAGATCGGGTGCGTTGCGGGAGGTCAGATCACCCCGGTCCGGGAGGCGGAACAGTGAGCCCGGAACCTTGAAGGGCCCGAGCGCCGGATCATCGATGTCGATGACGGTCTGGCGCTCGAGGAGTTGTGGATGGCGGATAGCGTCGGCGACGGTCAGCACGGGGGCGCAGGGCACGCGCTCGGCCTGCAGCCGATTGATTGCCGCCGCGTCGCTCGGCTGTTCGGCAAACCATGCCTCGATGATGCGGCGAATCTCGTCGCGGTAGGCATAGCGTGATGGGCTGTCATGGAACCGCTCGTCCTCGCCAAGGTCGGGGCGACCCATCGCCCGCAACAGCCGGCGCCACATGTCCTCGCCAACAGGCAGCAGGACGACATGCCCCTCGCGTGCCTTGAAGACGCCTGCCGGCGCGATCGCCATATGATCGGGGCCAGAGCGGCGATGTTCGATCTCGCCGCCGGACGCCGTATACGTCTCGAGGGCAACGGCATGGCCATGGAAGTAGAAGTCGAGCAACGAAACGTCGATTCTCTCTCCCCCACCGCCGCGCTTCATCCGGCCGTAAAGGGCAGCATTCAGTGCCGCGAGCGCAGATACACCGGCGCCAACATCGCCAATCGCCGCCCCGACAAAAGGCGGGGACGCGTCCGGATCGCCGATCAACGACATGATGCCGGAATAGGCTTGGCCAATATGGTCAAAGCCCGGAAGGTTGGCGAGCGGACCTTCCTGGCCGAAGGCCGAGATCTGGCACAGGATCAGGTCAGGATTCAGCGCGTGGACCACCTCCCAGCCGAGGCCGAGGCGCCCGATCACGCCGGGCGAGAAATTCTCGACCATGACGTCAGCTTTGACGACGAGCCGCTGCACGAGATCGAGGCCGCGCTGCTGGTGAATGTCCACGCAGAGGCTCTTCTTGCCCAGATTCTGCTGGATGAAATAAGCGCTTCGGCCATTGCGCAACACCGGCAGCCTACGCGCATGGTCGCCAGTCGGTGCAAGCTCGATCTTGATGACCTCGGCGCCCAGTTCGGCCAAAGCGCGGGTACAAACCGGTCCCGCCACAAACTGAGTGAAGTCGAGGACCAGAAGGCCTTCGAGCGGTCGGCTATCTAAGCTATCAACGCCCGGCGCCCGTGTCACCGTCATCGCGTGGCAGGCGCCGCCTGGCCCCCGCGCACCAGCCGGCCCGGCATGGCTCCAGTCGCCTCGCCGTTCTCGAAGGTGACTTCGCCCCCGTTAACGATGGCGCGGAAGCCTTCGGCGCGCTGCACCAGCCGCCGGCCGCCAGCCGGCAAATCGTAAACCATTTCGGGCGCACACAGACGCAGGTGCTCGAAGTCGATCACGTTGAGGTCGGCCTTGTAGCCTTCGGCAACCCGGCCGCGGTCATTCAGGCCGTAGAGCGCGGCCGTCTCCGACGTCTGTTTCCGCACCGCCGCCTCAAGGGAAATCTTCGGCCCGCGGCTCCGGTCGCGCGCCCAGTGGCTCAGCATGTAGGTCGGGGTCGAGGCGTCGCAGATCAGGCCGCAATGCGCCCCGCCGTCGGAGAGACCGAGGATGGCGTTGGGATGCGCCATCATCCGCTCGATTGCCCCGAAATCGCCTTCCGCGTAGTTGAGTGCCGGCATGAACAGGAGTTCGTGACCATCGCGCTCCAGCAACACGTCGAGCGCGACCTCCTGTGGGTCCAGGCCCTCGCGCTCGGCCTTCGCTGCGATGCTCGCCTCGGCCGGCGGCTCGTAGTCCGGCGGGTCGCCAAGGCGGAACATCCGATCGAAGCGCGTGGTGACCGTGCGCATAATGTCGCTCTTGTGACTCCGCCGCTCGCTCATCAGCTGCGCGCGGAACTCTGGGTCGCGCAACGCTGTCACCCGCTCGGCGAGCGACAGGTTGGCGATCCGCTTGTAGCTCGGGCGGCTGATAAAGGGGTTGAGACTGCTTTCCAGTCCGAGCAGAAAGCCAATCGGCCGGCCGGCAACCTGGCAAAGGACCTCCTCCCCCTCGGCCGTCGACTGGGCCATACGGTCGAGCAGTCGGGCATATTTCTGCGGATCGTCGTTCATCTGCGTGAGCAAGAACCAGACCGGCCGGCTCGAGACACGCTTCAGTCGGCGGAGCAAGCCGAAATCATCGTCCTCGTCGAGGAAGTCGAGATTGACGCCTATCGCGCCCTTGCCGGTCTCGCCAACGGCCTGTGCCAACGCCACGAGTTCGTCAGCGCCGACCCCGTAGCCTGGGATGTGTGCGCCCTTCGAGGTGCGATGGACGTCGGCGCGGGAACTGGTGAGCCCGAGTGCTCCGGCGTGGATCGCCTCGCGGACCATTCGCGTCATCGAGGAAAGGTCGTCCGCAGTCGCTGGTTCGTTGGCCGCCCCCCGGTCGCCCATTACATAGGCACGCATCGCCGCATGGGTGGCTTGGGCGCCCACGTCGATCGCCCTGGGCACTCGATCCAGATGATCGAGATAATCGGGGAAGGTCTCCCACTCCCACGAAATGCCTTCGTGCAAAGCAATGCCGGGGATGTCCTCGACCCCCTCCATCATCTCGATCAGGAAATCATGCTGGTCGGGACGGACTGGCGCAAAACCGACGCTGCAGTTGCCCATGACGATAGTGGTAACGCCGTGCCAGGACGACGGCGCAAGCTGACCATCCCATGTCGCCTGTCCGTCATAATGCGTGTGCACATCGACAAAGCCCGGGGTGATCAGTTGACCACCGGCGCGGATCTCGCGCCGGCCTGGGCCCGCCTGGCGCCCGACTTCGGCTATCCGACCGTCGCTGACTGCGACATCGCCCCGATATGCAGGCTTCCCCGTCCCGTCGACGATAAGACCATCGCGAATGACAAGATCAAACATGGTTCCTCCCCGCAACGCTGCTTGTTCCTAAGCTAGATATTAGCCGACATCGTTCTCCAGACAATGTCGGCAGCCCGCCTTCCCATCGGTCAACTTGATGCCACGGAACCTGGACAGGCTATCTTGCAGGCATTTCTGTACATTGCCGTGCACGATCCGGCCGCGTAGCCGTCTCGGCTACCGACCCGCCCGGAGGTCATCATACCGCCAGGCCGGCCGTCAGGCTCCGCTTCGCCAGCCAGCCGGCCTGACGGTAAAGCAGCCCATGCACTAACATTCCACCCGGACCAATCGCTCGGGGCTGGTCATCCCGTTTGAAATCGTCGCTGAAATTGGCCTTACACTTCTTGTCGCCTCCCTGCCTCAAAATCAGGGAAGAAGGCATCTACGAATCCGGGGGCTATTCATTCCCAGAGGCGCTTCGAAAAACGTGTCCTCGCGTCGACGTTCTTCAGGGGCAGATGGACATCGTAGCCATACACTTCCGAACGCAACCAGACAATCTCCTCGTCCGGTGAGCCGGTGAGCGTCCACCATGACTTGGGCCTTTCCGGCGTCCCGGGGTCCCAGCGATAGCCTCGGTTTCTGAGCAGATCTTTCGCCTCGAAGGGCGAATCCGTTGCCCGCAGAAGGCTGAGTTCTCTTCGCGCCGAATCCAGTAACGCAGCCATCGCGGTGCGTCCGCTGGCAGGCAGTTCCCTAGTGAGGGCGAAGGCCGCCGCGATACAGTCGTTCAGAGCCCTGTGCCCGTCGTAGAACCATCCCATCCGAAGCAGCAGGAACTCTAGCGCGCCGCCGGGGAACCCCTCGCCCCGCCAATCCACGTCGGCGAGCGAACAGGCCCAGGGAACCTGTTCGAAGACCTTCCAGGGGCGCTCGACCATGGGACGGTCAAACGCGGCATTGTGCGAGATCACGAGATCGGCGCCCTTTACAAGGGATGTGAGCCGATCCTCGTCGACCACCTTGCCGGCGACCATCTCTTCGGCGATTCCATGGATCTCCAGGCTTGCCGGCGGGATGGGCATTCCGGGATCCCGCAGTTCATCGAGCGCTTCATCGAAAAAGATTGCCGTGATGCCGCCGCTCCGCAGATCATACTCGAAAGGAAGGATCGCGATCTCGATGACTTCATCGACTTCGATATCGAGGCCGGTGGTCTCGACATCGACGAACAGGCCGCGTCGGCGGGGACCTTCCGGGGAGGGCAAATTCCAGTCCTTCGGGTCCGGCAAGCGTTCCAGAACACGGTAGTCCGGGTGCGCATTCAGGAGCTGGACAGCAGCTGTGATGTCATCAAGGTCGGCCATGCAGCAGCCTAACCCGCCCTGCTACCGCAGGGCACCTGCCGGAGGTCAGATTTCAACCAGGTATCGCGCCTGGAGGTTGGCAACATGCGCGCGAAGCCAGTCGGGGCCTTCCCGATTCTGCCACGACTCCCAGAGCGCCGGGTAGGAAAGCGAGGCAAAGCGCGGGAATCCGCCCCCTGTGCGCCCGGCAAGGGCCTCGATCTCGGCTTGGTGCCAGGCAAAGACCGGGTCTGCCTCCGGGTTGGCGGGCTCCCAGTAGAGGTAAAGCAGCATCACCTCCTGGCCCGGGAAAGTGTACGCGAGGCCGAAGGCGTGCTTGATGAGCTGCGCCGCGTCGAGATGAACGTATCCGCGCGGGTCCCGCTTCAGCCGTTCCATTTCCGCGAACCAGGGGCTGTCGCGACGCTCGTCCCGAATCTTGTCCGAGTAGGCATCCGCGAACCTGGCCTCATGCGAAGCCAGGTACTCAGTGCACTTGGACTCGACGGCAAGAACCTGGCCTCCCGCCTCTGCGACGAGGTCGAGGTTGGGGCTGTTGCCCCTGAGACCCGTCGGGCACTTATGTTCGAAGCCGAGCCTGGTGATTTCACTCACACCAGCCAGCGCGAGTTCTTCGGGCCGCGTCTTGAAGGGGCCAAAGCAGTTCGCCGCAAGCGCTGAAGAGGAATGGGCAGCCAGGAACTTGCCCTCCAGTTCGTTGCCATCACCCTGCTCGAAATCCTGCCTGAAATCATCCAGGCGGACGCCTTCGAGAAGATTGGCCTCCGCCGTCTCGCCGTAGCCTTTTCCGTCGAGTGGCCTGTCGGGACGGGTGCGCCTGTAAGCGGCTGCCAGAGCGTGCGCGGCACGAACCGATATGCTGGACATGGATCATGTCTACAGCGAGATGTCGCCCTATGCCAGAAACACGCGCCGCAGAGAGGACCGGTTTGGTCGAACTGACGATTTCTTGTTCCTACAACCCGCTGACGCGTCCGCGCCCGCGGTTGATGGTCCTGGCAATGATGGCATTGGCCTTGATCATGGCTCTGGCCGTCTGCTTGCCAGGCATTCTGCAAGCGGCCGAACGGGAGGCCAGCGGAGCCGTCACGAAGGTCCGCGACGGCGACACGATCATAGTCGGCAATACCCCGGTGCGCTTCAACGGAGTTGCTGCCCCGGAACTGGCTGAACCTTATGGCCAGCAATCAAGAAGGGCGATGAGCGGCCTGGTGGCGGGCAAGCAGATCCGTTGCGAGCGCACAGGTCATCGAAGTTATGACCGTTGGGTCGGCACCTGCCATCTGCCCGACGGGACCAACCTGTCCGCCGCGATTATCTGGATGGGCCTCGCGAGGTATTATCCCCGCTACAGCGGCGGCCGCTACCAGGAGTTCGAGACCGCCCGGAGCAAGCGCCTTGCCTTTCCGGGCTATTGCCGGAACTGACGTGCGCTCACCCCGTCAATCTTGCGGACTCGCTCATACGATGTGCTACAGAGAGGAAGCGATGCAGCACGCTAGGCTCAGACATCTGGTCCAGAGCAATTGCTGGAACACCTGAAGGGTTTGACGTTGTGGTCTGGATCCCGTCAATTGCTTGGATTTCGTCCAGAAAGCGTTGGCGTACGTCCACATCAGCCAATGCCGGCCGCGATTTGAGGTAATGGAAGGCTATTTCCAAGCGTCCGCCGGAGCGCCGGACAAATAGTGGCCACGCACGTTTGCCATCATTCGTTTGAACGCTTATCGCAATTGCATCTTGAGTGTTTGTAGGGGCGGCTTCGTAGCCCTGTTGTTCGGCCCATTCGACGATTTGCCCTGCGACAAACCCATGCTGCTCGCCATACTTGGCGGCAAGTTGAGCAATCCACTCAGCATTTGAAATGGGCGGCAGCTTGCTCCCGGACGCGGATTTGTTACTTGCGGCGCGGGCGGTTTTGCCGATGACGCCCGGCACGATCGTTCTGGTGCCCGCCTCATCCGTGAAATGAGCAACTTCGATCGCTAGAACTTCTGCCGGCCGCATTTGCTCGTTGAGAAACTCGATGATCCTACGCAGCTCTTTAGGGATCACGTCGGCCACGAACACCATTCGGATCCGACCAGCTTTCAGATTCGCTTCCACGCGTTGCCAGAACTCCTCACCGTCGAGATCGTCGCCGAGGAAGTTCGACAATCTCTCGTTGGGCTCCACGCCATCCGCTCGACAGGAGAGCTCGAACTCTTCAATGAATTCAGCGGCAGGCCAATACGCAACGCCGTTTGCCGCATAATCCAGCATTTGGGCCACAACTTCCCTACGCGCTCGCGTGTCCGACGCCCGCTTGACCTCCACCAGGATCGGAATGCCGTTCTCGTCCACGAACAGGTGGTCGAGAGACCATCGGGCACTACCACTATCTTCATCGGGAACGGTCTTTTCCCGCTTGATCAGTAGGAGACCATTGGATTGGCCTGCAGCGCCGATCAGCTCCGGGAAACTGGCTAGCATCTCCTGCAGCACGTCCTCAGACTCGTAGGGTCGTGCATCGAGCCGGACGATGCTTCCTTCCCTGATGATGAAGATCGAACCGGACATGAATGAACGCCCCCTTGCTGCCTAGGCGCGCTCACGACAGCTGTTTCGCTGACGGTTGTCCAGTTTCAAAAGCCGAATTTTGGACACCGGAGAACGGGACTGGATTAGTCCCGCATGGAAACCACGAATTTGCAGTACTGCGGTGAACCCTGGATCCACAGGTCGAGCCAGATCGGTCAGTGTGTCAATCGGCACGCAAAACTGACCCCCTATCGGCGTGCAATATTGACCCCCTCGATGGTCGGATGGCTGGCTCGATCCGGCATAGCTTGCAGCACGACAATGAAGATGAGAGTGCGGCGTCAATCAGGATGAGAATGCCGCCGGGCGGGAACGCAGGGAGGGCGTAGCCCGACCGGAGGCTCCGCCCGGCGGCAGTGGCCTTTTTGCGGACCTCACGCGCGTGTCTTGAATCGCCAGCTCTCGTTGCCGGTCTCTACGATGTCGCAGTGGTGGGTGAGCCGGTCGAGCAGCGCCGTCGTCATCTTCGCGTCGCCGAAGACGCTGGGCCATTCAATCAACGGCCAGCCCCTGGTTCTCGAAATCGACACGAATTCCGCGCTCACGCATCCAAAGGGCGCCCCAGAAATGAAGTACAGGCCCGAACTGCTTGACGCATTTGACCAGCATGGTCTTGTCGCTAGGGAAGTTGGGGTCCTCTGCATATTCCTCCACCAGGTCAGCGGCCGCGTTCCAGGATGCCTTTCGTGAATCCGAACAGCGAAGCGCGAAAAGCATCCAGAGTGTCGCGCCGGCGGCCGTGCCGCGCCGCCATCGCGTCGGCAGATCGTCGAGTCCGACGTTGATCGCACTATGGTTCCCCGACAGCCCCTCGTACCAAATCTCCCCAACCCGTCCCGGATAGGCAGAGAGCGCTGCCGCTGTGATCTGGCTTGCGCACGCGACAGCGATGCTGGTTTCAGGCGGCCGTGTACCCGGATAGAGCATTCTCCCGAAAAGCAGATTTGCGCCTTCCGGGCAATTGATATCCAGCATGGGCATGATCGGACTCCGACGTCTGTGCGGCGGACATCAGGAGTTCGCCGCGGGGCACAGTTCGGAAAGATCTCGTCGGAGCAGTCTTTCCACTGAAAAGAAGTAAATCACATAGGCTGCTGTTTTTCCAGCCCGCCGAGGAGCGATGGCTTGAATGGTGGTCAAACCTGCGCAACGGAAGGAGAATAGGTCAGTTCTACCGATCTTCATCCACTACAGTGTTAGCAAGAGTTCCGATACTCGTAATTTCAATCTCTACTTGGTCCCCGGCTTTCATAAATAGTGGTCTCTCGCGCGTGGCACCAATCCCCAACGGTGTGCCAGTTGTGATGACGTCGCCCGGCTCCAGGACTGCAAAGGTGCTGATGTAGGCGATGAGGAAGGGCACCGAAAAGATCAACTCGGCAACGGACTCATGCTGCATCCGCTCCCCGTTTAGGCGTGTTGTCAGTACCAGGTGAGCCGGATCCGGTATCTCGTCGGCAGTGACCAACCACGGTCCCATGGCACCGCTGTGTTGGAAATTCTTACCTGCCGTCGCCTGGCTAGAATGTCTTTGCCAGTCCCGAACAGAATGGTCCCCGAAACAAGTGTAGCCCCCTACAAACGACAGGGCGGTCTCCTCTTTGACGCGGTGAGCGCGTCGGCCGATTATGACTGCCAGTTCGCCTTCGAAGTCGTATTGATTCGATACGCTGGGTCGAACGATCGACTGTCCATGGCCGACCACAGACGACGGAAACCGCACGAAAAGCGAAGGCTTCTCTGGAACGGAACGGCCTGCTGCCGCGACGTGGGGGCGGTAGTTCATACCCACGCAGATGATCTTATCGGCATCCGGAACCGTCGGTTCAAATACGATCTCCGCGAGCGGTCGTGCTGCTCGCCCCTTCGCCGCCGCCTCAATCTCACTCGTTGAGGCCCTTCCCAGCGCGGCCCTCATAGAGGGCCAGCAGCTCGTCAAATCGACGACGCCTGCATCTGTTACAGCGCCAAAGCGCCGGTCAACTCCATCAAGGTAGCTCAACAATTTCATGGCTGAGGGACTGGCGATTCAGATCAATATGAAACAACGGGCACCGAGCCGCCGTCGACGGCTATCGCTTCACCGGTGATCGCCGCGGCCTGGGCAGATGCGAGAAATACGACCAAGGGTGCGATGTCGGATGGCTCGACCAACCGACCGATAGGGAAGTCCGAGATAAACGCCGCCTCTGCCTCTTCCTGGGTGCTGCCGAGCAGTTCGGCCTTAGCCTTAAGCCTGTCGTTGTAGCGGTCGGTCCTCGTGAACGGTGGATGTACTACGTTGACGGTGATTCCGTCCGGCGCTGTGTCGATGCTGAAGTGCTTAGCGAAATTCACCAGCGAAGAGTTGCCGAGTCCGCTCGGCAGAGAACGAGCGGCGGGTGTGCGCGCGGAAGTGCCTCCGATGCAGATAATTCGCCCTTGGCCGGATATTCGCAGATGCGGTAACGCCGCGCGCGCGCAACGCATGGTTGCCAGCGTCTTACCCATGACGCGTTCCATCAGAGCGTCGTCACTCAAGGTTTCGAGTTTGCCACTGATATTAGTCGACGCGTTGCTGATCAAGATGTCAAGACAACCGAGCGCGGCGGCCGCGTCCCCGACCACTTTGGCACAGCCCTCAGCCGTGAACAGATCGGTCACGAACGCTTCCACTTGGCCACCGTGGGCCGCAATGGCCAAGCGCGCTTTATCCAGCGCAGAACGGTCTCGCCCACAGATGGCTACCTTGGCACCCTCCTCGGCAAACGCCAGCGCAATGGCCAATCCGATCCCGCGGTTGCCCCCGGTGACGAGGACCGCCCGTCCTTTAAGGCCCAACTTCATTGGTGATGGCTACTCCCGATCGGTCCGGTGATCAAACTTCATTGTCCCTACGCCTTGGCCGACTTAAGCATATTGTTGCGCTTCAGATCCTTAGAGTTTCGCCGAACGTAGGACTTATTCTCGGGATCGAAGTAATTGCGGTCCGGCTTGTAGTGCCCCCCGACGATGGTCACCGACCAAGTGTCGTCGGTCAGCGCCGTAAAGCTGTGAATTTCCGAAGGAGGGGCAACCATCATCATATCGCCAGTCTCGAGCATGCGGTCGTCCAGCATCTCGAGATCCGCGAACCCCTCCTTGGTCCCGTCGTCCTTGCGCTCGAACAGAGCATGATTCAACTGGCCACTGTAGATGCCCATAGCCTCCCAGACGCCGTGGTCGTGGGGGGGACATATTTGCCCTTAGGCAAGTGGTCGAAGGAGATATAGATCTCACCATCATAATATAGATAGCGCGATTCATCTATATGGTTGCCTTCGCGCTTGACACCGATTTCGGTCAGATCGCTGGCAAGAACTTTAGCCAACGACTCCCGCAGCCCGTCCATCAGCTTCGGGCCGTCCATGCCTACCAACGCCTTTTGACGCCGAACTTCGTCCGCCAAATCGCGAACGACGTGACTTGAGTGCCGTACTGTGTCAGGCATTGACCTATCTCCTCGTTATCAACATCTAGATTATCGTAGCATGCGGTAATATGTACGGACAAATAATTTCTGGAGCCTCCGCACTTTATCCGCAACTTGATGATCGGAAGAACCTCACCGCCATGTCCGGCACGGACACTCCACGCAAGGTTAGGGAACTAATGCAAAACCGGCCATCAATTGGCATGCATGCCGGAACCACAGAGAAACAGGTCGAGCTGTCAGGTTTGGTAGGATGACGTCCACTGGAAATCGCGCTCAACTACCGCTAGACGATAATGTGGGATCTCCGCTCTACGCACGCCTGCGCGAAGATTTGCGCGCGTCGATCGAGAAAGGCGAGTACGCGGTCGGCGACTACTTGCCGACCGAAGCGGAACTTTGCAGGACTTTCGGTGCGAGCCGGCATACGGTCCGCGAAGCGCTGCGCGGACTGGTTGAAGCCGGCATGATTGAACGCCGGCAGGGGGCGGGCAGCAAGGTAGTTCCGTTTTCCTTGGACAAGGTCCTCGTCCAATCCGTGGCCCATTCGTTCGCCGAGATCTGGGAAACGGCGAAGGCCACCCGGCTCACGGTTGGCAGCTCAGAGATCGCCGCGCTGGATGACGCTGAAAGCGATCTGATGGGGGTGCCGGTTGGAAGCCGCTGGCTTCGAATCGAGGCCGAGCGACGTACACTCGAGGGCAACCGGCTGATCAACACTATGGTCATATATGCCCACGCGCGTTTCAATCACATACTCAAGGATTTGGGTAACATCCAGATGCCACTGTTCGCGATTGTCGAAAGCCATTCCGGCGAACGCGTCGAGGAGGCGATCGTGGAAATCTCGACCTGTTATCTGACGAAACCAGAGGCTGAACGTCTCCATCAAGATGAAGGATCAGCGGCGCTCAAGATCGTGAGGCGGTACTTAGACGTCAGCGGCAGCACGATGTTAGTTGGTGTCAATTACCACCCGGCCGAAACCTTCACATACAAGATAAAGATGGAGCGCAAGCCTGATCGATCCTGACGCCGGCCCCTTGTCCCTTCCCGGGGAGCCAGTGTCCAGTGTCGGGGGGTCACCGCGGGCCAGCACGGCTTTCCGGAACGGGCGCATGGGTTGCCATGCAAACGAAGCTCGACAGGAAGGTCTTTCGACACGCCGAAGGCGGCGCAATATTCTGCTGAAAAATCGTAGTTTTGCGATAGACCCCGCCCGAGCCGACCTGACAAATTGACAAAAATACTGCATCGTGATATTTGTCCGGACATACATAAAGAACAGGGGGGAGCTAAAATGAGCGGGCAATATCTTAGGATAAAAATTGGGCGAATGGTCGTCTTCGCGACCGTTTTGGTTGGCGCATCAATCACTGCGTCCTACGCAAGCGCGAATGATATCATCCGGTGGGGATCATCTGTCGTCGGCGCCGGATCGCAGGCAACCATTGCGGCTATGGCTTCAGTCATCACTGCGAACACTGACCTGACCGTGCTGGAACAGGTCACGGGCGGCCCCGCGGAAAACATGCGGCTGTTGCCACGCGGCGAAATCGATGTAGGCCAGCTATCATCCGACGTCGCCTACCACGGCTATCGGGGCGAAGCCAACTACGCGAGCCAAGGCAAGTCGGATCTCATGGGGCTATTCACGCTCTACCCGGCCGGTTTGACCTTCATGACGGCGAAGAATTCCGGGCTGACACATATCGATCAGCTCAAGGGCAAGCGTATCGCCGTTGGCCCTGCCGGTTCCGCAGGGCCCCGGATCGTGGAGGCCTGGCTCAAAGCCTATGGGATTGCCGAGGGATCAGACCTGGTGGCCATCGGATATAGCGAGGGCGCGGACGCTCTTCGCAGCGGCACGGTGGATGCCGCCTTCATCGTGACCACCGGCAAAGGCCCGGCGGGCTTCACAAACAAACTCGATCTTTCGATGGACGCGGTGCCCGTCGAGTGGAGCTTCGATGGTCCTGGGTATGCCAATCTCCAGAAGAACTCGCCCGAGTTTGACGTGACAGCGACAATCGAGAAGGGTTGGCTGAAGCACCTTGATCGGGATATTCGAGTGCCGGCAACGTACTCCGCAGAATATGCGACAGGCCGCCTCTCGGAAGACAGCGCTTACAGGCTGGTGAAGGCCGTCTGGGAGCTGCGCGAAGAGATCAAGAGGCACGTCGCCAATGCCAAGTGGTACGCTGCCGATCCGGCGCGTCTCCTGCAGGGTCTGGCCCCCGCGGTTCCGGTCCATCCCGGTGCGGTTCGTTTCTACAAGGAAATCGGAGTCTGGGATCCCGAAGTCTACACCGTGGGTGTAATCCGCGAGTAGCATTCTCCCGCTCTCATTTGGATGGACGTTACGCAGGCGCGCTCGGTGCGCCTGCGTAACGTAGTTCCGAAGAGGATAACACGCGTGAGAGCCGGCAGGTAGATTTGGGATCGCGATGTTTTCGAAGAGCCGAATTTTCAATGCGATGGTCGTCGCGCTGTCCGTTGCGATGGTGGTCTATCAGGTCTGGTATGTATTTCGCCCCACCATTTCACCCGTCGAAGCCGGCAACATACATCTGGGCTTCGGCCTAACCCTGGTTTTCCTCTACGCCTTGCGCCGCGCCGCGGGTTGGTTGGAAGCGTCGCTGATCGTCGTCTTCATTGTCGCCGGACTAGCGGTCACTGCCTATGTCGGCATCAATTACGAAGCGCTCATTGATCGAATGGGCGCGTCCACCAAGCTTGATTTCTATGTCGGAATCGTTCTCATCATCGTCGTGCTGGAAGGTGCCCGCAGGGCCTTTGGCTGGGCGATCCCGATATTCGCATTGATAATCTTGGCCTATGCTTACTGGGGCCCACATATGCCCGGGCTCCTGATGCACGGTGGCTTCTCCGTGACCCGTCTGGTCGGCAACATGACCACTTATCTCACCGGAGTTTACGGTTCCGTCCTTGCCACATCGACCTCGTTGATCGCCATTTTCATGATTTTCGGCGGCATACTCAATGCCTGTTACGCTAGCGATTTTTTCGTAAAGCTGGCGTTGCGTCTAACCCAAGGCACCCGCGCCGGTCCCGCACTTGCTGCTGTGAGCGCCAGCGCATTGTTCGGGTCGATCAGCGGTTCGCCGGTGGCCAATGCGACCACAACCGGCATATTCACCATTCCGCTGATGCGGCGACATGGCTTCTCCGGCTCGTTCGCCGGCGCCACAGAGGCCGTCGCGTCGACCGGCGGCACCCTGATGCCGCCGATCATGGGCGTGGCGGCCTTCCTAATGGCGTCGATCACGGGAATTCCCTACATCGAGATCGCAGCGCATGCGCTGGTTCCATCTATCATCTACTTCGCGGCGGTCACAATCGCGGTGTATATTCAGGCGCGAAAGGCAAACCTGAAACACTCGCGCATCGAGATCGCCGCCGAACGGCGTTGGACAATGATACTCGAGGCCGTGACCTTCTTCGTTCCCTTCGGTCTGATCGTGTTCCTCATGATCGCCCGCTATCCTGTAACCATGGCGGCCCTGGTCGGCACCTCGGCACTGATCTTCCTCGTGATCTTGCGCGAAGCTCTTTACTGGCTACTACCAATCCCTCCGCCGACTCTATTGGGCGCGACGCAGCGAAATACAAGCCCAAACGAAGTGCGCGCCCGGCGCGAAGGCATAATTGGCCAGATGCTGAACGGCGCCGCTGACGGTGCCATCAACGCGGCACGCATCGGTGTGGTCTGCGCGACGCTCGGCATGGTCATTCATGCCTTCACGATGACCGGGATGGCCGGGCGCCTTGTTCACAACATGTCAGCGCTCGCCGGGGATAATCTATTGCTGACGCTTTTTGTGGTGGCCGCCGTCTCCTTGCTGTTCGGCCTCGGTGTGCCGACCGTCGGCTCTTACGTGATCGTTGCGGTGCTCGCTGCGCCGCTGCTGACCATCTTGGGCGTCGAATTGCTCTCGGCCCACATGTTCGTTCTCTACTTCACTATGATGTCCGGCCTAACGCCGCCTGTTGGCACGACCGTTGTCGTGACAGCACAAATTGCGGCGGCCAATTACTGGAAGACCGCTCTAAAGAGCATTACAATGGCGATGCCGGGCTTCGTTGTTCCGTTTCTCTATGCCTACGAGCCAGCGCTACTGGGTTTCGGGAACATGACCGAAATTGTCTGGACTTCGCTTTCGGTCATAATCGGAGTTTTCGCTTTCACGGCCTGTATCGAGAACTTCACTGTCGCGCGCTGTAGTCTCCTTGAACGGGTGGTGTTACTTTTTGCCACGGCGCCGTTGCTACTTGCCGGTGTGATCGGCTTCTGGGCTGCGGTAGTTGGCGCGTGTATTGTCGCCCTGCTCCTGTTGATGCAGCAACGCCGCCTGCGTTTGCAACAGGCTAACGTATAGTGGATAAAATCTAAGATTGAACCGCGCCGGTTGATCTACTCCCCTTCGGTTGGACAGGTTTGACCAGGATTTAAGCTACAGTCGGTGCCGGCCGATCGGGTTTTCCATCACTTCCGTCACGCTACCATGGCTGCCGGCTGGAGGTCCGGGCGGGAGCTCGGGCCGGAGGCCGACAGCGCATTTCGATATACCGAAGCCGGGGTCGCCCCGCCATGGGCGGTGTGCGGTCGTCGGTGGTTGTAGAAGCTGATCCAGGCTTCGATGCCCCGGCGCGCATCGCTGCCGCCGGCGAAGGCGTGCAGATAGACGCACTCGTACTTCAGCGACCGCCAGAGGCGCTCGATGAAGATGTTGTCGAGGCAGCGTCCGCGCCCGTCCATCGAGATGCGCACACCGAAGTCCTTCAGGCGCTGCGTCCAGGCCCAGGCCGTGAACTGGCTCCCCTGATCGGTATTGAAGATCTCCGGTGGCCCGTGGCGTTCCAGCGCTTCCTCCAGGGCATCAATGCAGAACTGCGCCTCCATGGTGTTCGACAGCCGCCATGCCAGCACCTTGCGGCTCGACCAGTCCATGATGGCGACGAGATAGAGGAAGCCCTTTGCCAACGGCACGTAGGTGATGTCGGCGCACCAGACCTGGTTCGGCCGGTCGATCATCATCCCGCGCAGCAGATAGGGGTAAAGCCGATGGCCTTTGGCGGGGATCGTCGTCCGTGGCCGGCGATAGATCGGCGTCAGACCCATCAGGCGCATCAGCCGGCGCACCCGCTTCACGTTCACAAGGCGCCCCGTGGCACGGAGATGCCAGGTCATCTGCCGGGCGCCGTAGAACGGGGCCTCCAGGAACTGGCGGTCGATCTCCGCCATCAGCGCCAGGTTCTCGGCGCTCTCGCCCCTGGGTACGTGGTAGTAGGTTGAACGGCTGATCGACGCCAGCCGGCATTGCCGGACAATCGACAGCTTCGGGTGGTCGGGCTGGATCATCGCCTTCCGCTCCTGCCGGGAAGCCGACGCAGCCCGTCGGCTAAAAAATCCCGTTCCACCGTCAGCTCGCCGATCTTGGCGTGCAGGTCCTTGATCCGTGCCGCGTCCGCCTCCGGGTCGGACGTCGCACGACCGCGCTGGAACAGCTCCGAAGCACCCTCCAGCAGCGCCTTCTTCCATTGATGGATCATCGTCGGGTGGACACCGAACCTGCTCGCCAGTTCCGAGACCGTTTGTTCGCCCTTCAGGGCCTCCAGCGCCACCCGCGCCTTGAACTCGGGCTTGTGCTGCTTCCGTTTCGTCATCGCTGATCTCCTCGTCTCGAGGATCAGCAGACACCGCCACCGTAGCCTACGTCACTGTCCGATTTACGGGGCACAGCTCAGTCCAAAGAGCTACCGCTCACTTACGCTACTCTCCGCCTGCGATTGCCCAGGTCACCAGGAAAGATTAGGCTCGGCCCGTGAGGCAGGGGAACCATCCGGTGGCAAAATGGCGATAAATGAGGATGCGCTAAACGCGTTTTTTCAGACGCATCCCAAGCAGAAGGCGGCTGCTGCTGCGCTGGACGAAGCGTTCGATGTAACATACGGCGCCTACCAGTTCGGACAGGCGTTCTGGCTTTGCAAGCCGAAACCATTTGCAGCTGAGAGGTTTGGACTTCAGCGCGAGGTTATCGCGGTGTATTCGCCGCATGCGCGGGCCGACGCACGGCTGCTGACGGCGCTTGAGAATATATCTCGGGCGCCAGAGTTTCGCCATCGGGTGGAGAACGTCGTCGCGCTGGTGATCTACGAAGGTGATGAGGAGCCAATCGAGGGCTTGGTGGCCCAGAGCAAAGAATGGGTGATTGTTCCCCTTTCGGCGGAGGAACTGGAAAACAGAGGCAAGCGGACCTTCCTCATACGATTGAAGATGGCCGCAACGATCGGCCGCTTCGATCTTTTCGGGATGTCTTCGCCGATCAAGCATGACAAATACTTCTATGGGCGTGATGCGATTGTCCAGGAACTGGTGCAAAGGGCGCTAGTCCGTAAGGAGCAATCTGGGCTGTTCGGGCTACGCAAGACCGGAAAGACGTCCGTACTGTTTGCGATCCAGCGACGGCTTTCCGAAAAGGGTGCAATCGCTGAATATGTTGATTGTCAGAGTCCCGGTATTTACGGCAGTCGTTGGTGGGCAGTGCTAGAAGAACTCTCGCGGCGAATGCTAGAGTCTGCAGCGAAAAGCGGGTGTCCAGCTCCTTCAGAACTCTCGTTCGATACGGCTGGCGCGGCGAACTCGTTCATTCGAGCGGTGAAGTGGATCCAAGATAGATCCACGGTAGGGCAGATCGTGCTCCTCCTAGATGAGGTCGAGTTCATTACGCCGGGCATCGCCAACCATCTCGGCCAGCATTGGGACGGCGACCACCTGCCGCTGTGGCAGACGATCAGGTCTGCATCGCAGGAGACGAAGGGGTTTCTTACCTTCTGCGTAGCCGGGGTCAACCCGTCAAGCGTGGAGCAGTCGCACTTCAATCAGGTTCCGAATCCAATCTTCCAGTTGGCGGTTCCATTCTATCTCGATCCGCTGACCCGTCCCAGCGTGCGAGAGATGGTTCGGTCCATCGCGAAGTATTCCGGTGCTGTGCTCGAGGAGAACTGCTTCGATCTACTGACCTCAGAATACGGTGGGCATCCCTATTTGATCCGGCTGGCATGCAGCGAGGTGTTACGTTCACTTGACGAATTGCCGGTGGACAAAAAGGTGAAGATTTCGAAGTCTAGATTCGATGCGGTTCAGCACAATATTGCCATCCGACTAGCTCAGCCAATCAAGGACATCATGCTGTCGTTGGTGTGGTGGTATCCAGACGAATATGAGCTGCTGTGCCTTTTGGCGGAGGGCGACACGGCCTTCGTTCAAGATTTTCTAGCTTCGGAACCTGAGAAGGCCTCTCGGTTCGCGCGCTACGGCTTGCTGGAAGCTGACAACGGCTCTTTCGCGATCAAGGAACTCCGAACTTTCCTCGTGAAATCTGGACTGGAATATAAGAACGCGATTTCACCATTTACCCGTGGCGATCTCCCCTTAGAATACTTGCCAGAAGAGCCGAATATCAACGACCTCGCCGCGCTTTTTGAGCGCAGGACAGAGGTCGAATATGCGCTGCGGAAGTTGCTGATAACTGTTCTGGAGTACCGTTTCGCGTTCGACGACGCAAAGGTAGCAAATGCGATCACCGGAGCGTTGCCGAAGCATAATGGAAACAGAGCTCAGCTCTTTGTCGGCAGATTACCAAAGGATGCCGTCAGTGAGCTTTACATGAGTGATATGAAGCCTGTTTTTGTCAAGAACTGGGATAATTTTTCTGCCTATTTTGGGCAAAAACCTGAAAGATTTGAGATGAATCTCGACACGATTAATATCGCTCGACGGTATGAGGCGCATACAAAGCCGGTCAGCTCAAAAGATCTTGAGGCATTTCAGAACAGCTATTTGTGGCTAAAAATACGGCTTCAAAAGATACCAGGGCTAATTCCGGAGGCTGCGGTGGCCAAGCCTTCCTAGTCTCTGTTGACAAAGGTCGGTAGCCATAGTCTTGCGGCTGCGAGGTTCAGGAAGCCGAGGAACGACAGGGCGGTTTTGTCGTATCTGGTTGCAATGCCGCGGAACTGCTGGATGCGGCGAACTGCTGGATGCGGCCGAACATGCGCTCAATCCGGTTTCGGTCCCTGTAGCTGTGAACCGGCCTGCAAAAGTGACCCCTTAGCGGGGTAATCGGCGTCCTGCTCTGAGCCCCAACGTTGGACCGCCGGATCATGGAGTTTTCCGGCTCTGGTCACGGTGACGGGCTGGTATCGCCGCCGTGATCGTGCAGCGTGATCGGCAGGCGCTGCCAGAGCAAATTCCAAGCCGATGCGATAGGCTGGATGGATGCGCAACCCCTTCCGCTATTTCAACAGCTCGCTACCTTCAGTCGCCTCCTTGGCCGAGCAAATTTGCTCTGACAGCGCCTTTCCGGGCTATTGCCGGGTCCGGTAAGTTCAATCCATGCCCCGCGCGGAGGAAGCAAGTGATGTTGCCCCGTCACGACCGGGCCAGGGATCCTCCAGTGCTCGCCAAAAGGCTGGAAGCGGAGACCGATTACCTGCAATGTTTCCGAAATCCGGTCATGCTCCAGAAGTTCGTCTCCGTCCACACATGACAATGCCGTCTCTGGGCACGGACGCCGACAGCTGGTCCGCATCTGCTTCGCCATCCAGCCTATCGATGCGATTCGCGCCGGCGTCGCGAAGCTGGCCACCATCTGCCATGTGGAATGCGGCGTGGCGGAGATCGGCGGCAACCTGAAACGCTGAACCGGCGATCTTTCAGGCCATCACCTGCATGGGTTACTATCGGGGTCACGCGCCCACCGAAGCACGGCAAACACGGCACCCGCGGACATGATCGAGAGGACCACCAATGACCCAGCCACTGCGAATCGATATAGTGTCCGACGTGATGTGCCCCTGGTGCATCATCGGGTACCGCCAGTTGGCCGAGGCGCTGGACGCCACGGGCACAGCGCATGATATCCACTGGCATCCGTTCGAACTGAACCCCGACATGCCGCCGGAGGGGCAGAACGTCCGGGAGCACATCGCCGAGAAATTCCGGGAGCACATCGCCGAGAAATACGGCTCGACGCTGGAACAGTCCGACAAGAGCCGCAAGCAGATGACCAGCCTCGGCGCGGATCTCGGCTTCGACTTCCGCTACACCGACGACATGCGGATGCACAACACGTTCAACGCCCACCAGCTGCTGCACTGGGCCGATACCCAGGGTCGCAAACACGACCTGAAGCTAGCCCTGTTCACCGCCCATTTCACTAACGGCCGCGACCTCTCCGATGACACCGTGCTGGCCGACGTGGCGGGAGAGACCGGGCTCGACCGGGCCGAGGCACTAGCGGTTCTGGCCGATCAGCGCTTCGCATCGGAAGTCCGCCAGATCGAGAACTTCTGGGTCCAACAAGGCATCCGCGGCGTCCCCGCCGTCGTGCTCGACCGCAAGCACCTGGTTACGGGCGCGCAGGGGATCGAGAATTACACGAGCATCCTGGGGCAGCTTCCGAAGGAGACTGGGTGAGGAGGCTTTGTCAGACTAATCTTGAGGCAGCACTGAGCGGCTTTCGGTAAGCTAGCCGTATGCGTAATTCTGGCATGTTGTTGCATCTCTTGATTACTGCCCAACGCGAACGGGCAATCGATAAGGTCTGATCAGCTAATATCGCACCCATCCGGCCGCGCCCAAGACTCGGTTGGCTTGGCACCCTTGTTGACTGCATCGAACGTCAGCCCCGTCACCGTCTCGATCGTCTCAACCGCCTCCAGCCACCCATCGAGGGAACTGCGCGGCGCTGCCCCGTTCGAGACGATCCACGCGTTCGCCTCGCGGTTATCCGCCCGGATCACGACCTTCCAGAAAGCAGAGGGGGTCTGGATACCATGCGTACCGACAAAGCGGTCATCCGCGAAGTTCGCGCCCCAGATCGGCCCGCCCCACACCTCGAGTGTCACCAGCTCCCGCAGGCATTCGATAATGTCTTCCGTCTCCCGCCAGGCTCCTCGGTTCATGGATGCCGTCTGCGGTAGGAGGTTCGTCCAGTAATTCGTCTGCCGGATGGCGGTCTCGGAGCCATCCATGTGATTGGCGGGCACCTGGTGGCCAACGTCATAACGCGGGCCGCCGTCCGGAATGGTCGACTGGAATGTTTCCGTGCTCAGGGACTGGCAGTGCGCCGGGATCTCGGGATCGATCTCATAATCCGATTCCCGCTCTTCGTTCCCAGTGTCCGCCGCCGCCATATAGTGAAACAGCACGGCACCCCGCCGGCCGCAGTCCACCCAGACCGTGAAACCGTCATAGTCGATTTGCATGACCTGAGCAGGAACGACCTGAGGCAAGAGAAGTCCGACGCACAGCACCAGCGCTCGCATTCCCAACCCTCTGCAGTTCTCCGTTACCGTCATCGTGAAGCGCGACGCTATGGCAGACAAGCCCCCAGGCCATGCATGTTCTCATGGCGTTTGTTCGGCCCGACCCTTGTTTCCCCGGCATCAGCGTCTTCACCTACTGCGACAACTGTCGTCACGGCCGCCCAAAAAATCTCTCAGCGTCGCGCTCATTGATTGTTTATCTGCGACCAATTCTCAATCTAGAGAGGTGGCGCCGCAATCTATCAGTGCGGACACAACAGCGTCATAGGCCTCGGGTGGTCGCGTCTCATCTGCGGCGCTGCCACGCGGGACGAACAGAACCATCCCTTGCCGCGCACGCGTGAGCAGCACCCGATACGCGTTCTTAAGATAGAGCCGCTTCTCATCGGACCGGACCTGCTGCCAGCGGCTGCCAACGAACCGAAAAGATCGCCAGGCGCCATCCACATATCGGAGATCCAAATCCCAACAAACGGCAGTCCAATCCAGCTCTAATCCCTGGATATCGAACTCGGTGGCCACCTCTTCGAGCGCAAATGATGACCGGACATCTTCTCTCGGGTTTAAGAACCAGTTGGGCGGGTCGATTTTGACGCGCGGGTTGATGCCTTCCGATCTCAATCGGTAGCCACCTGACGAGGCGACCAGGCCAACTCGTTCAGTGCCACGCGCCTGGGCTCGGAGCCATTCTCGAGCGCGATTAAGATCCCGGGTGACATGGATCGGGTATCGCGCGCGGAAGCTACCAAATACCTCTCGAGCCTGGACGATCCGGTTCTCAAGCAGGTGTCCGACAAAATCCGAAACGGTCTCTGCTCTGAAGGATCGCATCGATACGCCGAGGTGGAGCGCGGCTGAGGTTTCCACCTCAGGACGCTCGAGAGCGTTCTCCGCCGCTTGGGTCCAAATGTAGTCGGGGTCTTGAAGGCGATCGGAAACGAATATCCGCCAGTCTGGGAAGCTGTGCTGGAGTGCTGTCACCCATTCAGACAGACCCGCCTCGCCCGTGTTGATCTCTTGGCCACCGCCGACCAGGCATATGATCACGCACCAATCTGCATGCCGATCCATCACGCTGATCAAAAACTCAGGCTCGGACATCTCAAAATCAGCGAGTCCGCGCTTCTCCTTCATGAACCGGCTTGCCTGATCCTTCGTCCAAGCTCGTTGTGCCTCGTCGAAAATAACGATGCGCTCGTGCGGGGGATTGGGGTCTCTAATCGCCTCATCTCGGAAATGATGAATATTCTGGATGAAGCTTGCGACGCGTCGGCGCGCGTCACCGATACGGAGGCTTTCTCGCGCGGACTGATCTCGAGCCAAAGCCTCCCGCAAAATCGAAACCAAAGGCCCATTGCCTGACAAAAAGACGGCGTGCTCGTCATCGGCCTCATCAGCACGCTGTGTCGCGATATTGAGTCCGGCCAACGTCTTGCCGGCGCCTGGGACACCGGTGACAAAGCAGATAGCGTGAAGACGCTCCGTTTGTGCCTGTCGAACGACATCATTGATGAAATCAGTTGTCGCGGCGAGGTTCTTTGCACCCGCGTCCGAGCGAGAGATTTCTTGCACATCGTGGTCACGATAGAGCGCTTGGGCCGCTTCGATGATTGTGGGCGTCGGCCGGTAGCCCGAGGAGAGCCAGGCTTCAGGGTCCAGATTCAAGTTCGGTGTCGCGTCCAGGACCGATCGGATAGCGTCCGCCAGACCAAAACGCCCGACTTTGATGGGCTCGATGACATCGTCCGAAGCCAAATGAATGTTTGGTTCCTGAGCAGAAGCTGCATCGGTCGCCACAAGAATGGGGGCGATAACGAGGCCATGGCTGCCGAGATGAAAGTTCTTGAGGTCCAACGCGTAGTCGTGGACCTGTTCAAGCGCCGATCGATCGAAGGTCTCGGATCCAACTTTGAACTCGATGACAAAGACGATTCCGCCAACGAGCAAGACAGTGTCTGCTCGCTTGCCCATTCTCGGGATGGCAAACTCGAGAAACACCGTCGCGTCAGGCAGGGTCGCTATTTCTCCGCGTAGGTAATGGAGTTGCACAAGCCAGGCATTGCGTTGAGCAAGGTCAAGCGCGAAGCCATGTGCAGCAGCGAGTTGGCCCAATACGGCGTCATCAGACGCAGACGTGAACTCAGCCACATTTGATTGGAAATAGGCCTGGCGAAGCATGGAGCGTCTGGCTCTCAATCGAAAATGAGGATTCGAACGCTGGCATCCCGAAAGGCGTTGCCGCAACAACTTGGTTGCCGATGGCCTGTGGTCTGATCCCCACCGTGTCCGCGCCTATGAGTTATAGCTGTTGAAGGCTTGGTCCTCTCCCGACGGCATTGTCATACTAGCGCGGGCCGAGCGCGCGAAAGCTCAGTTTGCTCGATTTCAGGCGGCCAGTTGACGCCAATCTGCAAGCGCCGCATCGCGGCGCTGCCTGAAATCAGTCCGACGGATCAGCTGGCGATCGAGGTTTAAGTGATTGTGGATGGCGGCATGGGCGGAGACGAACTTCTGCAGCGTGGCCGGGCTTCGGAATCGCTGCATGGATCGCTCTTGTCGTCGGAACGGCTGATGGGAGTTCTCGGCACGATTGTTCAGCCACCTCTTGGTGTCCTGGCGTCCCGCGATGCCGAGATCCGAAAGCGCCGCTCGGTAGGAGCGGAGGCGGTCGGTGACGATGGTGCGTGGTGAGCCATGGCGTTTCAGCGCCCGCTTCAGGAAAGCCAGGGCAGCCCTGCGATCCCGCGTCTTCGTGACATAGAGCTCCAGGACCTCGCCTTCATGATCAACGGCTCGCCAGAGATAGCGTCGCTCGCCGTTGATGCGAACAAAGACCTCATCCAGGTGCCATCGCCACTGGATGTGCTGGTGAGCCGTCGTTCGCTGCCGCTTTCGGAGTTCGGCGGCAAAGACCGGTCCGAAACGGTTTCACCAGAAGCGGACGGTCTCGTGGCTGATATCAATACCCCGTTCGTGCAGCAGATCTTCAACCTGGCGCAACGATAGAGGGAAGCGAATGTAGAGCATCACTGCAGAGCGAATCACCGCTGGCGGCTGTCGAAATAGCGGAAGGGATTGCGCATTCCGACAGCCGACCGGTCCCCAATCGGTGCGGCACAGAAATTTGGTCTGACACTACCACCGTCGGGGCTTCCTCCTGAGCTCCTATGTCAATAAGGTAGCTGCAAAGAGGTGTGTTACATCTCGAACGCTCTAATTTCGAAGGCAATTTGCATGGACGAATTTGACCAACAGCCATTCAGCGATGCTGAGTTCGCGGAAAACCCGGAACAACGTTGCCCGGTAATACTTCTTCTGGACACGTCCTATTCCATGAGCGGCGCGCCTATTTCAGAATTGAACGAAGGGCTGGCCACATTGCGGCAAGAACTTATGAACGATGCCATGGCCGCGAAGCGCGTGGAATTGGCGATGGTCACTTTCGGGCCGGTAGAGGTTAAATCCGACTTCGCTACAGCGGACCATTTCTATCCCGAAACGCTTGTGGCGGGCAACGCAACCCCGATGGGGGAAGCGATTGTGACCGGGCTTGACATGCTCCGCCAACGCAAGGACCGCTACCGCGAGAATGGCGTCAAGTATTACCGGCCGTGGGTGTTCCTCATTACCGATGGTGCTCCGACTGACAATTGGCAGGAGGCAAAGCAGCGCGTTCATCAAGGCGAAGAACGCAAGGAGTTCATGTTCTATGCCGTAGGTGTGGAACAGGCGGACATGAATGTGCTTGGCCAGATCGCCAAGCGTCAGCCGCTCAAGTTAAAAGGACTGGCTTTCAAGGAACTGTTCCAGTGGCTTTCCAGTTCACTTAGCGCCGTTTCGCAGTCCAATCCCGGCGATGCCGTTCCGCTCGAAAATCCGACCGCCCCAGATGGCTGGGCTATAGCAGGGTGACACTGTGGCTTGGCGGTGGGCGTCCGCGTCCGTAATCGGTACGTCTCACATTCAAAGCGGCGATAGGTTGCAGGACGCCTACGCCGTTGCTGAATTGGGTGATGGGGGCATTCTCGCTGTTGTTTCGGACGGTGCAGGTACCGCCAAATTCGGCGCATATGGTGCTTGGCTCACGTGCCGTTTCCTGTCGGTTCGATTCCGCGGATGGTTTCGCGCTTATCCTGACCTGCCGCCAGACGAAGAACTGACGTGCTGGATAGATGAACTACGGGACCGAATATCGGCAACAGCTATCCGGCGGCAATCTACACCCCGCCAATTCGCCGCGACGCTGGCGGCAATCATTGTCACGCCGGATGAAGCCGCAACGCTGCACATCGGGGATAGCGCCGTTGTGGGCCGGAAAGGCACCGAATGGGATGTACTGTGCTGGCCCGAGAATGGCGAGTATGCGTCCAGCACCTACTTTGTCACCGATGATCCCGAACCGCGCCTGAACATCACCCGCCACCCGAGCGGACACGATGCATTCGCGCTATTTTCCGATGGTGTTGGCGATCTGGCGTTGTCACATCTGGAGCAGGCCGCGCACCCCCGCTTCTTCGACCCCATGTTCCGCCCGGTTGATGCCGCATCGGGCGAGGGACGGCTTGTCGATCTATCGGAAAAGCTGGCCACATACCTTGCCGGACCATCGGTCTGCGAACGCACCGACGATGACAAGACACTCATTCTCATTTCCGGGGGCTGACCGTGCAAGAAGTCGTCATCGGAAAGGATCGGGTTTCAGTTGCCGAATTAATCGGCAAGGGTGGCGAAGGCGAAGTCTACGCGATCAAAGGCCGCTCCGGGCAGGCCGTCAAAATCTACAACACCGGCTTGCGTGCCAATCGAGAAGACAAGATTCGGGTGATGGTAGGCGAGGGACTCGCCGTCAAGACCGACCTTGTTGCCTACCCCAGCGAGGTCGTGACTGACCGTCGCGGCAACTTTCTTGGGTTCGTCATGCGGCTTGTGTCGGACTATCGCCCACTGCATGAACTATACAGCCCGAAGTCTCGCCAGCGCCATTTCCCAAAGTCTGATTGTCGGTTCATCGTCCATGCTGCGCTGAACGTCGCCCGCGCTGTTGGGAGAGTGCACCAGACGGGATGTGTAATCGGCGATCTGAACCATTCCGGCGTGCTTGTGGCTCAAGATGGAACCGTTGCCCTAATCGACGCAGATAGCTTCCAGTTCAGCTTGAACGGCAGGTCATATCCTTGTGTCGTCGGCGTTCCTGACTTCACGCCTCCCGAGCTACACGGGAAGAACCTCGCGTCCGTTCAGCGCACCATAGAGCACGATAACTTCGGGCTGGCAGTTGCGATCTTCCACCTGCTGTTCATGGGCCGTCATCCCTATGCCGGGCGCTACAAGGGACCGGACATTTCCATAGGGGAGGCAATTGCCCAAAATCGTTTTGCCTTCTCGCTAACTCGGCAAGCGGCAACACAGACAACTCCGCCACCCGGTGCACCGACACTCGACATATTCCCGGATTCTATTTCCCGCGCATTCGAAAACGCATTCGGACTGACACCAGGCGCGCGTCCGAGTGCGCTGGACTGGATTCAAGCCCTGAACACTCTCGAAGGCTCACTGAACCGCTGTAGCAAGGTCAAGACGCACTATTACCCCAGCGCCGCCGGTAGTTGTGTCTGGTGTAAACTGGCCGGCATCAGCGGCTTTGACATGTTCCCGGACCTGACCGCCGTGGAACCGAATATCCTGACCGATGCGCCCGGCACGGAACAGGCAATCCGCGAGATTCTGGCATTCCGGTTCCCAACGGTCGCGGACTTGCTTCCGGCTGCGTCTGCGCCGCGCAGTGCCAGCAATGCACTGCGCGAAGCAAGGAGCGGAAAGCGAGGGCGGGCACTCATGGGCTTGTTGATGATGGGCGGTGCGGTAGCGGGTTTCATCTACGCCGCCCCGGCGTGGTTTGTGTGGATCGGGCTGGCAATCTGGGGGTGGTTCACATTCTCCAACCATGAAGTTGAAACTGGCCCGTTTCAACAGGCCTTCAAGGATGCCGATGAACGCGTGCAGCGCGAGTTGAATGCCTTTGTTCAGCGCAACAACATGACTGAGGTTGTGAAGGTGCGCGCCGATTTGGACGCCACAATCGCCGCCTATAAGGGCCATGACGATGCACTCGCTCGCGAACTCATGGTGATGAAGTCCAACCGGGAGGCGCGCCAGCGACATGCCTATCTTGACCGTTTTTCCGTCCGGCGCTCGAATATCTCAGGTATCGGCCCGGCGAAAACGGCAACGCTGATTTCCTTTGGAATCGAGACCGCCGCCGATGTGAATCGTTCCGCTGTTCTGCGGGTGCCGGGGTTCGGTGACGTGATGACCGGCAGGCTGGTGGCATGGCGGCGCGGACATGAATCCCGTTTCAAGTATGAACGGACGCCAAACTCTCAGGACGTTGCCGATGAAAGGGCATTACGTGGGCGGTTCGCGGTAGAAAAGGCGAAGCTGGAATCCACGATCCGCAACGGGCTGGGCACCCTGAGAAATGCCAAGGCCCGGTTGGACGCATTGCCCGCCAAGGCCCGAGGCGATAGGGCGCTGACCGACGCGCTTGCCACTCGCGCCCAAGCTGAACAAGATCTGCGAGAGTTGGGAGCAACGGTTCCGGCCTCTACCGTGGCGCTGACGGTGACGCCACCACAGCGACCAGCACCACAATCAGCTGGAACACCCCGCGTCACCACACCCACGCCGCCGCATGTGACCGCCACAACCGGCACGTCAACCTGCCCGCGTTGTGGAGCCCCAATGGTGCGCAGAACGGCGCGCCGTGGCCGGAATGTAGGCGGGCAATTCTGGGGCTGCTCGCGGTATCCTCGGTGCAAAGGAACGCGAAACCTCTAGTTCGCTCCATAGACTTGAACGGTTGCACACATTTTAGAGCTGCCGTTTTCGGAAGTTTTCGAAATGAAAGCCGAGGCTCTTGGGGGAGACTTCATCGGAAACGGTCTTGCCGCGAAGGCTCTGGTAATCCGGAGATTCAATGTGGTCTGAAACCTCAATTTTCTTGGTCTCGGGGTTGATCGAAATCAGGTGCGCATCAAAGAGTTTGTGAATGTCACTTCTCAATAGAAGACCATTCTCGGGCCTGTCACGGTCGGCAAACCGTTCCGCATAGGGGATGATGTGGGCGGCTTCCAGAACCGAAAGCTCGCTCGTGCCGGTGATCGCGCAGCAGTTTGGGCGCTTGCTCAAAAGGGCCTGCCGGAACGCGCTCTGGTATCGACGCAGGACCATTTGGCGAAGGGCGGTGGCGTCTTCGATCTTCTCGAGGTTCAGGGGTTCGTGCGGGTCCGGGTTCTGGTTCTCATATTCCGCGATCTTGTGGGCCTTCTCCCGAACGGCGGACAAAAGCGAGTCCACGTCGCTATCCGAGATCGGCCAAACCCGGCTGTGGCGGCTCGCTCCGACACTGGAAATGAAAGTCCCGTCATACTTGTGCGCCGCCAAGAGTTCCTTCCCAACGGGGCGCGCGAAGAACACGGCGTCAAGCACCTGGGCGCGACGATCCGGCTGCATGGGGCCGAACTCGACCACGGCCGTCAAGCCTCGCCCGCGCTCGCCGTCCTTCCCCTGTTCATGCAGCCATACGAGGCCCCGGAAGCCCTTGGACAGAATCTCGTCGGCATAGCTGTTCTCTTTGCGAAGCTCGGGCAGGGCTGCGTCCCGACCGACCCAGCTTTCGGCTGCGGACCGAACACCGTGCTCTCCGAATAGGTCAATTGCGCTGGATTTGACGAAGAACTGAATATCCTGCCGCTGGAACTGATTCACCTTGGTCGCACCAAGCTTCAACCGCTCCTGTGCGGCGGCGATCACGTCAGGGGTGAACCGATCCGGGTATTTGAGCACCAAGGCTTCATAGCTCTGATCCGGGTCAATCTCCTCGAACCCGGCGGAGGCGTTCAAGACCCGGCTGGAAATCATCTCTTCCGGGCCTTTCGCCCTTATGTCCCGGGGTTCATACCCGAGGCCCGCGCGTTGGCCTTGGCTTCGCTTGACCTCTTGCCAATGATCGTAGACTCGGGCGAGATCGTTTTCCAACGGATCGGCGCTGCCTCTGAGGGCTTCCATGACTTCAGACATGCGGCTCCCTGCACTCGGCTCCCCGGGGCGAGTTATTCAGGATTTCGGCAAACGCTCGGAAATTCAAATGGAAATCGGCTGTCCGGCGGTGAAGTCGCCCAAGGCGGCGGCCTTCGCCATGCGCAATGTCGTGAAGTGTTGAATCGTGCTCGCGGTGGCGATTCCGTGGCGATTTAGGCCAAAAGACGAGGGGGCGGTTGAAGCGATCTATCGCCTATATCTCGGATTTTATTGAGAGGTTCTTGCTCCGACGGTAGTGATCGAAACTACGACCAATTGATCGACAGTCAGCTTTATCGGATTGCATTGGACTTTGCGCGGCAAGGAAGCATGCATGCTGTCGGGACCGGCGGCGCCCGCATGTGTGCAGCCGGCCCCGGCCCGGCCTCCGCATCGCGGTCCGGGCTTCTCCTGGTGACAGCGCCAGCATCGGGCCGGCGCGGGAACGAAACCACGGAGACCGACCATGACCAAGCTCAATGACAAGCATATCGCCATCCTCGCCAACGCGGCAAACCGTACTGACGGCTGCGTGCTGCCGCTGCCGGAAGACATGCGACTGCAGGGCGGCGCACTCACCGCCGTGCTTCGGTCTCTGGAGCGCCGCGGCCTTGTGGAGCGCTCACCGGACGACGTCTGGACCATCACCGAGGCCGGTCGTGCAGCGGTCCCGGGAACGGTCGCGACCGACGCCGACGAGAGCGAAGAAGAGAACACGGCGCCGCAAGTCGCGACCGCGGACCCGAATGCAGGTGAGAACCATGACGCCCCGGCGCCGCTCTTCCGCCCGGGCACGCGGCAGGCGCAGGTCCTCGACCTCCTGCAGCGGGAAGAGGGCGCCGACATCGACGAGATGATGCAGCTCACCGGCTGGCAGCCGCACAGCGTCCGGGCGGTGCTGACGGGCTTCCGCAAACGCGGCGTGGACGTGACCCGCACCAAGGAAGGCAACGGCGTCAGCGTCTATCGGGCTCAGCTGCCGGCCAGCGCGGACGCGATGGCTGACTGAGGGCGCCGCGACCATGCGAAGGGACAACTCCATCCGCGCGGGCGGCAGCGGCAACGTTGCCGCTGCCGCCCGCGACACGATTCCGAGGCCGTCCCCTTCCGATGCCGCAGCCGGCGCGGCGTCATCGGTCGCTGCGCAAACGCCAGCAGGAACCTTTGACGCCCGCGTCCGGGCCATGTCCCGCGACGAGCTTGCCGTGCTCTGGCAGCGGCGCTGGCGGCGCCCGCCGCCGAAGGGTCTCAGCCGCCGGCTGCTGGAATACAACGCCGCATGGCTGCTGCAGGCTGAAGCGCAGGGCGGGCTGACGGCCGCAACCCAACGCCGTCTCGACACGCTGGCGAGCGCCAGCCAGAGCAACGGCGATGGCGCAGCGGAAGGCCGACGACACCACGGCAATGATGACCGCAGGACGCCGCGCCGCGCCCTCCGTCCCGGCAGCCGGCTGGTCCGCCAGTGGCAGGGCCGCAGCCATGTCGTCGAAGTCATCGTTGGCGGGTTCGCCTATAGGGGGCGGTCATACACCTCCCTCACCGCCATCGCTTTTGAGATCACAGGCGCGCGCTGGTCCGGCCCGCGATTCTTCGGACTGAATGCCCCTGCACCGGAGAGGAAGTCCGTCAGGAACGGAGAAAAGCGGCACTCAGACGGCAAGGGAGGTCTCGCCGCTGCGATGCACGGGGGGCAGGGCGAGAGCGATGGCTGAGCGCGGACGGCGGGAGGGCAATGGGTCGACGGCTCGGGGCGGGAAGCTCGACCGTTCATCGCTCGGCGGTTCAACGCGTACCGTTGGAGGCAGCCGTTCTGTCCGCTGCGCCATCTACACGAGGAAGTCCACCGAGGAGGGGCTGGAGCAGGCCTTCAACTCGCTGGGTGCTCAGCAGGAAGCCTGCGCCGCCTATATCCGCAGCCAGCAGCAAGAGGGCTGGAAGGAACTGCCCGCCCGCTACGACGATGGCGGCTTCTCCGGCGGTTCGATGGAACGGCCGGCACTGGCGGTGCTGCTGGACGACATCCGGGCCGGCCGCATCGACACGGTCGTCGTCTACAAGGTCGACCGGTTGACCCGCTCGCTCGCCGACTTCGCCAGGATCGTCGAGCTGTTCGAGAACCACGGCGTCTCCTTCGTTTCGGTCACCCAGCAGTTCAACACCACCACCTCCATGGGACGGCTGACGCTGAACGTGCTGCTCTCCTTCGCCCAGTTCGAGCGGGAGGTCACCGCCGAGCGTATTCGCGACAAGATCGCCGCCTCCAAAGCCAAGGGCATGTGGATGGGCGGCGCCGTGCCGATCGGCTACCGGGTCGAGGACCGCAAACTGGTCATCGACCCGGACGCAGCGGCGACCGTCCGGCGCATCTTCGGTCACTATCTGGAACTCGGGTCGGTCAGGGACGTGAAGGCCGCCTGCGACCGGGACGGCATCGCGACCGCCACCCGGACCAGCCGCTCGGGCCGCACGACCGGCGGCGGGAGCTTCAGTCGCGGCCATCTCTACTGGCTGCTCAGGAACCCGATCTACATCGGACGCGTGAAGCATCGCGGCCAGACATTCGATGGCGAGCACGAGCCGATCGTCGACATGGCCAAGTGGGAGGCGGTGCAGGCGATGCTCGACCGCCATGCGAAGCACAGACAGGCGGCGGTCAATCTCCCCTCCCCGTCTCACCTGTTGAAAGGCCGGCTGTTCGACGAGGCCGGCGAGCCGCTCTATGCCACCCAGGCCAGCAAGCAGGGCCAGCGCTACTTCTACTACACCTCCAAGCATCTGGTGACGCGCAGGGGAACCAACGGCGCCGGCTGGAGATTGCCCGCGCCGGCATTCGACAAGCTGATTATCGACCAGCTCGAGGCCCTGCTGCGCGACCCGCTGCGGGTGATGGACCTACTGGTATCCGAACATGACGACAGCATCGAAGTGACACGAGCTATCGATGCGGCCAACCGTGCAGCCGATGTCCTGACCGGCACGGACGGCAATGCGCGTCGGCGGATGCTCGATGCCCTGCTCGAACGCGTCGAGCTCCGGGAGAGCGGCATCGCCGTCCGTCTTCGACCTTCCGCCGTCGATTGCGGGTCTGACCCCGAAGGCCCGAGGGCCGGAGTCTCGGGCGATGGCGAATGGACCGAAGCCGTGGCCGTCGAGCTGCCGGTCCAGCTGACGCGACGCGCCAATGGCAGCCGCATCGTCCTAGCCGACCGCGAACAGGAAACCGGCGGGCCCGACCCGAAGCTCGTTCAACTGGTCGCGGACGCGCATCGCTGGAACCGGATGCTGGCGGAAGGCGATGTCATCTCACTGCGGGAGCTTGCCAAGCACGAACGGCTCGATACCAGTGACGTCAGCAGGGCGCTCAACCTCGCGTACCTGGCGCCCGACATCATCGAAGCCATTCTCGATGGCCGTCAGCCCGCAGGTCTGACGGCGAGGAAGCTCAAGCGGATGAACGAACTGCCGCTCGACTGGACCGCGCAACGCAAGATGCTTGGCTTCCCGGCCTGACCATATTGTTGCTCACCGCTGCCCGATGGTTTGGACCCCGAAATCGGCCAGTAGAGACACTCCCGCATTCAGCCGGAAATCGTCTCCCCTTCGGCGTCTCCCGGGAATCCAATCGCCGCCACGAGGCCCGCAAAGCCGGCAAAGCCGCGGGTCTCCGCCGGGACGCAGTGTGGACATGGGTTCGCGGAAGACCGGATGGTGGGCGA
Source organism: Rhizobiales bacterium NRL2 (assembly GCA_001664005.1). Classification (NCBI taxonomy): domain Bacteria; kingdom Pseudomonadati; phylum Pseudomonadota; class Alphaproteobacteria; order Hyphomicrobiales; species Rhizobiales bacterium NRL2. The sequence continues at coordinate 4,061,031 of CP016093.1, forward strand.
TACTGGACTTGAACCAGTGACCCCTGCGATGTGAACACAGTGCTCTACCAGCTGAGCTAATCGCCCCTACCGAGGCGCGGGATATAGGTTCGTCCGGCCGCGCCTGTCAAGCGCGAACGCCGCCGCCGCGCGCCCGTCACGGCCCATTATACGGTTGCGCGCGCGCGATCCCCTGTCATATGTGGGAACAGCCCCCGCGAAGGGGGCCGGAACAACAAGACGCGAACGATACTGGGGATGGAAATGGCGCGGGCGTTTGTCTTTCCGGGACAGGGCTCTCAGGCGGTGGGCATGGGCGGCGAACTCGCGAACGCGTTCCGTCCCGCGCGGGAGGTCTTCGAGGAAGTCGACGAGGCCCTGGGCCAGCATCTCTTCCGCCTGATGCAGGACGGCCCCGAACAGGAACTGGTCCTGACCGAGAACGCCCAGCCGGCGCTGATGGCCGTGTCGATGGCGGTCATGCGGGTGTTGGAGACGGAAGCCGGACTGGACATCGCGAAGGCGGCGAAATTCGTCGCCGGACATTCGCTGGGCGAGTATTCGGCGCTGGCCGCGGCCGGCGCGCTGGAACTGCCCGACGCCGCGCGGCTGCTGAAGCGCCGCGGCCTGGCCATGCAGCGCGCCGTTCCCGTCGGCGAGGGCGCCATGGCGGCGCTGCTGGGGCTCAGCCTGGAGGACGCCGCCGCGGTCGCCGAGGAAGCCGCGCAGGGCGAGGTCTGCAGCCCCGCCAACGACAACGCCAGCGGCCAGGTGGTGATATCCGGCTCGACCTCGGCGATCGACCGTGCGGTCGAGATCGCCAGGGGCCGGGGCGCGAAGAAAGCCATGCGCCTGAACGTCTCCGCGCCGTTCCACTGCGCCATGATGCGGCCCGCGGCCGAGGAGATGGAGACCGCGCTGGCCGAGGTCGCGATCGCCGCTCCGGCCGTGCCGCTTGTGGCCAATGTCACCGCCGAACCGGTCAGCGAGCCCGAACGCATCCGCGCCCTGCTGGTACAGCAGGTCACCGCCATGGTGCGCTGGCGCGAATCGGTGCTCTACATGAAGGAACAGGGCGTGGACGAACTGCTGGAAATCGGCGCGGGCAAGGTGCTGGCCACCATGACCCGGCGCATCGACCGCGACGTCCAGGCCAGCGCCGTCAACACGCCCGAGGATATCGAGCGGCTCGTCGGCTCGCTCTGACCCACGGCAAGGCAAGGGGACCCGCATGTTCGATCTGACTGGCAAGACCGCCCTGGTGACCGGCGCCTCCGGCGGCATCGGCCGCGCGGTCGCCGAAGCGCTGCACGGGGCCGGCGCCACCGTGGGCCTGCACGGCACCCGCGAAGCGGTGCTGAAGGAAGTCGCCGACGCGCTGGGCGGGCGGGCCCACGTGCTGCCCGCCAATCTGGGCGAGGCCGGCGCGCCCGCGGACCTGGCCAAGGCCGCGGAGGCGGCGATGGGCCAGGTCGACATCCTGGTCAACAACGCCGGCATCACCCGCGACAACCTGGCGATGCGCCTCAAGGACGAGGACTGGGACGCGGTGATCCGGGTCAATCTCAACGCCGGCTTCCAGCTCGCCAGGGCACTGCTCCGGGGCATGATGAAGCGCCGCCACGGCCGTATCGTCTCCATCACCTCGATTGTCGGCCAGACCGGCAATCCGGGCCAGACCAACTACGCCGCCGCCAAGGCAGGCACCGTCGGCTGGTCCAAGTCCCTGGCCCAGGAAGTGGCCAGCCGCGGCATCACCGTGAACTGCCTGGCGCCGGGCTTCATCGAGACGGCGATGACCGCCGACCTGCCCGACGAACAGAAGGCGAAGCTGAACGAAGCCATTCCGGCCGGCCGCATGGGTACGGGCGCCGACATCGCCGCGGGCGTGATCTATCTGGCCTCCGACGAGGCCGCCTACGTCACTGGTCAGACGCTGCACATCAATGGCGGAATGGCAATGATATGATGGGAATTACCGGTGATTCGACGGCCTGCGGTGCGCTTCCCCTGTTCTGGAAAGTGTGTTAAGAGCCGCCGGATTTCGGCACGGAACAGCCTTCAGTACGTGCGCAGGACGGGCTCGAACGCCCGGCGTACCGGGGACCTTCAACAGAGACAAACCGAACCGTAAGAGCAAAGGGAACGGACCATGAGCGACATCGCGGACCGCGTGAAGAAGATCGTTGTCGAGCACCTCGGCGTGGAAGAAGACAAGGTCAAGGAACAGGCCCACTTCATCGACGACCTCGGCGCCGACAGCCTGGACACCGTCGAGCTGGTGATGGCGTTCGAGGAAGAATTCGGCATCGAGATCCCGGACGACGCCGCCGAGAACATCCAGACCGTCAAGGACGCGATCGACTACATCTCCGCGAACACCTGAGCGAGAAGAGGTTTCGGAACCCGATATGCGTCGAGTAGTCGTTACGGGGCTGGGGGCGGTCACGCCTCTGGCCTGCGGAGTGGAGGAAACGTGGTCCCGCCTGCTGAAGGGTGAATCGGGCTCCGCCACGATCGCCAAGTTCGAGACATCCGACCTGGCGACCAACTATGGCTGCGAGGTCAAGCCGAAGAGCGACGACCGGCCGGACGGCTTCGATCCCGACGAATGGGTCGAGCCGAAGGAACAGCGGCGCGTCGACGAGTTCATCGTCTACGGCCTGGCGGCCGCCAAGCAGGCGCTGCGTGACGCGGGCTACACGGCGGATACCGAGGAACAGCAGTTCCGCACCGGCGTCCTGGTGGGTTCGGGCATCGGCGGGCTCTCCGGCATCGCCGAGGGCGCGATGACGATGGAGACTCGCGGGCCGCGGCGGCTCTCACCGTTCTTCATTCCCGGGCGGCTGATCAACCTGCTGTCGGGCTACATCTCCATCGAGCACCAGTTCAAGGGTCCGAACCACGCTGTGGTGACGGCCTGCTCGACGGGCGCGCACGCCATCGGCGACGCCGCCCGCATCATCGCCCTCGACGACGCCGACGTGATGGTCGCCGGCGGCGCCGAAGCCGCGCTGAGCCGCCTGGGCATCGCCGGCTTCGCCGCCGCCAAGGCGCTCTCGACCGGCTACAAGGATACGCCGGAGCGGGCCAGCCGCCCCTGGGACCGGGGCCGCGACGGCTTCGTCATGGGCGAGGGTTCCGGCATCGTCGTGCTCGAGGAACTGGAGCACGCGAAAGCCCGCGGCGCGAAGATCTACGGCGAGGTCATCGGCTATGGCATGTCGGGCGACGCCTATCACATCACGGCGCCTTCCGAAGACGGCTCGGGCGCTTATCGCTGCATGCAGGCGGCGGTGAAGCGCGCCGGCATCTCGGCCGCCGACATCGACTACGTCAACGCCCACGGCACGTCGACGCCGCGCGGCGACGAGATCGAGATCAGAGCCATCCGGCGCCTCATGGGCGATGGCGCCCAGACCAGCACCATGTCGTCGACCAAGTCGTCAATCGGTCATCTGCTTGGCGCCGCGGGCAGCGTAGAGGCCATCTTCTGCCTGCTCGCCCTGCGCGACCAGGTGGCCCCGCCGACCCTCAATCTCGACGATCCGGACGAAGCCACCCAGGGGCTCGACCTCGCCCCGTTCCAGCCGCGCGAGCGGAAGATCGACGTGGCGCTGTCCAATTCCTTCGGCTTCGGCGGCACCAACGCCAGTCTGATCTTCAGACGCCTGAACTAGGCCGCGGTCCGTGAGGACGGCGCTGCGTCTGGCCCTGCTTCTCGCCGTGATCGCCGTTTTCGGCGCGGCGGTCGCAGGCTGGCTGGGCTGGGAACGCTACAACGAACCGGGACCGTTGGCGGAAGCCGCCACCGTCATCATCCAACCCGGCGACGGACCGCGTCGGATCGCGTCGAAACTGGACGCCGCCGGGGTCATCGGGGATCCGATGCTGTTTATCGCCGCGGTCCGCCTCACCGAACGGGGCGGCCGCCTGAAGGCCGGCGAATTCCGCTTCGAAGCCGGAACCAGCATGCGCACGGTGATCGGCGACATCGTCGCCGGCCGCACGGTCGTCCGCCGCATCACGGTGCCGGAGGGCCTGACCTCCTGGCAGATTGCAGCCCTGCTCGACGACGCGCCGGCCCTGGACGGCGAGACGCCCGTGGCCGAGGAAGGGGCGTTGCTGCCGGAAACCTACCATTACAGTCATGGCGACAGCCGGGCGGCGATCGTGGAACGCATGCGCGCCGCGCGCGACGCGGCCCTGGCCGACCTGTGGGCCGGGCGCGCCGAAGGACTGCCGCTGCGGACACCCGGGGAGGCCGTCATCCTCGCCTCCATCGTCGAGAAGGAAACCGGCGTCGCCGGGGAGCGCCCGCGGGTCGCGGCGGTGTTCGTCAATCGCCTGCGCAAGGGCATGCGGCTGCAGTCCGACCCGACCGTGATCTACGCGCTGACGGAGGGCAAGGCCGATCTCGGCCGGCCGCTCAGCCGCGCGGACCTGAAGACCGATTCCCCCTACAATACCTACGCCGTGAAGGGTCTGCCGCCGACAGCCATTGCGAACCCGGGACGAGCGGCGCTGGAGGCGGTTCTTAATCCTTCGCAAACGAACGAACTCTACTTTGTGGCCGATGGATCCGGGGGGCACGCGTTCGCGAAAACCCTGGCTGAGCACAATCGAAACGTGAGACGTTGGCGCCGGCTGCAGCGAGAGAACGAGTAGGCTTCGGACGGGACGGCGGCGGCGCTTCCGGCAAGGCAATGGTGACCGACCGTCAGATCGACCGAAACGACGTATCCGTGATCCACGCGCTGGACGCCCTGGGTCATGCGGCCGCGCTGTTCGACGCCGAGGACCGGTTGGTCGCCTGCAACCAGGCCTATCAACAACTCTGGCAGGAAATGGCCGACGGCATCCGGCCGGGCATGTCCTATCGCGAACTCTGCGAAATCGCCTGGGACAGCGGCGTGGTGCCCCGACGCTCGCTTCAGCGCGCCGAATGGCTGGATCTGGTCCACAGCCAGCACCTCACGATGGACACCCCCGTCGACCGGCTGAGTTCGGATGGCCGCTATCTGCGTTTCATCAACCGCGAGCTGCCGGAAGGCGGTATCCTGGCGCTGGTTTCCGACGTCAGCGACGAGCGGGCCGCCGAGAGCCGGGCCCGTCACGAAGCCAGGGTGCTGCGCGAGTTTTCCCGCGCCACTGCCGACTGGGTCTGGGAGACCGATGCCGAGCACCGCTTCGTCCGGCCCGCGCACGCCGACGCGGAGAGCGGCCGCCTGACGGAAGCCCTGCTGGGCAGGACCCGCTGGGAAGCCGCCGGCGATCCGGACACCCGCACAGAGTTCTGGCGGACCCACCGCGCGGTGCTGGATCGTCACGAACCGTTCCGCGAATTCCGCTACGAGCTCGACCGCGGCGATGGCGACCGGCGGCGCGTGCGCGTCGGCGGTGTGCCGGTCTTCGATGTGCATGGCGTCTTCACCGGCTATCGCGGCACGGGCATCGACGAGAGCGCCCTGGCAGACGCCGACGCCCGCGCCAACCGGGCGGAGGCGGAACTGCGCGATGCGATGGAGGGCCTCGACCAGGGCGTCATTCTCTTTGATGCCGACGGCCGCGTCGAACTGTGGAACCGGTCCTTCGAGGAGGTGTTCGAGAAACGCCTCGAGCTGTTCCGCGGCATGCCCTTCGCCGAGCTGCTGGCTGGTATGGCATCCACGGGGCTGGTCGCCGGCGCGCGCGATACCGGAGAATGGGTGCGCGAGCGCCTGTCGGTGCCGCGTCCGGTACCCGAACTGCGGGAGCGTCAGATCGGCAGTCGCTGGTTTCAGCTCCGCGAGAGCGGCACGGGCGCCGGCGGCATGGTCCATGTCTACTCGGAGATTTCCGCGCTGAAGCGACAGCAGACCGAACTGCTGGCGGCGCGGACGCAACTGGAGGAGCGGGTCCAGCAACGCACGCGTTCTCTCGCCGCCGCCTTCGATCGCGTGCGTGCCGAAATCCGGGAGCGCACCGACACAGCCGAACGCCTTCGCGAGAGCGAGCAGAAGTTCCGCGCCATCACGGAAGGCTCGATACAGGGCATCTTCGTCCACAAGAACCTGCGGCCGCTCTACGCCAACGCCACCATGGCGCGGATGCTGGGTTTCGACGACGCCGACCAGCTGACCGCCCTGGACAGCGTCACGGAATTCTTCTCGGCGGAAGACCGCGAGCTTCTGGTCCGCCGAACGCACGAACGCTCTGCCGGCCTGGCGCCACCGGCGCGCTACGACGTGCGCTACCGCCGCCGGAACGGCGAGACCTTCTGGGTCGAGCTGTTCGTGTCGGAACTGATGTGGGACGGCCAGCCGGCCATCCTGGTCACGGCCGTCGACATCGACGAGCGCCGCCGGGCGGAGGATGCCCTGCGGAACGCGGAGCGCGACTACCGCAACATCTTCGTCAACGCCACCGAAGGAATCTACCGCACGAGCCTGGATGGCCGGGCGCTCAGGGCCAATCCCGCGCTGGTGGAGCTGAACGGCTACGAGAGCGAGGAAGCCCTGCTGGCCGACGTCAACGATCTGGAAAGCCGCTGGTACGTGGAGCCGGGACGCCGCACGGAGTTCAAGGGCGAGATCGAGGCCCATGGCCAGGTCACCGAGTTCGTCTCGGAGGTCTACCGCTACCGGACCCGCGAACGGCTATGGGTGTCGGAAAACGCGCGGCTGGTGCGCGACGAGGACGGCAATCCGCTCTACTACGAGGGCAGCGTCCGCGACATCACCGAACAGCGTACGGCCCAGGCGGACCTGCTTGAAGCCAAGAACGAGGCCGAACGGGCAAACCAGGCCAAGACCCAGTTCCTCGCCAAGATGAGCCACGAACTGCGCACCCCGCTCAACGCCATCATCGGCTTCTCGGAGATCCTGCAGCAGCAGATCTTCGGCGAGATCGGCAATGCGCGCTATCTGACCTACGCCGCCGACATCGCCGAGAGCGGCCGGCATCTGCTGGATCTGATCAACGATCTGCTCGACCTCTCCAAGATCGAGGCCGGCGCATTCGCCATCCGCCGGGAACCCGTCGATCTCGACGCCCTGGTGGCGGAATGCCTGGATATCGTGCGGCCCATGGCGGATCGCTCCCGCATCGCCCTCGCGCCCCCTGCCCTTCCGGCGCCACCCGGCCTGCGCGCCGACCGCCGGGCCATGAAGCAGATTCTGCTGAACATCCTTTCCAATGCCGTGAAGTTCAACCGCGAGGGCGGCCGGGTCAGCGTGACCTGTTCTCTCGAAGGCGGCGAGTACGCGATCGTGGTGGGCGACGAGGGGGTCGGCATCGCCCGCGAGGACATGCGGCGCATCTTCGAGCCGTTCGGCCAGATCGAGAACCAGATGGTGGCCGGCCACAAGGGCACGGGCCTCGGCCTGCCCATCGTCCAGGCGCTGGTGGACCTGCATGGCGGACGTGTCGCCGTCGACAGCCGCCCCGGCTCCGGCACACGGGTGACACTCACCTTCCCCGCCGACGCTTGATCGATCGCGGGCGCAGGTTAACTTGACCCGGCATTTCGACGCCGATTCTGAGGTTGCCCGCCCATGACGCTCGCCAGCATGACAGGATTCGCCCGCACCGAAGGGACCGCCGAGGGCTGGACCTGGACCTGGGAGCTGCGCTCGGTCAACGGCCGTGGCCTGGATGTGCGGCTGCGCCTGCCCGCCGAGGTGGGTGGGCTGGAATCGGCCGCGCGGCAGGCCGCCCAGTCGGCCTTCGCGCGCGGCAATGTCACCGTCAACCTGCAGATGGAACAGGCCGGCGGAGCCGAAGGCTACCGCGTCAACACGGCGTGGCTGAATACCCTGCTGGACACCGCGCGTGCGCTGGCGCCGGAGGCCGAAGTTCGCCCCGATCAACTGCTCTCGGCGCGCGGCGTCATCGAAACCGCCACGGCGGCCCAGGACGCCGGACAGGCTGAGCGGCGCGACGCCGAGGTCCTGGCATCGCTGGAACAGGCCGTGACGGCGCTGGACCGGTCCCGGCGCACCGAGGGCGCGCGCCTTGCCGAAATCCTCGGCGCGCTGATCGTCGACATCGAGACCCTGATCGCCCGTGCGGCGGCGACCGAAGGTGCCCGCGGCGGGCAGCGCGCGGCGCGGCTCCGGACCGTCCTGGCCGAACTGCTGGAAGCGGACCCGCCGGTCAGCGAGGAGCGGCTGACGCAGGAACTGGCTCTGCAGGCCGCACGCGCCGACGTACGCGAGGAACTGGACCGCCTGAAGGCCCATGTCGCCCAGGCGCATGAACTGCTCGCCGCAGAAGAGCCGGTCGGACGCCGGCTCGACTTCCTGGCCCAGGAGTTCAACCGCGAGGCCAATACCCTCTGTTCGAAGTCCTCGGACATCGAACTGACCCGCATCGGCATGGACCTGAAGGTCGCCATCGACCGCATGCGCGAGCAGGTGCAGAACGTTGAGTGAGGCCGGAAGAATGACGCGCCGGGGGTTGATGCTCGTCCTGTCCTCCCCTTCGGGTGCCGGCAAGACCACGATCTCGAGGCGGCTGCTGGAGGACGAGCGCGACCTCAGCATGTCGGTCTCCGTCACGACCAGACCGAAGCGACAGGGCGAAGTCGAGGGCCGGGACTACTACTTCGTCGACCGAGGAACCTTCGACAACATGGTCAGGGACAACGCGCTGCTGGAGCACGCCACGGTCTTCGACAACAGCTACGGCACCCCGGCGGGACCCGTCGAGGACGCTCTCAAGGCTGGCAGGGACGTCCTCTTCGACGTCGACTGGCAGGGCGCGCAACAGATGAAGCAGCGCCGCGAGACCGACATCGTCAGCGTGTTCATCCTGCCCCCCAGCACCGCGGAACTCGAGCGGCGGCTGCGCACCCGGGGCCGCGACCCCGATGACGTCGTGAAGCGGCGCATGGCCAAGGCGGCCGACGAGATCAGCCATTATGACGGCTACGACTACGTGGTCGTGAACGACGACCTGGAACGCTGCCTGACGCAGATCCGCGCGATCCTGGTCGCCGAACGGGTGCGGCGTCAGCGGCAGCCGGGACTAGCGGATTTCGTCGAGAAGCTCACCAGGCCCTATCGCGGCGACTGAAGCGTCCGGGCGAGGGCGCAGAACTCCTCGACAGTCAGCGTCTCTGCACGGCGGCGCGGATCGATGCCGGCCTCGCCGAGCCAGGCTTCCGCGTCCGGCCTCAGCCCCTTCAGGCTCTGACGCAGCATCTTGCGGCGCTGGTTGAAGGCCGCCGCGACCACCCGCGACAGCGTGCCGGCGTCGGCCGGGGCCAGCGCCTCGGTCCGGGGCGTCAGGCCGACAACCGCCGAGGTGACCTTGGGCGGCGGCGTGAAGGCGCGCGGCGGCAGATCGAACAGCACACGCGTACTCCAGCGCCAGTTGGCCATCACCGCGAGCCGGCCATAGTGCTTCGTACCCGGACGGGCGGCGATGCGCTCGGCGACCTCGCGCTGGAACATCAGGGTCATGGAGCCGAAATGATCCGGCCGGGCCAGCCAGCGGAACAGCAGCGGCGTACCGACATTGTAGGGCAGATTGGCGATGATCGCTGCGCCCGGCCGCACGAGTTCGGCGGCTTCCGTCTCCAGGGCGTCGGCGCGGATGACCTCCAGCCGTCCCGGATAGACCGCCGCCAGCTGCGCCAGGGCAGCGATGCAACGCTCGTCCTTCTCCACGGCCACCACCCGAGCCGCGTCCGTCTCCAGCAGCGCGCGGGTCAGCCCGCCGGGCCCGGGCCCGACCTCAAGCACGTCCCGGCCCGTCAGAACGCCTGCGGCGCGGGCGATCTTGTCGGTGATGTTGAGGTCGAGCAGGAAATGCTGGCCCAGTCCCTTGCGCGCGTCCAGACCGTGGCGGCGGATCACCTCGCGCAGCGGCGGCAGACCCGGAACGCTCATCCCCGTCTGTGGCCGGCGATCTCGCCCGCCAGACGGATCGCCGAGATGAGGCTGTGGGGCCGGGCGACGCCGCGCCCGGCAATGTCGAAGGCGGTGCCGTGGTCAGGCGAGGTCCGCACGATGGGCAGGCCCAGCGTGACGTTGACCGCGCTGTCGAAATCCAGCGCCTTGACCGGGATCAGAGCCTGGTCATGATACATGCAGATGGCGGCATCGTACTCGGCCCGCGCCGGCGCATGGAACATGGTGTCCGCCGGCAGAGGACCGACGACGCTGTCGCCGCCCCGCGCCAGCTCGGCCACCGCGGGCGCGATGATGTCGATGTCTTCACGGCCCAGGGCGCCGTTCTCCCCGGCATGGGGATTGAGTCCGGCGAACGCCAGCCGCGGACGGTCGATGCCGAAGTCGTCCCGCAGGGTCCGGAGCACGATGCGGCCGATGGCGACGAGATCGCCGCCTTTCAGCGCCCGCACGGCATCGGCCAGCGGCAGGTGGATCGTCGCAGGGACGACCCGGAGGCTGGGACCGGCGAGCATCATCACCGCGCGCGCGCCGCCGCAGAGATGGCCGATGAACTCGGTATGGCCCGGATGGGTGAAGCCCGCCCGGTAGAGCTCGGCCTTGTTGATGGGATTCGTCACCACGCCCGCGGCCCCGCCTTCGAGACACAGAGCCACCGCGCGCTCGATGGCCGCGATCACCAACGGCGCGTCGGCCGGATCGGGACGGCCCGGCCCGGCCGAAACGCGGCCCTCGACCGCCAGAACCGGCAGCGCCTCCGCGAAGACCCCGGCCGCCTCGGAGGGGTCGCGGATCGGGACAACCGGCGCGTCGATCTCCAGACGCCGCGCCAGGCGTTCGAGCCGCGCGGGGTCGTCGATGACGAAGAACGGCGGCAGATCCATCCGCCCGCGGTCCCGCCAGGCGGCCAGGGTGATGTCCCCGCCGATGCCCGCCGGCTCCCCCATCGTGACCGCCAGCGGCTTCATGGCCTATCTGTAGTCCACGATCGAATCCCGGCGCAGGTCGCGCAACTGGGCCTGGGCGCGAAGGTTCAGCTTGCGGTTCAGGATCGCGTTGCGGATCCGCTCCCGGTCGACGGTCGCATCCACCGGCTCCGAGCGGTCGCAGACGATCAGCAGGTGGATGCCGGCCGCGGTGCGCAGCGGCGGGCTGACACCACCCACATCAAGGTCCGAGATGGCCGAGCGGAAATCGACGGGCAGGTCGCCGATGCGCAGTCGCCCGAGATCGGCCGCCTGCGCGCCCTGCACGTCCCCGGCCAGCCGTGCAGCGTCGGCGCAGCCTGCGATCCCGGGTCGGAGCGCGGCCGCCCGGGCCCGCGCCTCGTCCACCGCTTGCTGCGGCGCATTCCGCCCCAGCGGAATGAGGATCTGGCTGAGTTCGACCTGGACCTTCTCCGGCTGGCGCTGGCCTTCGATCCGCGTTTCGCGCAGCGCCACGATGGCGTAGCCGGTGTCGGTCCGGATCGGATCGGAAACCGAGCCCGGCGTCATGGTCGGCAGTACCTCGCCGATCTCCGGGCCGAGCTGTTCAGCGCGGATCCAGCCGACATCCCCGCCGCTCTGGGCAGTAGCGCCGGACGAGAACTGCCGCGCCAGAGCGGCAAAACTCGCGCCGGCCCGAATCTGGCGCACCAGGCGTTCGGCCGAGCCGCGCACCTCGTCCTCCTGGGACGGCTGTTCGACCGCCAGACGGATCTCGTTGACCAGATAGGATGTCTCGCCCTCGGCGGCCTTGAGCCGGGCGATCTCCTCATCGATCTCCTCGTCGGAGACATCGACGGTCCGCAGCAACCGGGCGCCGATGAAGCGCTGCCAGGCGATCCCGGCCAGGACCTGCTGGCGGATGGCATGTTCGTCGACACCGGCGCGCTCCAGGTTCTGCACCAGTGCCGGGCCGCTCATGTTGTTGCGTTCGCCGATGGCCTCGATCTCGGCGTCGATATCGCCGTTGGTGACCGTGATGCCGAGATTGCGCGCCGCCTTCTTCTGCAATTCCTCGTCGACCAGAGTGCGCAGCACCTGCGGGCGCAGCCGCTGCCGCGTCTCCTCCGTACGCGGCAGATCGGCGGTGACGATGATCAGGTCGATCCGCTCCTCCAGGTCGTAGGCCGAAATCACCTCGTCGTCGACCACGGCGACGATGTCCAGCACCTGCTGGGAAAACGCCGGCGCGGCGAACGCCATCCAGAGCGCGGCGGCGATGGCCGGCAGTATCAGCTTCACGTTCATCGGGGCGGAACGCTGCCTCCTGTTCCATCGAATTCGCGCCTGCTCTAGCGCAGCACGGTGGTTCTTCCAACCGGCAAGTTGCAGCCCGGACACCGAGGCTGAGCTAGTTCAGCCCGGTGAGACTGATCCGCACGAAGACGGAGGTCGACGCCTCCAGATCGCGGTCGCTGGTGAAATCGCGGACGACGCCGAGCTGGAAGTCGAAACATTCGTCCTCGTAGCGCAGACCTCCCTCGAAGCGGATCGGCACGCCCCGGTCCAGGTCGCCGCGATAGGCGCCGAGGACCTGCCAGTTCTCGGCGAAGTTCAACGTGCCTTCGGTGGTCAGTTCCTGGGTGTTGCCGACTGCCACGGCGCCGCCCACACGCGGTACGGAGATGTAGCCGAGGCTGAAACTGTACCAGTCGTCGCGAAGGCTCAGGCGATGCTCGTGCCGATCCAGATCCGGCCCCTTCATATCGACCCGGAAACGGAATGTGTAGTCGATCGAGTCCGTCGGCGCGATGAGCAGCCGCCCGACCACGTCGGAGAGACGGTCGTCGAGTCCGGTCCCCGGCCCGAACGCACTGGTTTCGTTGAAGCGGAAGGACTGCCCGATCAGGAGCTCGCTCTCGCCCCCGCCGTCGCCATAGACACCCATCCGCACCCCGTAATTGACGCGGGAGCCACTCTCGACGCGGTCGAAGCCGACGAAGCGGTTGCGGTCGAACAGGTTGGCGTCGGAGAACTCGAAACTGAGCGAGTCCTCGTTGGGAATATCGTTCGGGTTGGCGCCGCCCGGTGACCCGATCAGCTGCACCACCGGCTCGATCTTCTGGAAGTGCCCGTTGGCCGGTCGCACCAGCGGCAGACGCCAGTCGAGCGTCGCCTGCGGCCAGATGCGGCCCTCGTAGTAGTCGTTCTCGCTGGCGGTCGGGTCGGTGTCCTGGGCTTCCGAAACCATGTAGCCATCGGCGCGGAAATGCATGCCGAAGGTCGTCAGGCCGCCGAAGGGGTCGACGGCCTGGCGTTCCCAGGATCCGTCGAAGGACAGCCGGCGGGTGTCGCGACCGCTGGTGCGCTGCAGGGCCACACCGCTGAAGGTGTAGTCGACCCGTCCGCCCAGCACGCCGGGGCTGAATGTGTCCTGCCATGTCGCCAGCGGCATCACCAGTGGCGTCTCGCCGTCGTCATCGTTCTCCTGCAGGCCCTGGAAGGAGAAGAACTCCAGCCCGCGGAACCGCCGGCCATCGTAATCGGTGACATAGGCCGTCGAGGTGAGTGTGTTGCCGCCGCCGATATCGTAGATGCGCAGATAGGTGTCGTCGCTGGTCCGGAACAGGTTGAAGCCCCAGTCGGCGCCATCGTCGATACGGAAGTCGCCCTTGGAGCGGAAATGACCGCGGAACTCCTTGTCGCCGGTCTGCGTGCGGCCGACCACCTCGTCGACATAGGTCAGCGAGACGTCGGTATCCCAGCGCCCGGCGTCGAACTGCTGGCGGTACTCCGCCCCCATAACCGGAAGTTCCTTGGTCAGGAAACGCGGCGTCAAGGTCATGTCCTTGTCCTCGTCAAGGACCAGGTAGACCGGCTGTGAGTACTGGAAGCCCAGTTCGGTGGACGAGCCGACGATGGGCGCTAGCAAGCCGGACTTCCGTTCGACCGTGGGGTCGGGATGATAGAAATAGGGCGCGTAGAAGACCGGCACGCCGAACATTTCCAGGCGCGCGTTCTGATATTCGACGATTTCCTTGTCCAGATCGCGCGTGACCCGGTTGGCCTTGATCTGCCAGATCGGCGGCCGGTCCGGATGTTCGGGACATTCCTCGCAGCGCGTGTAGACCACGCGCTCGAGAATGGTGCGGTTCTCGCCTTCGCGGCGGGCGCGCCGCGCCGCCATGCGCGCCCGGTTGGCCAGGCGGATCTTGAGCTCCTCGACGACGCCCTGCTTGAAGTTGTCGGTCAGTTCCACGTAGTCGGCGAACAGCACGTCACCCGAAGGTTCCCGCAGCACGACATTGCCGCTGGCGGTGACGACCTCGTCGCGTTCGTTGTAGGTGACGGTGTCGGCGAACAGCACCCGCTCGCCCTGCAGGATCTCGACTTCGCCCCGGGCCGTCACCACGCCCAGTTCCTGTTCGTAGATCATTTCCCGGGCCGAGAGCTCGACCGGCAGGTCGCTCACCTGCGCCGCCGCGGCGAGCGGCATCCACAGAAGGGCGAACAGCAGCAGAATCGGGAGCGGCCTGCGCGGCGCCATTCCTAGCCGTCCTCCAGATGGAACATGGCCGCGATGGCCGTCATGGTGGTGACCGCCGCCGGTGTCCAGGCGGCGAGCACCACGGGCAGCTTGCCCGCGGAGCCGAACGCCTCGACCACGTCGGTGACGAAGAATATCGCAAACCCCGCCATGGTGCCGGCGAAGAACACAAGCCCGACGCCGCCGCGGCGCACGCTGAGCCGGATGCAGAAGGTGGCGGCCAGCAGAACCATCGAGGCCAGCATCAGCGGCAGGGACAGCAGCGAATTCCAGTGCAGCCGGTGCGCGAGCGCATTGAAACCCGACTTCTCCAGCAGCTCGATGAAGGCCGGCAGTTCCCAGAACGAGAGCGATTGCGGCGGCGCCAGGCTGTCGATGATCTGCGCCACCGTCAGCCGGGTCGGCACCAGCATGGACTCGCGCTCCTGACGCGGACGGTCCAGCTCCGTCACCACCGCGTTCTTCAGCCGCCACTGCCGGTCGAGCAATTCCGCACTCTCGGCGTCGATCCTGCGCACGAAACTGTTGTTGCGGGTAAAGGTGAAGAAGGTCGGGTTGTCCAGCGAAGTGCCCTGCGCCGAAGCGGACCAGGCATGGATCACCTGATGGCCTTCGGCGTTCACCTCCCGGAGCCAGAGGCCGGTCTTGTCGGAGACCGTGATGCGGCTGGTTTCGCCCTGGAACTTGGCGCTCGCGAGCTGCTCGTACTGTCCCGTCAGGGCGGCGGCCAGGGGATTCAGCACCGTTATCAGAATGCCGCCGATGATGGCCGCAGACAACACCAGGGGTGTCAGGATCTGCCAGATCGAGACACCGGCGGCCCGCGCCACGACCAGCTCGTTGGACCGCGACAGCCGGGTCAGCGCCAGCATGCCGCCGAACAGCACAACGAATGGCCAGAGCTTCTCGATCACCGATGGCATCTTGAGCAGGGCGAATTGCACGATCAGCCCCAGCCCGATCTCGTCGACGCCGCTGGCGCGGCGCACATGATCGATCACTTCGGCCGTGAACATGACCAGCGACAGCAGCGCGAAGACGAGGCCGGCGCCAAGCAGGAACTGACGGATCAGATAGCGGGTCAGGGTAGGAAGCGTGCGCAGCATGATCACGCCGCCATCGGCGCCGGTCCCGGCGTCGGCATGCCCGCGCCGGCCCGCATCAGGAACAGGCTGCCGGCGATCGCGGCCAGCAGCAGCACATAGACCAGCGTATTGAAGAAAGGCTCCGTCGCCGCCGCCTGGGTCAGCCCCAGCACAGCCGCCTGCAACAGCCCCGCGCTGAGGCAGCCGACCCAGATACGCGCGCCAACGCCGCGCCGGTCGAACTCGCCATAAAGCACCGTCGCGATCGCCATCAGGGCAAAGGCGATGGTCAGCAGCGGCAGCGCCACGCGCTTGTGCCCTTCCGCCTGGATCCTGTGATAGGCGGCCCGGTCGAAATCCCCCGGATCGACGAGGAACAGATCGTCGATCGTTCGTTCCTCGATCTTGGCCACACGCACCGGCGCACTGCTGCCTACCAGATCGATCTCGACGTTGTAGCGGTCGAAATAGAGGACGTTGATGTTGCCGCTCTCGTGATCCTTCTCCTGGCGATTGCCGTTGAGCAGCAGAATTTTCGGTCCCTCTTCTGCGCGGATCAGGGTCCCCTGCTCCGCCATCATGGTCACCGACTTACCCGGCTCGCGCTCGTCGTGAATCAGCAGGCCGTGGAGTTCGCCGCCGGACCGCCGTTCGGCGACATAGACCGTCAGACGGGTCTTGAGCGGCGTGAACGCCCCCTCGCGCAGGACCACGGTGGAGTAGATGTACTTCCACGCGAACCGCGTGTCGCGCATGGTCGAGTTCGCCATCGGCATGAAGTAGAACGTCATCGACGCGACGAAAACCGCGCAGAATCCGGCCAGCAGCAGGCCGGGCCCGGCCAGCGCCATGCGGCTGAGACCGGCGGCGCGCATCACCACCAGTTCGCTGTCCGACGACATCCGCCAGTAGGCGTAGAGCATCCCGCAGAACAGGCCGATCGGCAGGGTCACCGGCAGAAGCTGCGGCAGCAGCAGGAAGGAGATGTAGAAGAATGCGCCCATCGACATGTCATAGTTGATGATCTCGTCGACGAAACGCAGCGCCTGAAGGATCCAGATGATCCCCGTCAGCACCATCGTCACGAAGGCCGTAGGGCCCGCGGCGGCGCGAATCATGTAGCCGGTCAGGTGACGCATGGCGGCGGAGTATAGCGACCTCAGCGGCCTGTGAAACCCGCTTGGGATGCCTTGCGGCATGCAACCGGGCCGCCTCTCCCGGCGCAGGCCGTAGCGAACGCAAACCGCGCCATTTACATGGCCCGGCAAAGCTTGCGATATATCTGTCCGACGGTTTTTCAATGGGATGAGACAGATGGATATCTCGATTTCCGGCGCAAGCATTCCGGGCCGCGGCGTCGTCGTCGTCGGCGTCGCGAAGGACGGCAAACTGACGCCTGCCGCCAAGGCCCTGGACGAGAAGACCGAAGGCGTCATCCGCCAGGTGCTGCGCGCCAGCCGCTTCACCGGCGCAAGCGGGCAGAGCCAGACGATCGCCGCGCCGCGCGGCACCAGGCTGGACCTGATCGTCCTGCTGGGCCTCGGCGAGACCAAGTCCCTTTCTTCCCATGACCTGGAGCTGATCGGCGGCCGCGCCTTCAAGGCGGTCGCCAGTTGCGGCGCGAAGCAGGCCAAGGTGATCATCGACGCCGAGGATCTGGCAGCGAAATCGAAACTCACCAAGGGTGCGGCCCAGGCGCATATCGCGATGGGCGCGCGGCTGGCCAGCTACCGCTTCGATCACTACCACACGAAGCTGAAGGACGAGGACAAGCCCTCCCTGGAGCAGCTCGCCATCGGCGCCCGCGGCGCAGCCGCAGCGCGCGACGCCTTCGCCGCGCTGGACAAGGTCGTCGACGGCGTCTTCCTGACCCGCGATCTGGTCAGCGAGCCTGCCAACATCCTCTATCCCGCCACCCTCGCCGACCGCTGCCAGGAACTCACCAAGCTGGGCGTCAAGGTCGAGGTGCTGGGCGAAGCGCAGATGAAGAAGCTCGGCATGGGCGCGCTGGTGGGCGTCGGCCAGGGCTCCGAGAAGGAAAGCCGGCTGGTCGTCATGCAATGGAACGGCGGGGCGAAGAACGACAAGCCGATCGCCTTCGTCGGCAAGGGCGTCACCTTCGACACCGGCGGCATCTCCATCAAGCCGGCCGCCGGCATGGAGGACATGAAGTGGGACATGGGCGGCTCCGCCGCCGTCATCGGCGTCATGGCGGCGCTCGCCGGCCGCCAGGCCAAGGCCAACGTCATCGGCGTGGTCGGCCTGGTCGAGAACATGCCGGACGGCAATGCGCAGCGCCCCGGCGACGTGGTCACCTCCATGTCGGGCCAGACGATCGAGGTGCTGAACACCGACGCCGAAGGCCGCCTCGTGCTCTGTGACGCGCTGTGGTACACGCAGGACCGCTTCAAGCCCGAGTTCATGATCAACCTCGCCACGCTGACCGGGGCCGTCATCATCTCGCTCGGCGACGAGTACGCCGGCCTGTTCTCCAACAACGACCGGCTGGCCGGGCGGCTGATGGAAGCCGGCGAGGCCGTCGACGAAAAGCTCTGGCGCTTCCCGCTCCACAAGAACTACGACAAGAAGCTGAAATCCGAGATCGCCGACATGCGCAATATCGGCAACGCCCGCGGCGCCGGCTCCATTACCGCCGCGCAGTTCCTGCAGCGCTTCGTCAACGACGTGCCCTGGGCGCATCTCGACATCGCCGGCGTCACCTGGTCGGGCAGCGCGAAGCCGACAACGCCGAAGGGCGGCACCGGCTTCGGCGTCCGCGTCCTCGACGAACTGGTCCGCCGCCACTACGAGAGCAAATGACGGAAGTCGCGTTCTATCACCTGACCCGCAAGCCGCTGGAACGGGCCCTGCCCGAGCTGCTGGAAAAGGTGCTGGAGCGCGGCATGCGCGCAGTGGTTCTGACCGGCTCTGAGGAGCGGGTGCGCGCCCTGGACGCTCATCTGTGGAGCTATGACAAGGCCTCGTTCCTGCCGCACGGCGCGGCCGGCGATGGCGATGCCGATCGGCAGCCGATCTGGCTGACCGCCGAGCCGGAAAACCCCAATGCCGCCGACGTGCTGATCCTGGTCGACGGCCGCGACGTGGCGGACAAGTCAGGCTACGCCCGCTGTCTGGACATGTTCAACGGCCTGGACGAGGACGCCGTGGCCGCGGCCCGCACGCGTTGGCAGGGGGCCCGTGCGGCGGGCCACGCCTGTACCTACTGGAAACAGGGCGAGCGCGGCTGGGAACGAGGCGCGTAGGAAGTCACGGGGCTTACGCTCCGAACCCGCCCTGTAATAGAATGGCCCGGACGCAATTTGCGGGGAGCAAAGAGCCATGCGGGACTACAGCCATATCCGGGTCATGCCGCTGACCGGCGTGCTGGGCGCGGAGATCGAGGGCGCGGACCTCACCAGGCCGCTGCCCGACCCGGTCTTCGAGGAGATCGAGCAGGCCTTCGCCGATCATTCGGTGCTGGTCTTCCGGGACCAGGACATGTCCATCGAGGATCAGAAGCGCTTCACGCGCCGCTTCGGCGAGTTCGGCTTCGAGCCCTATGTCGACACGATGCAGGAGCACCCGGAAGTCATCGAGGTCCTCAAGGAAGCCAGCGAATCCGGCATGCTGAATTTCGGCGGCAACTGGCACTCCGACTGGAGCTTCCAGGAGGCGCCGCCCCGGGCCACCATCCTGCACGCCAAGGAGATCCCGCCCTTCGGCGGCGACACCTGCTTCGCCAGCATGTATCTCGCCTATGACACGCTTTCCGACGGCATGAAGGCCATGCTGGAAGGGCTGAACGTGATGCATTCGGCCCGACGTCCCTATGGCGTCGGCAACAAGCTGTTCGGCAAGTTCAACCGCGCCATGAAGATCCACAATACCGAGGAGGCGCATGCGGAACTGGCCCATCCGGCGGTCCGCACGGTGCCGGAGTCGGGCCGCAAGGCGCTGTTCGTCAATCCCGTCTATTCGATCCGGTTCGAGAACATGAGCGAACGCGAGAGCCGGCCGCTGCTCGAATTCCTGCACGCCCACGCGACCCGCATCGAGCTGACCTGCCGCGTGCGCTGGGCGCCGGGCACGCTGACTATCTGGGACAACCGCTGCGTCCAGCACAACGCCATGAACGACTATGACGGCTACCGCCGCCTGCTCCACCGCACCACGGTCAGGGGCGAACGGCCCTGGCTGGAAGGCCGGGCGCCGGGCGGCGCGGGAGAGCGCGAACCGTCTCTGGCCCAGTCCGCCGGCTAGGACGCCCCGCACCCGCACGACAGCAAATGAAAGGCTCTATTCTACTTGTCGTACCCGCACTTTGAATTCCCTCTGGCTTCAGCCGGTCTACCTCATTTGCGCCCGCAAGAATGGCATCAGCAGCAATCGGCTTCACCGCATCATGGCAGGACGGTTTGAGCGGGCGGTGCAAAAAGTTGCCGATCGAGGTGAACTAACGCGCTTCACGAAAAGGGTCGTTCAGGATCGGCTTGATCTCTTCAACCATCTCGGAGATTTGCCGCGGTCCTAGCCACCGAGCTTGCGCGTCATGCGCACCCCTGAAGAGCTTTTTGAGGTGCACTTCTGGCTCTGAAGCGGCGCTCCCTGCATAGGCATCGAAGAACCGATAGGTTTCATGCGCAACAAGGTCGGCGGCTTGCAACGCGCAACTTTCACGTACCGAGATGAAGGCAATAGAAGGTTCGGGGTCGGCGCCCGCGGCTTCAAGAGCTGGCAATATCATGCTGTCCAGCTTTGGGGTTTTCCGACCAAGGTCAAACCGCAGTGAGCATCTCTCTTGTTCGTTCTTCGCTGCTTCACAGCAGAATTTGATCACCATTCCAAACAGCGCACGCTCGTGGTCGCCAAGCGCATGCCGCATATTTGCGGGCACCAACCGCTCCCAATCATTGACTGAAATTCCGAACGACAAGACGGTCAGACCCGCGTTTTCGATCACTTCGCGGAAAAGATACCTCGAACGATCAGATTCAGCCCGATTGTAACCACGAAACTCGCCCGACCCCGACATCAAGTTGGTAGAATGAAAAGCGCTAACGGGCGGCTTGCCCTCGCACGGTGCGTTTAGTCGCTCCTTCCAGGCATTCTCAAACTTGTCAAAAAAAACGCTGTGGCCGAGGACGCCTCCCCATACCATCACGGACGATCCATCATGCGTTCCGCTATCGTCAAAATAGCATTCTAGCATGAGGAACTTCCCCCTACGCCGCGCGAAAAGGACGAGAAGCGGGCCAGTGGTCGCAGCAAATGAAAAGGGCTCCGGATCAACTCCGGAGCCCTTGTTCGTTCGTGCCGGATTTCCGGAAGCTCAGTGCAGGTGGCGTCCGACACTGCCGATGGCGTCGTCGATCAACCGGTTCCCCGCATCGCCCTTCAGTTCCTCGCGCAGGATGCGCGCCGCCGCGGCGGTGGCGATTTCGACGGCGCGGTTGCGCACCTCGTCGATCGCCTGCTGCTCGGCCTGGGCGATCTTGGATTCCGCCTGGGTCTTGCGGCGTTCCAGCGCGGCCTCCATGTCGGCGCGCATCTTCTCTGCCGTGCGCTCGGCTTCCTCGCGGGCGTGCTCGACGATGCGGTCCGCTTCCTGGACCGCTTCCTCGGCCTTGCGCTGGTAGTCGGCGTAGAGGGACTGCGCCTCCTCCCGGAGCCGCTTGGCCTCCTCCAGCTCGCCGCGGATGCGGTCCGCGCGGGCGTCGAGCTGCGCCACGATCTTGCCCGGCAGCTTCAGATAGATCATCAGCGCGAAGAAGAGGACGAAGGCGACGGCGACCCAGAATGTCGGATCTGCGAACATCAGCGGCCTCCCTCGCGCGCGGCCGAAACCGCCTGGTTGACCCGGTCGTCCGACGGCGCCGCGCCCGAAAGCTTCTGGACCAGAGCCGCGGTGACGCTGCAGGCGACGTCATCCAGCGAGGCCAGAGCCGCGTCACGCTGCTGCGCGATCTGCTTTTCCGCCTCGGTCTGACGCTGGTCCAGCTCCGCCTCGATCTCCTGGCGGCGCTTGTCGATCTCGGCGTTCATCTCCGCCTTCATGCCGGCGACGATATTCCCCGCCTTCGAGCGCGCTTCGGCCAGCCGGGCCTCGTAGTCCCGGATCGCCTTGTCGGTCTCCGACTTCAGCTCCTCGGCCTTGTCGAGGTCCGACCGGATACGCTGCTCGCGGTCTTCCAGGATCCCGCCGATCCGCGGGATGACCACCCGCGCCATGATCAGGTAGAGGATCACGAAAGTGATCGCGAGCCAGACGATCTGGGATGCAAAGGTTTCTGCAGCAAGCTGCGGCATGAGCCCGTGGCCTCGCTGTTGACGTTACGTGTTCGAGTTCGCGGAAAGGGACGCGCCCGAAGGCGCGCCGATCAGAATGCGAACAGGATCAGGAACGCGATGACCAGCGCGAACAGCGCAACGGCCTCGGTGAGCGCGAAGCCCAGGAGCACGTTGCCGAACACACGGCCGGCAGCGCCCGGATTGCGCAGCGCGCCCGCGACGAAGTTGCCGAAGATGTTACCGATACCCACGCCCACACCGGCGAGCGCGATGGTGGCCAGACCGGCGCCAATCAGCTTTGCGGCTTCAGCTTCCATTTTCCTAAGTCCCTCTTCAATTCAGGTTGAGGATGATGATCGAAGTTCGAAGTTTCCGGCTCTCTCCGGCTCAGTGCCCGGGATGCAGGGCGTCGTGGAGATAGAGACAGCTCAGAATGGTGAACACATAGGCCTGGAGCAGCGCGATGCCGATCTCCAGACCGGTCAGCGCGACGATGAAGAGCAGCGGCGCCCAGCCGGCGATGATGCCCAGAGAGACGACGAAGCTGCCGAAGACCTTCAGCATGGTGTGGCCAGCCATCATGTTCGCGAACAGTCGCAGGCTCAGGCTGATCGGCCGCACGAAATAGGAGATGATCTCGATCGGCACCAGGATGAACATCAGCGGCAGAGGCACGCCGGAAGGGACGAACAGCTTCAGGAAGCCGATGCCGTGCTTGAAGATGCCGATCAGGGTCACACCGATGAAGACCACCAGCGCCATCGCGAAGGTGACGATGATGTGGCTCGTCGGCGTGAAGCTGTAGGGCACCATCCCCAGCAGATTGCAGAACAGGATGAAGAAGAACAGCGTGAACAGGAACGGGAAATAGGGCCGGCCTTCGGATCCCGCGTTGTCCCGCACCATGTTGGCGATGAATTCGTAACTCATCTCGGCCACCGACTGCAGCCGCCCCGGCACCATGGCCCGGCCGCGCATGCCGACGGTCAGCAGCACCGTGGTGACGATCACCGCGATGACCATCCACAGCGCGGAATTCGTGAAGGATACGTCGACGCCGCCGATCTCCAGCGGGACGATCGGGGTGATCTCGAACTGATGCAGAGGGCTTTCGCCTGCGGCCACGCTATCCGTCCTCTCGTTCCTCGGCGGCCTTCTGGAACTTCATGGCCACCCTGTACACGTTCCTGATACCCACCGCGCCGCCAATCAGCAACCCGGCAAGGAAGACCCAGGGTCGCGTTCCGATCCACTCGTCGATCCACCAGCCGACGAAGCCGCAGACCAGGAACGCCGCCACCAGCTCGGCGGAGATCCGCCAGGCGATGCCGTCCGCCCTCGACCTTTCCCGCGCCTCGGCCCGCTCCCGATCCCGTCCCACGTGTCCGGACTCGCGCGCCGCCTTGATGCGGGCTTCCAGCGTCCCCACACGATCGCGCCACTTTCCGCGCTCATCGTCGCTCATCGACCGGTCCCGCCGGCCGACGCCGCGCCCCGCTCAAGGCGATGATTGATGATCACGGTACCCATGGCCCGAACGTGATCCGGTTCGGAAGCGGGCGCAACCTATGACGCGCCCGGGGGGTGGTCAACGCGGCCCCAGCGGACCAAATGACGCACCGATCCGCACTTTGGCCGCGCAGCTCCCGGGGTCCACGATGGCCCGCAGGAGAAGCCCGCAAGCCAGCGAGGAGCACCCAGCCATGGCCACCGTCCGACCGCCCCGAGACGCCGAGACCGACCCCCGCGTGAAGGCCGTCTTCGACGACATCCGAAAGACGCGCGGCACGGACTTCATCAACAACTTCTGGCGTTATCTGGCGTTCGATCCGGGCCTGCTGGAGCAGGTCTGGACCGACGTCCGCGACGTCATGGCGAAGGACAGCGCGCTCGACGGCAAGACCAAGGAAATGATCTACATCGCCGTCTCCATCGCCAATTCGTGCGACTACTGCATCCATTCGCACACCGCGTCCGCACGCGCCCGGGGCATGACCAGCGCGGAGTATGCGGACCTCCTGCGGGTGGTCTCCACCGCGGCGCGGACCAATCACCTGGTCAACGGCATGAAGGTGCCGGTCGACCCCGAATTCGACGCCGATCCCGCAACGTAGCGCGGGACCTACGCCGGTCCGCAGGCGATGTCGGCGCGCTCGCGCTCGACACTCTCCCAGTCGGCCGGGCGCCGGACCAGACGGCGGATCAGGACCACGCCCCTCTCGCCCGGAGCAACGACTACCCGGCCGCCGAGATCCGCCACCTGCGCCTCCGTGGCGAGCGTCACCTCGCCGGCTGCGAGGTCCGCGCCGGTCAGGGTCAGGAAATTCTCCGTGTCACCGCCATAGGCGGTGACCGAAGCGCGGTCGCCGGGCACGCCGAATACGATCCGCACCGGGCCTGCGGCGAGGTCGAAGGGACAGATCGAGTAGGCCAGATCGGGCGCCGGGCGCGGCAGCATGCGGGCCGCCGCGTCGACGGGCGCGGCGTGGATCATGCGGTTGTAGCCGGAGCGGTCACCGGTCTCGGCAAAGACGCGCTTCATCACCATCCACGGCATCACCGCGACGACGACGACATGGATCAGCGCCGAGGCCAGGGCCGTGAAGACGGCCCAGCGGAAGATGGTTCGCGCGTTCACCGGCACGCCCCCCGGTCGATGGCGAAGAGCGGCGCTTCGTCGAGCCGGCGCCAGACCGTCTCGTCGGGGCCATGGATTCTGAGGGTGAGGCTGAAGACCCCGCCCGCCCCTTCGACGGCGAGGCGGTTGGCGGCGCCCGGCGGCCCGCCGACCGTGATCTCGATCCGTCCGTCGCCCCGGAGCTGCACCGTCCCGGCGTCCACCGCGCCGCCCCGCGCCGGATCGGCGACCAGGAACTGGTCACGGCCGTAAAGCGCCAGGGACCACCACTCACCCGCCGGCGGCCGCCCGGTCAGATGGTAGAGGCATTCCTCCACCAGCGGCTGGCCCCGGCTGTCGGTATCGGCGGTGAAGTACAGCGCCTGCGCCCGCGGCAGGGCGAACAGGCCGGTCATGGCCTGCGCCGTCCGCAGCCAGGGCGTCGGACTTTCCTCGCCATAGCTGGCATGTGTCCGCCAGGGACCGTTGTGGAAGGATTCGACCTCGGCGACCGTGCGCACGGCATAGAGCGCGGAGCCGACGCCGAGCACGCTCGAGACCATGAGGACCGACAGCACGAAGATCACGCGGCTCCAGTCGAAGTTCATCCCCGCTCCCTCACGCCGGTTGCCGCGCCACGAACTGCGCCAGTTCGCCGATGGCCCGGCGACCCTCGGGCACGAAGGCCGCGCCCAGATGCCAGACATGATACATGCCCGGCCAGACCCTGAGTTCGGAGACCACACCGGCGGCGGTCAGCCTGGCGTGCAACCGCTCACTGTCGGAAAGCAGCACCTCGTCGCCGCCCACCTGAATCAACGTCGGCGGCAGACCGCGGTGGTCGCCCAGGAGCGGCGAGGCGCGCCAGTCGTCGAACGGAACCTCATCGGCGCAATAGAGCGTGGCCGCCGCCTGCAACGCGGCCGGACTCAGCATGGGATCGGCGCGGTCGCGGGTGCGAAGCGACGCGCCGGCGCCGGTCATGTCCGTCCAGGGCGAGATCAGGCAGGCTGCCGCTGGCAGGGGCTCGCCCGAGTCCCTCAGCGCCATCAGCGTCGCCAGCGCGAGACCGCCGCCGGCCGAATCGCCCGCAATCACCGTGCGGGCGGGATCGAGACTATCGGCGACAAGCGCCCGCCAGGCAGCGAGCGAATCATCCAGGGCCGCGGGGCAGCGGTACGCCGGCGCCAGGCGGTAGTCCAGCAGGAAGACCTCCGCTTCCAGCGCCTGCGCCAAGCGCCAGCCGAAGTCCCTGTAGTCCAGTGGCGAGCCCCAGAAATAGCCGCCGCCATGGCAGTAGAAGACCGAGCGGACCGCCTTCCTGTCGCCCAGCCGCAGCCTTTCGCCGCGCGGCGTCGCCTCGACCACCAGATCGCGCGGCGGAGCCGGCAGCCAGCGCCGGGAACTGCTGGCCATGCGGGAGAACTCGGCGGCAATGGCCTCGGGCGTCGCGGCCTCCATCTCGCGGCTGCGGCGGCGAAAGCGCAGCCACAGCAACCAGTGCGCCAGCCTCGCCTGCCAGCTCATGGCGCAGCGCCGCCGGGCCACCGGCGATGGCGGACGAAGACGGCGCGGATCACCGCTGCGTCAGCTTCAGTTCGATGCGGCGGTTGCGGCGCATGGAGAGTTCGCTGTCGCCAGGCTCGATCGGATGGAACGCGGCGAAGCCGGTCGGCGCCAGCCGGTCTGGCGGAATGCCCTGGTCGGTCAGGAACTTGGCCACGGCGATGGCGCGCGCGGCCGACAGCTCCCAGTTCGACGGGAAACGCGGCGTGCTGATCGGCCGGGCGTCGGTATGGCCGTCGATGCGCAGCACCCAGTCGATGTCGTCGGGAATCTTGTCCATCACGTTCTTCAGGGTGTCGGCCAGCTTGGTGAGCTGGATCTGACCCGCCACGCCCAGATCGGCGCTGCCGGTCTCGAACAGCACCTCCGACTGGAAGACGAAGCGGTCGCCGACAATGCGGATGCCCTGCTGGTCGGCAAGCGCCTCACGCAAGCGGCCGAAGAACTCGGAGCGGTAGCGCGCCAGCTTTTCCACCTGGCTGGCCAGCGCCTTGTTGAGCCGCCGCCCCAGATCGGCGATCTGCGCCTGGCTCGCCTCGTCGCGGGCCTCGTATTCGTCCAGCAGCGCCTGGATGTCGTTCAGCTGCTTGCGCAGATCCGCGATCTGCAGGTTCAGCAGATGCACCTGCCTGCGCGCAGCCTCGGAAATGCGCTGTTCTTCCGACAGTTCCGAAGCCGTGCGCTCGCGCGCCGCCCGAGCCGTATCGAGTTCCTCTTCGCGGCCTTCCAGTTCGTCGAGCGTCGCCTGCAGCCGGGCCGTCGTGTCCTCCAGGTCGCCCTGCAGGTTGGCGATGCGGGTCTCCGCCTCGACCTGCTGCTCTTCCAGTTCCGCGACCCTGTCCTGGGACTGGAAATAGAGTGTCTGCAGTTCCTGCAGGGACTGCTCCGCCTCGGCCCGGCTGGTCTCCGATTCGTCGCGCAGGCGGGCCAGGGCGGCCTCCCGCGCGCGCAGCTCGGCGAGTTGCGCCTCGAGCTCGGCCCGGTCGGCTTCGGTGAAGTTCTGCAGCCGCTCCAGTTCGCCCTCGGCCTGTTCGGCGCGCTCACGCAGGGTGGCGATCTGCAGCGCCAGCTCGTCCCGCTCGGCTGTCGAGGCGCTGAGCGCCGCGGAGAGCTGGGAGACGTTGCGGCGCAGATCCTCGTTGGCGCGCCGCTCGCTCGACAGGATGCTCTGCAGCGTCGCGATCTCCTCGGAGAGCCGCATCAATTCCTCGTCGCGGCCCGAGATGGCCTGGCTGAGGAAGAACTGCGCCAGCACGAAGACTGACAGCAGGAAGATCATGGCCAGCAGGACCGTGGCCAGCGCGTCGACGAATCCCGGCCAGATATTGGCCTCGTTGCGGGAACGGCCGCCGCGCAACAGCGCCATGATCAGCGCCCTTCGTCAGCGATGGCCGCGATGGTCCGCGTCAGCACCTTGATTTCGGCGCGGATCTCGTCGACCGAGTGCTGGCGGCCGGAGGTGGTCTCCTCCAGCAGCCGCGCGACATAGACGTCGAGATTGCGCAGGTGGGTTTCCATCGAGCTGTCGCCGCCCTGCTCGGTCGCGACAGCGATACGCTGCAGGATCGGCTTCATCTCCATCTGACCCTCGGCAAGCTTCACCATCAGGTCGCGCTCTGCGCGCATCTGGTCGGTCAGGCTGGCGAGCCGTTCGGCGAGCTGGAGCAGCGTCTGGTTGCCGGTGCCGCGGGATTCCTCGGACCGCGCCATGATCCGCTGCAGGTTGTCCAGACTGTCGGCGGTCTGCTCCAGCAGGGCCTGGACGTAAACGGGAACCGAGGCCTCGGACTCGGCCAGCCCGCCGCCGCTGGACAGCCGCGTGAAGCTGGAAAGCCACTCCTCCAGGTCGTTGTAGAAGCGGTTCTGCGCCTGAGAGGCCTGGAGGTCGAGGAAACCCAGCACCAGCGAACCGGCAAGGCCGAAGAGCGAGGACGAAAAGGCGGTGCCCATGCCCTCCAGGGGCTGTTCCAGCCCGCGCTTGAGGTCGTCGAAAACGGCGCCGAACTCGACGCCCTCCACAGACAGCGAACTGATCGTGTCGCCGATCGATGCGATCGTTTCCAGCAGGCCCCAGAAGGTGCCCAGCAGGCCGAGGAACACCAGCAGTCCGATCAGGTAACGCGACATGTCGCGGCTTTCGTCCAGCCGCGCCGCGATCGAATCGAGGAGCGATCGCATGGAAAGCGTCGACAGGCTGACCCGCCCCTTCTTGTCCTGCAGCATGGTCGCCAGCGGCGACATCATGGCCGGCGGCGACTGCGTCGACAGGCCGGGCTCCTTGCGCCGGAAGGTCTCCACCCAGCGCACCGCCGGCCGCAGCTGGAAGACCTGGCGCAGCACGTAGACCACGCCGATCAGCAACACGCCGACGATCAGGCCGTTCAGCGCCGGATTGGTCATGAAGGCACGGATGATGGGTTCGTGCAGCACGGCGATGACGCCGACGACGATCACCAGGAAGACGAGTATCCGCGTCAGATAGGCTGAGGGCTGGGTCATGCGTCTCGGGGTCCCTGAATCTGGTCCGCCACGTCAGCGCGACGCGATTTCGACATCCACGCGGTTGCCCGGTCCTTCATCGGCGGGCTCGCCGAGCGCGCGCACCAGGATGCGGAAGCTCTCGACCCCGTTGTCCAGCAGGACCCGGCGCACGGTCTGCGCGCGTCTGAGCGACACGCGCCGCTTCCAGTCACTGGTTTCGGTCTCCGAATCGGCATAGGCGCGAACCTGGATGCGGTCGTTGCCGTCCTGCACCGCGCGGGCGATCTCGGTCAGCCTGGCGCGGCCGGCGTCGGGCACGTCCACCTCCGCGCCTTCGAACAGGATCCGGGTCACGCCCGGCGCAGCGGCCTGGGCCGGAACGGCGGCGACCCGGGGTTCGGGTTCGGGCGCCGGTTCGGCGGCGGGGGCAGGCTCGGGGCGCGGCGCAGGCGCGGGCGCCGCCGCCTGGCGCGCAGGCCGCTCGACGGTCTCCGGCGCGGCGGGCGCGGCCACGCGGACCCTTTCGGGTTCGGGCTTCGGCTCCGGCGCCGCCGCAGGACGCGGCTGCGGGGCCGGCTCCGGCGCGGGCGTCGGCTGCGGCCTGGATTGGGACGCCGGGGCGGCGCGGACCTGCTCCCGGGCCGGTTCGGCGGCCCTCTCGGGCGCGCGCTGCGGCGCAGCCGGTTCGGCGCGGACGCTGGCGCGCCGCGCCGCGGCAGGCGGCGGACTGGCGTCGCCGCCCGGCGGCCGCAATGTGATTCGGCGCTCGCCCTGCCTCGCCTGATGCGGCGGAAGGGACGTGTCCGTGGGCGCCATCACCGGGCCGCGCGAAGTGTTGAAGGGCTTCATTGCACGGTCGGGAACGCTGGGCCCCAGAACCGATCCCGGGCGCACGGCCATGGTCGGGTCGACCGAGACGGAAGGCGGCGCGTAGTCGTCCGCGGTGCGCACGCCGCCGCCGTCGATGATGATGGTGGCGCCGTCGTACTGGGCCATCGCAGGCGCCGCCGCCAAGGCAGCGAGGATCACGGCGCCGGCGCCGATCCCTGGCAGTCTGCTCACCCGGTTGCTCTCATCCCGCATGCCGGGGAGGATATCGCAACCGGTCAGGATTGCCAGCCCTCTCAGGTACTTGCCGATGCCTTCTTGAGCGCGTTGAGAAGCAGCGGGTGGATCGACGTGTTGCCGGCGACGACGTCGCCGGTCTCCAGCATCTTCCGTCCGCCCCCGATGTCGGTCACCAGACCCCCGGCCTCCCTGATCAGGATGAGGCCGGCGGCCATGTCCCACTGCTGCAGACCGCGCTCCCAGAAGCCCTCGAAACGGCCCGCGGCGACATAGGCCAGGTCCAGCGAGGCCACGCCGAGGCGGCGAATGCCGGAAACGCTGTCGGTCAGCGCCCTGAGTTCCGCCAGCAGCGTGTCGTGGCCCGGCTTGCCCATGTAGGGAATGCCCGTCGCCAGCAGGGCATCGGCCATCTTCGTGCGGCCGGACACGCGCAGGCGGCGGTCGTTCATGAACGCGCCCTTGCCCTTCTCGGCGTAGAACAGCTCGTCGCGCACGGGTTCCAGGATGACGCCGGCCTGGATCTCTCCGCGCTGCATCAGCGCGATGGAAATGGCGAAATGCGGAATGCCGTGCAGGAAGTTCGTTGTGCCGTCCAGCGGATCGATGATCCAGTAGCTGTCGCCGTCGGGCGCCTCGACGCGGCCGCCCTCCTCCAGGATGAAACCGAAATCGGGACGGGCCTTCGACAGTTCCTCGCGGAGGGTCTTCTCGGCCTGCAGGTCCGCGGTGCTGACGAAATCGGCCGGGCCCTTGCGGGACACCTGCAGCTGCTCGACCTCGCCCAGATCGTGCAGCAGGTTGCGCGCCGCCTTGCGGGCCGCGCGCTCCATGACGTTTATGTTGGCTGTCTTGCGCAAGGTACTGGCGATCAGTCGGCGCGCTTGACGTAGGCGCCTTCGGCGGTGGCGACCACGATCCGTTCGCCGACGTCGACGAAGGGCGGCACCATGCAGCGCATGCCGTTGTTCAGGATCGCCGGCTTGTAGCTGGAGGCCGCCGTCTGGCCCTTCACGGTCGGCTCGGTCTCCGTGACTTCCAGCGTGACGTGCTCGGGCAGGATGACGCCCAGCGGCTCCTCCTCGTGGAACTCCACCTGCACCATCATGCCGTCCTGCAGGTAGACCGCGTCGTCGCCGACGAGTTCCCTGTTGATGTTGATCTGTTCGTAGCTCTCGGTGTCCATGAAGGTGATCATGTTCTCGTCCATGAACAGGTACTGATAGTCCCGCTGCTCGAGGCGCGCGCGCTCCACCGTCTCAGAGGACCGGAAGCGCTCGTTGAGCTTGCTGCCGTCGCGCAGGTTGCGCAGCTCTACCTGCAGATAGGCCCCGCCTTTGCCCGGCTGGGTGTGCTGGATGCGCACCGCGCGCCAGAGTCCGCCCTTGTGCTCGATGACGTTGCCGGGACGGATGGCGTTTCCGTTGATCTTCATGGCTCGATGGGTCCGGTGATCTGAATGGATGGCGGCGCGCCGGGCCGGGGCCGGGCCGCCGCGAGGCTGCGGTTGTCTATCAGCTTGGCCGGTTGGCCGCAATCGCCCGCTCGAAGGCGGCGACCGCGGCTCCGGGGCCGCCCTCGCGGCCCCAGACGCCATTGACCACCGCCAGAAAATCCGCGCCGGCGCGGACCAGCGGACCGCAGTTCTCCACGGTGATCCCGCCGATGGCCACACAGGGGACGGTGGTCATCGAAGACCAGATTTCAATGACATCCGGCGTCACGGAAGTCTTCGGCGTCTTGGTGGCGGTGCGAAAGAAGGCGCCGAAGGCGACATAGTCGGCGCCGGCATCGCCCAGTTCCATGGCCCGCTGGCGCGAGTCGTAGCAGGAGACGCCGACGATCGCATCGTCGCCCACGATGGCGCGCGCTTCCGGATAGGGCGTGTCCTCCGCGCCCACGTGGACGCCGTCCGCCCCCATCTCGACGGCGATGTCGGGCCGGTCGTTGATCAGAAAGGCGACGTCCCGGGCATGCGCGAGCGGCATCAGCCGTTCGACCGCGCGGCGCACATCGTCATCGCCGGCGCCCTTCAGGCGAAGCTGCAGGCAGGCGACGTCACCGCCGTCCAGCGCGGCGGCCAGATCCTCGGCGAAGGCATCAAGGTCGATCGCCGGCGGGGTGATCAGGTAGAGACGGCAGGAGGCTTCATCGGTCATGCCGTCCTGTTAGACCCGCCCCGCGGACGATGCAACATGGACCGTACGGCTACGCCCGGAAACCCGGATCGATGCGGTCGAGCTTGCGCAGCAGGCCCGGCCAGTCGCGCTTGCCCAGCGGCGAGAACTTGTCGAACTGCTGGGCGGTGAACTCGCAGGTTTCCTCGTCCGGCAGGTGCAGTTCGCGGCCGCTGCCCAGGCAATCGACCTGAAGCTGGCAGGACTTCTCCAGATAGAACAGCACGTTGAAGGTCTCCGAAACCGACTCGCCGCAGGTCAGCAGGCCGTGGTTGCGCAGGATCATCGCCTTGTTCTTGCCCAGGTGGCCTATCAGCCGCTCGCGCTCGGAGTGGTCGAGCGCGACGCCTTCGTAGTCGTGATAGGAAAGGCGGTTGTGGAACCGGAGCGCGGTCTGGGCCAGCGGCAGCAGCCCGTCCTTCATGGCGGAGACGGCCATGCCCGCGCGGGTATGGGTGTGTGCCGCACAAGTCACGTCCGGGCGGCCGCTCAGCACCGCCGAATGGATGGTGAAGCCCGCCTGGTTGATCGGATAACCGCCGTCCAGCAGCACGTTGTTGTCGTAGTCCACCTTCACCAGGCTGGACGCCGTGATCTCGTCGAAGAACAGCCCGTGCGGATTGAGCAGGAAGGCGTCCTCGCCCGGCACGCGGGCCGAGATATGGGTCGCGGTCAGGTCGTCCCAGCCATAGTGGGCGACGAGACGGTAGAAGGCCGCGAGATCGACGCGGACGTCCCATTCGGCGTCCGAGACCTTGTCGCGGACGGATTTCACGATCGGTGCGGTATCAGGCATGTTTCACGTTTCCTCCCGGCAGTGCTTCCCGCTTCAGCCGGCCGCGACGGGCAGCGACAGTGCGGCCTCGTCACCGATCACGCGGAAAGTGAGCGTCTCCTGAATATACAGGCGGACGCGCTCGGCGTCATGAGACGAATATCCGATGGCGAAGTCCCGCCCGACGAATAGCTCGAAGTCGCCGCCACGGGTCGACAGCAGCACGCCGCCGTCCAGGGAGCGGCAGGGAATGACCGGGCCGTCCAGCAGTCGCTGCACATGGTCGAGCACGCGCCGGCCTTCGGTGGTCACGGCGCTCTGGAGACCGGTATAGAGGTCCGAACCGACCACCAGCGCATAGGGGCCATGCGCACCGACTGCGGTCAGCCGGTCGAGTCCCTCGGCGATGACGCGCGGCCAGGCGGTGGCGTCTTCGGGCGCCGGACCCACCGAGTCTCCGGCGCGCTCCATGATCCCTTCGACGCCGGCGGCGCCATATCCGTGAAACACCATGCGGTCCTCGGCCATGGCGATGTCGCGCGCGGCCTCGATGACGCTGTCGATGTCGGCGTCCGGCGCGCCGCGGGCCAGGTCGTCCAGTTCCCGCATGGCGATGTCGAAATCGACGCGCAGTTCGACCATCGGCAGCACTTCCCGGCTGCGCGCCTCGACGCCCTCGAAAACCGGCTCGGACAGCCGCGTCACACGACCTGTGGCGACGGCGTCATGCCGGTAACCGAGAGGACCATTGAAGTCCACGACCCGCCGGGCCGCGAGCACGGACTTCAGCGTGTCGGCGGCCGTCTCGTCGATTTCCGCCCAGCCTTCCGCCGTGATGGGCGCCAGGTTTCGCTTCAGATCATCCATCGTCATCTCCCTCACGCCTTCAGGCTGCGAATGCCCAGATCACCGTCCCCGCCGGCCGGTTCGCCGTGCGCTTCGCCCGCGTCGCCGTCTTCACCGTGATGGCCGGTGATCGGGCCTTCGGTAAACAGGTTGGCGCGCAGTTCCTCATCCAGCTTGGGCATGTTCCGGCGCAGCCATTCCAGGTTCATCGCCGCGTGTTCGATTTCCTCGTCGCGGTTGTGGGCCAGCACCGCCTTGAGCTCGGCATCGCCGGTCGCGTCGACGCGCTGCTGGTACCAGTCCACAGCCTCGAACTCTTCCATCAGGCTGACGATCGCCCGATGGAGATCCAGGGTCTCTTCCGACAGGCGTTCGATCGGCTCGTGCAGACCTTCGCTGGACATTCCAATCCTCCTCGACTTGGCAGAACCGTCTAGGTGGTGGCAAGTTGGGCGGATCGAAAGGGGTGCGGGACAATCCGCGGCAAAGGCCGCAGGATGACCCGCGTACCACGCACCCGACCATCACGGAGAAGACGATCCATGAAGCAGATGCAGTTCAGCCGCTTCGGCAAGCCCTGGGAAGTCGCGGAAATCGTCGAGGCCGATGAACCCGGTCCGCCCGGCCCGGGCCGGGTCAATGTCCAGGTGCTGGCGAGCCCGATCAATCCGGCCGATCTGCTGAACATGGAAGGCCGCTACGGCGCGGAGCCGCCGAAGCTGCCCATGACCCAAGGCGCCGAAGGGGTCGGCCGCGTCACCGCCGTGGGCGAGGGCGTCGACAATGTGAAGGTCGGCGACCTGGTGACCCCGCCGGCGCGGGGCATGTGGCGCGAGATGGCCCAGGGCCCCGCGCGCGGACTGGTCGCCCTGCCGGAGAATGCCGATCTGCTGCAGCTCGCCATGCTGCGCGCCAATCCGGCGACGGCGTGGCTGATGCTGAAGGACTACGTGACGCTGGAGGCCGGCGACTGCGTGATCCAGAACGCCGCCAACTCGGCGGTCGGCCGGCACCTCATCCGGCTGGCGAAATCCCAGGGCTGGCGCACGGTGAACGTGGTTCGCCGTCCCGAGCTGGTGGCCGAACTGACCGAACTCGGCGCCGATCATGTGCTGGTCGACGGCGACGACCTGGACGCCCGCGTCGCGGAAGCGACCGGCGGCGCGGCGCCGAAGCTCGGCATCGACGCCATCGGCGGCAGCGCCGTCCAGCGCCTCGCCCGCTGCGTCGCCGACGGCGGCACGGTGGTGAACTATGGTCTGCTGTCGGGCGAGCCGCTGATGATCGACGCTCGGGAGACCGTCTTCCGCGACATCACGCTGCGCGGGTTCTGGCTCGCCGCCTGGTTCGGGACGACCGACCCGAAGGAAATCGGCGCCACTTACGCCTTCCTGGGCGAGAAGATCGCGTCCGGTGAGCTGCACGCGCCGGTGGAGGCCACCTATCCGCTGGAGCGCGTGGCCGAAGCGCTGAAGCATTCGGCCCGCGAGGGCCGGTCGGGCAAGATCATCCTGACCATGGGTGACGCCTGATCGACATGAAGCGGCCGGTCCTCCTCGTCGTCCATCAGAAACACTCGGATCCAGGCCGGGTGGGCATGCGTCTGCGCACGTTGGGCCACCAGATCGAGATCTGCCGCCATGCCTGCGGCGATCCCCTGCCCGAGAACTTCGACGCCTATCGCGGCGTCGTGGTCTTCGGCGGCCCGATGAGCGCGAATGACGACCACGAGCCCTTCATCCGCAGCGAACTGGACTGGATCCCCCGCGCGGTGGAAAGCGGCGCGCCGTTCCTCGGCATCTGCCTGGGGGCGCAGCTTCTGGCGCGCGCGGGCGGCGCGGCAGTGCGCGCCCACCCCGAGGGCCTGGTCGAGATCGGCTACTACCCCGTACGCGCCACCGAGGCAGGCCAGGATCTGTTCCCCAACGAGATGCACATCTTCCAGTGGCACCGGGAAGGATTCGAACTGCCCGAAGACGCCGAACTGCTGGCCACCGGCGACGCCTATCAGAACCAGGCCTTCTCCCTGTGCGATCATGCCATCGGCATCCAGTTCCATCCGGAAGTCACCGAGCAGATGAACCGCCGCTGGCTGATCGGCGGCGCCGAGCGGCTCGGCCTGCCCAACGCCCAGCAGCCCGAAGCGCACATCGCCGGACGCCGCCAGCACGACGTCTTCGTCGACGAATGGGTCGACGACTTTCTGGGCCAATGGCTGGCCCGCGACGGGCGCGGGACCGACTGACCCGATTCGCCCGCCGAGCGGGAACGAAACACGGACACGGCAGGGAGTCCGACGGGCACGGGGAGAACAGAATTCGAGTCTGTTTTCCGGAACATTCGCGAACATAAAGGGAAATTTCCCTTCAGGTCGTACCACCCGATTCGGTAGGCGATTCGCGCCTGGCGATCACGTGGGCGAAAGAACCCATGACGCTGCCCGCGCGGCGTCCCATGGGGGGGAGCGGCGTGCCGTCGGCTGCGGCGGCATCGAACAGGGGCTCGCCGGCACCCTCCGACAGCACCGTCGCGTAGTGGAACTCATGCGCCGCCAGCGGCCCGTCCCAGGGCCCCGGCTCGCGCGGCCTCAGTTCCCGGTAGCCGAGATGGAGGCGCCGTTCCGCGAAGGAGGTTTCCAGCGGCAACAGCCCCGCCATCCGATGACGCACGCCCTCGGCGTCGACGAGCCCCTCGCCCAGGACCATGTAGCCCCCGCATTCGCCGTAGACCGGCACCCCCAGACCGGCCGCGCGGCGCAGGCCGTCCAGGAAGTTTCCAGCCATCGCCAGCCGGCCCGCATGCAGTTCCGGATAGCCGCCCGGGAGGAAAACCGCATCGGCCTCCGGCGCGGGCGGTTCATCGGCCAGCGGCGAGAAGGGCAGGATCTCGGCGCCCGCGCGTCGCCAGCCGTCCAGCAGATGCGGGTAGGCGAAGCAGAAGGCGATATCCCGCGCGACCGCGACGCGCTGGCCGGGCGGCGGTAGCGCCGGCGGCGCAGATGCTGCGGCCAGGGGCCGGGCCAGCCGTTCCAGGCAGTCGAGGTCGACACACTCGGCGATCAGGTCGCCCAGCGCATCGATCGCCTTGCTCACCCCTTCGATCTCGGCTGCCGGCACCAGGCCGAGATGCCGTGAAGGCATGGCGAGATCGGCGCGCCGCTGGACCGCGCCGAGCACAGGGATATTCAGCGGCGCCAGCGCGCCGCGGATCAGGTCGGCGTGGCGGGCGCTGCCGACCCGGTTGAGAATGACCCCGGCGATACGGATGTCCTCGCGATGGCTGTCGAAGCCCCTGACCAGCGCCGCCGCCGACTGCGCCTGATGGGCGGCATCGAGCACCAGAACCACCGGCAGGCCGAGCGTTGCGGCGAGGTCGGCGGTGGAGCCGCCGCCCCCGGCTGCACCGTCGAACAGACCCATGACGCCTTCGATCAGCAGCAGACCCGCATCGGCCGCCTGCGTCGCGGCAAGGCCGCGCAGCATGTCGGACGTCATCGCCCACGGGTCCAGGTTCACCGAGGGCGCGCCGCAGGCCAGGGCGTGGAACATGGGATCGATGTAGTCGGGGCCGCACTTGGCCGCCCGCACCCCGCCGCGGCGGGCGAAAGCCGCCAGCAGACCGATCGTCAGCGTCGATTTGCCCGACGCCGAAGACGGCGCAGCGAGAATCAGCCCCCCGGCGGCCGTCACCGGTCAGCCGGCGTCTCGGGAGCCGCGCCCCAGCGCCTGAAAGACATCCTGAGGCGCGGGCGCGCCGGCCTGCCAGTCGAGGACGCGGCGCAGCGGCACCACGCCGCCGACGCAGATCAGGGCGGGCGGCGTGATCCCCTCGGTCTCGACATCGTCGGCCGCCTCGCCAAGCGTCGTCTCCAGCACCCGCTGGGTCGGCAGGCTGGCGTCGCAGACCACCGCCACCGGTTCATCCGGCGAACGGCCGGCGGCCATCAGCCGGCGCGCGATATGGTCGAGATGTTTCACCGCCATGTACATGACGATGACCGGGGAGCCTTTGGCGATGGCATCCCAGTCGATCCGCGAGGGCGCCAGACCGTTCTGGTCGTGGCCGGTCAGAAAGGTCACTGCCTGATTGACGTCGCGGTGGGTCACCGGAATGCCGGCATAGGCGAGGCCGCCGACTCCAGCGGTGACGCCGGGAATGATGCGGAACGGCACGCCGGCCTCCGCCAGGCTCAGCGCCTCCTCGCCGCCGCGCCCGAAGACGAAGGGGTCGCCGCCCTTGAGCCGCAGCACGCGCTTGCCCTCGCGCGCCAGCTCGATCAGGCGGAGCGAGATGTCGCGCTGTTTTGGCGACGGCTTGCCGCCGCGCTTGCCGGCATACTCGGTCGGCACGTCCGTCCGCACCCAGCCCAGGATACGGCTGTCGACCAGGGCGTCGTAGACGACGACGTCGGCCTGCTTCAGCGCCGAGAGCGCGTGCAGGGTAACGAGGCCCGGATCGCCCGGCCCCGCGCCGGCCAGCCAGACCCAGCCCGGCAGGAACTCGGGCCAGACCATGTCGGTGCCGGTGTCGATGTCATGGATGTTTCGCATCGCCCTCAGCATAGCGCGGCGGGGCCGCCGCGTCCTTCCATTCGCGGCGTCTAGTCGTCGCGCGTCTCGTCGATTTCGCTGATCAGCGGTTCGTGGCCGGTGGCGCGGGCGAAGGCCACCAGGTCATCCGGCGCGATCTGCGTCGTGGCGTCGTTGCGCAGCGGATGGAAATTGAGCGGATCGATGTCCAGCATCTCCTGGTCCAGCACCAATGTGACCTCACCGCGGTGATCGTTGATCACCGAGAACGGCGTCACCGACCCCGGTTCGATACCCAGCTTCTCGCGCAGCAGATCCGGCTTGCCGAAGCTGAGCTGCGCCGCGCCGAGACGCTTGCGCAGCGCCTTGAGATCGACGCGGCGGTCCTCCAGGCAGACCACCAGCCAGAGCGCGCCCTTCTTGTCCTTAAGGAATAGGTTCTTGGTATGACCGCCCAGCAGGTCCCCGCGCAGGTCCTTCGCCTCCTCGACGGTGAAGACCGGCGGATGATCCACGGTACGGGTTTCGATGCCCAGCTCGTCCAGCCGCGCCATCAGGCTCTCGCGCGTCGCCGTCATGCTCACCTCCCCTGAAAGACCGGCTTGCGCCGTTCCGCGATGGCGCGCTGGCCCTCCTTGAAGTCTTCCGAAACGATGCACGAATGGACGCCCAGCATGGCCTTCTCCTCGTCCAGGTCGCCGCGGGCCACGGCGTTCAGCACCGATTTCATGCCGCGGACGGCCAGCGGCGCCATGCCGGCGATCTCGGCGACATAGCCGGCGACGAACGCGTCGAATTCCGCCGGCTCCACCAGGTGATCCAGAAACCCGACCCGCTTCATCTCGTTGGCGTCGAAGGTCTCGCCGGCGAGATAGAGCCGCTTTGCCGGCCCGAGGCCGATGCGCCCCACGGCCCGGCGCAGGCCGCTGATCTGGTAGTGAATGCCGAAGCGCGCGGGCGGAATGAACATGCGCTGGCCCTTCTGGCCGATGCGGAAGTCGCAGGCCATGGCGACGTCCGTTCCACCACCATAGACGGAGCCGTTGAGCGCGCAGACAGTGGCCCCGGGGAAATGCTCCAGGGCATTGGAAAGCCGGCTCAGCGGATCATCGTCCCACGGCCACTGGTCGCCGACACCGCTCAGGTCGGCGCCGGAGCAGAAACTCCGCCCGCCCGCGCCGGTCAAGACCAGCACGCGGATGGCGCGATCCCCGGCGAGGCGCTCGATCACCTCGGCGACGTCACACATGGTCGGCACGTCGAGGGCGTTGTGCTTTTCGGGGCGGTTCAGCGTCAGCTTGACGACGGAGGCGGCGCGATCGACCAGAAGGGCTTCGGACATGTCGTTTTCCAGCTTGCTTCGGCCCACGAGGGGCGGGAATCTGCGTCAAGACCGTGCGATTCTTCACTTTATCCGGTCTGGTTGGCGGTATAGGTAGATCATTGGCTGCCGCACTGTCCATCGGCAGGCGGCGCGAACAGAGGGGGGAAGTTTGAGCGGAAACGACGACTTTTCCGTCCGCTTCTGGGGGGTGCGCGGCTCCATCGCCTGTTCGGCGCCGGACGTGATCCGTTATGGCGGCAACACCTCCTCCCTGGAAGTCCGCGCCGGCGAGCGGCTTCTGGTCTTCGACGGCGGCTCCGGCCTGCGCTATCTTGGCAAGCAGCTGGCCGCACAGCCCCCCGGCGACGCCGACCTGTTTCTGACCCACACCCATTTCGACCATGTCTGCGGCCTGCCCTTCTTCGTGCCCTTCTTCATTCCGGGCTGGAAGTTCCGGGTCTGGGCGGGCCACCTGCTGCCGGCGCTGACGCTGGAGCGGGTGCTGCACGACATGATGATCGCACCGCTGTTCCCGGTGCCGCCGACGATCTTCAATGCCGACATCGATTATCGCGATTTCCGCGCCGGCGAGGAACTCGTACCGGCCGACGACGTCGTGGTGAAGACCTGTCCGCTGGAGCACCCGAACGACGCCACGGGCTACCGCGTCGAGTTCGACGGCCGCTCGATCTGCTACATCACCGACACCGAGCATCCGGCCGAGGGCAACGATCCGCGGCTGGTCGAGTTCCTCAGGGACGCCGACATCGTCATCTACGACGCCAGCTATACCGACGAGGAATACAAGCAGCGCGTCGGCTGGGGTCATTCGACCTGGGAGGCCGGGATGCGCCTCTGCGACGCGGCGAACGCTAAGACCTATGTCGTCTTCCATCACGATCCCGAACATGACGACGATTTCATGGACGGCATCGCCCGGGACGTCGAGAAGGCCCGGCCCGGCTCCGTCGTCGCCCGCGAAGGCATGGTGCTGAGGCCGTAGGACAATGACGGAGAAAGCCTCCTTCGAGGCGCGGCGCCGGGAGATGGCGCGGCGGACGCTCTCCGGCGAGGCGCGCGAAGGCTGGTTCATTCCCTATCGGCACGCGGCCGACGCCAGGCCCGAAGCCGTGGCTCCGGCGGTGGAGCGGATCTTCGCGGACGCGGCGGACCGCTTCGAGGCGACGCTCGACCTGATCGCCGGATACCGCGAGGCGCTGCTGGCCATCGGCGCCGACGACCCCGCGCCCGCGCCCCGCTGGGACCAGGACTGGTTCGCCGGACTGGACGCGGCGGCGGCCTATGCTCTCGTCCGCGACCGCCGGCCGGCCCGCATCGTGGAGATCGGCTCGGGGCATTCCACACGCTTCATGGTCCGCGCTGTGCGCGACGGCGATTTCGATTGCGCGATCACCGCCATCGATCCCGCACCGCGCGCGGATATCGCCGCCCTGCCGCTGACGCTGGTGCAGGACATCGTCCAGAACGCGGACCGTTCGGTATTCGCGGCGCTGAAGCCGGGCGACGTGCTGTCGATCGATTCCAGTCACATCCTGATGCCGGGGACGGACGTCGATCTGCTGTTCGGCGAGATCGTTCCCGCCCTGCCCGCGGGCGTGCTGGTGCACGTCCACGACATCTTCCTGCCCTGGCCCTATCCGGAAGACTGGGAGGCGCGGGGCTACAACGAACAGAACGCGCTGAGGCCGCTGATTGCCGCCGGCGCACTGGAACCCCTGTTCGCCAGCCAGTACGCCGCGCGGGCGATGACGGGGCTCTGCGGTCGGCTGACCGGCTTCATCCCGCGTCCCCGCCCCAATCACGACGCCAGTTTCTGGGCCATCCGCGCCTGATCCGCCACAAGAGAAAAAGGCCCGCCGGACGCATTCGCATCCCGCGGGCCCCGTTCCCGAATAGCCGGATGAAACGGCGCTACTTCGCCTCGGGCGGAACCAGCGCTTCAGGAATGTCGACGCCCTGCTCCTTGTAGTAGCGGTAGGCGCCGATATGCAGCGGCACGTTCATCTCGTTCAGCGCCGTATTCAGGGTGATGGTCTTCATCCAGGGCGCGGTCTGGTGCACCTCATCCAGATTCTCGAAGAAGGTCCGGACCATGTCGTAGACGAGATCCTCGCCCAGCCACTTCTGGGTCTGGATGCCGACCCAGGAGCCGATGGTCTGCACGGCTTCCTTGTTGACCTGGTTGTCATAGGATCCGGGCGGGATCTCCCAGATGGTCCGGCCGGGATATTTCAGCGAAGCCTGGATCAGTTCGTGATCCATCTTGTCCGCCGGAATGCCCAGGAAGCGGATCTCGCGGATCAGGCCGAACTGCTGGATCTGCGGGCTGGGCATGCTGGTCGGCACGACATAGACGTCCATCTGACCGTCGAGGAAGGCGGTCTCCGCCGAAGACCAGTCATAGCGCATGATCTCGAAGTCCTCGCCGGGCTCGTAACCGGTGACGGCCTTGACCACGTCGATCATGACCTTGGTCGCTGCGCCGGCGGGCGGGCCCAGGAAGACCTTCCGGCCCTTGATGTCGTCCAGCGTCTCGATGCCGGAATCGGCATAGGTGACGATCTGATACGGGCCAAGCGGGTAGTTGATCATGCCCCGGAGCGTGGCGTTCATTTCCGGCGCGTCGTCCACCTTCGCGAACATCGCCGCCTTGTTCTGCATGTACCAGTTGATGGTCGGCGCGCCGGTGTAGAGATCGACCTGCTGGCGCGCCGCGTCGACGGCCGACTTGGTCGCCGGCTTGCCGGTGGAGATCTGGATCTCGATCGGCAGGTATTTCTGAACGACCTGGCTGAACGCGATCATGAACTGCCCGACGGTGGTGCCGGCGGGATTGCTGTCCATGGTGAGAAAGGTCTTGTCCTGCGCCAGCACGGGCGCGCCCGCCAGGCTCAGGCCCACGCCGATGGCGGCGGCCCTCAATAGATTGCGACGTTGCATGACTTCGGATTCCTCCCCTTCCTTGTCAGGCGGCAGGCGCAGGCGCGACCGCCACCCCGTCCCGGATAATGTAACCGAATTAATTCATCTGTCGCAATCCTCCTGCGCGCCATCTCCAGCGGCCGGAAAAAGAAAGGGCGGCCCCCTGCGGGACCGCCCCTCGCGTCTCGCGGTTGGCCGTACCGTCAGACCAGGCCGATGAAGTCGTCCTCGCCGATGGAGCTGGTGTAGGTGTCCTCGATCCGGATCGCGCCGTGATCGCCGACCTTCACCAGGACGTCGCGGCCGACGTCGATGATCCGGATGTCGCCAAAGGAGACGCCGAGCTGGCTGACATCCATCCTGTCGCCATCGCTCTCGCACCAGTCGCTGATCCGGTCATAGCCGAAATCCTCGCCGGAGAAGGTGAAGATGTCCGCGCCCCGGCCGCCCTTCAGCACATCGTCGCCGGCGCCGCCGTCGAGGATGTCGTCGCCATCATGGCCTTTCAGGGTATCGTCGCCGCCGAGACCGCTTATCAGGTCGTCGCCATCGGTGCCGTCGAGCCGGTCCCGCCAGCGCGAACCGACAATCTCGTTGCGGGCCGGCGCCTCGAGGCCCACGAAGTCATCCGCATCCAGATAGCGTTCGTCGAAGTTCTTGAGCCGGATCTGGCTGCCGTCGGCGAAGTCGATCAGGGTATCCCGGCTCCACCACCAGCCGCTGGAGCTGATCGAGAGATCGTCGAACGCCAGCCCGAGGCCGGTCAGGTCGATCCTGTCGCCGCTGCCGAAGTCGCAGATGACGTCGCGGCCGAAACCGCCTTCGCCGAAGACGAAGGTATCGTCGCCGCCGCCGCCGGAGAGGAAGTCGTCGCCGAGGCCGCCATGGATCACGTCGTCGCCGCGCTCACCGTCGATGGTGTCGCTGCCGGCGCCGCCGTACAGCGTGTCGTCGCCAGCGCCCGACCAGATGCGGTCGTCGCCCGCCCCGGCATCGACCAGG
Organism: Rhizobiales bacterium NRL2; assembly: GCA_001664005.1. Taxonomy (NCBI): domain Bacteria; kingdom Pseudomonadati; phylum Pseudomonadota; class Alphaproteobacteria; order Hyphomicrobiales; species Rhizobiales bacterium NRL2. Next base: position 4,104,077 of record CP016093.1, read on the forward strand.
TCGGCGACGCGATCGCCATAATCGGTGTCGAAGACATCGTCGCCCGCGCCCAATTCATAGGCCATTTCTGTCTCGGCGCCGTAGATCGTGTCGTCAAAGGCCGTGCCGCGGAAGGCCTCGACCTCGATGAACACATCGCCCAGGGCCTCGCCCGCGAGTCCGCCTTCGCCGGCATAGCGGAAGGCGCCGCCGATGCCGTAGCAATCGACGTCGGAGAATGCGATGGCGATCGCATCGCAGGCCTCGGAGTAGTCGGCGAGGTCATAGCCGGCCTGGCCATGCAGGGTGTCTGCGCCCTTGCCGCCCACCAGCGTGTCATCGCCGTCGGCGCCACAGACGAGATCATCGCCCGCGCCACCGCTGACGAAATCGTCGTCCAGGCCGCCGTCGATGAAGTCATCGCCGGCGTCGCCATAGATGGTGTCATTGCCGTCGCTGCCGAACAGCGTTTCCTTGGCGATCTGCTGCAGCGAGATGTTGTCGACCAGCGCGCCATAGGTGTCGTCCGACCCGCGGCCGATCAGTTCGAGGTCGGTCGCGCCGTACTGGAGCTGCACCTCGAACTCATAGGTTTCCCAGCCGACGCAGTCGGAGGAGAGCACCGCCACCGTCTGACCGCCGATGCGGATCTCCAGCTGGCTGGTCTCAGAAGTGTCGGTCCACCAGCTCTTGTAGCGCGGCGAATAGTCGACCTTAAGCAGATAGGTGCCGTCGACGGGGACGTCGACGTTCTGGACCACCGTGGCGTTGGTCGACCAGTCGCACCAGTGTTCGGGATGGGAATCGAGCTCGATGAAGGAGTTGTCGTCCGGCGTCCAGGGCGTGCCCCAGTGGCTGCCTTCCTGGACCTCGATGGTGCTGCGCGTCGCGGCCCACCCGTCGATCTGGTCGAACGTGCCCCAGTCGCCGCGGTTCAGCGCGCCGTGGCTCTCGAAGTCGCCGTTCTCGATCAGGTTCTCGCCCAGCAGGACCTCGTTGTCGCCGCCGTAGATCAGGTCGTTGCCGAAGCTGCCGGTGATGAAGTCGATGCCGTCGCCGCCATAGACGATGTCGTCGCCCTCGCCGGCCTGGACGAGGTCGGAGCCGTCGCCGCCGCGGATGGTGTCGTTGCCGAGGCCGCCCACGATGTCATCGTCGCCCGCGCCGCCGTCGATCTCGTCGGCGCCGTCGCCTCCATCGAGCGTATCGTGATCGGCGCCGCCGTCCAGCGTATCGTTGCCGCCGCCGCCCTGGATCGAATCCCGCCCGCCATCGCCGTTCAGCAGGTCGTTCTCTTCGGCGCCGACCAGGGTGTCGTTGCCGTCACCGCCGTTGAGCTCGTCATCGCCGCCGCCGCCGCGCAGCAGATCGTCGCCGGCATCGCCGAACAGCGTGTCATCGGCGATGTCGCCGTTCAGCAGATCGTCGCCGTCGCCGCCGGAAAGGACGTCGCTGCCCGACTCTCCCAGGATCGTGTCGTTGCCGGCGCCGCCGTCCAAGGTGTCGTCACCGGCGCCGCCGCGGATTTCATCGTCACCCGCGCCGCCGTCGGCGAAGTCGTCGCCGTCCTCACCCAGAATCAGGTCGTTACCCAGGCCGCCTTCCATGGAATCGTTGCCCGCGCCGCCGGTGACGAAGTCGTCGCCGTCGTCGCCATGAACGCAATCGTCGCCCTCGTCGCCGCGCACGGTGTCGTCGCCGTCGCCGCCGTAGATATCATCGTTCTCGGCGCCGCCACGGATTGTGTCGTTGCCCTCGTTGCCCTCGGCGTAATCGTCGCCATTGAGCAGCTGGATCACGTCGGCGCCGGCGCCGCCTATGACGATGTCCTGGCCGTTGCCGCCGCGGATGTCGTCATTGCCCGCACCGCCATTCAGTTCGTCGTCGCCGTCCTCGCCGAAGATCACGTCGTCGCCGTCCTCACCGTCGACCGTGTCATTGCCGCCGCCGCCGAACAGCAGATCGTCCAGCAGCCCGCCCACGATGTCGTCGGCGCCGTCCTGCCCGAAGACCGTGTCCGCGCCATCGCCGCCGGAGAGAATGTCGTCGCCAAGTTCGCCGACGATGCGATCGTCGCCCGCCTGGCCATGGATATCGTCGTTGCCATCGCCGCCGCGCAGGTCGTCGTTGCCGTCGCCGCCTTCGATGTCGTCATTGCCGCCATTGCCGTTGATGACGTCGTCGCCCTGACCGCCGAACAGGAAGTCGTCGTCGTCCTCGCCGCTCAGCGTGTCGTCGCCCTCATTGCCGTTGAGGTCGTCGCTGCCCGCGCCGCCGAAGATGTTGTCGTTGTCCGCGCCGCCCTCGGCGTAGTCGTCGCCGCCATCGCCGCGGAGCGTGTCCTCGCCATTGCCGCCGAACAGCTCGTCGACGCCATCGCCGGCTTCCAGCAGGTCGTCGCCGTCATTGCCGACCAGGATGTCATCGCCCGCGCCGGTCTCGATTTCCTCGTTGGACGAATCGCCGGCCACGAAGTCGTCGCCGTCGCCGGTCTTGACGATCTCGATGGAGTCCAGCGTGTCCTCGCCGAAGTCGTCGCTGTTGGCCAGGCCGTTGTCGTCACCGGCCGCGCCCAGGTCGACGTGGACGTCGCCGTCGGTGCCGCGGTAGTCGACCTCGTCGCGGCCACCGCCGCCGAAGAGTTCGTCGTTGCCGGCGTCGCCCTTGATGGTGTCGTCGCCATTGTTGCCGCGCACCGTGTCGTCGCCGTCATTGCCGACCAGGCTGTCATTGCCATTGTCGCCGGTCAGACTGTCGTCACCGGCGCCGCCGAAGACCCGGTCGTCGCCCTCGTCGCCGCGCACCACGTCGTTACCGCCGCCGCCGAGCGCATTGTCGTCGCCGTCGCCGCCGCGCACCGTGTCGTCGCCGGCGAGGCCGTTCATGGTGTCGTCGCCGCCGCCGCCGAAGATGCGGTCATCCCCGGAGGTCCCCTGCAGATTCTCGGAGGTCTCATCGCCGTTGATGGTCGCGAAGGCGATGCCGCGCTGTACGCCCAGAGCTGCGATTTCGGCAAGAAGCGACATGTCGGTCTCCTGTGTGTCCCGATCCGGAACAGTTTTTCTAATTCTGCTCTACGATGTCCGGTCGGGGCCGGCCCATCGCGGTTCCGTTACCAAATCCTGAAGACCGCCATGCCAGCGCCATGCCAGACGCGGGCGGCGAGCGGGAATCGTCCGGAACAGGGGAGCAGGCGCGGGAGCCGGCCCGCGCGGCGGTCAGAGCAGGATCAGGAGATCACGATCGCCGTCGATGACCTCGTAGGTCTCGCCGCGGCTGTCATAGCGGAGCGAGCTGCCGACCTCGCCCAGGCCGTCCATCAGGTTGATCTCCGCGACGACGCTCGGATCGAAGGTGATGGTGCCGCCGCCGTCGGCGAAGGCGGCCGTCCAGGTGCCATCGCCATTGTCGCGGAAAGCGACCTCGTCGAGATCCAGATCGCCCTCGCTGTCATGCAGCTCCAGGGTGTTGTTGTTCCACTTCCGGTCGCTGATGACGTCGTCGTTCGATCCGCTCTCATCGCGGCGGAAGATATAGAGATCCTCGCCGTCGCCGCCGTCGAGGAAGTCGTTGCCCGCGCCGCCGATCAGCGTGTCGTTGCCGCCGCCGGCCGACAGGGTGTCATCGCCCTCGCCGCCATCGAAATAGTCGTTGCCGTGATCTGCGGTCAGGCTGTCATTGCCGGATCCGCCGATGACCGTGTCATTGCCGTTGCCGGCGATCAGCGTGTCGTCGCCCGCGCCGCCGTCCAGGCTGTCATTGCCGTTGCGGGTCTCGAGGAAATCGCCGCCCGCGCCGCCCAGCAGGGTGTTCTGGCCCTCGCCGCCGATCAGGCGGTCGTCACCATCACCGCCGTCCAGGAAATCGGCCGCGTTGCGGCCCTCCAGCGTGTCCGAGCCCGCACCACCGAAGAGCTGGTTCAGGCCCTCGCTGCCGTTGATCTCGTCGTCGCCGTCGCCGCCCTGGATCGTGTCGGCCGCATTGCCGCCGTCGATCGTGTCGTTGCCGGCGCCGCCGTCCAGAAGGTTCTCGCCTTCGCTGCCCTTGATCTCGTCGTCGCCCTCGCCGCCGCGGATGGTGTCCGCCGCGTTGCCGCCATAGAGCTTGTCGTCGCCGTCGCCGCCTTCGAGGGTGTTGAGCCCTTCCGAGCCATAGACCTTGTCATCGCCGGCGCCGCCGAAGATCTCGTCTTCCCTGTTGCCGCCGCGCAGTTCGTCGTCGTCGTCGCCGCCATGAATGGTGTTGACGCCCTCGCCGCCATAGACCTTGTCCTTGCCGGCCCCGCCGACCAGCAGATCGGCGTTGTTGCCGCCATAGAGCTTGTCGTCGCCGTCGCCGCCGAAGAGGGCGTTCTCGCCGCCATTGCCGTAGAGCTGGTCGTCGCCGCCCAGGCCCACCAGCGTGTCGTCGTCGTTCCAGCCGCCGTAGAGCTTGTCCTTGCCGTCACCGCCATGCTGTGCGCCTTCGGCGTTCTCGATCTCGCTGAAGTCGGGCGCCTCGCCGTCGCCGGGGAAGAACATCGCCTCGCCCGCCAGCATGGCCGGCAGCACGCCCAGCAGGGTGACCGAGTTCGCGCCCGCGGTGATCACCGTATTGCCGTTCGATTCGGTGATCTGCACGTCGCGCCGCGTGAAGCTGGTGCCCGAGAAGTCGAGCAGGTCGCCGGCCTGGAAGTCGGTGATGACCTCATGGCCGAACTCGTCGCCGTTCAGATAGAACCAGTCATCGCCGCCGCCCCCGGTCATGGTGTCGTTGCCGGTGCCGCCGATCAGCAGGTCCATGCCCTCGCCGCCGTCGATGCTGTCATTGCCGGCGCCGGCGTTGATCATGTCGATGCCGTCACCGCCGAAGATGGTATCGGCGTTGGCCCCGCCCAGAATGGTGTCGTCGCCTTCGTCGCCGTGAATCAGGTCGAAGCCGACGCCGCCGTTCATCTCGTCGCCGTCCGCGCCGCCGAACAGCTGGTCGTCGCCAGTGCCGCCGCCGACGAAATCCGCGCCAGCGCCGCCGTGGACGGTGTCGGCATTGGCGCCGCCGGCGACCGTATCGTCGCCGTCGCCGCCATCGATCAGGTCGTCGCCCGAGCCGCCGAAGATGCGGTCGATCCCGGCCTGACCGCTGAGCGTGTCGCCGCCGCCCTCGCCGTGGATGGTGTCGTCGCCCTCGCCGCCGTCGGCGATGTCATCGCCCACACCGGCCAAGATCTGGTCGTTGCCGGCGCCGGCGTTCAGGGTGTCGTTGTCGCTGCCGCCGCGCAGGTCGTCATTGCCGTCGCCGCCTTCCAGGCTGTCCTCGCCGGAATTGCCGACCAGCTTGTCGTCGTCCGCCTGACCCAGCAGGGTGTCGTTGCCGGCGTCGCCGGTGAGGAAATCCTCGCCATCGCCGCCCTCGACGCGGTCGTCGTTCTCGCCGCCGCGGACCACGTCGTGGCCGGCGCCGCCATATACGGTGTCGTTGTCCAGGCCGCCGCGCAGGGTGTCGTCGTCGGCCCCGCCGGTCAGGACGTCGGCGCCGTCATGGCCGAACAGCCAGTCGGTGCCGTCGCCGCCCTCGATACTGTCATTGCCGCCGTCGCCGCGGAGCTTGTCGAAGCCCGCGCCGCCGAACACCAGGTCGTCGCCGTCCTCGCCGCGCACCAGGTCGTCGCCATCGCCGCCCCAGAGGCTGTCCGTGCCGGCGCCGCCGCGCACGTCGTCGTTCGCCTCGCCGCCTTCGATGGAATCGTCGCCGTCCTTGCCGATCAGCTTGTCGGCGCCCAGACCGCCGATGATGACGTCGTGGCCGTTCTCGCCGACAAGGATGTCGTCGCCATCGTCGCCCCAGAGCGTATCGTCGCCGTCGCCGCCGCGGCCGTAATCGTTGCCGCCGCCGAAATCGAAGGTTTCCGAACCCTCGCCGCCGATCAGCTTGTCGCGCGTCTCGCCGCCGACGAAGCCCTTCGGCTCCGCCTCGGCCACCTTCAGCAGCACCGGTTTCTCTTCGCCCTGAAGTTCGCCCTTGCCGGCCTGCTCGTCGTCCGCAGGCCTGTCGTCTCCCGCGCCGCCCTCGAGCGTGTCCCCGCCGCGTTCGGCGAACAGGGTATCGTCGCCGACATTGTCGCCGCCCCGGAAGAGATCGCTTCCGCCCAGCGTGTCGCCGCCGTCGTCCGCGACCTTCTCCTTCTTCGGGTCCTTGTCCTGTTCGGCCTTCTTCGGCTGTTCGGCCGGCTGGTTCGCCGCGCCGGCCTTCGCATCCTTGCCGGCGTCGACACCGTCATCGGCCTGTTCGATCTTCCGGGCCTTCTCTTCGGTCCGGGCATTCTTTCCGGCAGCCTCCGCGTCGCGGTCCTCGCCGTCCTTCTCCTCGGCGCGCTTGCGCTCCTCATCCTTGTCGCGGCCCTTGCCGCGCGCCTCGGGCGCGTCGTCCTCGTCGCGCTCGTCCTTGCGGGTCCGTTCGTCGTCCTTGTCGGCTACGCGTTCGCGGCCATCGCGATCCTTCCGACCCTCGCGGCCGTCCCCATCGCCGTCTTCGTCGCCGCGGCCCGGGTTCCTGCCGCGCTCGTGATCCTCGTCATCGTCGCGGTCGTCCTCGACCCGCTCCCGCCCGACGCCCTTGTCACGGCCGCGCACGATCTCGCCGCGGTCTTCGTCATCGCGGCCGCGGTTCTCTTCGCGCTCTTCCTCGGCCCGTCCCCGCTCGACGCCCTTGTCACGGCCGCGCACGATATCGCCGCGCTCGTCTTCGCGCCGATCATCGTCACGGCCGCCGCCGCGCTTGCCGGATGAGTTGCTGGCCATGATATCCTGTACCAATTCGAAACAGTCGAAGCCCGAATCCGGACCGGTTGCGCCACCCTGAGGCGTCCCGGGGCCATGCTGCGGCCCGAACACGAATATACTGGCAAGATACGGGCCGGTCTGCTGTCCGTCAGCCGGCGAACATCACATCTCAGCGTTCGAGGTTGATCCGGCTCTTGCCGTCGGCCTCGATCTCGACATCGAAGGTGTTCAGCAACCGCGAGACCATCATGTAGAAACCGATCGCCATGGTGAGTTCCACCAGGCCCTGGTGACTGAGCTTCGCCCTGAGCGGTTCGAAGGTCGCGTCGGAAGCGCGGACATTGTTCACCACGTCGTCGGTGTAGGCGAGGATCAGTTCCTCGTCCGCATCGAAGGCGTCGGTTTCCGGCCATCGGCCCACGGCAGCGATCTTCTCCTCGGGGCCGCCGACGGCGCGGGCCAGCGCCTCGTGCTGGAAGATCTCGTAGGGCGCGTTCGACAGGTGACCGACCCTGAGGATCGCGAGTTCCAGCCACCACTTGTCGATGTCTGATTTCCTGAGCAACGCGTCCGAAAAGGACACGAAACGCCGGAACTCGGGCGCCGCGTGCGCCAGCATGCGCATGACGTTGATGGGCGGCACCTTGGCGAGCAGGGCGGCGACGTCCTCCGGCGCCTCGGCCGGATCGACATAGGGAATACGGGCCATCTCTATTTACCCGTGAAGTTGGGACGCCGCTTCTCGCGGAAGGCGTTGACCGCTTCCTGGTGATCGTCGGTCAGGTTGCTCATCAGCTCATAGGAGATCGAAGTGTCCATGATGGAATGGGCGAGTTGCTTGAGTCCGATATTGACCGAGACCTTGGTCCATCGGATGGCCTTGGAGGCGCCGCCGGCCAGCCGCTTCGCCATCTTGTCGACCTCGGCGTCCAGCGCGTCCGCGGCGACTGCGTGGTTGACCAGACCCATGCCGGCGGCCTCGGCCGCGCCCACCAGCTTGCCGGTCATGAGATATTCCTTGGCCCGGGCATAGCCGATGAGCTGCGGCCAGATCACCGCGCCGCCGTCGCCGGCCACCAGGCCCACCGAGACGTGCGGATCACCGATCCGCGCCGTGTCGGCGGCAATGACGATGTCGCAGAACAGGGCGATCGTCGCGCCGAGACCGACGGCGTCGCCGTTGAGGCGGCAGATGATCGGCTTCTCCAGGTCCAGCAGGCCGAAGACGATCTGCTTGGCTTCGTAGGCGGTGGTCTCGAAGCCCGCGGGCTCGTCGATCCCCTCCTGCATCCAGTCGATGTCGCCGCCGGCGCAGAACGCCTTGCCGGCGCCCGTGAGCACGACGATCTCCGCCTCGTCGCGCTGCAGGTCGTAGAACAGCGTGCTCAGTTCCGTGTGCAGCCGGGCGTTGACGGCGTTGAGCACGTCGGGACGGTTGAGCGTCACCGTCAGGATCTTGCCGTCACGGCTGAACGAAATGCATTCGTAGTCGTCATAGGTCATGATGCGGCCCCTCCCCCGAGCCATGCCGGATTATCGGGACCGCCCGCGACAGCGTCAATCGAAGGAGCCCCTGATGGCCGCCAACGCCTGGAACCCGGACCAGTACATGAAGGGCGCCATGGGCGATCTGCGCACGCGGCCGGCGCTCGACCTGCTGGCGCGTATCCCGGTCGGGGAAGCGCGGCTGGTCTACGACCTCGGCTGCGGCCCGGGCAATTCGACCGCGCCGCTGAAGGCCCGCTGGCCCGAAGCCCGCGTGATCGGCGTGGACAACAGCGAAGCCATGCTGGAGAAGGCGCGGACCAACCATCCCGGTCTGGAGTTCCAGCCTGGCGACATCGCCGAATGGAAGCCGGACGAACCCGCGGACGTGATCTTCGCCAACGCCTCGATCCATTGGGTGGCCGACCATGAGGGCCTGTTCCGGCGGTTGCTGGCGGCGCTCCGGCCCGGCGGCGTCGTGGCGATACAGCAGCCCAACAACTTCGAGGCGCCGTCCCACACGCTGATCGGAGAGATCGCGGCGCAGGCCCCGTACCGGGAGCGGTTGCTCAACAGGCTGGTCGGCGACTTCGTGCAGGCGCCGGCCTTCTATCACGGCCTGCTCAGGGCGGACTGCAACCATGTCGATATCTGGGAGACGGTCTACCAGCAGGCGCTGACCGGCGAGGATCCGGTGTTCGAGTGGGTGCGCGGCACGGCGCTGCTGCCCGTGGAGCGCCACCTCGACCCGCTCGACTTCGACGACTTCGTCAAGCTCTACAGGAAGCGGCTGCGCGAGGCCTATCCGATGGCGGCGGACGGGATCACGCTGTTTCCGTTCCGCCGCATGTTCATCATCGGCCGGCTGGCGGGGGACGCGACTTAAGACTTCCTTCAACCCCGCATCCGAAGCTGCCGCGGAACGACAGACAGTTTCGGAGCCATGTCATGGAACAGAAACCGGGACCCGGCGTTTCCCTGCTCGCGCGCTGGCGGGACCGCACCCGGACATCGCCCAGGTGGCCCGCCCGCGCCGAGGTCCGCGTCGGCGGCGCGGATGGCGGCGACACGCAGAGCGCCAATGCGGTCGATATCTCACGGGGCGGCATGCTGCTGGCTCCGGCGATCGCCGCGGCCGAGGGCGACCGCGTGTTCGTCGACGCGGCGCCCTGCCTGCAGCGCGTGGCCGCACGGGTGGTCTTTCAGGGCGAACACGGTACCGGGCTGCAGTTCGACAGCCCCATCCATGAGGACGACATCTTCCTGCTGACCGGGCCGGCGCTCGCCGGCTGACGATACCGCGTCCGGCGCGCTGGCTGCGCCTGGCGTCCTGCATGTTCAATTTCTACACGAAAATTATGTGATTAATAATATATATCCCTTTCTGCGTAATAATTTTATTGACTTACAGTTCGAGATAACGAATTTTCGTCCATGTCGAACACGGCGCGATATCCTGGCGGCGAGCCCCGCGGCAACCGAAGGGCAGACCCCGGAACAGCGCGAAGGACGACGGACTGGTCCGACCGGAAACCGGACCCGCGGCATTTGATTGGGCAGCTTGCACCGCGTCACCAACAGCTAAAGCGCCACGGAGCTTTCTCCGTGGGCCCGGAACAGAGCCACGGAGGTCACGCCATGACGGCGCAGCCCATTGCAGAACCGCATTCCGCCGGCCACAGGCGTGCGCATTTCTTCAGCGCTTCCAGCCACTTGAGCCTTTTCCTATAGGAGCGGCGTCATGCAGGCATTTCCGATCTTCCTGAAACTCACGGGCCGCAAGGTTCTCGTCGTCGGCGGCGGCGAGGCCGCGATGGCCAAGACGCGGCTGCTGCTGGACGCCGGCGCCGCGGTCACGGTGGTAACGCCGCAGCCGGACGCGACCCTCTCGGCCTGGGCGGCCGAGGACGTGATCGCGGTGCACCGCCGGGAATTCCACAGTCAGGATCTGGAAGAGGCGGCATTTGTCATTTCCGCTACGGATGACGAGGCCGCCGACCGGATCGTCTCCGACGCGGCCCGCATCGCCGGCGTGACCGTGAACGTGGTCGACCGGCCGGCCCTGTCGGACTTCACCATGCCCGCGATCGTCGACCGCGCCCCTGTCACCGTGGCCATCTCGACCGGCGGCGCGGCGCCTGCGCTGGCCCGCCAGGTGCGCGGCATCATCGAAACCGCCCTGCCGCGAAATCTTGGCAGCCTCGCCGGCTTCGTGGGCCGCTTCAGGGGCGCCGTGAAGGCTGTGCTGCCCACGGCCCGCCAGCGCCGCAAGTTCTGGGACCGGTTCCTCGACGGCCCGGTGGCGCGTCAGGTGCTGCGCGGCGAGGAACACGGGGCCAGCCAGGACATGCTGGCGCTGATCAACCGTGCTGCGGCCGGCGAGATCATCGGCCGCGTGGCCATCGTCGGCGGCGGCCCGGGGGACCCGGAACTGCTGACCCGCAAGGCCCATCGCCTGCTGCAGCAGGCCGACGTCATCGTCCATGACCGGCTGGTCAGCGACGAGGTGCTGGACCTCGCCCGCCGCGACGCCCGCCGCGTCTATGCCGGCAAGTCGCGCGACGCACATTTCCGGAGCCAGGACGAGATCAACCGCATCCTGCTGGACGAGGCCCGCGCCGGGCATCTCGTGGTCCGGCTGAAGGGCGGGGATCCCTTCGTCTTCGGCCGCGGCGGCGAGGAAGCCGACTTCCTGAAGCGCCACGGCGTCGAAGTCGAGATCGTGCCCGGCATCACCGCCGCCACCGGCTGCGCCGCAGCCGCCGGCTTCCCGCTGACCCATCGCGACAAGGCCAGCGCCGTCACCTTCCTGTCCGGCCAGGGCAAGGCGGGTGGCGAGCCGGACCTGGACTGGCGCCTGCTGGCCAGCGCTCGCCACACGCTGGCGGTCTACATGGGCGTCGATACGGCCCGCGCCTCCAGCCAGGCCCTGATCGATCACGGCCGCGACCCGGCGACCCCGGTTGCGGTGATCGAGAACGGCACCCTGCCCGGCCAGCGCGTGGTCTATGGCCGGCTGGACGACCTGCCCGACCTGCTGGTCCGGGAAGCGGTCGCCTCGCCCGCCCTGATCGTCATCGGCGAAGTCGCCGGCGACACCCTTGCCGCCACCGCCAGCGAGCGGCTGGCCCTCGCCCTCTGAGTCGCGGAGAGACACCATGAGCCTCAACGTCATCACCGCCAACCGCCTGAACGACGGCGTCGTCATCTTCCTGACGGGGACCGGCTGGTCCACGGATCTGCAACAGGCCGAGACAGCCGAAGGCAAGGAGGCCACGGCCGCCCTGCTGACCCGCGCCGAAGCCGAGCCGGGCGTCGCTGTCGGTCCCTACGAGATCGCCGTCGAACGGATCGGCGAAGAACTGCACCCGCTGCGCTACCGCGAGCGGCTGCGCATGAGCGGTCCGTCCGTCGACTACCTGAAGCCCCAGGCCGCGTGAGGTAGAGCAATGTACGCCTATGACGCCATCGACCGCGAACTCGTCGAGACCCGTGTGGCCGAGTTCCGCGATCAGGTCGCCCGCCGGGTTTCCGGCGAACTGACCGAAGAGCAGTTCCGCCCGCTGAGGCTGATGAACGGCCTCTACCTGCAGCTTCACGCCTACATGCTGCGGGTCGCCGTGCCCTATGGCGTGCTGTCGTCGACGCAGATGCGCAAGCTGGCGCATATCGCGCGCCGCTATGACCGTGGCTACGGCCATTTCACCACGCGTCAGAACATCCAGTACAACTGGCCGAAGCTGGAAGAGACGCCGGACATCCTGGCCGAGCTGGCCGAGGTGGAGATGCACGCCATCCAGACCTCCGGCAACTGCATCCGCAACACCACCGCCGACCAGTTCGCCGGGGCGGCCGCCGACGAGGTCGACGACCCCCGCATCTGGTCGGAGATCATCCGCCAGTGGTCGACCTTCCATCCCGAGTTCTCGTTCCTGCCGCGCAAGTTCAAGATCGCGGTGACCGGCGCGCAGAAGGACCGCGCGGCGATCAAGGTGCACGACATCGGCATCGTCATCGTCCGCAACGACGCCGGCGAGTTGGGCTTCCAGATGTGGGCCGGCGGCGGCCAGGGACGGACGCCGATGATCGCGAAGCTGATCCGCGGCTTCGTCGCCGAGCGCGACCTGCTCAGCTATCTCGAGGCCATGCTGCGCGTCTACAACCGCCATGGCCGGCGCGACAACAAGTACAAGGCGCGCATCAAGATCCTGGTGCACGAGCTGGGCGCCGACGAATACGCCCGCCAGGTAGAGGCCGAGTGGGCGCGGATCCGCGAGGGCGTGCTGTCCCTGCCCCAGGCCGAGATCGACCGCATCCGTGCCGCCTTCGGCGAACCGCCCTTCGAGCGTTTCGAGGGCGACTCCCGGACCTTCCATGGGAAGCAGTTCGAGGACCGGGGCTTCCAGCGCTGGGTCCGCTCCAACGTCAAGCCGCACAAGAAGCCGGGCTATGCCATCGCCAACATCTCGCTGAAGCCTGTCGGCGGCATCCCCGGCGACGCCACCGCCGACCAGATGGACGCCGTGGCCGATTTCGCGGACCGCTGGTCCTTCGGCGAGGTGCGCGTCGCCCACGAACAGAACCTGGTGCTGCCGCACGTCCGCCAGGACGACCTCTACGACCTCTGGCTGGCGCTGGGCGCAGTGGACCTGGACACGCCGAACATCGGCCTGCTGGGCGACATCATCGCCTGCCCCGGCCTGGACTACTGCAGTCTCGCCAACGCCCGCTCGATCCCGCTCTCCCAGGCGCTGTCGGAGCGCTTCGGCGACCTGGACCGGCTGCACGACATCGGCGAGATCAGCCTGAACATCTCCGGCTGCATCAACGCCTGCGGCCACCATCACGTCGGCAATATCGGCATCCTCGGCGTCGACAAGAAGGGCGAGGAATTCTACCAGATCACCCTCGGCGGCCGCGCCGACGAGGACGCTGCAGTCGGCAAGATTGTCGGCCGGGCCTTCGACGCCCACGAGACCGTCGACGCCGTCGAAACCATCATCGAGACCTATGTCGCCCAACGCCGGGGCGGTGAGCGTTTCATCGACACGCTCGAGCGTACCGGCCCCGCACCGTTCAAGGAGGCTCTCTATGGCGCTGATTAAGCAAGGCCGCGTCCTGCAGGACCGCTGGCAGACCGCCGAGACCGCGACCGAGGCCCTGAAACCCGGCGCGTATTTTGTCAGCCTGGAGCTCTGGCAGGCCGAACGGGAGCTGCTGCGCGGCAAGACCGCCATCGGCATCATCCTGCCCAACGACACCGATCCGGAGGTGCTGGCCCCCGACCTGGACCGCATCGCGGCGGTGGCGTTGCGTTTTCCCGCCTTCACCGACGGCCGCGGCTTCAGCCAGGCGCGGACGCTGCGGGAACATCTGGGCTTCAGGGGCGAGATCCGCGCCGAGGGTCCGCTGATCCCCGATCAGCACCAGTTCCTGCTGCGCTGCGGCGTCGACGCCGTGGTTGTCGATGATGCGGCGGACACCGGCCCGTGGCTGGCGGCGGCACGGCGCTACCGCTCGGTCTACCAGCCGGCGGCTGACGACCGCATTCCCGCCTATCGCGGCCGTCATACGGCGCCGCAGGCGATCGCGTCCTGATCCCAGACGAACGGAATTCAGCGTCATGTCCTTCCAGTCACGATTTCCCTTCGCCGACACCGAACGGCTGATCCGGGCCTCCAACCAGGCCTGGGAGCTCGACCGGGCATTCGGACATTTGCAGGGCCGGGACCTGATCGAGGTCGCTTTCGACCGCTATGGCCCGAAGCTGACCCTGGTCTCCTCCTTCGGCGCCGAGGCCGCGGTATTGCTGCATCTGGCATCCGAGGTCAGCCGCCACATCGCCGTCACCTTCATCGACACCGGCCGGCTGTTCGGCGAGACGCTGCGCTACCGCGACGCCCTGGCCGACCGCCTCGGCCTGAGCGACGTCCGCACGATCAAGCCCGAGCCGCGGGCCGTGAAGTCGGCCGATCCCGACCTGCTGCTGTTCAGCCGGGACGCCAATCTGTGCTGCTATGTGCGCAAGGTGGAGCCGCTGAAGCGCGCGCTGCAGCCCTTCGACGCCTGGCTGTCGGGCCGCAAGCGCTTTCAGGGCGGCGAGCGCCATCATCTGCCCGCGATCGAGGCCGCCGACGGCCGCGTGAAGTTCAATCCTCTTGCGAAATGGACCCCGGACGACATAGAAGCCCATTTCGTGAAATACGGTCTGCCGCGGCATCCGCTGGTGGCCGACGGCTTCCTGTCCATCGGCTGCATGCCCTGCACCGATCGGGTGGCGCCGGGCGAGGACGCCCGGGCCGGCCGCTGGCGCGGGCAGGACAAGACCGAATGCGGCATACACACGCTCTGAAAGGCATCGAGGGGATGACCGAGACAGGATATGCGGGCGACCGGAGCCCGGCGGAGGTCTTCGAGGCGCTGAAGGCCGACCCGAACGCGGTGCTGGTCGACGTGCGGACCGTGCCCGAATGGCAGTTCGTCGGCGTCCCCGACCTGACCGGGCTGGACCGCGCGGCGCTGTTCGTCGAATGGCAATCCTACCCCGAGATGAACGTCAACCTCGCCTTTGTCGACCAGGTCCGCGCCCAGGGGGTGACGCCGGAACAGCCGGTCTACCTGCTCTGCCGCTCGGGCGTGCGTTCGAAGGCCGCCGCGAAGGCGCTGACCGAGGCCGGTTTCGCCGCGTGCTACAACGTGGCCGAGGGCTTCGAGGGCGACAAGGACGACGCCGGACGGCGCGGCAATGTCGGCGGCTGGCGCCATCGCGGCCTGCCCTGGCGACAGCAATGAGCGGGCGCGACGACGATGTCGACGGCTGGGCGCCCGAGACGCGGCTGGTCCGCGGCGGGCTGAACCGTTCCGGCGAGGGCGAGACCAGCGAGGCGCTGTTCCTGAACTCCGGCTTCGTCTACGAGACAGCCGCCGACGCCGAGGCGCGCTTCAAGGGCGAACAGGACGGCTTCATCTATTCCCGCTACGGCAACCCGACGGTCGCCATGTTCGAGGAACGCCTCAGGCTGCTGGAAGGCGCCGAGGCCTGCTTCGCGACCGCGACCGGCATGGCCGCGGTCTTCGCCTCGCTGATGGCGCAGTTGAAGGCCGGCGACCGCGTCGTCGCCTCCCGCGCGCTGTTCGGAAGCTGTCATCACATCCTGACCCAGATCCTGCCGCGCTTCGGGATCGAAGCCGTACTGGTCGACGGTCACGACCTGGACCAGTGGGCGGACGCCCTGCGCCCCGGCGCGGCCTGCGTCTTCATGGAGACGCCGGCCAACCCGACGCTGGCGCTGATCGACATTGCCGCCGTCAGCGAACTGGCCCACGCCGCCGGGGCGCAGGTGATCGTCGACAACGTCTTCGCCACGCCGCTGTTCCAGAAGCCGCTGGAGCTCGGTGCCGACATCGTCGTCTATTCCGCGACCAAGCACATCGACGGCCAGGGCCGCTGTCTGGGCGGCGCGATCCTCTCGACGCGGGCCTTCGTCGACGACCTGCTGATGCCCTTCATGCGCCACACCGGCCCCTCGCTCAGCCCGTTCAACGCCTGGGTGATGCTGAAGGGTCTGGAGACCCTGCCGCTGCGCGTGGAAAAGATGGCCGCCAACGCGCTGTCACTGGCCGAGCACCTGAAGGCCATGCCGCGCGTCGCCGAGGTGCACTATCCGGGCCTTCCCTGCTTTGCGCAGGCGGCCCTGGCGAAGCGTCAGATGAAGGCCGGCGGCACGCTGATTTCCTTCGAGGTCGACGGCGGCAAGGCCGCGGCGTTCCACTGTCTCGACCGGCTGAAGATCGTCGACATCTCCAACAATCTGGGCGATTCCAAGAGCCTGATCACGCATCCGGAGACGACAACGCACCGCGCCATCTCCGAGGAGGAGCGGCGGCGGATCGGCGTGACGCCCGGGCTGGTGCGCCTGTCGGTCGGCCTGGAGAACGTCGACGACCTGAAACGCGACTTCAGCCAGGCGCTCTCGAACTACTGACGGCCGGGACGTTTCCCGGCGTGTCACCCCCGCCTTGTGCAGGGGTCCGGAACGGCTTTGCCGAGATTCGATAGTTCACCGGATGCCCGCACGCAGGCGGGCATGACACGGAATTCGTGGCGCTCTATTCGCCTTACAACCTCACATTGCCGCTGATTTCGGGCACGCCGAATTCCTCGTGACAGACCTTCGCCAGCGCCTCGATGCCGGCGCGGGTCGTGGCTTCGGGCGGGTTGGCGAAGCAGATGCGAATCCAGCGGCCGGCGTCCCCGGCCAGCGACCATTCCGCACCGGGATTGACGGCGATCCCGGCCTGGCCCGCGACCTCGGCAAGGCGGGTCGTGTCGACGCCATCGGGCATGCGGACCCAGAGGAAGATGCCGCCCGGCGGACGCGTATAGCTGACGCTGCTCCCGAAGAAGGCGTCGAGCGCGCCCGTCAGGTTGTCCAGCTTGGCCTCGAGACGCTCGTTGAGCCGCTGCAGATGGCCGTCGAAGTGCTTCTGGCAGAACTCGGCCAGCACCATCTGTTCGAGCGCACCGGAGCCGGCATCGGTCTTGACCGAGAGGATGCGAGAGAGGATCGGCCAGCCGGCGACGATGTAGCCGACGCGGAGCGCCGGAGCGATGGTCTTGGAGAAGGAGCCAATGTGGATGACGCGGCCGTCGTCGTCCAGCGCCTTCAGCGCCGGCGGCCGCGCGCCCGACCAGACCAGGTCGGCATAGCACTCGTCCTCGAAGACGGGCACGTCATGAGCTTTCGCCAGCTCGAGCATGCGCCGGCGGCGCTCCAGCGGCAGGATGGTGCCCGTCGGGTTCTGCACCGTCGGAATGGTGTAGATGTATTTCGGCTTCACGCCCCGGGCGGCGAGATCGTCAAGGGTCGCCTCCAGCGCATCCATGCACATGCCGTCCGCGTCCAGCGCCACCGGCGCGGGCTTCGCGCCGCAGCGGGCCAGGCGCGGAAACACGCCGCCATAATTGTCGGCCTCGACCACCACCGTGTCGCCGGGTTCCAGCAGGACGTCGTTGATCAGGTCGATCGCCTGCAGCGAGCCCGAGGTCAGCAGGATGTCATCGGCGCCGCAGTCGACCGCCGCGTAGCGTTTCAGCTTGTCGGCCAGCCAACGGCGGAGCGGGCCATAGCCCTGCGGCCCGCTGTGCAGCCCGTACATGCCCAGCGTCTCGCCCTCGCGCGCCAGCACCGCGTCCGCCGCCGCGCGGAAGGCCTCGACCGGCACCATCTCCTCGGCGTTGTGGCCGCCGACGAAGTTGAAGGCCGGAAACCCGGTGAAACGCTGCGCCGGCGGCGGCAGGTCGTCACGAAACACGGATGAGAAGTCATAGGTCATCGGCAGGCCCTCCTGACAGCAGCCTAAGCGGCAGGCGCCGAGGAAACCAGACGCCTCAGAAATCGAGCCGGAAGTAGAGCAGGTCCGGGTGGCCGCCGCCGGCGGCGGGGACGTATTCGCGGAATCCCATACGGCGGTAGATGCCCTGCGCCGCGGTCATGGAGCGAAGCGTGTCCAGGACCACGCCCGGATAGCCCAGTTCCCGGGCGCGTTCGACAACCGCCGCGGCCAGGCGCCGGCCAAGTCCGGTCCCGCGCGCCGCGTCAGTGAGGTAGAAACGTTTCATTTCCGCGCAGCCGGAAACGTGCGGACGCAGGCCGGCGACGCCGACGGGCTCGTCGCCCTTCCACGCCAGCAGCAGCGCACCCTTCGGCGGCCGATACTCGCCGGGAAAGCGCGCCATCTCCTGATCGAAACCCTGGAAGCAGAGATCGACGTCGAGACTGGCGGCGTAGTCGAGAAAGAAGCGCCGCGCGATGGCGGTCTCCGCCGGCCCGGCGGCCGCGCGGACGGCCGTCTCAGCCACTGCGCAGCAGGAACTCGCGGCCGACCTTCACCCTGGGCTTGCCGCCATACTCGATGACATCGGCGGTGGCGTAGGTCTCAGCCCAGCGCTCCGGCAGGTATGAGCCGGTGCCGACAACGTCGATCGGTGCGCCGACGGAGCCCATGACCCGGCACTTCTCCGGCCCGAAACCGGAGGAGGCGACGATCTTCACCTGCTGGAAGCCCTCCGCGTCGAGGCGTTCGCGCATGTGGAAGATGGCCGCCGCGGAAACGCCGGTGCCGATCAGGTAGCGCAGTTCCGCCTCGCTGCGGTACTGCCGCGTCGCCTTGGGCACGTGGCGCTCGAGCACCGCGTAGGAGAGGCTGGGATCAAGCCCCTCGACATAGCGGCTGCCGTGGGTGTCGAGCCGGATCGAGAGCCGGCCCCGGCTGGCCAGATCGGGAAAGCGGCGGCAGACGGTCAGCGCGTCCGTGACCTCGCGGCCGAAATAGTCGACCAGCACCGTCAGCGCATCGTCGGGAAAGACCTCCCGGAACATCTCCGCGGCGCGGAGCGTGGAGCCGGCATAGCCGATCAGCGCATGCGGCATCGTTCCCAGACCGCTCGCCTGGCCGAAGAAATGCGCCGTCGCGTCGGTGGCGTTACCGACGAAGCCGACCGCGCCCTTGTCGCGCTTCGCCGCCTCCGAGCCCACCGAGGCGGCATAGGCCATCAGTTCGGCCATGTCGGGGCCGGTGCAGTGGCGCGCGTCCATGGCAAGGAAGCCGGCCTTCGGCATGTCGCAGCACATGGAATAGGCATTGTGCGCGGCGACGCAGGCGGCGCCCAGCTTCTGCAGATAGAGCGTCTCGAGGTCGACCAGATGGACCAGGCTGCCGGTCAGGTAGATCAGCGGGTCGCCCGCGCCGACCCACTCGCCCTCGGCGTGGCAGAGTTCGACCTCGAAGGCCACGCCGCGTTCGCGCGCCACCTGCTCGATCCATTCGACCGCCAGCCGCGGCGAGAAGATCACCGGCCGGCGCATGAAGATGGCGTAGCGGACCTGAATGTCGCCGAAGCGTTCGACGATCGCCTTGGTGCGGCGGAAATAATGGTCCGTGCGGCTGGCGATGGCGGCTTCCAGCACGGGATCGGGATCCCGCGGCTCGCCAGGCGCGCCGTCGGCGCCCGCACCTATGACCTTCAGTTCAGGACGCTTCTCTGAGGCTGTCATCCTCGCGCCCCTCCTTCAGCATCTCGGCGATCAGAAACGCCAGCTCCAGCGCCTGCGGACCGTTGAGACGGGGGTCGCAGTGGGTGTGGTAGCGATCGGAGAGATCCTTGTCGCCCAGATTGTAGGGGCCGCCGATGCACTCGGTGACGTCCTGGCCGGTCATCTCGAAATGGACGCCGCCCATGTGACTGCCCTCGGCGCGATGGATGGCGAAGACCTCCTGCACCTCCTTGAGGATCGCGTGGACGGGCCGTGTCTTGTAGCCGCTTTCCGACTTGATGACGTTGCCGTGCATGGGGTCGCAGGACCAGACCACCTTGCGGCCGGCCTTCTGCACCGCGCGCACCAGTTGGGGCAGATGATCGCCCGCCTTGCCGGCGCCGAAGCGCGAGATCAGCGTGATGCGTCCCGGCTCGTGGTCCGGGTCCAGCCGGTCGAGCAGCTTCAGCAGGTTGTCGGGCTCCAGCGACGGGCCGCACTTGACGCCGATCGGGTTGAGGATGCCGCGCATGAACTCGACATGGGCCTCGTCCAGATCGCGGGTGCGGTCGCCGATCCACAGCATGTGCGCCGAAGTGTCGACCCAGGGCGCGTCCTTGCGCGTCGAGTCGCGCCGGGTCAGCGCTTCCTCGTACCAGAGCAGCAGCGCCTCGTGGCTGGTGTAGAAATCCACCCTGGAAATCGACGGCGTGTTGGCGCCGTTGACGCCGCAGGCCTCCATGAAGGTCAGGGAGTCGGCGATCCGCTCCGCCATCTCCTGGTAGCGTTCGCCGGTCGGCGTGTCGGCGATGAAGCCCATGTTCCACTGGTGCACCCGGTGCAGGTCGGCGAAACCGCCCTGGGAGAAGGCGCGCAGCAGATTAACCGTGCTCGCCGCCTGGCTGTAGGCGCGCAGCAGCCGTTCCGGATCCGGCTTGCGGGAGGCGGGATCGAAGTCGATGCCGTTGATGATGTCACCGCGATAGCTGGGCAGCTCGACGCCGTCGACGGTCTCGGTCGCGGCCGAGCGCGGCTTGGCGAACTGGCCGGCCATGCGGCCCACCTTCACCACCGGCAGCTTCGCGCCGAAGGTCAGGATGACGGCCATCTGCAGCAGCACCTTGAAGGTGTCGCGGATGTTGTCGGGATGGAACTCGGCGAAGCTCTCGGCGCAGTCGCCGCCCTGCAGCAGGAACGCGCGGCCTTCGGCCACTTCGGCCAGCCGCGCCTTCAGGCTGCGGGCTTCCTCGGCGAAGACCAGCGGCGGAAAGCGGCTGAGTTGTCCTTCCACCGCCTCGAGAGCGGCAGGATCGTCATATTCGGGCACCTGCCGGATCGGCTTGTCGCGCCAGCTCTTCGGGCTCCAGTCCTTCGAAGCCATCATACTCTCCCGTACTCCGGTATTGGGCGGCTCCTTATAAGCCCTCGGCGGGGGAATGAAAACACCGCATGCCCGCGCCTCAGGCCAGCCCCCGGAGCAGGGCCACCGAGCGTCAGGCCGCGCGCCGGGACCGGGCCGCGGCGGCCTCCCGCAGCATGCCCGCGGGAAGTTCGGCGTCGTCGCTTTCGGGAAGGCTCAGGCTCGGTCCCTCGCCCGCCGGCGGTCCCTCCGCCGGATCGACCAGACGGATGGCCGCGACGCCGCTCCGCGCCAGCCTGGCCACCATCTCCGCGCCGCCGAAGCGGGCGGCGTCGACGAAGGCGGCCCTGACACCCTGCAACAGCGTCTCGGTCAGGTGCTCGGGATCCGAAACGGTCAGCGCCTGCCAGCCGTTCCGTTCCAGAATAGCGGTCATGCGCGACTGCACCTGTGGCCGGTCGCTGAGGATCAGCGCCCGGCCGGCGGCCGCAACGCGGCCGAAGCGTCCCACAAGGGCGGTCAGCGCCTCGCCGCCCACCGGCTTGGTCAGCCATTCCACCGCGTCGAGAACGGCGTGGTGCTCCTCGCGCTCGGAACCGGAGACGATGGCGACGGGAATGCCGGCCGTCGCCGCATCGGCGCGCAGTTCCGCGAGCACCTCGGCGCCGCTGCGGTCGGGCAGGCTCATGTCCAGCAACACCAGGTCCGGCAGCACGCGCCGCACCAGCGCCACGCCCTCCTCCCCGGTGTCGGCGGTGTGGACCTCGTGGTTCTCGCGTTCGAGTTGCCGGCGGTAGAGCGCCAGGGTGGCGGCGTCGTCGTCGATCATCACAACGCGGGTCACCGCGGCCGCCGCGGCATCGACGGGAACCGCCGCTGCCGCCGCTTCCATGGCGGTTTCCTCGACCGGCTCCAGGGGCGCCCGGATGGTGAATGTCGAGCCCTCGCCGGGGGCGCTCTCGACCGTGATGTCGCCGCCCATGGCCTCGATCAGCCGGCGGGTGATGGTGAGGCCGAGACCCGTGCCTTCGGCGCCGCGGGTCGCGCGGTCATCGACCTGGGCGAAGGCCTCGAAAACCCGATCCAGCTGGTCCGCCGACATGCCGATGCCGGTATCGCGCACGGTCAGGGTCAGCATCCGCCGTGGGCCGCCGCCGTCGATCGCGACATCGAGCCAGATATCGCCGGCGCGGGTGAACTTTGCGGCGTTCGACAGCAGATTCAGCAGACACTGGAAGAGGCGCTTGCGGTCGGTCTCGATGGTGTCGACCATCGCGTCGACATGCACGTGCATCCGGCTTTCGTGCCGCTCGACCATGGGCTCGGCGGTCGCCACGGCCTCCTCCACCAGCGCGCGCACGTCGACGATGTCGTGGTCGAAGGTGTAGCGGCCGGCCTCGATCTTGGCGATGTCGAGAATCTCGTTGATCAGGTCCAGCAGATGGCGGCCCGCACCCTCGATGCGCTTCAGATCCTCGGTGGTCTGCGTTTCACCCTCGGCCTCGAAGTCTTCCAGCAGCATCTCGGTGTAGCCGATGATGGCATTGAGCGGCGTGCGCAGTTCGTGGCTCATGTTGGCGATGAAGCGGCTCTTGGCGCTGTTGGCCGCCTCGGCGGCCTCCTTGGCGCGGGCGAGCGCCATGGTGCGGTCCTCAACCTTGCGTTCCAGTTCGGCATTGGCCGCCGCCAGCGCTTCGCGCGAACGTCTCTGCTCGCTGATGTCGCGCATGGTGGCGACGAAACCGGTCATCTCGCCGGTATCCTCCCGGACAGGATAGATGATGGTGTTGGCCCAGAACTCGGAGCCGTCGGCGCGGATGGCGCGCATGTCGAACTCGTTGCGGCCCTCTCGGCGCGCCTTCTTGAGCGCCCGGGCCAGGCTGCGGGCCGCACGCTCGCCCCGCAGATTGAGCACCCACGAGGGCAGACCGACGATGTCGGCCTCGGTCCAGCCGAACTGACGCGCAGCGCCATCGTTCCAGCTTTCGATCCGGCCTTCCCGATCCAGCATGAAGACGGCGCAGTCCTTCAGGCCATTGACCATCAGGCTGAAGCGGTGCTCGCTCCGCCGGATGCGGTCGTAGGCCGCCTCGAGCGCGGTGGCGGAGCGCCGGTCCAGCGAGACGAAGGCGAAGCCGCCGAAGCAGACCAGAGCGATGATGCCCGCGATGATCACCGCCAGCAGATTGGGATAGATGCTGGCGAAGTCCGAAGGCTGCATTCCGGAAACGGGCAGGTAGTCGATCCCCATCATGCCCGTGTAGTGCATGGCGCCGATCGCCAACCCCAGAAGGGGCGCCGCGGCCAGGTTGCGCCCGACCGAGTTGTCCCGATTGAACAGCCACAGCGCCAGCGTTGCCGCCGCGATTCCGATAACCACCGAAAGGGCAACCATGGGGCTGTCATAGACCGCGACGGCCGGCATGCGCATCGCCGCCATGCCGGAATAGTGCATCGCCGCGATGCCAAGTCCCATTACCGCACCGGCAAAGATCAGCCGAAGGCGTCCGCCTCCGCCACCGGTCAGCAAGGCCTGACCGACAAGGGCGACGACGATCGCGATGGCGAGGGAGACGCCCGTCATGACCGGCTCGTAGCTGACCGGGATTCCCGGCAACGTCATCGCCAGCATGGCGATGAAGTGCATGGACCAGACGCCGCTGCCGAAGGTCACGGCGGCCAGGGCGGTCCAGAGCCAGACGCGGCGTCCCGTTGCGGCGCGGGCGCGGGCGCAGAGGTTCAGGGCGCCGAAGGCGGCCGATATGCCGACGGCGACCGCCAAGGCGACGAGTACTGGATCATGGTGACCGTGCAGGTCCATGGACGCGCTCCATTGATGACCATGAAACTGACGCGGCGAGCTTTAAGAAACGCTGAACGCGGACCCGCCGGCAACCGGCGGGGCGTCGTCCGCGTGTTCCGGCCATTAACGCTTTGTTGAATGGGCGCCGGTTAGCGTGGCGGTCCTGATCCACGCCCAGAGCGGGGGAACCATGTCGGAATCGGACACCGTCAGCGTCCTCGTCGTCGACGACCTCGAAGCCAACCGCGCGATGCTGTCGCGGCGTCTGGAACGCCGCGGCTTCTCGACCGTCATGGCCGAGGACGGCCCGTCGGCGCTCAAGCTGCTGGACGAGCAAGAGTTCGACATCGTGCTGCTGGACATCATGATGCCGGGGATGAGCGGGATGGACACGCTCAGACTGATCCGGTCGGTGCGTAACGCATCCGAACTGCCGGTCATCATGGTCACTGCGATCAACGAGCGCGACGGCATCGGCGAAGCCATCAAGTCCGGCGCCAACGACTACATCACCAAGCCCGTCGACATCGACATCACCGTGGCGCGCATCCACACCCAGGTCGAACGCCGACGCGCCTCCGCGGCGCTCAGGGCGGCGAACGAGAACCTGAAACGCCGGGTCGCGGAGCGCACGCTCGACCTGGAGCACATCAACGACGAGCTCCGCGACGAGATCAAGCGCCGCCGCGACCTGGAGACAACGCTACGCGAGGCCAAGCGCAAGGCCGAAGCCGCCAACAAGGCGAAGTCCGAATTCCTGGCCACCATGAGCCACGAACTGCGCACGCCGCTGAATTCCATCATCGGTTTCTCCGACCTGATCCGCCAGCAGCTCAAGGCGATCCCCGATACGGAGCGGTTCACGGAATACGCGACCTATATCAACGACAGCGGCCATCACCTGCTGCGCATCGTCAACGACATCCTCGACCTGACCAAGATCGACGCCGGCAAGACGGTGCTCAACGAATCCCATGTCCGCATCGACGACCTGTTCGACCGCAGTATCCGCCTGGTCGATGCGATGGCGGCCAAGTACGACGTCAGCATCGACTTCCGCGGTGACTGCGGCAGCCTGGAGATATTCTGCGACGAGATCCTGATGCGCCGGGCGCTGCTGAACATGCTCTCCAACGCGGTGAAGTTCTCCCACGAGGGCTCCCGCGTCGAGGCGCGGGCCGATCTCGACGCCCAGGGCGACCTGCATCTGACCATCGCCGATACCGGCGTCGGTATCGCGCAGGAAGACATGCAGAAGGTCCTGGAACCCTTCGGTCAGGCCGATTCCCGCCTCGCCCGCCAGCACGAAGGCACCGGGCTCGGCGTGCCGCTGACCAAATCGCTGGTCGAGCTGCACGGCGGCCGCTTCGAAATCGACAGCGAGCCCGAGGTCGGCACCACGGTCACCCTGGTGGTTCCGAAGTCCCGCATCATCGACAAGGCCGGCAATGTATCGGAAATGGGCGTCGCCTGAGCCGCTCCGGCGCATCCTGTTCAGGCTGCTGGCCGGCCTGGTGCTGACCGCGATAGCGGCGGGACATTTCTACTGGTGCTGGCGCGCTGCCCGCCGCCTCCGCCGCACCTATACCCTGCGCCGCTCCCTGTAGGCGATGTAGAGGCCGCTGCCGGCGACGACGAGCGCGCCGACGCCGGTCCAGATGTCCGGCAGGGTCCCGAAGACCAGATAACCCAGGATCGTGGCGCCGATGAGCTGTCCGTAGGAAAAGGGCGCCACCACCGACGCCTCCGCGAACTGGAAGGAGCGCGCCACCATGTAGTGGCCGAAGCCCCCCAGCGCCCCCACCCCGGCGAACATGCCCCAGTGGAGCAGGTTGTCGGGCACCACCACGCCGTCCAGCAGCAAGAACGAGGAAACCGTGGCGCCGACGACGGCCGTCAGCGTGTTGGTGGTTTCCGGGTTGTCGTTGAAGGCCATCTTCCGCGTCAGGAGCTGGAAGAAGGCGTAGCAGACGGTGTTGGCGACAACGAGCAGCATGGCCCAGTGAAACGCCTCGCCACCGGGACGGATGATGATCATCGCGCCCGCGAAACCGACGATCACGGCGCACAGGCGGCGCACGCCCACCCGCTCGCCCAGCACCGCGAAGGAAAGCGCCGTGACGACGATCGGACTGGTGAAGGAAATCGACGCGGCGACGGTCAGATCGATGAACTGAAGGGCATAGAAGTACATCGCCGTACAGGCGAAGAGCAGGAACGACCGCACGAGTTGCACGCCGGGGCGGGCCGTTCTGAAAAGCGAGAGGCCGTGGCGCGGCATGAACACGATCATCATGAACACCAGATGTCCGGCATAGCGGGCCCAGACCACCTGGCCGAAGGGGTAGCCCTGGGCGGTGAGATACTTCACCGCCGTGTTCATGGTCGGGAACATCAGCGTGACCGCAGCCAGCATGAAGGCGATTCCGATCAGCGGGTTCTGATCGGGCATCACGAAGGCCTTGGCCCGGCGCTGGGGAGACGCGCTTGGCAAGTCGCTCACTCGGTCCGTGGAAACACGGACTCTCTTCTAGCGGATTGGAGCGGCCTCACCCATGCGGATCACGCATGGCTCGGGGGCGCGCCGCTCAGGCGAGGGGCGCCGCCGGTCCGGGCCGGTCAGGCCCTCGTGAGGGCGACGCGACGTTTCTCGGCCCGGTTGCGTTGCTCGGAGGCCGCATTCTTCATCGCTCGCTGCAGCTTCTCGAAGGCGCGGACCTCGATCTGACGCACGCGCTCGCGGCTGACGCCGTATTCCTGGCTGAGTTCCTCCAGCGTGGACGGATTGTCCTTGAGCCGGCGCTCGGTGAGGATGTGGCGCTCGCGGTCGTTGAGAACCTTCATCGCGCCTTCGAGCATGGCGCGGCGCTGGGAGAGTTCCTCCGCGTCGCCGAAGGTGTCTTCCTGGGTCTCCGAATCGTCCGTCAGCCAGTCGACCCACTCCTCGTCTCCATCGATCCGGAGCGGCGCGTTCAGCGAATGGTCGGGCGCGGCGAGGCGGCGATTCATGTCGATCACCTCCTGCTCCGAGACCTGGAGCTTGGTGGCGATGGTCGTCACCATGTCGGGGTGCAGGTCGCCCTCCTCGATGGCCTGCAGCTGGCCCTTCAGCTTGCGCAGGTTGAAGAACAGCTTCTTCTGCGCCGCCGTGGTGCCCATCTTGACCAGCGACCATGAGCGCAGGATGTATTCCTGGATGGCCGCACGGATCCACCACATGGCGTAGGTCGCCAGCCGGAAGCCCTTGTCGGGATCGAAGCGCTTGACCGCCTGCATCATGCCGACATTGCCTTCGGAAATCAGTTCCTGCACCGGCAGGCCATAGCCGCGGTAGCCCATGGCGATCTTGGCCACCAGACGCAGGTGAGAGGTCACCATCTTGTGCGCGGCCTTGGTGTCGCCATGCTCCTGCAGGCGCTTGCCGAGCATGTACTCTTCCTCCGGCTCCAGCATCGGGAACTTGCGGATTTCATCGAGATAGTGGCTCAGACTGCCTTCTGGCGTGATAGCGGGCATATTGTTGCGTGAAGCCATTTTTCTTGTCCCTCCTCTACGCGTGCGACTTTACCGGCACTGCACGGGACAGCCTGCGGATCGGCCTGAACCGAGGCTGTCTCACCGCGTGGCGGCGCGCCGCCACGCAGGCTTATTTCATCTGGTGCCCGGAATGCGTTGGATCAAGGATTCATACGGTATTGTCGAGGGCCCGGATCACCGCGCGCATGTCTTCGGGCATGGGCGCCTCGAACCGCAGCGTCTCACCGCTCACGGGATGGCGGAAACCCAGGACGGCGGCGTGTAGCGCCTGCCGGCCCAGGGCGCGGACCGCATCCTGGCCCGCTGCGTCGAGCCCTTTCGGCATCGCCTGACGGCGGCGGCCATAGACCGGGTCGCCGATCACGGGATAGCCGGCATTCGCCAGATGAACGCGGATCTGATGGGTCCGGCCGGTTTCCAGGCGGCATTCCAGCAGGCTGGCCGCGGCGCCGAAACGGCGCGCCACGCGGTAGTGGGTGAGCGCCGCCTTGCCGCCCTCGCGCACGGCCATGCGCTTGCGGTCCTTCGGGTCGCGGCCGATCGGTCCCTCGATCACGCCGCGCGGCCGGATCGGTGCGCCGAAGACCAGGGCCATGTAGACGCGCTCGATGTCGTGCTCGGCGAACAGCGTCGCCAGGCCCTGATGGGCGCGGTCGGTCTTCGCGGCGACCATCACGCCCGAGGTATCCTTGTCCAGCCGGTGAACGATGCCGGGCCGGCGCACGCCGCCGATGCCCGAAAGGCTGTCGCCGCAATGGCCGAGAAGTGCGTTGACCAGAGTGCCGTCGGGATTGCCGGGCGCCGGGTGCACCACCATGCCCGCGGGCTTGTCGATCACGATCAGATCGGCGTCCTCGTACAGCACCGTCAGTGGAATCGTCTGCGGCTCGGGGTCCGCCTCCACCGCCGGCACCCAGGCGACCATGACGTGCTCGCCCGGTTTGACCCTGTATGAGGGCTCCGTTATCGTCCGGTCGTCGATCTCGACCTTGCCCTGTTCGATCAGCGATTTCAGACGGGTGCGGGAGAGATCGCCGAAGACCTGCGACAGATGACGGTCCAGCCGTGCGCCGGCGGCATCCGGCGGGATTTCGGTTTCCAACCAGTCGGATTCGTCGATGTCAGAGCCAGACCAGCCCAATTTCCGCGTGCTCAAGATCGTTGTCGTTGTCCTCGGCATAGCGATTCTGGCCATGACCGCAATCATCATCTACACGGCGATCAATCGTTTCGGGAACGCGGTGGTGGAGGAAGACCCCGCCCCGGCGCGCGCTTCGGCGCCCGCACAGCCTGCGCCCGCTGCATCGGACGAAGCGGCGTGGTCGCGCGACCTGGGCGATGGCCGCATCGTCGACGCCGCGCTTTCCGGCGGGTTGCTGATGCTGCGGACGGAGACGCCGGGCGGACGCGTGACCGTCGAGATCGTCGATCCGGCCACCGGCCGCACGGTCGGCCGCGCGACGGGCCGATGACGTCGGGCCGCGTCGCCCTGCCGGAGGATTGCGCGGGCGAGATATTCGCCGCGCTGTCGGGGAGCTTTCCAGAGGAGGGCTGCGGACTGCTGGTCGGCCGTCTCGAAGACGGCAGCGTCCGGATCGAAAGCGTCGTGCCCAGCCCCAACATCGCCGAGGCGCGGGAGAAGACCTTCGAGATCGACCCGGGCCTCAGGCTCCGCACCCAGCGCGAGGCGCGGGCGGCGGGACTGGAGATCGTCGGCCACTTTCACAGCCATCCGTTCGGCGAGCCGGTCCCTTCTGACACCGACCGGGGACGCGCCGCGGGCGAACCGGAACTGGTCTGGCTGATCATGGGCCTGCGCTGGGGTGGCGCGCAGGGTCTCGCCGCCTGGCGCATGTCGCCCGACCTGGAGCCCGAGCGGCTTGCCCTGGACATCATCGAAGAAGGACATGCCGGATGAACTTCGCTTCGGACAACATCGCCGGCGTCCATCCGCGGATCATGGAGGCGCTTCAGAACGCCAACGCGGGATTCAGCCCGTCCTACGGCGCCGATGACCTGACTGCATCGCTGGAGGCGCAGCTCAAGGATATTTTCGAGACCGATCTCGCCGTCTTTCCCGTGGCGACGGGTTCTGCCGCCAACTGCCTGGCGCTGTCCGCGCTCTCGCCGCCCTGGGGAGCGATCTACTGCCACGACCACGCCCACATCTTCGACGACGAGTGCTGCGGCCCGGAGTTCTACACCGGCGGCGCCAAGCTCTATCCCGTCGAGGCGGAGCACGGCCGGCTGACGGTCGAAGGCCTGAGGACGGGTCTCGGCCGCTTCAGGGCCGGATTCGATCACAACCCCCAGCCGGCGGCGATCTCGCTCACCCAATGCACCGAGTGGGGGGCGGTCTATCCGGTCGACCGGATCGCGGCGTTGAGCGATCTGGCGCATGCTCATGGCTGCCGCGTCCACATGGACGGCGCGCGCTTCGCCAACGCCCTGGTCAGCCTGGACGTCAGTCCCGCCGAGATGACCTGGAAGGCCGGCGTCGACGCGCTGTCGTTCGGCGCGACGAAGAACGGTGCCATGGCGGCCGAAGCGGTGATCTTTTTCGACACCGACCTGGCGAAGGACTTCATCTACCGCCGCAAGCGGGCGGGCCACCTGTTCTCCAAGATGCGGTTCCTGTCGGCGCAGCTTCTGGCCTATCTGGAAGACGATCTCTGGCTGGAGAACGCGCGTCACGCCAACCGGGCGGCGGCGCGGCTTCACGACGGCCTCGCACGTCTGAACAGCGTGGCGTTCGCAGCGCCTGTCGAGGCGAACGAGTTGTTCGTCGCCCTCCCCGAGGGCGCGGCCGCGCGGCTGCGGGAGGCGGGCGCGAGCTTCCACACCATGCGCAAGGACGACCGAGACGTCTCGCGGCTGGTCACCTCCTTCGCAACCGGCGATGATGAAGTCGACCGTTTCATCGGAATCTGCGGCGGCTGACCGGACAGAGCATGGCGGAAAAACGCACCAGGGTACTGATCGTCGGCGGCGGGCTGGTGGGCCTGAGCCTGGCCGCCGCGCTGGGCCGCGTTGGCATCGAGACCATGGTCGTCGACCGGGAAGCGCCGGAGACGACCGTCGCGCCGCCGTTCGACGGGCGCGCCTCCGCCATCGCTGCCGCCTCCTGGCGCATGCTCCAGCGCCTGGATGTCGCGCAACGCATCCGGGACGTTCAGCCGATCGAGGAGATCCGCGTCTCAGATGGCAATGCGCCGCTGTTCCTGCACTATGACCACCGGGATCTGGGCGATGAGCCCCTGGGCCAGATGGTGGAGAACCGGTTCACCCGCCGCGCCTTGCTGGACACCGTGGCCGAACTGGATTCGGTCATCCTCGCCGCGCCCATGTCGGTCGGCCGCCTGCGCCGCGGGCAGGCCGGGGTCGAGGCCAGCCTTTCCGACGGCACACTGGTGCGCGCCGAGCTTTGCGTCGCCGCCGACGGGCGGCAGTCGCGGTTGCGCGAGGAGGCGGGGATCGACGCCATCGCGCGTCGCTATCCGCAGGACGGCATCGTCTGCACCATCGCTCACGAACTGCCCCACCATGCGATCGCGCATGAGCGTTTCCTGCCCGCCGGGCCGTTCGCGATCCTGCCGCTGACCGCCAACCGCTCCTCGCTGGTCTGGACCGAACGCAGCGATCTGGCGCCGGCCTTCCTGGAGCTGGACGACGCGGCCTTCGCTCATGAGATCCAGCGCCGGGTCGGCGGCTTTCTCGGCGATCTGGAGGTGGTGGGCCCCCGCTTCCGCTATCCGCTCACCCTGGTGCTGGCGCAGGACTACCATGCGCACCGTCTGGCGCTGATCGGCGACGCCGCCCACGGCATCCATCCGATCGCCGGCCAAGGCTTCAATCTGGGCCTCAGGGACGTGGCGGCGCTGACGGAGATTCTGGAGGAAGCCGCCGGGATCGGCATGGACCTCGGCGACGCCACGCTGCTGGCGCGCTACGAACAGTGGCGGCGCACCGATTCGGTGGTGCTGGCGGGCGTCACCGACATCCTCAACCGGCTGTTCTCCAACGATCTGCCGCCGGTCCGGCTGGTCCGCGACCTGGGCCTCGCCGCCGTCAACCGCACGAAGCCGCTGCGCCGGTTCTTCATGCGCCACGCCATGGGCGACGTCGGCGACAGCCCGGCCCTGCTCAGGCGCTGAGACGCTCCTCGGCGACCTTCTCGATCGTCTTGCGCAGATCCGGGTTGGCGTCCAGCAGCTTCTGGAAATCCCGCCGCTCCAGGATCAGCAGGTCGGAGAAGGTCTTCGCCACCACGTCGGCGGTGCGCGGCGCGTCCTTGAGCAACGCGATTTCGCCGAAGAAATCGCCCGAACCCAGCATTACCGGGGCCGGTTCGACGCGCACTTCGATGGCGCCCGAGGAGACGAAGTACATGGCGTCGCCCGTCTCCCCCTTGCGGCAGAGGTTTTCGCCCGGCAGGGCCAGTTCCGATTTCAGCAGCGCCGCGATGGCCTGGATGCGATCCTGGCTGAGCCCCTGGAACAGCGGCACGCCGGCGACGAGCTGTTCCGGGTCGAGGCCGAGGTCCAGCGCAGGTCGCTGGCCCAACTCGTCCTCGCGCTCCTCCAGTTCCTGCTGCAGATTGGCGTAGATCTCCGCGCCGATGATGGCCTCGTCGTGCAGTCGGGCGTAGTCGCTCCGCTCCCGACGGATCGCCACCTGCTGCAGGTAGCGCCGCTGCAGCTTGCCGGCATAGTCCGGATACTGGACCCGCAGCGCGTTCAGCGCCGACATCACGGTGTCCCGGCGCTCGTCCAGTATCTCGCACAACCGGTCGGCAGCCGGATCCCCCACCAGGGCGCGGATGTCGCCGATGCCCTGATCGCGCACCTCCGCCAGCACCGCGATGACCGTCCGCAGCCGCTCCATGCGGTTGGCGAGCCGGCGGCCGAGAGGCCCGGTCACCCCGAAGCGGCGCTGCGCATGCATCGACAGCATGAAGCGCCAATTGAACTCGAGCAGCTTGTCGGCAGCCTTGCGGTAACCCTCGACGCCGCCGGTCTTGGTGGCGTCCATGAGTTCGTCGGTCAGCGCCACCAGTTCGCGCGCCGTGGCCGAGGGCACGTAGCCGCGCGAGTAGTGGTTCAGATAGCCCTGGCGTTCCCGCCCGACGGTGGCCAGCAGACCGATCTTGAGCCAGTCGCCATCGCTGAGTTCCACGGCCGTCCCTTCCGCCGCGGTCATCCCCTCGACCCGCCGGGCGTAGTCGCCGGCCACCTGTGCGCCGACTTCCCCGGGGATGTTGTGCCGCTCGGCCCAGCGGGGCACGGCGTGGCTGATGTCGTCCAGCGCCCGGGCGATGGTGCGATTGCGCACGGCGAGGTCGGCCGGCGACAGCCGGTCGAGCCCGAATGCCTTCATCACCGCGCCCACCGTGGTGGCATTCACGAACAGCGTGAACAGCACGAAGGCGCAGACCAGGGCGGCGACGAAGTTGCGCACGTCGACGGGGAAGGCCTCATTCTCGAACACCGCCAGCGCCAGCGCCAGCGAGACGGCGCCACGCAGACCGCCCCACCACATCACGGTGCGGAAGCCAAGGCTGACATTGGCGGCGATGCCGGAACGGCTGAGCATGGGCAGCACGGCGTGCGTGAGCAGGCCGCGGGCGAAGAAGGCCGTCGCGAGCAGAACCACGAGCGTCAGCCACATATCGCCGGTAAACACCGACAGGATCTGGGGCACCGCCATGCCGACCAGGACGAAGATCAGCGAATTGGCCCAGAAGCCCAGGTTCTCCCAGGTCTCCTGCAGCAGATGCCAGCCATTGCCCGAGATCGTGGTGCGGCCATAGGAGCCCATCACCAGCGCCGCCGTGACCACCGCCATGACGCCGGAGACATGCAGATAGTGCTCGGCGACCAGGAAGGAGAGATAGGCCAGGGAGATCGTCAGCGTGACCTCCACCAGGGCGATGCCGCCGACCCGCCCGATCACCCAGGCGAAGCCGCGGGCCATGAGGTAGCCGACGACGATGCCGCCCACGAAGACCTTGAGGAAGCCGAAGGCGCCGCCGATCAGGTCCGCTTCGGCAGCACCCAGGATCATGGCGACCAGGATATTGAACAGCACGATGGCCGTGGCGTCGTTGAACAGGCTTTCGCCCTCGACCAGGATGGCGAGCCGCTTCGGCGCGCCCAGATCCTTGAAGATCGCCACGACCGCGACCGGGTCCGTGGCCGAGAGGATGGCGCCAAGCAGCAGGCAGACGACGAAACCCATGCCGGAAACCGCGTAGACCGCGCCGCCGACCATGAAGGCGGAAATCAGCAGGCCGATGATCGCCAGGAACAGGATCGGACGTATGTCCGCCATCAGCTTGCGCACGTCGATCGACAGGCTGCTTTCGAAGACCAGCGCCGGCAGGAAGACGAAGATGATGATCTCCGACGTCAGGTCGAAGCTCTCGAAGCTGTGCAGCAGATCGCTGACCGGCCCCAGATGGGCGTCATGCGCGGCGCTGATCAGCAGGCCGAGGATGATCCCGACCACCGCGAGCAGCACCGTGTACGGAAACTTGTAGCGCTTCGCGACCGGCAGGATCAGCACGGCGATCGTCATCAGGCCGAACAGCCCGAGAATGGTCGTCCAGATTCCCTCGTGCATCGCTCAGAACCCCCTCGTCGACGATGCCGTCCCTCTCAGGGGATCAATATACGGCCACATGCAACGAAAGGGCGATTAATTATCCGAACCGTCCGCCCGCCCTCGGCCGGCCAGTTCTCCGCCGGCGCCGTTCATCTCGCGGGCGCGCGCCAGCCAGGGCGGCGGCAGCTTGTTCAGGAAGGCGCGCATGCCGGCCGGCGCTTCGGGACGCCGGAGCAGGCGGATCAGGTGCTGGGCCGCCGTGTCCAGGGTCTCGTCAAGCGCAGCCTCCTCCGTCATCAGCACGATCTCCTTGACCGCCGCGACTGCCGCCGGATCGTTGCGGTCGACCTCGTCCAGCACCGCGGCCAAGATCTCCTCCGCCTCCGTCTCCGTGCGGGCGAGATAATGGCCAACGCCCAGACGGAACGCCTCCTCGCCGCCGATCCGCTGGCCCAGCACGGCGATCCGGCGCAGCTGGCCCGCCCCGATCCGTCGGGCGATGAAGGGCAGGATCTGGGATGGAATGAACCCCACCTTTGGCTCCGGCAGGGCGAACTTCGCGTCAGCCCGGATGATGGCGACATCGGCGCAGCAGGTCATGCCGAAGCCGCCGCCGGCGGCGCCGCCCTCGACCACGGCGACAACCGGAATCGGCATGCGGTCGAGGTCGTGCAGCACGTCGCCGAAGAACCGGTAGGGGCCGAACAGCGGGTCGGTGTCGCCCGGCGCCGGGGCCGGCGGCATCTCCTGCATGGCATTGAGGTCTCCGCCGGCAGAGAAATTTCCGCCCGAGCCGCGCAGGATCAGTACCCGGGCCTCGGCGTCGGCCCGGACGGCGGCCAGCGCTTCCCCGATCTCCTCCATCATTCGGTGGGTCAGCGCGTTGCGGGCCTGGGGCCGGTTGAATGTCAGCCAGGCGCGCGTGCCAACGCGCGCCAGCCGGATGAATTCGAAATCCGGATAGTTCGTCAAATCGCTCCTCCCCTTGGGCGGGGCGGATTTTATCCGCTTTGGCGGCGCAGGCCAGCCCGGGCTCAGTCGGCGGCTTCGCTCGCGGCGACGGGGCCCAGCAGCCACCAGGTGGGCATCATGCCCTTGCCCTTGACCTCGACTTCGCCGCGGGCCTCGAACGCGTAGGCTCCGTCCAGCGCCTCGACGACTTCGCGCGTGACCTGGATACGGCCCGGAGCCCCGGTGGTCTCCATGCGGGAAGCGGTGTTCACGGCGTCACCCCAGAGGTCGTAGAGAAACCGGCTGTCGCCGACCACGCCGGCGATGATCGCCCCGCGCGCCATGCCGATGCGGATGTTCAGCGGCGTCCCGTCCGGCCGGCGGCATTCACTCATGCTCGCCAGCATGTCGAGCGCCAGGCCGGCGGCCGCGCGCGCATCGGCGGTGGAGCCCTTGGGCGCGCCGGCGGCGACCATGTAGGCGTCGCCGATGGTCTTGATCTTCTCGACGCCGTGCTTCCGGGTCAGCCGGTCGAAACGCTCGAAGGTATCCGACAGCATGGCCAGGGTTTCCTCGGGCGCACACTCGGCGGCGATGTTGGTGAAGCCTTCCACGTCGGCGAACAGCACGGTGACATCGGCCAGTTGTTCCACCACCTGGCTTTCCCCGTCGCGGAGGCGCGCGGCCACCGACTTCGGCAGGATCCGGTCGAGCAGTTCGCGCACCCGCGCGCGCTCCCGGTCGATCAGGTCGTTGTTGGCGAAGTCGAGCCGGCGGAGTTTCTCGACCCGGCGCAGCGCGATCAGCCCGATGACGTTCGCGGTGAGCATCAGCATCACCGCATAGATCGCCTGCTGGAAGTCCGGCGGCGGCCAGGCGAGCCCCAGCGTGATGGCGACGAACAGCGCCGTCGCGAGCAGGGCCGTCACCACGGCCTGGATGTAGAAGAACGGAAACAGCGCGTAGATCGCGAAGATGACGATGATGAAGGCGTGGTCCAGCGGCTCGGGATGGCCGCCGTAGACGTTGGCCAGCGCCTGGAAGAGCGTATAGACGAGCGCGCCCAGCATCAGCAGCGCCGGCCATCGCGTACGGAAGTGGCCGGTGTAGCTGAGGCCCAGGATCGCCAGGAACAGGCCGTTGACGCCCAGCGCCCGCACAAGGGCGATGGTCTCCGCGTTCTCCGGAAAGAAGAACAGATCCTGCGGCACGAAGACGAGATTGATGACGATCGTGATCAGGAAGGCCAGGCGGACCGTGCGGAGATTGTCCTCGCGCTGCGTCTCCCGATAGCGCGAATCCCACTCCCGGTCGACAAAGCGAAGTGTCAACGGGTGCATCGGCGGCAGCCCCCGTTCTGCCGTGTCCCGGCCGATATGTGCATGCAGGAATCTCATGACGCCAGCATAGGCCGGGGCTGCCGTGGCGTCAGGTCAAAACGGGTAACATTCTGCAACGCTGCACGGCGGTTGACACACTGCCGGGGCGGCTTCCCGAGCTATGCACAGAATGCAATGCTGCACCTGCGAAGAAAACGATTTCGCGGCAGCATCACTGACCTATATAGGGGGTGAAAGCGGTCGCCCCGAAGCCGCTTCATGGGAGGTCCGGGACAACACGGGTTGAAAGGACTTTGACATGCGACACGAACAGATCGACCACCGCAGCACCGCCGACTACGCGTCCATCGCGCACGGCATGCCGGAATACTACATGCCCTCCTTCGGCGAGATCGACCATGGCATCGCGATCGCGCGCCGGGAGCAGTCCCGCATGATGGCCCGGTGGTTCCGCCAGGTCTTCGCCCGGCTCCGCGCCCGGATCGCCGGCGGCAAGCACCGCGCGGCCTGACGAGACGAACCGCCCGCGCGGCGCGGCGCCCTCCGGCCCGCACGGCGGTTTCTGACGAAGCCCGGCGGAAGGCTTACTTGAAATTCCGCCCCTTCGGCATGGCTTCCCGGGCCGGCTCAGGCCGGCCCAGGCGCCATTCCGGCTTTTCCTCCATACGTCTTCTCGGCGCCTGCGGCCGGCGCACCTCGTCGGCGCGGGCGATGCTTCCATCCACAGCCTCCGGCGGCGCGAGGTCCGGATCCTCGGTCAGCGTGGCCAGTTCCCCGCTCAGGTCGAACAGCCGTTCGGCCACCACGTGGATCACCAGCCCCTCACGCTGCAGCTTCCCCGATACCCCCAGCAGCCTCGACGTCAGCAGCACGCGGCGGAACCGTTCGAACACGTGCGGCCAGACGACGATGTTGGCCACCCCCGTCTCGTCCTCCAGGGTCGCGAAGATGACGCCGCTGGCGCTGCCCGGGCGCTGGCGCACCAGCACCAGTCCCGCGACCACCGTGCGGCGGCCGTCCGGCAGCGCCGAAAGCGCCTGCGCGCGTACTGCGCCATGGGCCCCCAGACGCTCCCGCAGCAGCGCGCAGGGATGGGCGCGCAGCGACAGCCTGAGCCGCTGGTAGTCGGCGACCACTTCTTCCCCCGGCCGCATCTCCGGCAGATCGACGGCCGGTTCCTCGATCAGATCGAAGGGCCGGTTGTGGCCGGCCGCGCCGGCCCGGGCCTCGGCGGCGGCGAACAGCGGCAGCGGTTCGGGCTCCACCGCACGCGCCGCCCAGAGCGCGCGGCGACGGTCGAGCCCCATGGAACCGAAGGCGTCGGCATCGGCCAGCACGCGGAGCGTCGTCTGGTCCAGCCCGGCCCGCCGCGCCAGTTCCTGCACCGTGGCGTAGCCGCCTTCCGGCCGCGCCGCGGCGATGCGGTCCGCCGCCTCCGCGTTCAGCCCCTTGACCAGGCGGAAGCCGAGCCGCACCGCCGTCCCGAGGCCGGTCTTCGGATCGGGCGCCGGCAGGGGCTCCAGCAGGTGGTCCGGCATGGAATGGTTGACGTCGACGGGGCGGACCTCGACGCCATGGTCGCGGGCGTCGCGGACAAGCTGCGCCGGGGCGTAGAAGCCCATGGGCTGGCTGTTCAGGATGGCGGCGCAGAAGACGTCCGGATAATGCCGTTTCAGCCAGGCCGAGACGTAGACCAGCAGGGCGAAGCTGGCGGCGTGGCTCTCGGGAAAACCGTATTCGCCGAAACCCTCGATCTGGCGGAAGCAGCGCTCGGCGAAGTCGCGGTCATAGCCGCGTTCCGCCATGCCCTCGACCAGCTTCTCCTGGAAGGTGTGGATGGTGCCGACCTTGCGGAAGGTGGCCATGGCGCGGCGCAGACGGTCCGCCTCGGAGGGCGTGAAGCCGGCCGCGACGATGGCGATCTGCATCGCCTGCTCCTGGAACAGCGGCACGCCCATGGTCTTGCCCAGCACCCGGCGCAGCTCTTCGGATGGAAAATCCACCTTCTCCTCGCCGTTGCGGCGTCTGAGATAGGGATGGACCATGTCGCCCTGGATGGGGCCGGGGCGGACGATCGCCACCTCGATCACCAGGTCGTAGAAGGTCCGTGGCTTCAGGCGTGGCAGCATGGTCATCTGGGCCCGGCTCTCGACCTGGAAGACGCCGATGGAATCGGCCTCGCAGAGCATGTCGTAGACCGCCGGATCGTCGGGCGGGACCGAAGCCAGGTCCATCGGCCGGCCATAGCTCTCGTCCAGCATGCGGAAGGCCTTGGCGATACAGGTCAGCATGCCGAGGCCGAGCACGTCGACCTTCATCAGGCCGAGCGCGTCCAGATCGTCCTTGTCCCACTGGATGACCGTGCGGTCGACCATCGCCGCATTCTCGACCGGCACCAGCTCCGACAGCGGCCCGCGGCTGATGACGAAGCCGCCGACATGCTGCGAGAGGTGCCGCGGGAAGCCCTGCAGTTCGCGGGCGAGGCGGAGCGCCTCCGCCACGGTCGGATCCGCCGGATCGAGGCCGGCCTCGGCAATGCGGTCGTCCTGCAGCCCTTCCCGCCAGACGCTTTTCGTCATGGCGTCCACCGCGTCCAGCGACAGGCCCAGCGCCTTGCCGACCTCCCGCATGGCGCTCTTCGAGCGGTAGGAGATCACCGTCGCCGCCAGCCCCGCCCGGTCGCGGCCGTATTTTTCGTAGATGTACTGAATCACCTCCTCGCGGCGCTCATGCTCGAAGTCGACGTCGATGTCGGGCGGTTCGTCGCGCTCGGCGCTGACGAAGCGCTCGAACAGCAGGTCCATGCGCGCCGGGTCCACCGAGGTGACGCCCAGGCAGTAACAGACCGCCGAATTGGCCGCCGAGCCGCGTCCCTGGCAGAGGATGCCGCGCTCGCGGGCGAAGCGGACGATGTCGTGGACGGTCAGGAAATAGGGCGCGTAACCCAGCTGTGCGATCAGTTCCAGCTCATGGGCGATCTGCGCCGCCACCTTCGCCGGCAGACCGCCCGGATAGCGGTGCGCCGCGCCCGCGCGGGTGAGCCGCTCCAGGGTCTGTTGCGGGCTCTCGCCGGGCTCGACCACCTCGTCGGGGTATTCGTAGGCCAGTTCGTCGAGTGAGAAGCCCGTGCGCTCCAGAATCTCCAGGGTCCGCATGACCGCTTCGGGCGCGTCGGCGAACAGCCGCGCCATCTCGGCCGGCGCCTTCAGATGCCGCTCGGCGTTGGCGGCCAGCCGCCGGCCGGCCTCGTGGATGGTGCAACCCTCGGCGATGCAGGTCAGCACGTCCTGCAGCCGGCGCCGCTCGGGAACGTGATAGCGCACGTCGTTGGCGGCGATGAGCGGCAGGCCGAAGCGCCGCGCCAGCGCCAGCCGCTCACCCAGGCGGCGGCGGTCGTCGCCCCGGCGGAGCATCCAGGCGGCGAGATAAGCGCGGCCGCCGAAGGCGTCGCGCACCCGGCCGAGGAATCCCTCCTCGGCGGAGAGGGCGATGGCGATCTGGCCCTCGGCGGCAGCGGCCGCGTCCTCGAAATCGAGATGGCATTCGCCCTTCTCCGCCCGCCGCCGGCCCAGCGTGATCAGACGGCTGAGCCGGCCATAGGCGGCGCGGTCCGAGGGGTAGACCAGCATTTCCGCGCCGTCGCGGAAGACCAGCCGGCACCCCGGACGGAAGGGCAGACCGAGGTTCCTGGCCGCCAGATGCCCGCGGACGACGCCCGCCAGGCTGTTGCGGTCGGCGATGCCGATCCCCGCCAGCCCCAGCGCCTGCGCCTGCGCCGCCAGCTCCTCGGCATGGGAGCCGCCCTCCAGGAAGGAGAAATTGCTGGTGATCTGCCATTCGGCGTAAGCGGTCATGATCCTCACATTCCGCCGCGGCAAGATCCCGGCTCTCCGCTCAACGGAGCCCGTCCCGGCCTTGAGCCGGGATGACATCGAGGGGCGGCCTTGATCATTAGTGCCATCCCGCCAGGCCGGGCATCGCGAGACGCGAGACGCGAGGCGTGAGCCGGGACCCCGAACGCGCGACGTCTCCCCCTGGTGTCATCCCGGCCAAGCCGAGCATCGCGAGGCGCGAGCCGGGACCTCCCAGTTCACCCAAGCCGGTCGGAGATATCCCGCCAGTCGGGATTGCTTGTTTCGATCAGTTCGTCCTTCCAGGCGCGCCGCCAGCGCTTCAGGCGCTTCTCCCGGCGGATGGCTTCCTCGACATCGTCGAAGGCCTCGACATGCACGAGACGGCGGATGCGGTACTTGCGGGTATGGGCGATGGCGACGCCTCGGCGGTGTTCGTCCACGCGGCGCGCAAGATCGTTGGTGACGCCGACATAGATGCTGCCGCGCGGCCGGCTGGCGAGAATGTAGGTGAAGTACTGCTTCTTCATCTCTCTTTCCTTTTCGAGGAGGTCCCGGCTCTCCGCTGCGCTCCGGCCGGGATGACACCGTTTGCTCACGCCGCCGCCGCGAGGCGTTCGAACAGGGCCCATTTCTCCTCGGGCGTCATTTCCCGGGCCGCCATGGCCGTCAGGATCTCGCGCAGTTCGGCCTCCAGCGAGCGGCCCTGGATGCGGGCGCGGCGCTTCAGCCGCACGATCACGGCCTCGTCCAGCTTGCGGATCGTCACTGTCGCCATTGTCTCTCTCCTTCTTTCAGAACAGGCCGTGCAGGAACCAGCGCGGCGGCCGCGCGGCGGGCGCGTCATAGAGCCCCTCCCGGTAGAGCCAGAAGCGCCGCCCGTCGGCGCAGTCGACGCGGTAGTAGTCGCGGGTCGCCGCCGCCTCCCGCTCGGGGCTGCGCATGTCGCGCCACCATTCGGGGGCGATGCGCTCCGGCCCCTCCGCCGCGACCACGCGATGGGTGACGCGCCGCCAGCGGAACCGCCGGGGCGGCAGGTCGGGCAGACCGGCCACCGCCTCCACCGGCTCCGGTTCCGCCAGCAGCCGCGCCGGCCTGGGCGGGGTACGGGACCAGCGCTCGGCCCGTATGCGGACGCCGGGGGCGACACGGCGCTCGGCCCGCTCGGGCAGATGGCTGTCGCCGGGACGCAGCATGGCCACGCTGCCGGCTCCCAGCCGGTTGGCCAATCGGTCGGCCAGCCGGCCGAGCCCGTCCACCGGCGCGGCGCGGCGGTCCAGCCGGGGCTCGGCGGCGGCCAGCGGTTCGGTGCGCGGCGCGGCCAGGATCATGGCGTCGATGCCGAAGCCGGGATCGAGTTCGGCCAGCTTCTCCGCGAACAGCCGCTCCCAGTGCCCGGCATCGCGCATGGCCCGGGCGCAGCCCACGGTCAGCACCGAGACGCCGCCGTCGGCGAGATAGGCCGCAAGGTCAAGACGGCGCGCGCCGCGGCGCTCCTTCGCCAGCCATTCGGCCATGCGCGCGATCAGCCGGCCGGCGGTGCGGGCGATGTCCCCGGCCGCGCCGATGGGCTCGCCGAAATCGGCGCGGACACGGAACTCCGGTGTAGGCAGCAGCGGCGAGATAGGCTCGCCCGCCCGCCCCAGCGCCCGGTCGAGGCGGCGCATGACCTCGGTTCCGAAGCGCCGGCCCAGACTTTCGCGCGGCAGGCGGTAGAGTTCGCCGATGCGGTGAAGGCCCAGGCGGCGGAGCCCTTCGACGGTCTGCGCGTCCAGGCGCAGCGCCGCCACCGGCAAGGCGGCGAGCCGCACCATGGTCCCGCCCGGCGGCGCGATGACCCCCGCCCCGCCTTCCGCGGCCGCATCACCGAAATGGGCCAGCGCCCAGGCTGCGCCGGGCGTGTCCGCCAGGGCGAGGCGAACCGTGATCCCGGCCCCGTCGAAACGCTTCGCCATGTCGTCCAGCATCGCCGTCTCGCCGCCGAAGAGATGATCGCAGCCCGTGCTTTCCAGGATCAGCCCCTCGGAGCCGTCCAGGGCCGTCCAGGGGCTGTAGCGGCCCGCCCAGCGCGCCAGCACCGCCAGCGCCTCCGCGTCCGCCTCAGGCTCGGCCGGCGCGGTCCTGAGCGAGGGGACCACGGCGCGGGCGTCGGCCAGGGTCATGCCGGGAGACAGCCCCGCCGCGACGGCGGCCGGACTCACCGCCTGCAGGCGCTGGCCGCCCCGGGCGGCATGGGTCAGCGCCAGCGGACCGCCGGGTGCGCCGGCCTCAAGCCGTTCCCTGCGATCGGTCGGCCAGTGGGGCAGCCAGATCGAAACATAGCGTTTGCTCATCGTGGCGAAGGGTCCAGTCTGCGGCGCGGCCGCCGCGGCAGCGCCAGAGGGAGAGGTGGAGGTGAAGGGGGCCCGGCAACGGCATCTCGCCGGCGCTTTCGGGCGGGACCAGGGGTTCGGCGCGCCAGCGGGTCAGCGCCGCGCCGGGCGCGCGGTCCCCCGCGGGACCGCGCAAGAGCAGACCCATCGCCTTCCCCTTCTGGGCGGCGAGCTGCAGCCGGCGGGTCTCGGTCATGCCGATGGCCGGCGTTTCCGCGACCGCCGCGGCCACCGCGCCGGAGGCGAGCGCCTCCTCCATCGCCCATTGGGCGTCCCGCTCCCGTTTCGCGGTAACGAACAGCACCCGGGCCGGATCGACGCCCCGCCCGGCGAGGCCGGGTCCGTAGAGCCGCCCCCGCTCCCGCGCGCCATCGGCCGTCTGGCACCAGAGGACCGGGCGGTCTTCCGCCTCCCGCGCCAGCAGGCGGCGGACAAGGAAAAGCGCGAACCCGGTCTCCATCAGGCCGGCGATCTCGTGCAGGCCGACGAGCGGCAGCCCGCCCCATGGCAGATGCCGGTCCAGCGCGGCGACGCCCGTCGGCAGCGCGGGCCGCCACGGCTCGCCCTCGGGCGCCAGGTCGGAGAGCTGCCGCTTCAGCCAGGCGAGCCGTTCACGGTCTCCCGCGTCGGTCTCCGGACGCGCCGGCCGGTCGATGTTGCGATAGCTTCCCATGCCGCCGTTCCGTTCTCATCAGCCTATTTGTTCTATTTTTGTTCTTACCAACAGGCGGCCGCAGAGTCAATTGGAAGGGAGGGCTGCGCGGCGAGGCACTTGACGCCGCCGGACGCCCGTGCCGTCTTCCCGCCATCGCAAGGACAGGCCGCAAGACGGGGAGGCGCCAATGGATTACGAACACATCATCTACGCGGTCGAGGACGGGATTCTCACGATCACGCTCAACCGCCCCGACAAGCTCAACGCTTTCACCGAGCAGATGCGCACCGAGATCATGGACGCCCTCGACAAGGCGGACGCCGACGACGACGTGCGCGCCATCATCTTCACCGGCGCGGGCCGGGGCTATTGCGCCGGCGCCGACCTGAGCCGGGGCGGCAGCACCTTCGATTATTCCAAGCGCGGCTATGCGGAAGGCGAAGTCGTCCGCGACGGCGGCGGCGTGATGACGCTGCGCATCTATCAGTGCAAGAAGCCGGTGATCGGCGCCATCAACGGCCCGGCGGTCGGCGTCGGCTCCACCATGCAGCTTCCGATGGACATCCGCATCGCCTCCGAAAAGGCGCGTTTCGGCTTCGTCTTCGCCCAGCGCGGCGTGGTGCCGGAGGCCTGCTCGTCCTATTTCCTGCCGCGTCTGGTCGGCATTTCCCAGGCGCTGGACTGGGCCTATTCGGGCCGCGTCTTCGAGGCCGACGAGGCCCTGAAGGGCGGCCTGGTGAAGGAAGTCGTGCCCCACGACCAACTCCTGCCCCGCGCCCGCGAGATCGCGAAGAGCTACATGGAGCGCAGCTCCGCCGTCTCGGTGGCCATGATCCGCGCCATGTTCTGGCGCCTGCTGGCCGCCGATCACCCGATGGAGGCGCACCAGATCGACAGCCGGGGCATGGTCGCCATGGGCGCCGCGGCGGACGCGCAGGAAGGCGTCAGCTCCTTCCTTGAAAAGCGCGCGCCGAACTTCACCATGAAGCCCTCGCAGGACATGCCGGACTTCTATCCGTGGTGGGAAGAGCCGGAGTTCAAGTAAGGGGGAACCGCACACCCGGGGATGGCATGGCTGGCCGGGTGTGCGGCTCCGGGAGTGAAGGGATGACCGAATACGTTCTCCACAACCGCCGGGGTTCCGGCGGCTTCGCGGTCGAGGCGGCGCTGGCCATGGCCGGCGCGGATTTCCGGCTGGCCGACATCGATGCCCCGGTCAGCACGCCGCTGCCCGATAGCTTCCGCGCCATCAATCCCTGGAAGCAGGTGCCCGTCCTCGACCTGCCCGACGACACGCGGATGACGGAGACGGCGGCGATGCTGATCCATATCGCCGACGCCTTCCCCGCAGCCGGCATCGCGCCAGCGCCGGAGTCGCCCGACCGCGCGCAGTTCCTGCGCTGGATCGCGTTTCTGGCGACAAACGTCTACGAGAGCGTCCTGCGCCGCGTCTATCCCGAGCGCTATACGGACGATCCGTCGGGCACAGGGGCGGTGGCCAGCGCCGCAACCCGGCGCGGGATGGAAGCGCTCCGGGTGGTGGAGGACGCGATCGGCCTGCACGGCGTCCTGCTGGGCGAGCAGTTGTCGGTCGCCGACGTCTATCTCGCCATGCTGCACCGCTGGGTCGACAAGCGGGAAGAACTGCCCCGCTGCACGGCGCTGCGCCGGAGCGTCGCCCGGGACGAGGTCGTCGGGCCGGTCTGGCGCAGGCATTTCGAGCGGCAGGGGTGAAGAACCGGCCTCCTCGGGCCTGAAACCTACCCCATCGCAGCCGGTTTCGGCCCGCCGCTCGCCCAGTCGAGCAGTTCGACCGTGTGCACGACCGGGGCGCCGACCGCGCCCTGAAGCTGGGTCATGCAGCCGATGTTCCCCGCCGCCACG
This sequence comes from Rhizobiales bacterium NRL2, assembly GCA_001664005.1. Taxonomy (NCBI): domain Bacteria; kingdom Pseudomonadati; phylum Pseudomonadota; class Alphaproteobacteria; order Hyphomicrobiales; species Rhizobiales bacterium NRL2. The sequence continues at coordinate 4,148,691 of CP016093.1, forward strand.
ACGTCCGGCGCGGTGCGGCGGATATGCTCGGCCTTGCGCGCCTTCAGCTTCTCCGCCAGCACCGGCTGCATCAGGTTGTAGGTCCCGGCGGAACCGCAGCAGAGATGCGGTTCCATGGGCTCGACGACACGGAACCCCGCGGCGCGCAGCAGGTCCTTGGGCGGATCCACGATCTGCTGACCATGGCGGAGCGAGCAGGCCGAATGGTAGGTCACCGCGACATCCGACGGCGCCGCGGCGCCGTCGGGCAGGCCGAGTTCGGCCAGGAGTTCGGTGACGTCGACGGCGAGTTCGGAGACCCGCGCCGCGCGCCCGGCCCACTCGGCATCGTTGCGCAGCATGAAGCCGTAGTCCTTCACTGTCGTGCCGCAGCCCGAGGCGTTGATCACGATGGCGTCCAGCCCCTCGTCTTCGGCCTCGCGGCTCCAGGCCGCGACATTGGCCTTCACCGAAGCGTGCGCCGCGTCCTCCATGCCCATGTGATGGGTAAGCGCGCCGCAGCAGCCCGCGCCCTCCGCTACCACCACATCGCAGCCGAGCCGGTTGAGCAGGCGGATCGTCGCCCCGTTGATGGCCGGGTTCAGCACCTGCTGGGCGCAGCCGGCGAGCAGGGCCACGCGCTTCCGCCGCTCCCCCGGTGCCCGGTGTACCTGGGGCCGGTCGACGCCTGAGGGCGTCGGCAGCGAGCGGGGCGCCAGCGCCAGCATCGCCTTCAGCCGCCCCGGCATCATCCGCGCAAAAGGCCGGCCGGCCATGGCGCCGATCAGCGCCAGGCGGAACCGCTTCGGATGGGGCAACAGCCAGGCCAGCAACCTCCGCAGCGCCCGGTCGGTCAGGGGCCGCCGGTGGTGTTCTTCGATATACGCCCGCGCGTGATCGACCAGGTGCATGTAGTGCACACTCGCCGGACAGGTCGTCATGCACGACAGGCACGACAGACAGCGGTCGATATGGGTGACCACCTGCGGCTCCGGCGCGCCGCCGCGCTCCAGCATGTCGCGGATCAGATAGATGCGCCCGCGCGGGCTGTCCCGCTCGTCGCCCAGCAGCACGTAGGTCGGGCATGTCGCGGTGCAGAAGCCGCAATGGACGCAGGAGCGCAGGACCTCGTTGGAGCGCTCGTAGGCCGGATCCGCGAGCTGGACGAGAGAGAAGTTCGTCTGCATCAGACGCCCTCCACCATGCGGCCCGGATTGAGCACGCACTTCGGGTCGAAGCCCTCCTTGATACGGCGGGAGAGCGCGGCGACGGGCGCCGCTTCCGGCTCGAAGACGGGCACGCTCATGCGCACGCCGTCCGGCGCGCGCATCAGCGTGGCGTGGCCGCCGTTCAGCCCCTGCCGCACGATAACAGCGCGGGCGTCATCGCCGGGCTCGACGGCGAGCCAGACCAGCCCGCCGGCCCAGTCGAGATAGCCGTCGCCGCCCGTCTCAGCCATCGCGCGGTCCAGCCAGGCGCCGCCGTCGGTCGCCGGCAGGGAGACCCGCCAGAGCGCCCGGTCACGGCCCAGCAGCGGCTGCACGTCCCGGATCTCGGTCCAGAATTCGCCCGAGCGATGGCCATGCAGTTCCTCGACCCCGCCACGCCCGGCGAACATCGCCTTCAGCGCCCCGGCGCGGTGTTCGACCGACGGCCCCGGTCCCTCGACGCGGATCGCGGTCACCGAGGTCCCGGCCCCGGCGACGTAGTCCACGGTCGATTCCATGGCGATCGCGGCCGGCAGGTGGCAGAGGCCGGTCACCTCGTGCGGCGCGCCGGCGGCCTCCGCCATCGCCGCCGCCGCCTCCGCCACGCCGAGGCCGAAGACCATCACGGTCCAGGTCTTCTCCGGCGCCGGCAGCACCTTGAAGGTGACTTCCGAAAGCGCGGCCAGCGTGCCGAAGCTACCGCAGACCAGCTTGGAGAGATCGTAGCCCGTGACGTTCTTTACCACGCGGCCGCCGGACTTGAAGATCTCGGCGCGGCCGGAGACGCCGCGGAAGCCCAGCAGATGATCGCGCGCCGCACCCGCCCGGAAGCGCCGCGGCCCGGCGAGGTTGCAGGCGAAGACGCCGCCGATCGTACCGCCGGCCTGCGCGTGGCCGTAGATCCGGCCCAGATGGGGCGGCTCGAAGGCCAGCATCTGCCGCTTCGCCGCCAGCGCCGCCTCGATCTCGTCCAGCGGGGTCCCCGCGCCGGCGCTCATCACCAGTTCCTCGGGCTCGTAGAGGCGGATGCCCGAGAGCGCCGACAGGTCCAGCCGCCGGTCCGCTGCGGCGGGCCGGCCGAAGCCGCGCTTGGTGCCCTGCCCCGCCACCTCCAGCGGCGCGCCACTGGCCACCGCCTCGGCGACGCACTCACGCAGGTGCTCCTCGTTCAGGGGCTTCATGTCAGCGGCCATCGGGATTTCCTCGACGCGTCCCGGCCCCGAGCCGGGACCCATGCCTGAGCATCTCCGGTGACGCAGCGAGGGCGGAAAGGCTCTGGCGTGGGTCCCGGATCGGCGCTGCGCGCCGCCCAGGACGCGGGAATATCAGAGTCAGAACCATCAGAAACGCGGCAGGTCGGGGAACGGCATCTTGCCGCCATGAATGTGCATGCGGCCGAGCTCGGCGCAGCGGTGCAGCGTCGGGAACACCTTGCCGGGATTGAGCAGGCCGTCGGGGTCGAAGGCGCATTTCAGCCGCTGCTGCTGGTTGAGGTCGACCTCGGTGAACATCGTCCCCATCAGGTCGCGCTTCTCGACGCCGACGCCGTGCTCGCCGGTCAGCACACCGCCCACCTCGACGCAGAGCCGCAGGATGTCGGCGCCGAAGTCCTCGGCACGTTCCAGTTCGCCCGGTTCGTTGGCGTCATAGAGGATCAGCGGATGCAGGTTGCCATCGCCGGCGTGGAAGACATTGGCGACGCGCAGGCCGTACTTCTCGCTCATCTCCGTCATGCGGGCCAGCACGTGGGGCAGCCGGGCGCGCGGGATCGTACCGTCCATGCAGTAATAGTCCGGCGAGATCCGCCCCACCGCGGGAAAGGCCGCCTTGCGGCCGGCCCAGAAGTTCAGCCGCTCGGCCTCCGAGGTGCTGACCCGGAGCGAGACCGCGCCGCGCTTCTCGCAGAGCCCGCGCACGATCTCCGTCAGGTGATCGACCTCGACCGCCGGCCCGTCGAGCTCGATGATCAGCAGCGCCTCCACATCCAGCGGATAGCCGGGATGACAGAAGGCCTCGGCGGCGTGAATGGCCGGCCGGTCCATCATCTCCATGCCGGCCGGTATGATGCCGGCGCCGATGATGTCGGCGACGCAGGCTCCGCCCGCCTCGACGCTGTCGAAGCCGACCAGCAGGCCGCGGGCCACCTCGGGCCGGCGCAGGATGCGGACGGTGACCTCGGTGACCACGCCCAGCAGACCCTCCGAGCCCGTCAGCACGCCGATCAGGTCATAGCCCGGCTGATCCAGGTGCCGCCCGCCCAGGCGGATCACCTCGCCGTCCATCAGCACGACCTCCAGGCCCAGGATGTTGTTGGTGGTCAGGCCGTATTTCAGGCAGTGCACGCCGCCCGAATTCTCGGCGACATTGCCGCCGATGGAGCAGGCGATCTGGCTGGACGGGTCCGGCGCGTAGTAGAAGCCCTCCCCTCCACCGCCTGGCTGATGGCGAGGTTGGTCACACCGGGCTGCACCACGGCGGCGCGGTTCGGGTAGTCGATCTCCAGCACGCGGTTGAGCTTGGCCAGCCCCAGCAGCACGCCGTCGGCCAGCGGCAGCGCGCCGCCCGAGAGCGAGGTGCCGGCGCCGCGGGGCACCACCTTGACCCCGGCGGCCTTGCAGAGCGTCAGGATGCGGCTCACCTCGGCAGTCGTCTCCGGCAGCACGGCGATCATCGGCGGCTGGCGGTAGGCGGTCAGCCCGTCGCATTCGAAGGCGCGCAGCGCCGCCTCGTCGACGACGACGCTGTCGGACGGCAGGAATTCGCGGAATCGGGCGACCAGTTCGCTGCGCTGGCTCAGCGCGGCCTGATCGGGTTCCGGCATCTGCATGGTTCGGGCTCCCTTGCTGCGGGGGCCATCCTACAACAGGCCGTGGCCCGCGAGGCAACGCTCCAGGTTCCCGGGATCCCGGAAGTGATGGACGCGGAACCCGAGCCGCTCGGCGGCGGCGATGTTGGCCGCCGAATCGTCGACGAACAGCGTCCGCCGCGGCTCGAGCCCGCAGGCCCGGACGGCGTGATGGAAGATCGCCGGGTCGGGCTTGATCAGCTTGACCTGGCCAGAGACCACGATATGGCCGAAATGGCCGAGAAAGCCGAAGCGCTCGAGCGCGAAGGGAAAGGTTTCCGCCGACCAGTTGGTCAGCGCATGCAGGCGGACGTCATTGGCCTTCAGCCGCTCCAGCAGCGCCACCGAGCCCTCGATGGCGCCGGGCAGCATCTCCGGCCAGCGGGTCCAGAAGGCCTCGATCTCGTCGGCATACCAGGGATGGCGCGCCGCCAGCGCGGCGACATTGTCCTGGAAGCGCTCGCCGGCGTCATGCCGCGCGTTCCAGGCCGGCGTGCAGACGACCGAGAGGAAGTGCTCCATCTCCCGCGGACGTCCGGCGAAGAGGCGGCGGTAGAGATGGCGCGGATCCCAGGCGATCAGGACATTGCCCAGATCGAACAGGACGGTGTCGACGGGGTTGCCGCGGACGGCATCCGCGGCGGCGGCCATGGGCCGCGCGGGCCCGGGCGGCGTCAGCCCTGGCGGGCCTTCATGCGCGGGTTGCGCTTGTTGATCACATAGATCCGGCCCTTGCGGCGGATCATGCGGCAGTTGCGGTCGCGCGACTTGGCGGACTTCAGCGAGCTCAGAACCTTCATCGTCTCTCTCCGTGGGGCGCCCGGCCATGGGGCAGCCGTCGCGAATGTTCGGAAGTCGCGCTTTCTAGTGGGCCGGCCGGGGGCTGTCAACCGCAGGGCGGCTGCGGCGGCGCGGCTTGTGCGCAACGGGCCGGAAACCCCCTTGCAGGGGCCGCGCGGCATCGCTATAGAACCGCTCTCGCCCCGCCGGTCCCGGCCGCGCCGGGGGAGACCCTTGGGGGCGCGTAGCTCAGTGGGAGAGCACTACGTTGACATCGTAGGGGTCGCTGGTTCAATCCCAGCCGCGCCCACCATTTATCCCCAACCATTGCCAATCGATCGACGGCCTGATCTGCATCCGTCGCGCAACCCGGCCATCCGCGCTAGCATGATGGGGTTCGCGTGCACGAAGACGAGGCAGCGATACCATGCCTGTCCGCTACGAGAAGAACGCCTATGACCCGCCCGACGCGAAGCGGGACGGCGTGCGCATTGTCGCCACGCGTTACTGGCCGCGCGGGCTGAAACGGGAGGCGGCCGACCTCTACCTGCCCGATCTGGCGCCGTCGACCGAGTTGCTGCACGCCTTCCGGGATGAAGAGATCACCTGGCAGGCCTTCGCGAAGCGCTACCGCGAGGAGATGAAGGGCCAGACCTCCCACCTGCGCACCCTGAACTGGCTGAGCGAGCGGGCGGGCCGGCGGCTGACCGTCCTCTGCACCTGCGAGACCGCCGAGCGTTGCCACCGCCGCCTGCTGGCCGGGCTGATCGAGAAAGCCGGCTGACAGCGACGCCCGCGGGCCACGTGCCCGGAAATCGCCGTTCAAATCCTGGGCGCCGTGGACTAGATATCGGGAACATTCGTTCAGGGCGCTGTCCGGCCGGCATGTGGGGAGACATGCCGGGGATTGCGGCTGCGGCCGCCGGAAGCGGCGCCCGGGACGGCGGGAAACGGGGAGAGATCATGACCGAACATGCAAATGCCGCCACGCGTCCCGACTGCGACGTGGTCGTGGTGGGCGCGGGCTTCGCCGGGATCTACGCGCTGTGGACGGCGCGGCAGCGGGGCCTGAGCGTCCGCGGCTTCGAGAGCGCCTCGGACGTGGGCGGCACCTGGTACTGGAACGCCTATCCCGGCGCGCGCTGCGACGTCGACAGCTATTCCTACGCCTACTTCTTCGACAACGAGGTGGTGCGCGAATGGAGCTGGTCGGACATCTGCGCCGAACAGCCGGAGATCCAGAACTACCTCCGCTTCGTCGCCGAACGCTGCGGCGTCATCGGCGACATCACCTTCGAGACCCGGGTCACCGGCGCCGAGTTCATGGAAGAATCCGGGCTCTGGCGGGTCCGCACCTCGGGCGGCGAGGAAGTCCTCTGCCGCTATCTCGTCCTCGCAGTGGGCGCGCTGTCGCAGCCCAAGGCGCCCGACATCGAGGGTGTCGACAGCTTCGCCGGCGAGGCCTATTTCACCTCGTCCTGGCCCAGGGACCGGGAGGTCGACCTCCGCGGCAAGCGCGTCGGCGTCATCGGTACGGGCTCGTCGGGCGTGCAGGCGATCCCCGAGATCGCCAAGGTCGCCAGCGAGGTCGTGGTCTTCCAGCGCACGGCGAACTTCGTGACGCCCACCGGCGGCGGCCCGATGGACCCGGAGAAGGTGGCCGGCCTGCGCCAGGATCCGCAGGCGGTGCGGCAGGGCATGCGCGAGACCTATGGCGGCACCTACCCGCCCAGCATGGGCGACCTGCGCTTCAGCGACCTGGACGAGGCAGGCCGGGAGCGCGAGCTCTGGAAGGCCTGGGAGGGCGACTATGTCCAGCTCGCCTTCCTCGACGCCCACACGCCGGAAGCCAACGAGGCGATCTCCGCGTTCATCCGACAGCGGATGCTGGAGCAGGTAAACGACCCCTGGACCGCCGAGCGGCTGGTGCCCTGGGACCACCCCTATGGCGGCAAGCGGCCCTGCCGCAGCGACGTCTACCTGCAGACCTACAACCAGCCCCATGTCCGGCTGGTGCACCTGCCGGATACGCCGATCGAACGCATCGTGCCGGCGGGCATCGTGACCTCGGAGGAGACGTTCGAACTCGACGTGATCGTCTACGCGACCGGCTTCGACGCGCTTTCCGGCCCGGTCCGCGCCATGAACATCGCCGGCATCGACGGCGTACGGATGAACGACGTCTGGGCGGACGGGCCGGTGAACTATCTGGGGACGATGGTGCACGGCTTCCCGAACCTGTTCCTGCCGTCCAGCGCCATGTCGCCGTCGGTGCTGTCGAACATGGCGACCCTGGCCGAGCAGCAGGTCGACTTCATCTTCGACACCGTCGCCTGGCTGGAGGAGAACGGCCGGCCGGCGCTTCATCCCAGGGCGGAATCCCAGGAATTCTGGGCCGACGAGACCCTGCGCTACGCCAGGCGCGTGCCCGGCGCCCTGACCACGGACAGCTGGTACAACGGCGCCAACGTGCCGGGCAAGCCACGCCGCTACATGGTCTATCGCGGCGGTTTCAAGCGCTACAACGAGACCTGCTACGCCGAACTGGAAAACGGCTTTCCGGGCTATGAACTGATCGCCTTGGACGCCGCCTGACGCGGCCGCGGGACCGCCGCGCCGGCAGTGCGGCGGTCCCTGCGCATTCCGCTTGTGTTTCCGCGCGTCCGGTCCACCTAATGGCGCGCCCCGGTCGGTGTGCAGTCCGGGGCATTCCCGCCATCTCTTTCCAGACCGGAAGGTTCAAGGAAATGCGAACGCTCATCATTGTCATGGGCCTGACGGCGCTGGTCTCGTTCGGGGCCCGCGCGGAGAATCTCTACTTCCTTCTCATCAACCAGAGCAGCGCGGACATCGTCGAGTTCCATGTCTCACCGCCCGATGCGTCCCGCTGGACGGACAATCTGATCCCGGACGGCTACGTCCTGCCGGCCGGCAACGAGGTCGAGGTCGCCATCGAGGACGGCCAGGATCACTGCGCCTACGACATCCGCGCGGTCTTCGCCGACGGCGAGGTCTTCGAGGAGTACGATACCGACCTCTGCGAACTGGGGCAGTGGACCTTCACCGACTGAACCGCCGCGATCGTGCGGGCTACGCGCGAGACTGATTTTTCTACTCGCGGGTCAGCATTGTCATCCTTTCATGGCATCGGGCGCCGTCCTTTGGCATACTCCGCCCGCGCCGGGCCGCGTAATGGCCCGGCCGGGGAGGCATTCGATGACTGATTTTGCAGACACGCCGGCCGGCTGCGGCCGGCCTGAACGAGGCGGCGCATGAGCGGGCCGCTGGAGGGAATCCGCGTCCTCGACCTGACGCGCTTCGCCGCCGGTCCGCACGCGACCCAGATGATGGGCGATTCCGGCGCCGACGTGGTCAAGGTCGAGGGCCTGACCGGCGACGGCATGCGCATGGCCGATTCCAAGGTCGGCAAGCCCGACAGCATGTTTTTCATGACCATCAACCGCGCCAAGCGCAGCCTGTCGGTCGATCTGCGCAACGAGGACGGCAAGGCGGTGCTGCGGGAACTCGTCACCCGGGCCGACATCCTGGTGGAGAACTTCCGTCCCGGCGTGATGGAGGATATGGGCTTCGGCTGGGAAACGCTGCAGGAAATCAATCCACGGCTGATCATGGTACGGGTCTCCGGCTTCGGCCAGGAAGGGCCCTGGGCCAAACGCGCCTCCTACGATCCGGTGATCCAGGCGCTGTCCGGTTTCCAGGAGCTGACGGGGTCGCCCGACGGCCCGCCCACGGTCTGCGGCACGGTCGTGACGGACTATCTCACCGGCCTGCACGCCGTGATCGGCGCGGTCACCGCGCTGCAGGGACGCGAGCGTACCGGCCGCGGCCAGTGGGTCGACGTCTCCATGCTGGACGCGGCGACCAGCCTGCTGATGACAGCCATCCCGGAGTACCTCCATCTCGGTCAGGTCCGGACCCGGCGCGGCAACAAGAACCCGGTTTCCGTGCCGTCGCACTGCTTCGAGTGCGCCGATGGCCGGTTCGTCCACATCACCGCCTGGACCGACGGCGAGTTCGCCAAGCTGTCCAGGGCGATGGGGATGCCGGAACTGCTGGAGGATCCGCGCTTCGCCGACATCGACAACCGGGTCGCCAACGAAAAGGCGATCGAGAAGATCATCGCCGACTGGATGATGCAGTTCGACGCCGCGGAGGTCGAACGCCGTTTGATGGCGATGAGCCTGCCGGCGGCGCGGGTCGCGACCATCGCCGAGGTCGCCGAGAACCCGCAATTGCAGCATCGGGGACACATCGTCGAGGTGGAGCACGCCAGCCAGGGACGCCTACCGGTGGCGGGGCCCGCAATCCGTTATTCCGACAGCCCCTTGCCTGCGGTGCACAAGGTGCCGATGCTGGGCGAGCATAGCGCCGAGGTGCTGCGCGAGTGGCTGGACTACGACACGGCGCGCATCGACGCGCTGGAGACGGCCGGCGTGATCCGGACGGCGGCAGGGGGCCGCTGACGGAGACACCGACCGGACGCAAGGAGCCGGCGGCAACCGCCGCGGCGCATCGTTCGTGGGGGAACGGTGGGCCGGCGCGGCGGGAACGCGGTCGGGTGCCGAAGCGTCAGAGGCCGGCGACGGTCGCCGGCATTCGTGCAACGGGCGCCAAGCCCACAACGGGGAGGAGAAGACATGCAGACCCTGATCAGGAATATCGCGCCGGTGGCGTTCGCGGCGGCGCTTGTCGTCGTCGGCGTCTCGCAGGCCCGCGCCGAATGCGACGAGGTCTTCACGCTGAAGTACCACAACGCCTATCCGCCGACGCTGGCGCTCTACAACAAGGTCGGCGCCGGCTTCAAGGAGCGCGTCGAGAAGTGGTCCGACGGCTGCATCAAGTTCGAGAACTATGATTCCGGCGCCCTGACCTCGGTCGCCGGCATGGTCGACGCCACCGACCAGGGCATCATCGACATCAGCCACAGCTGGGGTGCGTTCTACGTTGGCGACATCCCCGAAGGGGACATCGAGATCGGCCTGCCGCTGGCCTGGGGCGAGACCTACGAAGCCTATGACGCCTACTACAACCGCGGTCTGAAGGAAGTCATCGCGGAGGCCTATGAGAGCCGCTTCAACGTCAAGCACTTCCCCTCGATCATCGGGCTGGAATACGTCATCGCGACCCGCGAGGAGATCAGCGGTCTCGAAGACCTGAAGGGCATGAAGCTGCGCGCGCTCGGCGTCTACGGCGAGATGGCGCAGCAGCTCGGCGCATCTGCAGTGGTCATTCCGGGCGGTGAGCTCTACTCCGCGCTGCAGCTCGGCACCATCGACGGTCTGATCTACGGCGCCGAAGCCATCGTCGCCCAGGGCCTCCAGGAGTTCCTGAAGACCGCGATCGTGGAGCCGAACCTGAACGCCGGCGCCGGGCACTGGCTGTTCAACCGCGACACCTGGGAGAGCCTGCCGCCGAACCTCCAGAACGTGATCAACATGGCCGTCGATTACGGCAACCTGGCCGGCGCCATGGACTACCGGGTGGTCGAGGCCAAGAACATCGGCGTGCTGGCGCGCGACGGCGTCAAGCTGCTCGAACTCTCCGGCGAGGAGCAGGCGCGGCTGAACGGGATCGCCGTGGAGATGTGGAACAAGATCGCCGAGCGTTCCGAACTCGCCGCCAAGGGCGTCGAGATCGTGAAGCAGCAGCAGCGTGAGTTCGGTCAGATCGACTGACGCAACCGGCTTCGGCGGCGGCCCGCGTGGCCGCCGCCGGACCGTTCCGGCCGCCGGCCCCGGAACCGGCCGGCGTTCCGGATGTCCCCAATCCTGGAGAATGGCCCGATGGATCGGCTGAAGTCGATCGACAGGATCAGCGGCTGGATGTCGGTGATCTCGTCCTGGACACTGCTTGCAATGACCCTGATCGTCGGCTTCGAGGTGGCGGCCCGCTACCTCTTCAACAGCCCGACCATCTGGGCGTGGGATGTCAACGTGCAGCTGATGATGCTGCTGCTCATGTTCGGCGTCGCCGAGGCCTACCGCCGCGACGCCCATGTGCGCGTCGACATACTGACCGGGGCGCTTCCGCCGCGCGGCCGCGCCATTCTCGACGTGCTCTACGCACCGGTCTTCTTCCTGATCACGGTGATCATCGTCTGGACCGGCTGGGAGTATTTCCACCAGGCCTTCGAGCGCGGCCAGACCGCGCCCACGATCCTGGCCCCGCCGCTCTGGCCCATCAAGTTCGCCATACCGCTGGGCGGCGCGGTCCTGTTGCTGACGGGCGTGGCGAAGCTGATCCGTGACCTGCGCGTCGTCTTCCGCGGCGCCGAAGACGAGAGCGGCGAGGGCGGACGATGAGCCCGGAACTGATCACCGTCCTGATCTTCGCCAACCTGATCCTGTTCCTGGCGACGGGCTTTCCGGTCGCCTTCTCCCTGATCGGCATCTCGCTGATCTGGATCCTGATCCTGCACGGCGACCGGGCGCTCGGCATGGTGCCGTCGACCATCTTCGACACCGCCACGACCGACATCTTCATCGCGGCGCCACTGTTCATCTTCATGGCGATCGCGCTCTACCGCGTCGGCATCGGCAACCTGATCTACGAGGCGATCCATCACTGGACCGCCGGCGTGCCCGGCGGACTGGCCATCGGCACGGTCGCGGCGGCCGCGCTGATCGCAGCCATGACCGGCATCGGCGGCACGGCCGTCCTCGTCCTCGGCGTGCTGGCCATTCCGGAGATGCTCCGCCGCGGCTACAACGTCCGTCTCGCCATCGGCGGCCTGCCGCCGGGCGGCGCGCTGGGCGTCCTGATTCCGCCCACCGTGATCGGCGTGCTGCTGGGCGGTTTCACCGGCATTCCGGTCGGCCATCTGTTCTTCGGCGCAGCCGTGCCCGGCCTTCTGATCGCCGTGTTGTTCTGCATCTACATCCTGATCCGCTGCACGATGAACCCCGAACTGGCGCCGCGGCTGGCCAAAGAGGATCGGCCACCGATGCGCGAGAAGCTGATCGCGACCAGCCGTATCGCCTTGCCGATGGTGCTGATCGCCGTGGTCCTCGGCAGCATCTGGCGCGGCGTGGCGACACCGTCGGAAGCCGCGGGCATCGGCGCGCTCGGCACGCTGGTGATCGCATTGGGCATGGGCCGGCTGAACTTCCGTGCGCTCAGGGAGATGCTGGCCGACGCAGGCCAGGTTTCGGTGATGGTTCTGACCCTGGTCGTCGGCGGCGCGCTTTTCTCACGCCTGCTGCAGTTCTCGGGATCGGCGCGGATGATCTCCGACCTGATGGTCGGCATCGACGTCGGCGTCTACGGCACGCTTCTGATCTTCCTCGGCCTGGCGATCCTGCTGGGCATGTTCATCGATGGCGCAGCGATCATCTTCATCGTCACGCCGATCATGATGCCGGTGGTCGAATCCATGGGCATCCATCCCGTCTGGTTCGGCGTCATGCTGATGATCGCGGTGGCGATCGGCTATGTGACCCCGCCCTTCGGCATGAACCTGTTCTACCTGAAGGGGATCATCGAGCAGATCAAGGGCACGCCCGGCTGCGAGGTTCTGAACCGCGTCGGCGTCCGCGACATCTGGATGTCGTGCCTGCCCTATGTCGTGGTGATGATCCTGGCGCTGCTGCTGGTGCTGCTGTTCCCGGGGCTGGCGACCTGGCTGCCGGGCCACATGTAGGCTGCGCCCGGCCGGGGAGGGCCGGACGCCGGAAACAACGAACCGGGGAGGAGTGAAGACATGGCCGAGGAAGTCATCAAGGCGGGCGGGACCCCGCATTATCCGGAGGGCGTGGCCGTCGTGGTCGGCGGTTCGGGCGGCATCGGCCGCGGCTGCTGCGAGCGGCTCGCCGCGCACGGCACCGACGTCGCGCTGACCTACCGCAACAACAAGGCCAAGGCCGACGACGCCGTGGCCGCGATCCAGGCGGCGGGCCGGAAGGGCCACGCGGCGCCGCTCGACCTTTCCGACCGGGACGCGGTCGTCCGCTATTTCGACGATGTGGCCGAGCGCTTCGGCGCCATCCACACCGTCGTCTTCGCTGTCGGCGCCGACATCACCATGGCCTATGTCGGCGACATCGACCCCGACGAGTGGGAACGCACGATCGAGGGCGACCTGAACGGCTTCTACCGCGTGTTCCGCGCCAGCCTGCCCCACCTGCGCAAGCAGGGCGGATCCTATGTGGCGCTGACGTCCGCCGGCATTCCCCGCCATCCGCCGCGCGACATCCTGTCGACCGTTCCGAAGGCGGGCATCGAGGCGCTGGTGCGCGGCATCGCCCGCGAGGAGGGCCGCTACGGCATCCGCGCCAACGCGATCCAGCTCGGCGTGATCGACGCCGGCCTGTTCGACCGGATCAGGGAGCAGGTCTCCGACAAGTTCGTCGAGGCGATGAAGAACAACACCGCGCTGCGCCGCTTCGCCTCCGCGCACGAGGTGGGCGACGCCGCCGTCTATCTCTCGTCGTCGGTCGGCAGCTTCATCACCGGCCACAGCCTGCTCTTCGACGGCGGCTACGCGGTCTGACAGAATGAAGCGGTCACCATACAGGGAGGGACGGCCATGACGGAGAGGAAGGGCATACTGCCCTCCATGCGCCTCGACGGCATGACGGCGCTGGTCACCGGCGCCGGCCGCGGCATCGGGCGCGGCTGCGCCCAGGCGCTGGCGGAGGCGGGCGCGGAGGTGATCTGCGTCTCGCGGACCCGCTCCGAACTGGACGAACTGGTCGCCGACATTAAGGCGCTTGGCGGCAAGGCCCGGGCCGAGACCTGCGACGTCTCGGAACCCGAACAGATCGAGGCACTTTTCGAAGGGCTGGAGCGGCTCGACGTGCTGGTCAACAACGCGGGCATGAGCACGGTCCATCCGGTCGCCGAGATCCCGGTCGAGAACCTGGACCGCATGCTGAACGTCAACTGCCGCGGCATGGTGCTGGTCGCCAAGGGCGCGGCGCGCATCATGGAGCGCCAGCAGAGCGGCGTGATGATCAACCTGTCGTCGACCTACGGCAAGGTCGGCCGCGCGACCAACTCGGTCTACGCCGCCACCAAGCACTTCGTCGAGGGTTTCACCAAGTCGATCGCGCTGGAGCTGGCGCCGAAGGGTGTCCGTGTCTGCGCCATCGGCCCGACCGCGATCGAGACGCCGATGACCACCGACCGGCTGAACGACCCCGTCTACGGGCCGGATCTGCTGGCGCGCATCCCCATGGGCCGCTTCGGTCAGGTGCAGGACGTCGTGGGCGCGGTCGTCTTCCTCGCCTCGCCGGCCGCGGCGCTGATCACCGGCACCACGATCATGGTCGACGGCGGCTGGACGGCACAGTAATGGGCCTGGACCGCTTCGCTGAGAATCCTTCGCATTGACGCTCGACGGTCCGGGACGACGGAACTAGTTTCCGCCTCATGACGGAGAACATGATCGATGCGGGCGTCCTCCGGGTCGCCTACCGGGAATTCGGACCGGCCGATGGCTGGCCGGTCATTCTCGGACACGGCTTTCCCTATGACGTGCGCGCCTACCGGCAGTCGGCGCCGATCCTGGCCGATGCGGGCGCGCGGGTGATCGTGCCCTGGCTGCGTGGCTATGGCCCGACGCGGTTCCTGTCCGGCGACACGCCCCGCTCGGGCGAGCAGGCCGCGCTCGGCGCCGATCTGAAGGCGCTGATGGATGCGCTGGAGATCGAGCGCGCGGTCCTCGCCGGCTATGACTGGGGCGGGCGCGCCTGCTGCGTGGTCTCGGCGCTCTGGCCGGAACGGGTGACCGCGCTGGTGTCGGGCAATTCCTACAATATCCAGCACATCGCCCGCGCCATGGAGCCCGGCCCCGCCTGGCTGGAGGCGCAGCTCTGGTACCAGTACTATTTCCATTCGGATCGCGGTCGGCGCGGGCTGGAGGAGAACCGCCGCGACGTCATCCGCTATCTCTGGCGCACCTGGTCGCCGACCTGGTATTTCGGCGATCCGGCCTTCCAGGCCTCGGCGCCGAGCTTCGACAATCCGGACTTCGTCGACGTGGTCATTCACTCCTACCGCCACCGCTACGGCCTGGTCGACGGCGACCCGACGGTCGCCGACATCGAAGCGCAACTGGCGAAGCAGCCCGACATCGTGGTTCCGGCAATCACCATCGACGGCACCGCCGATCCTCTGGCCGCCGACACCTCCGCCCATGCGCCCAAGTTCACCGGCCCGCACGAGCACCGCTTCTTCGACAATGCCGGCCACAACCTGCCCCAGGAACGTCCAAGCGACTGGGCGGCGGCGATACTCGACGCCCGCGCGATGGCCTCCGCCTGACCCGAACCGTCAGCGGTCCAGATGGGGTTTCATGTCAGCGCGCCCGAGCAGCCGCCGCGTCTCCCGCTCCACCAGCCGCGCCAGCCTAAGGGCCGGGAAACCCATCATGTGCCGCGCCGTCTGGGTGGCGGCGACCTCCTCGTAGCTGGCGATCAGCCCGTCCTTCAGGTGACAGATCGAGACGCCCTCGAACCCGGCGCGCACGCCCTTCGAATCCGGCAGCTTCGAATCCCAGCTGAACAGGTAGCGGGCATAGCCGACGCCGCCCTGCGCCACCGGCTCGTGGAAGGTCCAGCGGAAGTTCTCCCCGTCCCGGTGGAAGAAATCCGAGAACAGGCGCGCGATCTCCGCCCTGCCCTCGAACGCGCCATAGAAATCGTCGTGATAGACGCCGTCCGGCGTGAAACAGGCGGCGGCCTCCTCGAACGCGCCGCGGCACACCGCATCACCCATGCGGCCGATCAGGTCTTCGAATGACATCGTGCTTCCTCCCCAGGAAATGAAGGCGGCAACGCTAGGCCGCCCTGCCCGGTCTGTCCATTCGCGGCCGCCTTGACCGAGATCAACTTGCGTGCGCCGGCCGATGGCATTATCCCGTTGACGCAAACGTAAGTCCGTCTTCGGGGGAGCGAAGCCCATGAACGTCACCGCCGCGCCCGCCCGGCACGCCGATGCAGCCGTCGAGAATTTCGACGTGCTGATCGTCGGCGCCGGCATTTCCGGGATCGACGCCGCCTACCACCTGCAGCAGCACTGCCCGGACAAGAGCTTCGTCCTGCTGGAGAACCAGGAGAGCTTCGGCGGCACCTGGCTGACGCACAAATATCCCGGCATCCGCTCCGACAGCGACCTGTTCACCTTCGGTTATTCCTGGAAACCCTGGGTCGACAAGCCGATCGCCACCGCCGACAAGATCATGCGCTATCTCGACGAGGCCCTCGACGAGCAGGACATCCGCCGCCACATCCGCTTCCGCCATCAGGTAACGGCCGCCCGCTGGTCGAGCGCGGACAAGCGCTGGGCCGTCGAGGTGCTCGACAGGGCGACCGGCGAGATCCGCCGTTTCTCGGCCAGTTTCCTGTGGATGTGCCAGGGCTATTACCGTCACGAGGAAGGCTACAAGCCGGACTTCCCCGGCCAGGACCGCTTCAAGGGACAGATCGTCCATCCGCAGGAATGGCCCGAGGACCTCGACTACGCGGACAAGAAGGTCGTCGTCATCGGTTCCGGCGCGACCGCGGCGACGCTGATCCCGGCGATGGCGGAGAAGACGGCGCACATCACCATGCTGCAGCGTTCGCCGACCTATTTCTTCGCCCGGCCCAACGAGAACGAACTCGCCACGCAGCTCCGCGAACTCGACATCCCGCAGGAGTGGATCCACGAGATCGTCCGCCAGAAGATCCTGAAGGACCAGCGCATGATCCAGACGCTCTCCTTCACGCAGCCCGACTTCCTGAAGAACCAGCTGCTCGGCGCGGCGAAGGAGTATCTCGGCGAGGACTTCGATTACGAAACCCACCTGACGCCCAGCTACCGCCCCTGGCGGCAGCGCCTCGCCCTGATTCCCGACGGCGACCTTTACACGGCGATCAGGGCGGGCAAGGCCGCCATCGTCACCGACGAGATCGAGAGCTTCACCGAGACCGGCATCCGCGTGAAATCGGGCGAGGAGCTGGAGGCCGACATCATCGTCACGGCGACGGGCTTCAACTTCTGCATCCTGGGCGACATCGAGATCGAGATCGACGGCCGGCCGCTCGACTTTGCCGACACGGTGACCTATCGCGGCGTGATGTATTCGGGCGTGCCGAACATGGCTTGGGTCTTCGGCTATTTCCGGGCGAGCTGGACGCTGCGCGCCGACCTGATCTCGGGCTTCGTCACGCGGCTGCTGAACCACATGGCGGACAAGGGCGCGGAGATGGTCGTGCCGACGCTCCGCGACGAGGACCGGGGCATGAACTTCGGCCCCTTCATCGACCCGGAGAACTTCAATCCCGGCTACGTCACGCGCTCGCTGCACCTGCTGCCGAAACAGGGCGACAAGGACCCCTGGCGCTTCGAGCACGACTACTTTGCCGAGAAGGACGTCCTGCCGGTGGCCGAACTGGACGACGGGGTGCTGATCTACCGGTAGTCCCACATGGCGCGCGGGGGGTGGCATGACCGGCCCGCCTTCGGACCGAGTCCGAGGCAACAGTTTCCGGCGGTTCAATCAAAGATTGGAACGACCTAGATTCCCTTGCGGCTGGCGAAGGCGGTCACCAGCGTGCCATCGTCGAGATAGTCCAGCTCGCCGCCGACCGGCACGCCGCGCGCCAGCCGGGTGATCTCGACGCCGCTTTCTTCCAGCCGCTCGGTGATGTAGTGGGCCGTGGTCTGTCCGTCGACGGTGGCGTTGGTGGCCAGGATGATCTCGGTGACCGCCGGGTCGGCGGCGCGCGGAATCAGGCTCTCGATGTTGAGGTCCTCGGGGCTCACCCCGTCCAGCGCGGAGAGTACGCCGCCGAGGACGTGATAGCGGCCGCGGAAGGCGGAAGCGCGTTCCAGCGCCCAGAGGTCGCCGACCTGTTCGACGACGCAGATGATCGCCGGGTCGCGCCGCGGATCGGCGCAGATCTCGCAGGGGTTCACGGTGTCGACATTGCCGCAGGTCGCACAGACGCCGACCGATTCGGCGGTCTGGGCCAGCGCCTCGGCCAGCGGCAGCATCACCGCCTCCTTGCGCTGGATCATATGGAGCGCCGCGCGCCGCGCCGAACGCGGACCGAGTCCGGGCAGCTTGGCCAGCAGCCTGATCAGGCGTTCGACATCGGCGGCGGCCATGGTTCAGTGACGCTCCAGATCCGGCGTCTTCAGAACGGCAGCTTCATGCCGGGCGGCAGGTCGAGCCCGCCGGTGACTTCGCTCATCTTCTCCTTGGCCGCCCCGTCGGCGCGGCGCTTGGCGTCGTTCAGCGCCGCCACGACCAGATCCTCGACCATCTCGGGGTCTTCGGGGTCGAGCAGGGAAGGATCGATCTTCACCTTCTGCACCGCGCCCTTGGCGGTCATGGTGACCTTGACCATGCCGGCTCCGGCCTCCCCGGTGACCTCCAGCGTCTCCAGTTCGGCCTGCAGGGATTCCATCTTCTCCTGCATGGCCTTGGCCTGCTTCATCAGGTTGCCGAGATTCTTCATCCGTCTTCGTTCTCCTCGTCATCCGGAGCGGGGGGGACCGGCTCGGCGCCAAGCTCCGCCCGGCCGATCACGAACGCCTTCGGAAAAAACTTCTTCACCTCGCGGACCAGCGGATCGTCCTCGTCGGAGGCCTGGCGCTGCGCCGCCGCGGCCCGGCGCTGCTCGGCAACGGTCGGCTCGCCCTCGGCGTTGGAAATGATAACACCCCAGCGCGCGCCGGTCCGCTGGTTCAGCCAGTTGACCAGCCGCTGACTGAAATCCGCCGGCGCGCCGTCGGTCAGCGCGATTTCCAGGCGGCCGGGCTGATAGCTGACCAGCCGGACGTGGTTCTCCAGATGGCCCAGCAGGCCGATCTCCTTGGCGTCGTCGACGAACTGCAGCAACGCCTGGAAGTCCTGCGGCAGCGGCGGCCCGTCCGGTTCCGGGGCCGCCTGTGGCGCGGGACGGGAAACCGCCTGCGCCTGTGGCCGGGCTCCGCCGCCGCCATTGCCGCCGCGCGGGGCCTGCGGCTGTGGCGCGGCCGGCGCCGCGCCGCCGTCCTGCTGCAGGCGGCGCATCAGGTCCGCCGGGTCCGGCAGGTCGGACGCGTAGGCCAGGCGGATCACCGACATCTCGGCCGCGGCGATCGGCGACGGCGCGTTGCGCGCTTCCGCCAGGGCCTTCAGCAGCATCGACCATGCGCGGGAAAGCACCGGCATCGACAGCGCCGCCGCCATGGCCTGGCCCTTCTCCCGCTCCTCGGCGGCGCGCGCCTCGGGCGGTTCGTGGCCCGGCGCCAGCTTCTCCGCCGACAGCCAGTGGGTCACTTCCAGCAGATCCTGAAGGATCATCTGCGGGTCCGCGCCGGCGTCGTAGAGTTCCCGCAGAAGGGTCAGCGCTTCGGCGCCCTCGCCCTTCATCGCCGCCTCGTAGAGCTCCAGCACGCGGCGGCGGTCGGCGAGTCCCAGCATGTCACGGACCAGCGCCTCGTCGGCCTGCCCGCCGCCATGGGCGATCGCCTGATCCAGCAGCGAAAGCGAATCGCGGACGGAGCCCTCGGCGGCGCGCGCCAGCAATTGCAGCGCGCCCTCGTCGACGGTCGCGCCCTCGCTGTCGGCGATCGATTTCAGGTGCCGGATCAGGCCGTCTGCCGGCACGCGCTTCAGGTCGAAGCGCTGGCAGCGCGACAGCACCGTTACCGGCACCTTGCGGATCTCGGTGGTGGCGAAGATGAAGACGACGTGCGCCGGCGGCTCCTCCAGCGTCTTCAGCAATGCGTTGAAGGAGTTGTTCGACAGCATGTGGACCTCGTCCACGATGTAGACCTTGAAGCGGCCCTGCACCGGCAGATAGGGCACGCTGTCGAGAAGCTCCCGCATCTGCTCGACCTTGGTGCGGGAGGCCGCGTCCAGCTCCTGAACGTCGATGTGCCGCCCCTCGGCGATGTCGCGGCAGTCCTTGCAGGTCCCGCATGGCGTCATGGTCGGGCCGTCGACCGAGCCGCAGTTGAGCGCCTTGGCGATGATCCGCGCGGTCGTCGTCTTGCCCACGCCGCGCACGCCGGTGAGCATGTAGCCGTGGTGCAGACGCTTGTGCTCGATGGCGTTGGAGAGAGTGCGGACCAGCGCGTCCTGGCCGATCAGTTCGTCGAAGCTCTGGGGGCGGTACTTGCGTGCGAGAACCTGATAGGGCGCTGGACCGGCCTCTGTCATCGTCCCTGCACGGCTCCATGGAGTGATCGGGCGGGAGATTGCCCGGCGACCCGGACCGGATTCGTTACGGCTGCTTCCTTCCGGATCTGACCGGGTTGGCGAGCGGTCCGTCCGCAGGCAACCTCCCGGGCCGTATATCGCAAGGAAGTCCCCCCCATTTCAAGGGGAGTCAGCCGCCCAGTTCGCGTCCCCTGTCGCGGGCGGCCAGAACCGCCTTTTCCATCAACGGCTTCAGGCCGCCTTCTGCCATCAGCACCTTCAGCGCCGCCTCGGTCGTGCCGCCGGGGCTGGTGACATTGACGCGAAGCTGCGCCGGGCCGTCATCCGCATCCCGCGCCAGGCAACCGGCGCCGTAGACCGTCTGCAGCGCCAGCCTGGCGGAGAGCTCCGCCGGCAGGCCCGCCGCCTCGCCCGCCGCGGCCAGACATTCGATCATGTGGAAGACATAGGCCGGACCGGAACCGGAAACCGCCGTCACCGCGTCCATCTGGCCCTCGTCCTCGACCCATGCGACTTCGCCCACCGCCGCCAGCAATTCACCGGCGCGGGTCTTCATCGCCTCGGTGACGTTCGGATTCGGACAGGCGACGATCATCCCCTTGCCCACGGCCGCCGGCGTGTTGGGCATGGTGCGCACGATCGCCGCGTCACCGCCCAGCGCGCCCTCGAAGAAGCCGATGGTGGTGCCGGCGGCGATGGAGAGGAACTGCGTCGCCGGCGACCTGAAACGGGCATAGGCCGGCGCGACATCGGCCATCATCTGCGGCTTCACCGCCAGGATCACGCAGTCGGGGGCGAATCCGTCCGGGACGTCGTCCGCAGAGGACACGACGGTGACACCCTTCGCCTTCAACGCCGTCTGTGCGGCCTCGGCCGGCTCCACGATCACCACGGTCTCCGGATCGGTGCCGCGCGCCAGCCAGCCGTCCAGCATGGCGCCGCCCATCTTGCCGCAACCGACGAGAAGCCGTCCGTTGGCCATTTTCAAGGTCCTCCGCGTTTTCAATCCCCTCCCTCGATGGGGGGAGACCTCTCTAATCTATCCGCCCCGTCTCAGACCTGCACGAAGTCGGCGCAATAGGGGTTCGTCATGCGCTCGTTGCCGAAGGTGGACGTGTCGCCATGGCCCGGCACGAAGGTGACGTCGTCGCCCAGCGGCCAGAGCTTCTCCCGGATCGAGGTGATGAGCTGCTGATGGTTGCCACGAGGGAAATCGGTGCGACCGACCGAGCCGCGGAACAGCACGTCGCCGACAATGGCGATCTTCGAGGGCTCGTGGAAGAAGATCACGTGGCCGGGCGTGTGGCCCGGGCAATGGCGGACCTGCAGCGTCATGGTGCCGACGGTGACCTCGTCGCCGTCTTCCAGCCAGCGGTCCGGCGTGAAGGAGCGGGCATGGCCGAAGCCGAAACGCTGCGCCTGCTCGTCGAGACGGTCGATCCAGAAGGTCTCCTCCTTCTGCGGCCCCTCGATCGGCAGCTCCAGCTTCTCGGCCAGTTCCGCCACCGCGCCGGCATGGTCGAGATGTCCGTGGGTGACCAGGATCTTCTCCAGCCTGACGCCGTTCTCCTTCGCGACCTCCAGCAGGTGCTCGGCGTCGCCGCCCGGATCCGTCAGCGCCCCCACCATGGTCTCCGGGTCCCAGATGACGCAGGCGTTCTGTCGGAAGGGCGTGACGGGCACGATGGCGACTTTCATGGACTTCTCCCCTTGGCTGTCATGCAGATGTAGCGGCCCCCGCCCCGCGCGTGAAGAGGCGGCGATTGACGCCCGCCACGCCCTGGGGCATCTGACGCCGGTTCCAGGGGAGGGAGCACATGATTCGCAACGAGATCAGGGCCACGCCGATCTTTTCCGACCACATGCCGATCCGTGTGGTGGAGAAGGCGAACGGCCGCTACGTGCTGGAGACGGAGTTCGGCGACTATCACCTGAACGCCGCCGGCTCGGTCCATGGCGGCATGCTGTCGGCCTTCCTGGACTGCGGGCTGGCCGGCGGCGGCGCTTCCGCCGTGGATGGCGGGCGCGGCAAGTACGGCGTCACCATGACCATGACGGTGAACTTCGTGCGCGAGGCCCGCCCCGGACTGCTGCGCTGCGAGGCGGTGGTTGTCGGCGGCGGCCGGGCGACGAAGTTCGTCGAGGCGAAGCTCTACGACGACGGCGCCGGCGCGGTGGCGACCGCCAGCGGCGCGGTCAGGGTGATCGACCTTCCCGCAAGCGGCTGAGCGCCTACTCGCCGGCCGCGGTCTCGGCCAGTTCGACGGGGACGCCGGGTTCGTACTTGGACTGCCGGATGCCGAGCGAAGTCTTCACGTGGGCCACGTTCGGCGCGGCGGTGAGTTCCGTCGTCAGGAAGTGTTGATAGGCTTCCCAGTCCTTCGCCACGACCTTCAGGATGAAGTCGATCTCGCCGGCCAGCATGGTGCACTCACGCACCAGCGGCCAGTTGCGCACCCGGGTCTCGAAGGCCTTGAGATCGTTCTCCGCCTGATTCTCCAGCCCCACCATGGCGAAGACCGTGACGCCGAAGCCCAGCAGTTCGGGCGCGAGGTGGGCGTGATAGCCCTGGATGTAGCCGGCGTCCTCCAGGGCGCGCACCCGGCGCAGGCATGGCGGCGCGGAGATGCCGACCCGTCGGGCCAGTTCCACATTGGTGATCCGGCCGTCAGCCTGCAGATCGGCGAGGATCCGCCGGTCGATGCCGTCGAGCTTTACGCGCTGCATGAAAAGTACCCATCGGCCATTCTGCGCGCAACATTATTGCGTGACGCGCGATTCCGCAACCGCGAAATCAGCATTCAGCGGGGATGGCGCAGCCAGCGCCAGGCGAAGGCCGCCCCCTCGCCCGCTGCGCGGCCCATGGCCGCCAGCCGCCTGGGCAGCGCCCTGACCTCGGCCCAGCGCCAGCGCATGAACGGACGCCACAGAACCGCGGCAATGGCGACGTTGATCACCCCGGCATAGACCACGTCGAACAGGTAGTGTGAGCCGTTCAGCATCCGCAGCAGCCCCACCGTCGCACCGATCCAGAGCGTCGCTTTCATCAACTGCCAGCGCCGCCGGCCGGAGGCGAAGGCGAGCGGCAGGGCGATCAGGACGAACCCCGCCGCGGCGTCGCCGGAGACGAAGGAGCAGTTCCGCTCGCAGCCCTTCGCCGGCAGCACGGGCGGCTGATAGCGCGCCTCACCGCCATACTCGACCGTCTGCATCGGCCGGGGCCGGTCGAAGCGGTCCTTGAGGATGTTGTTGGTGACCAGACCGAGCCCGAGACCGACGACCGCGCCGACATAGAGCAGCCGCCGGAGCGTCAGCCAGCGCTGTCCCGGCATGCGGAAGCTGCGGACGGCCAGGGCGACCACAAGGGCCGCCAGCAGCCAGTAGAAGGCCGGACGGATATAGCCGTGAAAAGCCGTGCCGACCCAGGAATCGGTCAGCCAGAACTCGCCGCCGCCCAGATGGAACAGTCCCGCCGTCCAGTGATCGAGGGGCACGTAGATCCCGACCGGCGCAAGGAACAGCCCCGCCACGAGGCAGATGTCGCGGATGCGGTCGAGACCTGCGGCGCGCATATTCATGCCGATGCCGCCACGGGCGCGACGCCCCGGCGCGCCATGAAGCCCTTCAGCCACCACGCAGTAAAACCGCCCAGCGCCGCGCCGGCGACGATGTCGGCGAAGAAGTGCGCCCCGATGGCGAGCCGGCCGAGGGAGCCCGCCACCGCCGCGCCGATGAAGAACCAGCGGAAGCGCGGGAACAGGACCGAAAGCGCCACCGCCGCCGAGAACAGCGTCGTGGCGTGGCCCGAGGGGAAGGACTGCAGCCGCCAGTCGAAGGCGAACAGGGTCCACTCCGCCGTCTCGCCGGGGCTCAGCGCCATGGGACGCGCGCGTCCGAAGATAGTCTTGAAGATGTTGGCGACGATGCCGGAGACCGAGACCGAGGCCAGAAGATAGGCGAGGCTGACTGTCCACCAGCGCAGACGGCGGCGGACTTCCGGATCGCCGGCCAGCCGGAAAAGCAGCAGACAGGCCAGCAGCCAGCAGGCGCTCGGCACGATGAACCACTTGCTGTCGCCCAGGTCCTCGACGGTCCGCAGCGCCGTGGCCAGCATCCCCTGCGACTGATGCAGCTTCGTCGTCAGCCAGAGGTCGAAGCCGGCCGAGCCAACCACCGCCGCCGCCAGGATGGCTTCGTAGAGCGCGATCTGCCAGGGCAGCAGGTAGCGGCCGCGAACCTCGGCCAGGCGGCGCTCCCCGGCGGCCCGAAGCGGGTTGGCGTCGCTCATTGCGGCCCTTCGCTGACATAGATCGTGATCGCCACCGGCCGTCCCCGGGCGTAGTTGAAGCCTGCAACCGTCTCCATCGCGACCACCTTGTGGCCCGTGGTCCCCAGCCGGTCAAGAAAGGCGTCCCGCTGGCGCGCTTCGACCGCGGCGACGCCGCACCGGGGATGAGCCGCCAGGTGGTCGGCCGCTTCCGCCCCGCTGCCCAGGACGGTGCGGGTTTCGGTCAGGAAGACCAGGCTCGGCTCGGTGAAGCCCGCACTGGCCAGCCAGGGACGTTCGCAGCCGGCCCGCGCCGGCAGCGCCTCGACCAGGCGCGGCGCGACGAAGGCCGGCTCGAGGGACGGAATGAAGCGTCCGAAGACCGCACCGGAGAAGACCATCGCCAGGAGGCCGAGACCGACCAGATGCCGCGCGGTCGCCCCGCCGACCGCCAGCCTGTAGCCGGCGTGCAACGCCGCGAACAGCAGCACGCCGGCGAGCCAGGCAACGCCGAAGGACAAGCCGATCTCGATTCCCATGACCGGCATGGCCAGCGCCAGCGCCAGGGTAATCAGACTCCAGAGTCCGAATGCGGTCCAGCGCCACCAGCGCGGCCCGGCCGGGTCCGCGTCCGCCAGCGCCGCGGCGGCGAGGATCGCCAGAGCCGGATAGGCCGGCAGGACGTAGTGCGCCAACTTGGTCGGCGTCAGTGCGAAGACGATCCAGGTGAGCAGCGCCCAGCCGAGCAGCAACAGCACCTCGCCGCGGCGGCGGCTCCGCCAGATCCAGGGCAGGGCCAGCAGGCCCAGCAGCGAGAACGGCCAGAAGGTCAGCGGCGCCAGCGCCAGATAGAGGCCGGGCGGCGCGCCGTGGCTCTCCTGCCCGCCGGCGACCTTGGCGAGCATGTCCTTGCCGATGGATTCGGCGAAGAAGCTGCCGTCGGTCGCCATGCCGATGGCGATGAACCACGGCGCGCCGACGGCGGCGAAAAGGAGAACGCCTGTCAGCGTGCGCAGCCGCCCGATCCAGCCGAGGCCGCGGCGGCGCCAGCTTTCCGCCAGCGCAAGGCCCGCGACAGGCAGGAACAGGATCGGCCCCTTGACCAGGAAGCCGGCGCCGAGCGTCGCCCAGAAACCGTAGGCGGAAAGCACCGCGCGGGCCCGCCCCTGGATGACGCGGACCATCAGCGCCAGCGCCGCGAGGGTGAATGCCAGCAGGGCCGCGTCGGTCTTGGCCGTGCGCGCCTCGACGTTGAGCAGCACCGCCGCCGCCATGATCGCGCCCGCCGTGAAGCCGACGCCGGGGCCGAACAGCATGCCGCCGATGGCCGCGGTCAGCAGTACCGCGGCGACCGCCGAGACGAGCGACGGCAGCCGGTAGGCCCAGATCGCCTCGCGCTCGCCCGTCAGGCTGACCGCGGCGGCCTGCAGCCAGTAGATGCCGGCCGGCTTCTTGTGGCGCGCCTGGTCCTGGAAGCGGATGTCGACCAGGTCGCCGGTCTCCAGCATCTGCTTGGTCGCCTGAGCGAAGCGGCTTTCGTCGCGGTCGACGGGCGGGATCGAGAACAAGCCCGGCAGGAAGAAGGCCAGCGCGACGAGGGTGAGGAGGCCGTAGCGCCAGCGCCTCGGCCAGTCGCCGATGCGGTCGATGAGGGCGGCAGGACTCATGCCGCCCATTGTGCGAACAGGTTGGTCATCCCCGATGCCGCGTCCGCAGCACTC
This sequence comes from Rhizobiales bacterium NRL2, assembly GCA_001664005.1. Taxonomy (NCBI): domain Bacteria; kingdom Pseudomonadati; phylum Pseudomonadota; class Alphaproteobacteria; order Hyphomicrobiales; species Rhizobiales bacterium NRL2. Next base: position 4,174,648 of record CP016093.1, read on the forward strand.
GGGGATCGGGCAGCACGGGACATTCGGAAATCGCCGCCCCGCCAAGGCTGCCGCTCAGATCGCGCCATTCCGGATTGTGCGCCTCGATCACCGAGGTCTTCTGTTCGCGTGTCCACCGCTTTATCCGTTTCTCCCGCCGGATCGCTGACTCTGGATCGCCGTGCGACTCGTACCAGATCAGATACTTGATGCTGTAGCGGTTGGTGAACGAGTTGGGAATGCCCGCCTTGTGCTGATGACACCGTCCAATGAGGTCGGATGTCACGCCGACATAGAATGCGCCACGTCGTGCATTGGCGAGAATGTAGACGTAGTAAGCCTTCACCATTGCCCGCGACCGGAGACCACCCGATCCCCGCGCGCTGCTTCGCAACGGCGGGGATGACGGAAAGGGGACGCCCGGAGCAATCAATCCGCGCCGGGAAAGCGGCGCTTCTCCCGCCAGATGAAGTAGATGTTGCGCGAATAGATGATGATTCCGGTCGACTGGCCCAGCATGATCACCGGATCCTCCCTGAGCACGGCGTAGATGAACATCAGGATCCCGCCTGCGATGGAAAAGTACCAGAACATCTCCGGGACGATGGAGCGGCGGGCGCGTTCGGAGACGACCCACTGCACCGCGAAGCGCATGAAGAACATCGACTGCGCGATGACGCCGAAGACGACCAGCCAGGCCTCGATGCCCGTCATCCGGTCCCACCAGGCGAGTACCGCCTCCATCATCGTTCGATCTCCGTCGCCACGGGCGTGCGCGTCCGCGACCTGAGCCAGGTGAAGGCCAGCAGGTCGAAGGCGCCGTCCAGCCCGCGCTTCCAGTTGGTGTACTTGGACGCGCCGGCGTCGCGCGCGCGGTCGCCCACTTCGACTGTCGCGGTCTGGCGGCCGTAGAGGCCGAACAGCGCCGGCATGAAACGGTGCATGGTCGCGAAGAAGGGCAGCGCGAGATAGTTCTCCCGCCAGAACGCCTTCAGGCCGCAGCCGGAATCGGGGCATTCATCCTTCAGCGCCCACTGCCGCACCCGGTTGGCGAAGCGGCTGGCCAGGCGGCGGCTGCCGGTAGCCTTGCGCCCGGTGCGCCAGCCATTGACCAGCGCCGGCTCGCCCGCCGGGCCGCCGGCCAGCGCCGCCAGCAGCTTCGGAATGTCCGCGGGCGGGTTCTGGCCGTCGCCATCCATGGTCACGATGACTTCCGCCCGCGCCGCGCGCACGCCCGAACGCACGGCCGCGCTCTGGCCCGAACGGCGGTCATGGCGCAGCACCCTGAGCGACGGCACCTGCGCCATGGCGGCGCGCAGTTCGTCGGCCGTCGCATCGTCGGAGCCGTCGTCGATGACGATGATCTCCGCGGGCGGATCGTCGGTCAGTGTCTCGTGAATTTCCACGACCAGCCGGCCGATGTTGCCGGCCTCGTTCATCGCGGGGATCACGACCGAAAAAGCTGGCATGCGTCCCGTTCCGTCAAGAAGCCGCGCCTATGCCAGATTTACGCTGACGCGTCCATTGCGCCATTCACGGACGCGGCGGCCGAATTGACCTCCCCGGCAGCCGCGACAAGTGGCACACTGGCGGCGCGCAGGGGCCCGGGCCTAAAAGGGCCGCAATCCGGAAACCAACGTCACTGGGGGACAATCAGAATGGCGCGCAGGAAAATCGCACTGATCGGCGGCGGCAATATCGGCGGCACCCTCGCCCATCTCGCCGCGATGAAGCAGCTCGGCGACGTGGTCGTCTTCGACATCGTCGAGGGCGTGGCAAAGGGCAAGGCGCTGGACCTGGCGGAGAGCGCGCCGGTCGACGGCTTCAACGCCGTGCTCAAGGGCACCAAGGACTACAAGGACATCGCGGGCGCGGACGTCATCATCGTCACCGCCGGCATCCCGCGCAAGCCGGGCATGAGCCGCGACGACCTGCTGGAAACCAACATCAAGGTCATGAAGCAGGTCGGCGACGGCATCAAGCAGTACGCCCCGGACGCCTTCGTCATCTGCATCACCAACCCGCTCGACGCCATGGTCTGGGTGCTGCAGAAGGTCTGCGGCCTGCCCCACGCCAAGGTGGTCGGCATGGCCGGCGTGCTCGATTCCGCGCGTTTCCGCTTCTTCCTGGCCGAGGCGATGAACGTCTCGGTGGAGGACGTCACCGCCTTCGTGCTGGGCGGCCATGGCGACACCATGGTGCCGTCGACCCGCTACACCACCGTCGCCGGCGTCCCCATGCCCGACCTGGTGAAGATGGGCTGGATCAGCCAGGACAAGCTGGACCAGATCGTCCAGCGCACCCGCGACGGCGGCGCCGAGATCGTCGGTCTGCTGGGCAACGGCTCGGCCTTCTACGCCCCGGCGACCTCGGCGATCCAGATGGCCGAGGCCTATCTGTTCGACGAGAAGCGCGTGCTGCCCTGCGCGGCGCACCTGACCGGCCAGTTCGGCGTCGACGACCTCTATGTCGGCGTCCCGGTGGTGATCGGCGACCAGGGCGTGGAGCGCATCGTCGAGATCGAGCTCACCGACGAGGAACAGGGCAACTTCAACAAGTCCGTCGAGGCGGTGAAGGGCCTCGTCGACGCGTGCAAGAAGATCGATAGCTCACTCGGTTGAATTCGGCGGCTGCGCTGGTTAGGTTGAGCCCCCGTTCGCGCCCGGGAGGCTGCGGACGGGTCGTCTTGTCTCGGAACCCGGGAACACCATGAACATTCACGAATATCAGGCGAAGGCGCTGCTGCGGAAGTACGGCGTCGCGACGCCGAACGGCAAGCCGGCCTTCACGGTCGACGAGGCGGTCAAGGCCGCCGAGGAACTGGGCGGACCCGTGTGGGTCGTCAAATCGCAGATCCACGCGGGCGGACGGGGCGCCGGCCGCTTCAAGGGCAACCCGGACGGCAAGGGCGGCGTGCGCGTCTCCAAGTCCGTCGACGAGGTCAGGACCAACGCCGGCGAGATGCTGAACCAGGTGCTGGTCACCAAGCAGACCGGCGAAGCGGGCAAGGAGGTCAAGCGCCTCTACATCGAGGACGGCTGCGACATCGCCCGCGAGCTCTACCTCTCGGTCCTGCTCGACCGCGGCACCAGCGCCATCACCTTCATGGCCTCGGCCGAGGGCGGCATGGACATCGAGGACGTCGCCGAGAAGACGCCGGAGAAGATCCTGCGCGTGAAGGTCGATCCCGGCACCGGCATCTCCGGTTTCCACGCCCGCAGGATCGCCTTCTTCCTGGGTCTCGAGGGCGACCAGGTGAAATCGGCGACGAAGTTCATCACCGCGCTCTACAACGCCTTCGTCGATCTCGACGCCAGCCTGGTGGAGATCAACCCGCTGGTGGTCACCGGCGGCGGCGAGGTGATCGCGCTCGACGCCAAGATGAACTTCGACGACAACGCGCTCTACCGCCACAAGGACGTGGCCGAACTGCGCGACGTCGAGGAAGAGGATCCGATGGAGGTCAAGGCCTCCGAATACGACCTCAACTACGTCAAGCTGGACGGCGAGATCGGCTGCATGGTCAATGGCGCGGGCCTCGCCATGGCGACCATGGACATCATCAAGCTCTACGGTTCAGAGCCCGCCAACTTCCTGGACGTGGGCGGCGGCGCCACCAAGGAGAAGGTGACCGAGGCGTTCAAGATCATCCTGTCGGACCCCAACGTGAAGGGCATCCTGGTCAACATCTTCGGCGGCATCATGCGCTGCGACGTCATCGCCGAGGGCGTCGTCGCGGCGGCCCGCGAGGTGAAGCTGGACAAGCCGCTGGTGGTCCGGCTCGAGGGCACCAATGTCGAGCAGGGCAAGCAGATCATGGCCGATTCGGGCCTGACCATCGTCGCCGCCGACAATCTGGCGGACGCCGCGGAGAAGGTCGTCAAGGCCGTGAAGGAGGCTGCGTAAATGGCGGTTCTGGTCAACAAGGACACCAAGGTCATCTGCCAGGGCTTCACCGGCAACCAGGGGACCTTCCACTCCGAGCAGGCGATCGCCTACGGCACGAAGATGGTCGGCGGCACCAGCCCGGGCAAGGGCGGTTCCGAGCATCTGGGCCTGCCCGTGTTCAACACCGTGGCCGAGGCGAAGGACAGGACCGGCGCCAACGCGTCCGTGATCTACGTGCCGCCACCCTTCGCGGCCGACGCGATCCTGGAAGCGATCGACGCCGGGATCGAGCTGATCACCTGCATCACCGAAGGCATTCCCGTGCTCGACATGGTGAAGGTAAAGCACGCGCTGCAGCGGTCCGGCAGCCGCCTGATCGGGCCGAACTGCCCCGGCGTCATCACGCCCGACGAGTGCAAGATCGGCATCATGCCCGGCCACATCCACAAGCGCGGCAATGTCGGCATCGTCTCGCGCTCCGGCACGCTGACCTACGAGGCGGTGGCGCAGACCACGGCCGCGGGGCTGGGTCAGTCGACCTGCATCGGCATCGGCGGCGACCCGGTCAACGGCACCAACTTCATCGACTGCCTGGACCTGTTCCTGGGTGACGACGAGACCGAATCGATCATCATGATCGGCGAGATCGGCGGCACCGCCGAGGAGGAGGCCGCGGAATTCCTCAAGGCCTCGAAGGTGAAGAAGCCGGTCGTCGGCTTCATCGCCGGCGTGACCGCGCCGCCGGGCCGCCGCATGGGCCATGCGGGCGCCATCATCGCCGGCGGCAAGGGCGGCGCCGAGGACAAGATGGAGGCCATGCGTTCGGCCGGCATCACCGTCGCGGACTCGCCGTCGGCGCTGGGCACCACGCTGGTGGAGAAACTCAAGTCTTAACGGGGCGTCAATCGCAGCTATGCTAACCCGCCCCTTTGGAATGACGACAGAAGGGACGCGGGGGAAAGCCCCGCGCCGGGCACGAAATGGGTTCTGAGAATCTCGCAGCCGCTTTCCTGAACGGCACGAACTCCATTTTCATCGAGGAGCTCTACGAGAAATATCTCGAAGATCCGACCTCCGTGGACGAGAGCTGGGCCGGCTTCTTCGACACCGTGGGCGACGAGCTGGAGACGGTCCGGCGCGCCACCGACGGCGCGAGCTGGGGCGCGAAGAACGGCAGCCTGGAGGTCGACGACCCCTATGAACTGCTCGGCCCCGCGGTCAAGGCGGGCGCGCGCACCGAGACTCCGGTCGATTCCGAGCAGGCCCGGCAGGCGACGCTGGACAGCCTTCGGGCCCTGATGCTGATCCGCGCCTATCGCGTGCGCGGACACCTGCAGGCCACGCTGGATCCGCTGGGTCTGGACCAGCCGATGGAGCATCCGGAGCTCAATCCGAAGACCTACGGCTTCGAAGACAAGGACATGGACCGTCCGATCTTCCTCGACAAGGTTCTCGGCATGGAAGCCGCGACCATGCGGGAAATCCTGGAGGTCGTGCAGAAAGTCTACTGCGGCACCCTGGCCGTCGAATACATGCACATCCAGAGTCCGGAACAGAAATCCTGGATCCAGAACCGCATCGAGGGCCCGGACAAGGAAGTCACCTTCACCCTGATGGGCAAGAAGGCGATCCTGAACAAGATCGCCGAGGCCGAGGGCTTCGAGAACTTCATGAACGTGAAGTACACCGGCACCAAGCGCTTCGGCCTGGACGGCGGCGAGGCGCTGATGCCGGCCATGGAGGCGATCATCAAGCGCGGCGGCCAGCTCGGCGTGCAGGAGATCATCCTCGGCATGCCGCACCGCGGCCGCCTGAACGTGCTGACCAACGTGATGGGCAAGCCGTTCCGCGCCGTGTTCTCCGAGTTCCAGGGCAACGCCGCCAACCCCGACGACGTCCAGGGCTCGGGCGACGTCAAGTATCACCTCGGCACCTCGTCCGACCGCGAGTTCGACGGCAACAAGGTGCATCTGTCGCTGACCGCCAACCCGTCGCACCTGGAAGCGGTCGATCCGGTGGTCCTGGGCAAGGCGCGGGCGAAGATCCGCCAGCTCGGCCCCAACAGTTCCCACAAGGTGCTGCCGATCCTGATGCACGGCGACGCCGCCTTCGCCGGCCAGGGCATTGTCGCGGAGTGCTTCGGCCTGTCGGGCCTGAAGGGCTACGCCGTCGGCGGCACGATCCATATCATCGTCAACAACCAGATCGGCTTCACGACCTCGCCGAAATACTCCCGCTCCTCGCCCTATCCGTCCGACGTGGGCAAGATGGTCGCCGCGCCGATCCTGCACGTGAACGGCGACGATCCGGAAGCCGTCGTGCACGCCGCCAAGATCGCCACGGAGTTTCGTCAGGAGTTCGGCGTCGACGTGGTGCTCGACATGTTCTGCTATCGCCGCCACGGCCATAATGAGGGCGACGAGCCCTCCTTCACCCAGCCGCTGATGTACCGCAAGATCGCCTCCCACCCGACGACTCGCCAGATCTACGCCCGGCGGCTGGTCGAGGACGGCGTGATGACCGAGGAGGAAGCCGACCAGATGGTTTCCGGCTTCCGCGAGTACCTGGAAGGCGAGTTCGAGGCGGCCAACTCCTTCCGGCCCAACAAGGCCGACTGGCTGGAGGGACGCTGGAGCGGCCTGTCCGTCGCGCCGCTCGGCGACCGCCGCGGGGCGACCGCGGTGCCGATGGAGAAGCTGAAGGAGATCGGCGCGGGGCTGACGCATATCCCGGAGAACTTCAACGCCCACCGCACCATCAAGCGCCTGATGCAGTCAAAGCAGAAGATGTTCGAGAGCGGCGAAGGCATCGACTGGGCCACCGCCGAGGCGCTCGCCTTCGGCAGCCTGGCGCTGGAGAACGTGCCCGTGCGGCTGTCGGGCCAGGATTCAGGCCGCGGCACCTTCAGCCAGCGCCATTCGGTGCTGGTCGACCAGGTGACCGAGGACCGCTACCAGCCGCTGAGCAACATCGCCGAGGAACAGGCCACCTTCGAGGTCATCGATTCCATGCTCTCGGAGGCCGCGGTGCTCGGCTTCGAATACGGCTTCTCGCTGGCCGAGCCCAACGCGCTGGTGTTGTGGGAAGCGCAGTTCGGCGACTTCGCCAACGGCGCCCAGGTGATCATCGATCAGTTCCTCTCCAACGGCGAGGCCAAGTGGCTGCGCATGAGCGGACTGGTGATGCTGCTGCCGCACGGCCATGAAGGCCAGGGACCCGAGCACAGCTCCGCCCGGCTGGAGCGCTATCTGCAGCTCTGCGCCGAGGACAACATGCAGGTCGCGAACTGCACCACGCCGGCTAACTACTTCCACATCCTGCGCCGCCAGGTGCACCGCGATTTCCGCAAGCCGCTGATTCTGATGACGCCCAAGTCGCTGCTGCGCCACAAGCGTTGCGTGTCGACCCTGGACGACTTCTCGACCGGTTCGTCGTTCCACCGGGTGCTCTACGAGGAGACCCTGCCGAGCGACAAGAAGAAGGCGAAGACCCTGATCCTGTGTTCCGGCAAGGTCTATTACGACCTGGTCGACAAGCGCGAGGAACTGGGCGCCGACGACGCCCACATCCTGCGCATCGAGCAGCTCTATCCCTACCCGACCAAGCCGCTGGTCGAGGAACTGAAGCCCTACACGCACGTGGACCGGGTGATCTGGTGTCAGGAAGAGCCGCGCAACATGGGGGCGTGGCTGTTCGTCCAGAACTGGCTGGAGGAATGCTTCCAGCTGGCCGACATGAAGAAGGTCAAGCGGCCCTGCTATGTGGGACGTCCGCCCTCGGCCTCGCCCGCCACCGGTCTGGCCCGGGTGCACCTGAAAGAGCAGGACATCCTCTGCACCAAGGCGCTCAAGGGCGAGCCCGCCGGCGCCAACCCGGAATACTGAAGACCAAGAAGAGCACCGACGCGAAAGGCGCGACATGGCTGTTGAAATCAAGGTGCCCACAATGGGCGAGTCGATCACCGAGGCCACGGTCGGCCAGTGGTTCAAGAAGGAAGGCGACGCCGTCGCCGTCGACGATCCCCTCTGCGAACTGGAAACCGACAAGGTAACGCTGGAGGTGAATGCGACCTCGGCCGGCGCGCTTTCCGAGATCGTCGCCGAGGAAGGCGCTACCGTCGAGGTGGGCGCCCTGCTCTGCCGCATCGACGAAAACGCCGAGGGCACAAAGTCCGAGGACAAGCCGAAGGCGAAGGACGAGGCGCCTAAGGACGAGAAGAAGGACGCGGGCGACAAGCCGAAGCAGGACAAGGCGCCGGAGAAGAAGGACGCGGCGCCGAAAAAGCCGGCGAAGGACGTCGTCGCCATGGACTCCGCGAAGGCCCTGGCCGAGGAGAAGGGCGTCAGCCTGGATGGTATCGAGGGCACCGGCAAGGACGGCCGCGTCACCCGCGCCGACGTCGCCCGCGCCATCGCCGAGGGGCGCGCCAAGCAGGCCGAACGGCAGCGGTCGTCGTCGGGCGGCGGTCAGGCGGCGCTCGCGCCGGAGAGCGTCCCCGGTTCTTCCGGGCCGCGGCCCGAGGAGGACCGCGAAGAGCGCGTGCGCATGTCGCGGCTGCGCCGCACCATCGCCCGGCGTCTGAAGGAGGCGCAGAACACCGCGGCCATGCTGACCACCTTCAACGAGGTGGACATGACCGAGGTCCTGGCGCTGCGCAGCGCCTACAAGGACGATTTCGAGAAGAAGCACGGTGCCCGACTGGGCTTCATGGCCTTTTTCATCAAGGCCTGCATCGCGGCGCTGAAGGAGCTGCCGGCGGTCAACGCCGAGATCGACGGCGACGACATCGTCTACAAGAACTACTACCACATCGGCGTCGCGGTCGGCACGCCGAACGGCCTGGTCGTTCCGGTGGTGCGGGACGCCGATCAGAAGTCCGTCGCCGGCATCGAAAGCACCATCGCGGATCTCGGCACGCGCGCCCGGGACGGCAAGCTGGGACTGGACGAGCTGCAGGGCGGCACCTTCACCATCTCCAATGGCGGGGTCTACGGCTCGCTGATGTCGACGCCAATCCTCAACCCGCCGCAATCGGGCATCCTGGGCATGCACAAGATCCAGCAGCGGCCCATGGAAGTCGGCGGCGAGATCAAGCTGCGGCCGATGATGTACCTGGCTCTCTCCTACGACCACCGCATCATCGACGGCCGCGAAGCGGTGCTGTTCCTGGTCAAGGTGAAGGAGAACCTGGAGGACCCGCGGCGGCTGATCCTGGATCTCTGACGGCGGCCGTCGCCGCGGAGCGCCGGGGAGCGAATTGAACCCTCGCCAAGCGAGTGCGGGCAGGAGAGTGATACGATGAGTGACGACAAGCGCTACGACCTGGTGATCATCGGCGGCGGCCCGGGCGGCTACGTCGCCGCGATCCGCGCCGCGCAGAACGGCATGACAGTGCTCTGCGTCGACAAGCGCGGGCGGCTGGGCGGCACCTGCCTCAATGTCGGCTGCATCCCCTCGAAGGCGCTGCTGCAGAGCTCTCACCTCTATGAGGAGGCCGCCGGCGAGCACTTCGCCGGGCACGGCATCAAGGCCAGTCCGAAGCTGGACCTGAAGACCATGCTGGGCCGCAAGGACGAGGTCGTCACCAGCCTGACCGACGGCATCGAGGGGCTGTTCAAGAAATACAAGGTCGAGCTGGCCTATGGCTTCGGCAAGATCGTCGACCGGGAGACCGTCTCGGTGACGCCCAATGACAAGAAGAAGGCCTACGAGGTCAAGACGGACACGATCCTCATCGCCACCGGTTCCGACGTCGCCACCATCCCGAATGTCGAGATCGACGAGGAGCGCATCGTCTCGTCGACCGGCGCGCTGGACCTGAAGAAGGTGCCGAAGTCGATGATCGTCATTGGCGGCGGCTATATCGGCCTGGAGCTGGGTTCCGTCTGGCGGCGTCTGGGCGCCGAGGTGACCGTCGTTGAGTTCCTCGACCGCATCCTGCCCAACATGGACAACGAGGTCTCCAAGCGCGCCAAGGTGCTGTTCTCCAAACAGGGCATCGAGTTCAAGGTCTCGACCAAGGTCACCGGTGCGGAAGCGCAGAAGACCCAGGTCAAGCTCACCGTCGAGCCCGCGAAGGGCGGCGACGCCGAGGAGCTGAAGGCCGACGTCGTACTGGTCGCGGTGGGCCGCCGGCCCTACACGGAGGATCTGGGCCTCGAGGATCTGGGCATCGAGACCGAGAAGGGCTTCATTCCCGTCGACGAACACTTCCAGACATCCGTACCTGGCGTCTTCGCCATCGGCGACTGCATTCCCGGGCCGATGCTGGCGCACAAGGCCGAGCACGAGGGCGCGATCGTCGCCGACCATCTCGCCGGCGAGGCGGGGCATATCGACTACGACCGCGTGCCGGGCGTCGTCTACACCTGGCCGGAAATCGCCTCGATCGGCCGGACCGAAGAACAGCTCAAGGAAGCCGACATCGCCTACAATGTCGGCAAGTTTCCCTTCTCCGCCAACTCCCGCGCGCGCTCGATCGGCGAGAAGGACGGCATGGTGAAGATCCTGGCCGACAAGGAAAGCGACCAGGTGCTGGGCGTCCACATCATCGGTCCCGACGCCGGCAACATGATCCACGAGGCCCTGGCCGTGATGGAGCTTGGCGGCACCGCCAGCGAGGTCGGCCACATGTGCCACGCCCACCCGACGCTGAACGAGGCGGTCAAGGAAGCTGCCATGGCGGTGCGCGGGCAGACCATCAACATGTGAGCGGGCCGATGATGCGCCTGGACCACGTCAATGTCCGCTGCACCGACCTGGAAGCGACCCGCCGCTTCTTCGAGGAGATCGTCGGCCTGCACGTCGGCGACCGCCCCGACTTCCCCTTCCCCGGGTACTGGCTCTATGCCGGCGACCAGGCGGTGGTGCACCTGGTCGGAAGCGACCTCATCGACGCCGCGCTGGGCAAGGGCACGGTCGACCATTTCGCCTTTCGCGGTGGCGACTATGACGGCCAGAAGGCAGCGATCGAACGCGCCGGCTTGAAGTACCGGGAAAACGACGTGCCGGGCGTGCCGCTCCGGCAGATCTTCGTCGCCGGTCCCGACGGCATAACCGTGGAACTCCAGTACGACACCGACTGATCCGCCGCCCTCGGCGGCGCGAACCACAGGTGCAGCCATGCGTCCTGCGACGGTGGCGCCGTGACCTTTGTCACATTTTTCCGAATAGCGGGTGACGCATGACTGTTGACTACAGGGACCGCTGCATTCGGGCGCGGTCGTCCGCGTATTCTCATTGGGCGTGTGATGCTGGCGAAACCTGACGACGGCAAGATCAGGGACACCGTGGCCGAGGCGCAGGACCGGCTGCGCTCGGAGGTCACGCAGGCCGCCCTGCGCTACTGGCTGTCGACCCGCGGCGAGCGCATCTGGCCCCGGCGGGAAGATTTCGACCCGTCCGAGGTCAAGCACCTGCTGCCCAATCTTGCCGTGCTCTCGGTCGAACGCAATCCGGTCGACTTCGTCTACCGCCTGACCGGCACCGATGTGGACGCGCACATGGGCGGCAACCTCAAGGGCCGGCAGGTGGGCGAAATTCCGAACCAGCGGGCGCCGAGCGCCTACTGGACGACCCTGCTCGCCACCGCCGAAACCGGTCTGCCGCAGGCCAGGGAAATCGCCTACGCCAATGCGCGCGGGGACTTTCGCTCCTGCGAGGTCATCGGCCTGCCCTATTCGACCCACGGCCAGTCCATCGACCGGGTCATCGTCGCCTTCGAATTCCGCCGCCTGGACGACAGCTGAGCCCGGCCCGGCTCAGCCGGCGTCCTCCAGACGCTCCGCCGCCTCCATCCAGCGCTGTTCCGCCTCGGCCACCGCGCGTTCGGCCGCGGCCTTGAGACGATTCAGTTCCGCCTGTTTGTCCGGCGAGCCCCGGTAGATTTCCGGATCGTGCAGATGCGCCTCGATGCGGCGGATCTGCGCCGTCAGCGTCTCGATGTCCTTTTCCGCCTTCCGCATCGACTTGCGCAGCGGCGACAGTTCGGCGCGGGCGTCCGCAGCCTTCTTGCGCGCTTCGCGCCGGTTCGGCTTCGCCGCGCCTTCCCGGGCCGCGCGGTCGGGGCGCGCGGCCTCCGCCGCCTCCGACAACGCCAGGCGCTTGTAATCGTCCATGTCGCCCTCGAACGGCTCCACGCCGCCGCCGGCGACCAGCCAGAGGCGGTCGGCGACGGCCTCGACCAGATGACTGTCATGGCTGACCAGGATCACCGCGCCGCCGAAGGCGTTGAGCGCCTGCACCAGCGCCTGGCGGCTGTCGATGTCGAGATGGTTGGTCGGTTCGTCCAGGATGATCAGATGCGGCTCCCCCTGCGCCATCAGGCAGAGCGCCAGCCTGGCCTTCTCGCCGCCCGACATTTCGGCAGCCGGCGTCTCGACGCGCTTGTGGTCGAGACCGAAGCCGTCCAGCCGCGTGCGCAGCGCCGCCTCGCTGTCATAGGGGCGCAGTTCCCGTATGTGGTCCAGCGCCGTCCGGCCGGGTTTCAGATCCTCGATCTGGTGCTGGGCGAAGAAACCGATCTTCAGCTTCGAGGACCGGCTGACCTTGCCGGATTCCGCCTTCAGCCGCCCGGCGATCAGCTTGGCCAGCGTCGACTTGCCGTTGCCGTTCGCACCCAGCAGGGCGATGCGGTCGTCATCGTCGAGCCGGAGACTCACGCGCCGCAGCACCGGCCGGCCCGGCTCGTAGCCGACATCGACGCTCTCCATGGAGACGATCGGCGGCGCCAGCCGTTGCGGTTCGGCGAACGGAAAGCGCGGCGCACGCGCATCGACCACCGCGGCGACGGGCTGCATCTTCGCCAGCATCTTCAGCCGGCTCTGCGCCTGGCGCGCCTTGGAGGCCTTGTAGCGGAAACGGTCGACGAAGGACTGGATGTGCGCCCGCTCCGCCGCCTGCTTGTTGGCCAGGTCCGCCTGCTGGCGCTGGGCCATGCGGCGGCGCTCCTCGAAGCTGTCGTAGTTGCCCGAGTAGAGCGTCAGGCCGAGCTGGTCGAGATGGAGGATATCGGTCACGGCCCGGTTCAGCAGGTCCCGGTCATGGCTGACGATGATGACCGTGTGCCGGTATTTCTGCAGGAAGTCCTCCAGCCAGAGCGTCGATTCCAGGTCGAGATGGTTGGTCGGTTCGTCCAGCAGCAGGATCTCCGGCTCCGCGAACAGCGCCGCGGCCAGCGCGATGCGCATGCGCCAGCCGCCGGAGAAGGCGCTGCAGGGCTGGTCCTGTCGGTCGGCGTGAATGCCGAGGCCGTCGAGGATGGTGGCGGCGCGCGCCGGCGCGGCATGCGCCCCGATGTCGGTGAGCCGGGTCTGGATGTCGGCAATGCGGTGCGGGTCCGTCGCCGTCTCGGCCTCCGCCAGCAGATCGGCGCGCTCGGTATCGGCCGCCAGCACCGCCTCGATCGCCGGCATGGGCCCGGTCGGCGCCTCCTGCGCGACGGTGCCGATCCTCGAGCCGCGCGGCGTCTCGACCGACCCGGAGTCCATCGCCACCTCACCCATGATGGCGCGCAGCAGCGTCGTCTTGCCGGTGCCGTTGGGACCGACCAGCCCGGCCCGATGGCCGGTGGCGATGCGCGCGGTCGCGCCCTCCAGCAGCGTCCGCCCGGCGATGCGGATCGTGATGTCTTCCAGTACAAGCATGGGGCGCTTCCATAGCGCAATCGGCGGCGCGGCGCATCGCCGCTGTTGGCCGCAGAGGACGGTGCGGCTATAAGCCGGGCGTCATTCTTTCGCGGCCGATCCGGCACGGGCGGCGCGAGTTCTCAACGCGACCCGAACCGAACGAGGTAGGACCATGGCCACCGAACGCACGCTCTCCATCATCAAGCCCGACGCGACCCGCCGCGACCTGACCGGCAAGATCAACGCCATGATCGAGGGCGCGGGCCTGAAGATCATCGCCCAGCGCCGCATCCGCCTGACCCGGGAGCAGGCCGAGGGCTTCTACGACGTCCACCGCGAGCGTCCGTTCTTCGGTTCGCTCTGCGATTTCATGACCTCCGGTCCGGTTGTCGTGCAGGTGCTGGAAGGCGACGACGCCGTCGTCCGCTACCGCGAGGTCATGGGCAAGACCAACCCCGCCGAGGCCGACGAGGGCACCATCCGCAAGGCTTTCGCCGAATCCATCGAGGCCAACTCGGTGCATGGCTCCGACAGCCCGGAGAACGCCGCCAACGAGATCGCCTACTTCTTCGCCGCGGTCGATATCGTCGGCTGAGGCGGCGCAGGCGGGCCGGGGATGGCCGGGCCGGCGCACCGAAGGGGGCGGTTTCAATGTCACCCCGCCCACTCCTCGATCAGGGGCTTCCAGGCCAGCGCGTCTTCGGGGCCGCGGAGAGCTGATTTCAGTCCCGCCATGGCGGAGACCGGCACCGTGACCCGTCCCACGCCGAGACGGACCAGCCCGTCCAGTTCCTTCGGGTCTTCCGGCATGGAGACGGTGATCTCCACCGAGGCCGGATCGCGGCCCGACTCCTCCGCCGTCTTCCGCGCCAGGTCGATCAGGTCGATTGGGGCGCCGCGGGCGGGGAAGAAACCGTCGCCCAGCCGGCCCGCTCGCCGCGCCGCCGCCTTCGAATGGCCGCCGACGACGATCGGCACGTGCCGCTTCGGCGGCCTGGGCTCGCAGTAGAGCGGATCGAAGCGGATGTGTTCGCCATGAAACTCGACGGGGCTGTCGGCCCAGAGCCGGCGCAGCGCCCGGATCGCTTCGTCGGTGACCGGTCCCCGCGCCTCGAAGGGCGCATCCAGGGCGCGGAATTCCTCCGGCATCCAGCCGACGCCGACGCCCAGGACGATCCGCCCGCCGGCCATGTGGTCGAGGGTCGCCACCTGCTTGGCGACATGCACCGGCTTGTGCTGCGGCAGTATCAGGATGCCGGTCGCAAGCTTGATCCGGCTGGTGCGGGCGGCGACATATGCCATCCAGATCAGCGGGTCGGGCAGGTCGATGTCTTCGGTCCCGCCGGCCATGCGGCCGCCTTCGGCATAGGGATAGTTGGGCTGGTAGCCTTTCGGCACGACCGTGTGTTCGACGGTCCAGAGGCTCTCGAACCCCGCCTCCTCGGCCGCCTCGGCCAGTTCAACGGCGCGGACCGGGTCCACATAGGGCCCTGTATTGCAGTATCTCAGTCCGAACTTCATGTCGCTGCTCCCTTGCCCGGTGTCAGGCCGCCCAGTCTTCCAGAAGGCCCTTCCATGACAGAACCTCTTCGGGACTCGAGACCGCCGTCCGCATGCCGGTGACCGCCGAGACCGGCACCGTCACCCGATCGACGCCCATCTTCCGGTAGTCGGAGAGCTCGGCCCGATCATCGGGCATCGAGGCCGTGATCTCGATGTCTGCCGGATCGCGTCCCGCTTCCTCGGCCGCTTGCCGGGCGATCTCGAACAGGTCCGCCGGCGCCCCGCGCGCGGGGAAATAGCCGTCGCCCAGCCGCCCGGCGCGGCGCGCGGCTGCTTTGGAGTGGCCGCCGACGATGATCGGAATGTGCCCGCCCGCCGGACGCGGCTCGCAATAGAGCGGCGGGAAATCGACATGCGCGCCGTGGAACTCGGCCGGGCTGTCGGCCCAGAGCCGCCGCAGGGCCTGGATCGCCTCGTCGGCGAACCGGCCCCGGTGCTCGAACGACGCGCCCAGCGCCTGGAATTCCTCCGGCATCCAGCCGACGCCGACGCCCAGCATGAAGCGCCCACCGGCCAGCCGGTGCAGGGTGGCGGCCTGCTTGGCCACGTGCAGCGGCTTGTGTTGCGGCAGGATCAGGATGCCGGTCGCGACATTGATGCGGCTCGTGCGCGCGGCGACGAAGCTCAGCCAGACAATCGGGTCGGGCATGTCGACATCCTCGACGCCGCCGGCCATCTTGCCGCCTTCCACCTGCGGCGCATTGGGCGCATAGCCCCTGGGCACGACGGTGTGCTCGATCGCCCACAGGCTCTCGAAGCCCGCTTCCTCCGCCGCCTCGGCCAGCTCGATCGCCGGCCCCGGTTCGACGAACGCGCCCGTGTTGCAGAATCTCAGTCCGAATTTCATGCCGCTCCTCCCCCAGGGCGCCGGCCGTCAACATGGCAGACCGCCCGCGGGGAAGGAAGGCTACGGGGTTCAGACGGTACCCGACTTCCGCCAGATCAGGTGATCGAGGGAGATCGGCCCCGCGCCGCGCACGAAGATGTAGACGAGGCTCAGCATCCAGAAATAGTGCTCCCACTGGAAATAGGCCGGGTTCGATGCGCCGAGCACGAACTGGATGACCAGCGCCATGCCGAGCAATGGCAGGGCCGCGAGTCGGGTCATGAAGCCCAGCACCAGCAGAACCGGCATCGCCAGTTCGAAGAAGGTGGCGAAATACGCCGCAATCTCCGGCGGCAGCACCGGCACGGCGTATTCGTACTGGAACAGGAAGACCGTGTTCTCGAAGTCGTTGAGCTTGAGCCAGCCGGACTGGAAGAAGATGCGCGCCATGATGAGCCGGAAGGCGAGATCCACCAGCGGGCCGCCCACCCGCTCGACCGGGCCGAAGATGCCCGCATAGAGGCCGGCCAGGCCTTGACCGCTCCGAGGCGTGTCCATCGTCGTCATCTCGATTCTCCTTCGTCGTCATGGCCGCCGCGGACGAAGAGTCCGCCGGCCAGATGGCGCGCCAGCGCGCCCTGCAGATCGAAGCCCGGATCGGCCTGCTGACAGCGCGCGGCGGCCTCGCCCAGCGTGCAGCCCTCGGCCAGCGCTGCGAGGAAGGCGTACTCGGCCGGATGCAATGGCAGGCAGATCACCTCAGCCTCCGGCCGCGCGACCAGAGCCGCCTCCGGCCGGGGCCGCACCGCCGCCGGGTCGGCGGCTGTTTCCGGGCTCATCCGGATCGCATGCACCGGCCAGTCCGAAGCGATCAGCGCCGCCGAGGGATGCAGCCCAAGACGCAGCGCCATCAGATCTTCCGGCGAGAGCCCGGCAAGCTCGGAAGGGCCGACCGGCGTCGCCTCGGACGCGCCATAGGCCGCATTCACCGCCCATTCGAGGCGGGCCACATCGGCGAGGAACGGCCATCGCTGCAAGGGCTCCGAGAGGGCGACGAATTCCGCCAGCTCCGCGCCGTAGTCCAGCAGATGGTTCGCTCGGGGCGGCGCGTGCCGCACGAACGCGGCCGACAGCCGGCCGAACAGATCCTCGCCAATGATGGCGACAATGGCGGGGAAGGTATTGGCCAGAACCTCGCGGAGCGAGGCGAAGGTGTTGTTGCGGTAGACCTCGAAGCGGTCAGCCTGCCGGCCGTCATCGGCGAGCGCGCCCAGTATCGGACCCGGCTCGCCGGCGACGCTTTCGGCGAAGCGCCGCTGCAGCTCGGCGAGGCCGCTCACGCCGTCGCCCGGCGCGGTCCCGCCAGCGCGTCCATGCGCCGCTGGGCTTCCGCCGTCTCCGCCAGGATGACCTGGAGATCGGGAATGCAGGTGTCCCATTCGATCAGGGTCGGCACCCCTCCGAGCCGGTCCAGAGCACGCTCGTAGAGCGTCCAGACGTCGTCGCGGACGCGGCTGCCGTGATCGTCGATCAGCAGCGTGCCGCCCGGCGTCTCGCGCTCGGCATGGCCGGCAAGGTGGATCTCGCCCACCGCCTCGAACGGCATGCGGTCGAGATAGTCATTGGCGTCGAAACCCAGGTTCCGCGCACTGACATGGATGTTGTTGACGTCGAGAAGCAGGCCGCAGCCGGCGCGGCGCACGGTCTCGGCCACGAAGTCGGCATGGTCCATCTCGGCGCCGGCGAACTCCAGATACATGGACGGATTCTCCACCATCACCCCGCGGCCAAGCGCGTCCTGGAAGATGGCGATATTGCGCACCAGGATGTCCAGGGCCTCCTCGGTGCAGGGCAGCGGCAGCAGATCGTTCAGGCTGGCCCCGCCCGCGGCCTTCGGGGCCCGCACCCAGGCGATATGGTCGGAGATGGCGGCGGGACGGAACCGGTCGGCCAGAGCGCGGATGCGCTTCAGATGATCCCTGTCGGGTTCGTCGACGGAGCCGAGCGAGAGGCCGACCCCGTGCAGGCTGAGTTCGAAGCGCTCGCGCACGGCCTCGAGCTGGCGCAGGCGCGGACCGCCCGGGTACATGTAGTTCTCGGTGTGGACCTCGACCCAGTCGACGGCGGGCGGCCGGTCGATGACCTGCAGCACATGAGGATGACGCAGGCCGAACCCGGCGGTCGGCGGCAGGCTGGGTGTGGAATGGTTCACGACGGACGGCAGCCGTTCCGGCAGGGCACAGAGGGACACCGGATGATCCGGCGTCCCCTGTCCCGGCTGGAAATCAGCCCTTCATCTTCTCGTTGACGCCGTCGAAGGCCTGCTCCTGGCCGCCCATCTCCTCGCACTCGGTCTTGGTGGCGAGTTTCCACTCGCCGCCGGAGTAGTCGACGGTGGACTGACCGGCGCAGGAATGGGTGCCGGCCTTGTTGGCGCAGTCGTTCTGGCCGGCCTTGGCGATGCCGTAGCACTTGACCTTGTCGGCGGCGACCGCCTCGACCGGGCCGAGGGTGGCGGCCATGCCGACCGCACCGGCGAGGGCGGCGGCGACGGAAAGGGACTTGAAGGTGGCGTTCATCAGGATTCTCCTCTGTGTTTCATTGACCCGCGGGGCGGTCAGTGTTGCCAGCGGCCGGGTTCCCCGCAACCCCGTCCGCCAAGACCGCTCCGGTTAAAGCCGGAACGACCGTGTTCGAAACGATGCCATCACAGCATTGCAGAAGCCGTGCATGGCGTGATCACTCGGTGACAGGCGCCTTTGCGCCGTCCAGTTCCGGCACCGCTCCGTCATTGGCCGGACGATCCTCGATGCCGGACCAGTTGCCTTCGGCGGCGGTCAGGTTGCCGCCGATGTCGGCTTCCCAGAAGCCGACCACCGCGCGGGTGACGTTGAGATAGAGCTTGCCGTCGACGATGCGCCACAGATGCGGATTTCCCGGCGCCTTGCCGCCCTTGGCCACGCCGAAGGCGCAATGGCCGTCATAGGCGGGCGCGTATTTCGCCGGATCCGCCAGGAAGGCGTCCCGGTTCGCGGCGGTCGAAAAGGCCCAGGTCGCGCCGTTGTACTCGGCGGTGAAGTTGGCCCGTCCGGGCACGGCCGGCGGCTGGCGTTCGCCCACTGGCGCCTGCGCCAGACCGCGATAGGCGACGGGATCGTAGCCGCTCAGCGCGAAGCCGCTGCCGTCGACATACTGCTCGCCCGCCTGGACGCCGCCCGAAAGGATCAGGATGACCGCAGCCGCAAGCATCGCAGCGCCTCGCATCATCCGGTCGGCCTCCCTGTCTGGTTGACTTCTTTCAGGCCGCTGTCCGGCGGCCCGCTGAGATGGAAGATAAGACCGCAACCTGCCCACGCGCCCTACACGAGTTGTTGAGAGATCGCGTGATCGGGCGCCGGAAGCGAAAGGGCGCGGCGAAGGACGAACCGCCGCCGCGCCCCCGGGACGGTCAGCCGTCCTTCATCATCTTCGCCTTCTCGTTCATGCCCTCGAAGGCGGCCTGCTTGCCGCCCATCTCCATGCACTTCCCGGCGTCGTCGACCATCTTCCAGTCCTGGCCGCTGTAGTCGGCCGTGGAGTGGCCCTTGCAGCTGTGGTTGCCGGCCGCGCAGTCGTTCTCGCCGGCCTTCGCGACGCCGAAGCACTTGACGCCGTCAGCGGCCAGGGCCGGGGCGGCCGTCATTGCGGCGGCCATGCCGACAGCGCCGGCGAGAGCGGTGGCGACGGTGAGGGATTTCAGGGTGGTCTTCATGGCTGGTTCTCCTTGCTGTCCAGTGAAGGCAGCGGGATGATGACGAAGCGAACCGGGGTGCAACAGGGGCCGTTCGCGCCGGGAGCCCCGGTATCCGGGGGTTTCGGAGCGCAGCGTGAAGACGGCGTGAACGCGCGTCAGCAGCCGGCGCCGCCGTCCGGGCCGGGCCTGCCGAGGCGCGAAAACGCGCCGATCCCGCAGCTTCAAATTGTCTTGAGAACCCGGTGTTCGCGCGGTTTGGGCCGCGTCAGCGCAGTTCCATGCCCTCATAGCCCTTCGCGGCGACCGCGTCGCAGCGCTCGCGATAGGCCGGCATGCCCGCCGTGTAGAGCAGATAGACCCGGCGGGAGCGGCCGTCGATATTGCGGTTGATGCCGGTGAACCAGCTGTCCGCCTTCGACAGGAGCATCTTGTCCGACGAGCGGGTGACCTCCTCCTGCCATTCGGCCTCGGCCTCAGGCGTTGCGGCGACGTATTCCAGGCCGTTGTCGCGCATGTGGCGGACCAGGCGCGCGACCCATTCGACGTTCTGCTCGATGCCGCGGGGAATATTGCCGAAGCCGGCGGCGTTCTGCGGCCCGACCAGCGTCAGCATGTTGGGAAAGCCGGCGACCTGCAGCCCCAGATAGGTCGCCGGCCCCTCGGCCCACTTGTCGCGGAGCCGCTGGCCGCCAAGCCCCCGGATATCGATCCTGTTGAAGCCGCCCAGCACGGCGTCGAAACCGGTCGCGTAGACGATCATGTCGAAGTCGCGATGACCCGATTCCAGCTCGATGCCGGTCTTCGTCATGCGCCGGATCGGGTCGGCCAGTATGTCGACCAGTTCGACATTGTCCTGGTTGTAGACCTCGTAGTAGCGGGTCTCCATCGGCACCCGGCGCTGGCCGAAGCCGTGGTCCCTGGGGATCAGCTTCTCCGCCGTCGCCGGATCCTTCACCCGCTCACGGATCTTGCCGGCGATAAATTCCGACAGGATCCGGTTGGCTTCCTCGTTGGTGAAGGTGTCGCGGAAATTGCCCATCCAGATGCCGAAGCCGGGCTCGGCGTATTTCTTCTCCAGGAAGGCGAGACGCTCGTCCTCCGGCGTCTCCAGCAGGCGGCGCGGATCGGCGTCGTGGATGAAGCCGCCATGGGTGTTGCGGCAGTGGGCGAAGATCTCCTCGTGGCGGGCGCGGATGTCGGCCTGCTCTTCGGGCGTGATCGGGCTGTTGTGGAGCGGCGCGCACCAGTTCGGCCGCCGCTGCAGCACGGTCAACTGGCCGGCGGTCTTCGCCACTTCCTGGATCAGTTGCACGCCCGTCGCCCCGGTGCCGATCACCGCCACGCGCTTGCCCGCGAAGCTCACCGGCTCGTGCGGCCAGCGGGCGGTGTGATATGCCTCGCCCCCGAAATCCCCGATGCCGTCAATGGCCGGCCAGACCGGGACCGACAGCGGCCCGATGGCGGTGATGAACAGCCGCGCCCGGGCGGCGTAGCCATCCTCGGCCTCGATGGTCCACTCGTTGGCGTCCTCGTCGTAGTGGGCCGCGGTGACGCTGGTTCCGAAACGGATATCCCGTTTCAGGTCCAGCCTGTCGGCGACGAAACGGCAATAGCGGAGGTTCTCCGGCTGGCTGGAGAAGTGCTCCGACCATTGCCACTCGTCCAGGATCTCCTGGCTGAACGCATAGCCGTAGGACCAGCTTTCGGAATCGAAGCGCGCGCCCGGATAGCGGTTCCAGTACCAGGTGCCGCCGACATCCGTGCCGGCTTCCAGAACCCGGGCGTTCAGCCCCAGTTCCCGCAGCCGGTGCAGCATGTACATGCCGGAAATGCCGGCGCCGACGATGATGGCGTCGAAACGTTCCGGATCCTGCGCGCTTGCAGTCTCAGTCATGGCGAACCTCCCCGATCACCGCCCCTGTCAGGCAACTGTTTTAGGGCGGGCTTGCGTCGGCAGGCAAGCGCGGCTCGAAATCGCTCAGCGCCCCCCTCAGAACGCGCCGATCACCGTACCGAGCAGGATCGCCACGGCCAGCGCCAGGATCGGGCCCAGGACGGCGACCACGAAAATGTCGGCGTAGGACTGCCGGTGGGTCAGGCCGCAGATCGTCAGCAGGGAAATGACCGCGCCATTGTGCGGCAGGGCATCCAGCCCCCCGGTGGCGATAGTGGTGACGCGGTGCAGCAATTCGGGCGGGATGCCGGCGGCCGCACCCATTTCAAGATAGGTCGGGCCCAGCGTCTGGAGCGCAATCCCCATTCCGCCCGAGGCCGAGCCCGTTATCCCCGCCAGCACGTTGACGGAAATCGCAAGAGAGATCAGCGGGTTGCCCGGCGCAATACCGAGGATCGCGTCCCGGATGGCGGCGAACGCGGGCAGCGTGGCGATGACCGCGCCAAAACCCACGAGCGCGGCGGTGTTGAAGATCGGCAGGACCGAAGCGTTGGCGCCGTCCGACAGCGTCTTGCCTGGCGCATTCAACCGTCGAATGTTCATCGCCCAGACCGCCAGGATCGCCGCGGAAAGCGCCGCGATGATCGCCCACATCCCCCTGACCGAATCGAGTGTGGCCGGGCCATAGGGCGGCGCGACAAGATAGTCGGTGTCCAGTTCCGGGACGATGACTTCGAGGAACAGCAGGTTGAAGACGACGACCAGGACCACCGGCAGCACCGCAGAACCGAAGCCGGGCCGCCCGTGCCGCCCGGACCCGGCCAGCGGCGGAAGTTCGGCCGTATCGAACCCCTCGCCCTGGGCGCGCTCCCGGATTGTCCGCTGGACCTGCTCCATGGCCACCGGTTCGACCGCAGTCAGGTAACCTTCGCCCGCCTGCCGCGCCCTGCGCTCGCGGAAACCGAGCCAGACGAGCCCGACGCCGAGCATGATCGCTCCGGAGACGATCCCGATCCCCGGAGCGGCGAAGGGTGTGGTGCCGAAGAACGGCATCGGGATCACATTCTGGATCGCCGGCGTGCCCGGAAGCGCGGTCATGGTGAAAGTGAACGCGCCGAGCGCGATCGTGGCCGGGATGAGCCGTTTGGGTACGCCCGCTTCGCGGAAGAGCGCTGTCGCGATCGGATAGACCGCAAAGGCAACGACGAAAAGCGACACACCCCCGTAGGTCAGCAGGGCGCAAGCCAGAACGATCGCCAGTATCGCGCGTTTGCGCCCCAGCCAGGTGATGGTTCGATGCGCGATCGCAGCGGCTGACCCCGACGCCTCCATCATCTTGCCGAATACCGCGCCGAGCAGGAACAGCGGGAATAGAAGCACGATGAAATTGCCTGCTGCCTTCATGAAGACCTGCGTCAGGGTCGCGAGCAGGGGCGCGCCGGCAAAGGCCGCCGCCAGCAGCGCCAGCAGCGGCGCCAGAAGCAGCACGCTGACTCCCCGGTATGCCAGCAGGATCAGCAGAAGGAGCGAGATCAGAATACCAAGGATGTCGAGCATGGGCGATCTCGGCTCAGGTCGGAGGCGGCAACAGGTGGCGGGGAAATCCGGAGCGGACCGCTTGCCCCGGTCACCAAGGGTAGCGGCAAGCCTGGCCTCGCCGCCGCGCTATTTGGCTTCGGATCGGGCGTTCCGCAAACACGCGGGCCCCGGGCGAGAACCCGGGGCCCATGCCGGTGCGTGACCGGGAAAGTCCGAAAGACGCGCGAGCCGCCCGGACGGACCGGACCCTCGCGCGCCAGCCGGTTACTCTGCGGCCTGTGCCATCTGCTGTTCGACGCCGCCGTGACGCAGCAGCCGGCCCGAATAGGTCTCGGTCTGCTGGTCGTCGCGGATGGTGACCTCGCCGTTGACGAGGACGTAGCGGTAGCCGCTGGCCCGCTGGATACGGCGCCACTCCCCGCCCGGCAGGTCGTGGACGATCTCGTCGGGCAGCACCTTCAGGTTCTCGTAATCGTAGGCAATGATGTCGGCCGGCGCGCCGAGGGTCAGCGTGCCGCGCCCGGTGAAGCCGGCAAGCTGTGCCGGCAGGGCCGCGAGCCGCCAGTGCGCCTCCTCCAGGGTGATCATGCCGTTGTCGCGCACGATCTTGCAGATCGTCTCGGTCGGATAACGGCCGGCGGTCAGGAACTTGGTATGCGCGCCGCCGTCGGAGACGCCGAACAGGACATAAGGGTCGTCCACGATCTCCTTGAGGTACTCCAGCTTCCCGTTCGGCGGGGCGGCGAAGAACTCGGTCTCCAGGTCCTCCTCCACGGCCATGTCGAGCATGACGTCGACCGGGTGCTTGCCCATCTTCTCGCCGGCGAGCGCCAGGGTATGGTCCTCCCACTGCTTGTTCTTCTCCAGCTGCGGGCCGACGATGACGATGTCGACCAGCGGGCCGGTCGCCGTCTGCGGCATCTGGTCCTTCATCGCCTGGCGGCGCGCCGGATCGGCCAGCTTCTGCTTGCGTTCCTCCAGCGTGCCGGTGGTCGCCTCGCGCCAGGCTTCCGAATCGTCGAACAGGTTCCAGTTCTCGAAGGTGAAGGTGAAGCCGGCGTCCGTGGTCAGGCCCTGGCCGACGACGCGGATGCCCCGCTCCCGGCAGGATTTCAGCCATTCGAGGACGCGGCGGTGGATTTCGGGGCGATGGTCGAAGGCCTGGACCACGTTCATGATCATCGGCCGGCCGGAAATCTCGGCCATCTCCTCGTAGAACGCGTGGTCGCGCTTGTTGTCGCCGGAGACCAGCAGCATCTGCATGAAGCCCTCGTTGCGGTCGCGCAGCACGCGCGCCAGCACACGGCAGGTCTCGTCATGCATGACGTCGGTCGGCATCGGCGTGCCGTCGAAATCGCGCTGCACCGAGGCCGGGCCATCGGGAATCATGCGCTGGGCCGACCAGCCGCAGCCGCCGGCGTCCAGGCTCTCGTTGAACAGGCGCACGATCTCGGCATGCTCCTCGTCGGTCGGCATCTCGCCGGCCTTGGCGCGCTCGAAACCCATTACCCAGATCAGCAGCGGGCCGATCGGCACATAGGGCAGCAGGTTCATCGCCTTGGGCGTGCGCTCGACGGAATCGAGAAACTCGGGGAAGGTCACCCAGTCCCAGGGCATGCCTTCCTTCATCGATTCCATCGGAATGGCCTCGACGCGGGTCATGGACATCATGGCGCGCTCGCGCATCTCCGGCTTCACCGGCGCGAAGCCGAAACCGCAATTGCCGATCACCGCCGAGGTGATGCCGTGCCAGCCCGACAGCGTGCAGTACGGATCCCAGAAGACCTGGGCGTCGTAATGGGTGTGCAGATCGACGAAGCCCGGCGCGACGATCAGGCCGGTCGCGTCGATGACTTCCGCCGCGTCCTTCGCGTCGATATGGCCGATCTCGGCGATGACGCCGTTGTTGATGCCGATGTCGGCGCGGTAGCGCGGCGCGCGCGTGCCGTCCACGACCATCCCGTTCTTGATTACGCGTTCAAAGCGGGCCATTCGATCCTCCCCATGGCGTCCTGATACGTGAACGGACTCTCGCATGAACGATCGTTCAGGGCAAGAGCGGACCGGGAGTCAACCGACAGGGAGGCAAGGGCTCAGCCTTCGCCGGCCCCCAGGATCGCCAGCGCGAAACCGACATAGATTCCGGCCAGATCGTCGGGGCTGCGCGGACCGCCCTGCTTGTACCAGCCGGCCACCGAGGTGCACATGGTCAGGATCGCCAGATTCGCCTCGGCCGGCGCCTCGCAGCGGAAGCTGCCGTCGGCGAGTCCGGCGGCGATCACCTCCTTGTAGAGCGCCGAGACCGCGTCGCGCGCGGCCATGGCTTCGGCCAGGGCGTCGGGGCCGAGGCTGCGCAGCTCGGTATTGCCCACGAAGCTTTCCGCCTGGCGGGCCGTGTGCAGGCGGACATGGGCGCGGACCAGCGCCGCCATCTGGTCGACGGGGTTCGGCCCGGCTGCCGCCCGCGCCGCCACGAGCTCGTCGCGCAGGTCGTTGGTGACCTTCAGCATCAGCGTGCGCAGGATCTCTTCCTTGGACGGGAAGTGATAGTAGATCAGCGCGATGGAGACCCCGGCCTCCTTCGCAATGGTGCGGATCGAGGTGCCGTGGAAGCCGTCGCGGACGAAGACCTCCAGCGCGGCGTTCAGAATCATGGCGGCGCCGTCCCGGCCCTCGCCCTCCGCCGCCGCGCGGGCCATCAGCCGAGGATCTTCTGGCGCAGGATCTCGTTGACCGCCTGCGGGTTGGCCTTGCCCTGGCTGGCCTTCATGACCTGACCGGTGAACCAGCCGAGCAGCTTCTCCTTGCCGTCCTTCACCTCGGCCACCTTGTCCGGGTTCTCGGCGATCACCTGGTCGACCAGCCCCTCGATGGCGCCGGTGTCGGTGACCTGCTTCAGGCCCTTCTCCTCGATGATCGCATCCGGGTCCCGGCCGGTCTCGCACATCGCCTCGAAGACCTCCTTGGCGATGCGGCCCGAAATGGTCTTGTCGGCGATGCGGTCGATCAGCTGGCCGAGCTGTTCGGCCTTCACCGGGCTCTCGTCGATGTCCTGACCAGTCCTGTTCAGAAAGCCGAACAGGTCCGTGGTCACCCAGTTGGAGGCCATCTTGGCGTCGCGTCCGCTGGCCACCGTCTCGAAATAGTCGGCGCGGGTGCGGTTCGACGTCAGCGTCCGGGCGTCGTATTCGGACAGGCCGTACTGCTCCTTGAAGCGCGCCTTCTTGGCGTCGGGCAGTTCCGGCAGGCCGGCGCGGACCTTCTCCACCCATTCCGGCTCCAGCTCCAGCGGCAGCAGGTCCGGGTCCGGGAAGTAGCGGTAGTCGTGCGCCTCCTCCTTGGAACGCATGGACCGCGTCTCGCCCTTGTTGGGGTCGAACAGCCGGGTTTCCTGGTCGATCGAGCCGCCGTCTTCCAGGATGTCGACCTGGCGGCGCGCCTCGTACTCGATGGCCTGGCGGATGAAGCGCATGGAGTTGACGTTCTTGATCTCGCAGCGCGTGCCATAGCCCTCGCCGGGGCGGCGCACGGAGACATTGACGTCGGCGCGCAGCGAGCCCTCCGCCATGATGCCGTTGCAGGTCCCGAGATACTGCACGATCTGGCGGACCTTCTCGACATAGGCCGAGGCTTCTTCCGCCGAGCGCATGTCAGGATCGGAGACGATCTCCATCAGCGCCACGCCCGAGCGATTGAGATCGACATAGGACATGGACGGATGCTGGTCGTGCACGGACTTGCCGGCGTCCTGCTCCAGGTGCAGGCGCTCGATGCCGATGTCCTTGGTCCCGCCGTCGGCCAGTTCGATGGTGATCATGCCGCGGCCGACCACGGGCTGCTTGTACTGGCTGATCTGGTAGCCCTGCGGCAGGTCCGGATAGAAGTAGTTCTTGCGGTCGAAGACCGAGTAGTTGTTGATCTCCGCGTTCAGGCCCATGCCGGTCCTGACCGCCTGCTCGACGCAGTGTGCGTTGATCACCGGCAGCATGCCCGGCAGGCCGGCGTCGACGAAGCTGACCTGGCTGTTGGGTTCGGCGCCGAAGGCGGTCGAGGCGCCGGAGAACAGCTTGGCGTTCGAGGTCACCTGGGCGTGGATCTCAAGCCCGATGACGATTTCCCACTCGCCCGTGGCGCCCTGGATCGTGCTCATTTCACCCACCATTTCGAAGGCCGGGCGTCGTAGCCCGCGCGCTGCTCCAGCGCGCCCGCGACGCGGAACAGCGTCATCTCGTCGAAGGCGGGACTGAGGATCTGCAGGCCCAGCGGCATGCCGTCCTTCGACAGCCCCACCGGCACCGACGCGCCCGGCAGTCCGGCCATGGAGGCCGGCACCGTGAAGACGTCGTTGAGATACATCGAGATCGGGTCGCCCGTCTTCTCTCCCTCGGCGAAGGAAGGCGTCGGCGTGGTCGGCGTCAGGATCGCGTCGACCTTCCCGAAGGCCTGCTCGAAGTCGCGCAGGATCAGGGTGCGGACCTGCTGGGCCTTGCGGTAATAGGCGTCGTAATAGCCGGCGGAGAGCACATAGGTGCCGATCATCACGCGCCGCTGCACCTCGTTGCCGAAGCCTTCGGCGCGGCTGCGCTCATAGGTATCCAGCAGGTCCTCGCCGGGCACGCGCAGGCCGTAGCGCATGCCGTCATAGCGGGCGAGATTGGACGAGGCTTCCGCCGGCGCGACGATGTAATAGGTCGGCAGGGCGTACTTCGTGTGCGGCAGGCTGATTGGGACGATCTCGGCGCCCGCGTCGCGCAGCATCTCCTCGCCGCGCGACCAGAGCTGCCCGATCTCCTCGGGCATGCCGTCGACGCGGTACTCTGCGGGAATGCCGATCTTGAGGCCCCGCACGTCCTGGCCCAGCGCGGACTCGAAGTCCGGCACCGCGGCGTCGACCGAGGTCGAATCCTTCGGATCGAAGCCGGCCATGGTTTTCAGCATGATCGCCGCGTCGCGCACGGTGCGCGTCATCGGCCCCGCCTGGTCCAGCGAGGAGGCGAAGGCGACGATGCCGAAGCGCGAGCAGCGCCCGTAGGTCGGCTTCACGCCGACGATGCCGGTGAAGGCCGCGGGCTGGCGGATCGAGCCGCCGGTGTCGGTGCCCGTCGCGGCCACGACGATGTGCGAGGAGACGGCCGCCGCCGAGCCGCCCGACGAGCCGCCGGGAACGTATCGGCGATTGTCGCCCTCGGGCGCCCAGGGGTTCACCGCCGGCCCGTAATAGGAGGTCTCGTTGGACGAGCCCATGGCGAACTCGTCCAGGTTGAGCTTGCCCAGCATCACCGCGCCGGCGTCCCAGAGGTTCCGGGTCACGGTCGATTCATAGGGCGGATGGAAGCCGTCCAGGATGTGGCTGGCCGCGGTGGTCAGCACGCCCTCGGTGCAGAACAGGTCCTTGATGCCGAGCGGCACGCCCTCAAGGGCGCCGGTCTCGCCCTTCCGGCGGCGGGCGTCGGACGCCTTCGCCATTTCCACCGCCTTCTCCGGCGTCTCGGTGATGAAGGTGTTCAGCGGACGCGCCGTCCCGATGGCCCTGATATAGGCCTCGGTGATCTCGACGGAGGTGAAGTCGCCCTTGGTCAGCCCGTCGCGGGCCTCGGCGAGGGTGAGGTCGGTCAGGTCCGTCATCTACTCGACCACCTTGGGCACGGCGAAGAAGTTCATGTCGGACGCCGGCGCGTTGCCGGTGACCTTTTCCGGATAGCCGCCGTCGGTGACCTGGTCGGCGCGCCAGCGCAGCTTGTGCTTTTCCACCGAGGTCATGGGCGGCACGTCGGTGGTGTCGACTTCGCCCAGCTGCTCCACCCAGTCGATGATCTGGTTCAGCTCCCGGCCGAGATCGTCCAGCCGGTCCTCGTCGACCCTGATCCGCGCGAGCTTCGCCACGCGGCGCACCGTTTCCCTGTCCAGCGACATCGCGCTCCGTCCATTGTCTGAAGACACAAGGCGGCAACCGCCAAGGCGCGTTTCCTACCAAGGCGCTCGGAAGGCGGCAAGTGGCGCGGCGGCGCACGAAAGAACCGGCGCGCCCGGATCATTCAACCCGATGGCATACGCCGGTTCATTCAGGGAGCCGCCGGACGGCGTCGCGCCGTCCGGGGCCGTTGCCTGCCGCGGGGAGATTACTCCTCGCCGAAGGCCTCGCCTTCCCAGTTGTCCTCGTCGAGCCGGCCGTAGTTGAAGCGCTCGGTCTCCTCCAGCTCCGCCAGGGTGTACGGCGTGCTGTAGTACGGCTGGTACGGGTCGAAGGTGTTGGCGTAGGGGACCGCCCGCGGGCCGAGGCCATAGCCGTAGCCGTAGCTCGGACGGACGATCACGCTCTTGATGGCGCCATCATTGCCGAAGATCACATCGTCCACCAGGCCATAGCCGACGCGGTTCTCCAGCAGCATGGAATCGCCGATCAGGTTGCTGACGCGCCAGTTCTGCGGCTTCGCTGGCATGTCATCGACGGTTTCGAACATGCCCACATGGCCGTCCTCGAGCTCTTCCTCGGTGAGCGGCGCGGTGAAGGAATCCGAACGGTTCCGTTTCATCCGGTCATAGGGAATGGCCACGTGGCTGTCGCCGATATCCAGGAAGCCGCCGCCTTCGACGACCACCCTGGCGATCTTGCCGTCGGGTCCGATCATGAAGTCCTCGACCTCGCCGATCTCGTCGCCATTGGCGCCATAGACATCCTCGTCCAGCATCGCGTCGGCGCTCCAGCCCTTGTAGACCGATTCCTCGTCCCAGCTTTCGAGGTCCACCCAGTCGTCGTTCTGGGCGTCCTGCGCCTGCGCGACACTGATCGCGCCAAGCGACACGGCGCCGGCGAGCATGGCTGCGGTAATCCGTCCAGGGTTCCTAAACATTACGCTCCTCCTGGTTATCGTGCTTGTTGGGTCGCCTGTGCGCCGACGCCATGGCCCCGGGCGGGCCGCGCCTTGCGGCGCCTGCCCGGTGATTGTTGGTCTTGTTGGACCCGTCGTCGGCGACGGCGTCACCCGCCCACATGGTACGACGCACCGTTCGCGCAAGGGGTCTGCGGCGACCGTGTCGCGGCGAAACCGGCCAGTACTATTTGAGCTGTTCCAGCAGGCCCGCGACCTGGCGGCTGCCCGAGGAACGGTCGGCCAGCGCCCGGCGGCCGCCGGCGGCGTAGACCGCGACCGCGCGCAGCAGTTCCTTCAGCGCCTCGGCGCTGTTGGCGTCGAAGCGGCAATAGGCGCCGCCCGACAGTTTCGCCATCTGCCGGAAGGTCCCGGCGGCGAGCGGCTCCCCGCCCTCGTGGAACATGAACAGCGGCGTGTTCAGCAGGCCGAGCTGGCCGGCCTGGTCGCAGAGGTAGTCGGCATCCTCTTCCATGCAGTCGCCGACGAAGACGACCGCCTGCACGGGCTTCGCCTTCGTTTCCTTCATTGCGCGGCCCAGCACCTTGCCGATCTGGGTGCGCCCGCCGAGGCAGCGCACCGTCAGCATGGCGCGGCGCAGCTCCGCCGGCTCCGAGTACCATTTGCTCGCCCGGCACTCGCCGAAGCCGCGGTAGAAGATGAGCTGGATATCGAGGCCGCCCAGTTCCTCGGCGGCCTGGAACATCTCCGCCTGGATGTGCAGCGCCCGGTCCCACTGATGCTGGCGGCTGGCGGTCGCGTCCATGGCGAAGATCAGCCGCCCGCGCCGGCCGGTCGATTTCGCCGGCGTCGACTTCACCTTCTTCAGGAATGCGTCGATGTCGCCCCGGCCCGAGGGCCTGTCCAGGTCGCGCGCCATGGCCTCAGTCCTCCTCGCCCACCGACATGGCGAGCGTGCGGCTGATATGGGCCATGGGCCGGCCGGATTCATCGGCCCAGGCGTTGAAGGCCGCCTGGGTCGCGGCGAGGTCTCGTTTCGAGGTTGGGTTGCGGTCGACCGCGCCCCATTTGATCAGGGCCTTCACGACGTCGCCGCCCAGCACGTAGCCGTCGCGGCCCATCTGGCGCAGGAAGTACATCCCCGAATTGCCCGAGAGGCGCTTCGCCCGCTTCTTCAGAACCTCCATCAGCCCCGTCTGATCGGTCACCGGATGGTTGGCGAAGAAGGCGCCGGCGGAGCCGTGCTCGCGGATCAGGCCGATGACGAAGACCGCGTTCTCCCGCGTCGCCTGGATCTTGGCGGCGTTGCGCACGATGTCGGGGTTGCGGGTCAGCGCGTCGAGGGCGTCATCGTCCATCATCGCCACGCGGCCCGGATCGAAGCCGTGGAAGGCGGCCTCGAAGCCCGGCCACTTGGCGTCGATCACCTTCCAAGAGAACCCGGACTGGAACACCGCCCGGGTCATGCCCGCAAGCCAGCGGTCGTCGGGGATCGCGGCCACCTCCTCGGGTGGCCGGATCGCCGGCATCAGCGCTTCGAGGGCGTCCTCGCCGCCCTTGCGTTCGGCGGCGCGGGCCCGGATTCTGGCGAACGTTTCCACGCCGTATAATTGGCGCGGTCCCGCCTCAGCCGCAACAGGCGCCGCCGCTCCTCGGCGCGGTTTCCTCGGTCGGCGCGTGGTCGACGCCATAGACCGGGATCTCGTTCAGCGTGTGGAAGATCTCCCACGGAACGCCGGCGGGATCGCGGGACCACGACTTGTTGCCGAAGGCGTAGCAGCACTCGGCGTTGCGCTGCGGCGCGACCGCCTGCTCGGCGGCGGCGAGACGGCCCTCGATCGTCTCGACCTCCTCGTCGCTGTCGACCTGAAAGCCCAGGTGGTCGACGCCGGTCTTCGCGCCGCGGTTGGAGATGGCGAAGTTCACCGCCGGATCGTCCAGCATCCACTTGGCGTAATCGCCCTTCAGGACGGTCGGCTCGGCGGCGAACAGGGTGGAATAGAACGCCGTGGACTTCTCCAGGTCGTCAACGGCGATGTGCACGTGCAGGCGTCGGGCCATGGTCTTCGCTCCTCTGGCTGGGTGTCTGTGTCTGCCGGCTGCAGCAATTGCGCAGCAGGAAGGTCGAAAGCCGCTGGACGGCGGCGAACTCCGCGGTGTGGACCAGCCGCCGGCCCTCGCGCGCCGCCCGCACGAGGCCCGTCCGCTTCAGGTGGTCCAGGTGGTGCGACAGCGTCGTCCAGGGGATGGAAAGCGCCGCCGACATAGTCGAGGCGTCGGCCCCCTCCGGCCCGCATTCCACCAGGAACTGCAGGATGGCGAGGCGGCTCTCATGGCCCAAGGCGGCGAAGGCTTCGGCTGCGGTCAAATTATCCATATCACTAGATATATAGATAATTTGACGGACGTCAATCCCCTCCGAACCCCTGCGCCAGGGGGGAAGTGACTATACGGTGACGCCTGCGCCTGCCGGTCCCGTGACTTGATCGCGGGACCCGGTGGGGCGGCGCTACAGTGCTGGACCCCGGGATCAAGTCCCGGGGCGGGTGGTGTCGTTCTCTACCGCGTCATGCCCGCCCCCCGAACGGGGGTCAGGGGCAGGCTTGTGCGGGCATCCGGCAATGCAACGGACCTGCAGCGAAGCAGCTCCGGACCCCCGCACGGGGGCGGGGGTGACTGTTCGAGGAGTCAGTCCGGTGCGTTGCCGGGCTTCCACTTGATGGAGCAGCCCATGGAGGGCACCTGGTCCGCCGGCGCCTCGCCGCCCGTCGCGACGGCCTTCATGGCCTCGACCAGATCGCGGGCCGCACCCGGCTTCGGCGTGATCCCGCCTTCGGCCAGCCGGCCGCGGTAGACCAGCTTCAGATCCCGGTCGAAACCGAACAGGTCGGGCGTGCAGACCGCGCGATAGGCCTTCGCCACCGCCTGGCTTTCGTCGATCAGGTAGGGGAAGTCGAAGCCGTGCTGCGCCGCGAAGGCGGCCATCTTCTCCGGCGCGTCGTCGGGATGGGCGCGATAGTCGTTGGGCATGATGCCGACCGTGGCCACGCCCACCCGTTCCAGTTCGCGCGCGTCCGCCGCCAGATCCTCGGCCACCGCCTTCACATAGGGGCAGTGATTGCAGATGAAGGCGATCACGATGCCGTTCTCGCCTTTCAGATCGGCGAGCAAGCGGGTCTCGCCGCCGGGTTCGGGCAGGCTGAAGTCCGCCGCCGTCCAGCCCAGCTCACCCGCAGGGGTTTCGGTCAAGGTCATTCGGGGCCTCCCTCTGGCTGAAGGAAGCCCCGATGGTGACAGGTGCGGCCCGCGATGGCCAGTGGCGGCTCAGGCGGCGCGGACGCCGTCGAGGAAGCGCGAGACCACCTGCTTGAGCTCGCCCGAGGAGGCGTTGAGCGAACCCGAGCGGTCCAGCACCAGGGTCGCCGCGCTGCCGGTCTGGCTCGACGCCTGGGAGAGCTGTTCGATCGCCTCCGAGACCGAGCGCGTGCTCTCCGCCGCCTGGCGGGTGCTGCGCGAGATCTCGTTGATCGAGGCGATCTGCTCCTCCACCGCCGAGGCCACTACCGTGTTGGTCGTGTGCAGCTCCTGGATCCGGGTCTTGATCTCCTTGATCGCGTCGACCGAGTTGTTCGAGGCGTCACGGATGTTGTCGACCTTGCGGCGGATGTCGATCGTCGCCTCCGCCGTCTGGTCGGCCAGGTTCTTCACCTCGGTCGCCACCACCGCGAAGCCCCGCCCGGCGTCGCCCGCCCGGCTGGCCTCGATGGTCGCGTTCAGCGCCAGCAGGTTGGTCTGCTCGGCGATGTCGCTGATCAGTTCCACGATCGAGCCGATCTCTGCCGCTGTCAGCGACAGCGACGACATGGTCTCGTCGGTGCGCTCGGTCTGCGCCGCGGCCTGCTCGGCCGCGCTCGCCGCCTGGCTCACCTTCTCGCCGACCTCGTTGACCGCCGCCGCCAGCTGCTCGGCCGCCGCCGAGACCGACTGCACGTGCTCGGTCGTGGCCCGGGCCGCGTCGGCGACCTCCTGCGCCTGACCGCTGGCGGATTCCGCCATGCCCGACATCTCCTGCGCGGTCGAGCGCATGTCCCCGGCGGCGCCGGCGACGCTGTCGACCACGCCGATGACGCCCGATTCGAAGCCGTCGGCCAGGTCGTGCATGGCCTTTCGCTTCTCTTCCGCGGCGCGGCGTTCGTCCTCTACCTTCTCGGCTTCCAGGCGGCGCATCTCCTGCGCGTTCAGCTTGAAGACCTCGACGGCGCGGGCCATGCGGCCGATCTCGTCGTGCTGCTTCGTCGCCGGAATTTCGGTTTCCAGCTCGCCCTCCGTCAGCCGGCCCATGGCGCCGGCCAGAGACTTCAGGCTGCGCACGATGACCCGGCCGACGAACAGCCAGCCGATCAGCACGGCAACCGCCACGGCGACCGCCGAGACGATGGCCAGGATCATCGAGTTCTGCTCGATCTGCTGCTCCACGGCGCGGGCGGTGCCGTCCCCGGAGCGGATCGCCTGATCGACGATCGCCGCCACCGACGACGCCATGCGCGCCGAGGAATCGCGGGTGTCGGCCAGCGCCTGGGCCACTTCGGCCTCCGCTTCCAGTTCCGCGATGCGCAGCTTCGGCACGCCGGTCGCGCCCTTGAGAATGGACAGCATGTCTTCGATCGCCGGCGCGATGGCCGTGGTGTCCTCGATGGAGACGTCCCACAGGGCGCTTTCCAGGTCTTCCTCGCCCCGGGCCAGGCGCGCGACGATCGGCGCCAGCGCTTCGGCGCTCGGCTGATGCGCCGCTGCGGCCAGCAGGCCGCCGATCAGGTTGGCGTGGCTCTGCACGTTCAGCAGGCCGCGGATGCGCGCGACATCATTGTCGACCAGGTCCGAGATCGTCTCGGCGGTCTCGTCGGCGACGTTCTCGCCGCCGATCAGCAGGTTGAAGGTGGCGTTGTCGACCACAACGGCCGTGGCGGCGCCGAATTCCTTGAGCAGGCTGTTCAGTTCGGCATCGAAGGCCTCGCGCCGCGCCCGGATCTGATCCATCTGCGCGGAGCTCATGCGCCAGGCGTTCAGTTCGTCGTTGCGGATATCGAAGAAGCCGCCTTCGGCGCCCAGGCCGACGATCAGACCGGCAAGCCGCCGCAGTTCCTCGCTCTCCTCGTTGGCGGGCAGGGGCTCCAGGGCGCGGGCCATCGACTGGGCGGCCGCGGTGTAGCGTTCGCGCAGCGGCTGCAGTTCCTCCGGCTTCACCACCAGTTCGGCCTCGGCGAAGATCAGGGTGAGTTCCTTGCCGTAGACGCTGACCTGCAGGCCGGCGTGAAGCGCGGCCACCTCGGTATCCATCAGCTGGGCGACGCCCTCGCGGTTGCGCCCGGTCGCCGCGCCGATGGCGACGTCGAGTTGTGCGCGGGCTTCCTCCACCTTCGGTTCCAGAATCCCCAGCAGTGTTTCGTGCATGGCCGCAGCGCGGGAGACGCCGGCCTGCTTCTGCGCGCCCAGTTCCAGGCGGCGGGCGACCGCGTCGTCCAGTGTCTGCAGGTGACTGGAGAAGTCCTGCGCCAGGGTGCGGACCTGGTCCACACCCGCGATCCGCATGCCTTCGATGCTGGCGATACCGTCGTTGAGGCGCTGCATCTCGCTGTCCAGCAACGCCCGGGCCTCCAGGCGCGCTTCGGGCGTCGCCACACCGGCGAGCCGCGGCGCGGCGGCGGAGATCCGCTCGCCGGTCAGGGCGAGCTGCTGAGACTCGACGATGGTCGGCACGGACACGCGGGTCAGACGCTGCAGCGCGTCGTCGGCCTCCCGGAAGGAGAGCACCGCCAGCGTGCCGGCGGCCACGGTCATCAGCGCAATGGCGCCGAAGGCGAGGTAAAGCTTGCCGCCGACGCCCATGTGCCGGATGTCGAGAATGCGTTTCCAGCCGCGGCGCGCATCGTCGCCGGCGGCCTTGCCGGCGCCGGGCAGCATCGCCTCGCTCAGGCTGGAATGATCAACGGGTGCGTTCATCGCTCAATCCCCTCGTACTGGGGCCCGGGGCCGGCCCCGCCCGGCGGGCGGGACCGGCGGCGGGACGCGGTCAGGAGCCGGTGTGGATGGCCGTGAAACTCGAGGCGCTCTCGATCACGGTCATGAAGATTTCGTCCATGCCCTGGTTGTCGCCTTCGCCGAAGGTCAGCATGACGCCGTCCAGGTCGAAGCTTCCGGTGGCGTAGACGGCGTCGAGCAGACCGGCGCGGGTCGGTTCGGGACCGGCCTTCTCCATCGCCGCGACCAGCAGCCGGCCGACGATGTAGCCCTCGAAGGAGACGAAGCCCGGTTCGGCCTCGGCATCCCGGGCCTTCAGCGCCTGGTGATAGCGCGCGACCAGCGGCATCTCGGTGTTCCAGGGGAAGGGGACCACCTGGGTGATGTAGACGCCCCGGCCGTCATCGCCGAGTTCCCTGGCCAGCGCGCTGGAGCCGACGAAGGAGATGGTCACGAACGGGACGTCCATGCGGGTCTTCTTCGCCAGCTTGACGAATTCGGCGATCGGCTTGTAGGCGCCCACCATGACGATGGCGTCGGGCTCGCCCTTGCGGATCTGCAGCAGCGCCGACTTCACCGCCGTGGTGTTGCGCTTGTAGGTGCCCTCGGCGACCAGTTCCATGCCGCGCTGCTCCAGCGCCCTGGTCACGCCGGCCAGGCCGACGCGGCCGAAGCTGTCGTCCTGATAGAGGATGGCGATGCGGCTGGCCTTCTTCTCGGCGGTCAGGAAGGCGATCCACTTCTCCGCTTCGGCGTCGTAGGTGCCGCGGACGTTGATGACGTTGCGGTTCTCAGGGGCGCGCAGGAAGCCGGCGCCGGTGAAGGGGCCGAAGAACGGCACCGCGTTTTCGGTGGCGATGGGCTGCGCGGCCTTGGAGGTCGGGGTGCCCACCTCGCCGACCAGGGCGAAGACCTTGTCCTCGCCGATCAGGCGGTTGGTGTTGGCGATGGCCTTGTCCGGCTCGTAGCTGTCGTCATAGCTGACCAGGTCGAAACGGCGTCCATGCACGCCGCCGGCCTGGTTCGCCTCGTGAAAGGCGGCCTCGATGCCGAGACGCATGCCGAGGCCGAGCGCCTGGGCCGGGCCCTCGAAGGCGGCCGACTGGCCGAAGACGACGCGATCGGCTTCGACGCCGTCTTCCGCGGCGGCGGCAAGGGGCAGACCGGCCGCGAATACGGCCAGGGCGACCGCGGCAGCGCCGCCCCTCACGGCCTTGTGGATCGAATTCATGTGGCGGTTCCTCCGTAGCTTTTATCGTGGCCGACATTACGGAGGCGGAACCTTTAAGATTCGCTGAACCGGCGCGCGGAAAGCCGCGAAACTCAACGACGGTTGCGCTTCAGGAAGGAACCTGACGCTGCAATTCTTCCAACGCGTTCAATTACTTGAGGTGCTCTCGATGACCGTCCGCCCGGTCAGGCGCGGCAAGAACAGCCAGCCGGCCAGAAGCACGGGCAGGCAGCCGGCATAGATCCAGAACCCGACCGCGGGCGCGTCGGACGCCTGCTCCCCGTCCGCGAAGCCCGCGGCATTGGCGAAAAGCCCCGCCATTGCCGCGCCCACCGCGTAGCCGATGAGCTGGGTTGTCGGCAGGGCCGCGGAAGCGCGCTCCTTCTGGTTCTCGCCGACGCTGTCCACCACCCGCTTGACGACGAAGGCCCAGAAGGCGCCGAACCCCATGCCGAGCGCGCCCGTGGCGACGACGATCGCCCAGAGCGGGCCCACGGGCAGGACAGCCACCATGCCGACCACGCCGGCGCTGGCGATCAGGGCCCCGGCGCGGATCACCCAGGGTTCCGCACGCGGACCGGCCTGCGCCACCGTCACAGCGGCCAGCGTCCAGCAGAGCGATTCGACGGCGACGACATAGCCGCCCACCAGCGGCGAGACGCCGAAACGGAGCTGCAGCAGGAGCGGCCCGTAGACGGTAAAGGGAATGGTCGCGGCGGCGAAGCACATCACGAACAGGATGCCCGCCCCGCTCATCGTGCGCGGGTCCGCCGCCGTCGGCGGTAGCAGCGACTGGCGCGCAACGCGGTCGAGGCGGAAGAACAGCGCCAGCAGGACGAGTCCCGCCGTCAACAGCGCGGCGGCGGCGGCCGTCGCGGTCACGTTGCCGGCGCTGGCCACGGCGACGATGGCGAGTCCGAGCAGGCCGAGTCGGCCGAACGGGACGGGGCCGACATCCTGTTTCTCCGCGGCGCGGCGCGGCAGCAGCCAGAGCGTCAACAGGGCCAGGACCAAGGCCTGGAGGGCAAAGGCGCCGAAACCCCAGCGCCAGAGGCCGTAATGGGCGAAGACGCCGCCCACCAGCGGGCCGCAGAAGGCGGACGCGCCCCAGACCGAGGACACCACGGCCATCACCGGACCCATGAGCCGGCTGGGAAACAGGCCTTCCAGACCGACAAAGGTCAGCGCCAGCATGGCTCCGCCGCCCACGCCCTGGACCAGGCGGCCCAGCAGCATCAGCCCCATTTCCTGCGCCAGCGCGCTCAGCAGGCAGCCGAAGGCGAAGACCAGCGCCGCGCCGGCCATGGCCCGGGCCACGCCGAAACGCAGGGCGAGCTGGCCGCCCGCGGCGCCGGCGACGATGGAGCCGACGATATAGAGGGCGATGGTCCAGCCCATGAAGGCGACGCCGCCCAGTTCACGCGCCGCGTCGGGCATCAGGGTGGCCACCAGCAGCGCGTCCGCGGCGTGCAGCCAGACGCCGGCGCAGAGCACCAGCAGCCGGGCGAGCTGGTCGCTGCGGCGAAGCGCCCGCCAGGGCGAGAGTGTCGTCGCCTCGTCGATCATGTTCCCCTACCTAGCGCATCCCGGCCGGAACGTATGCGCATTCGCGCCGCCCGGGCTTCGCGTTATGATGACCGCGGGGAGGACAGTTGCATGGAAGCAATCGCGATTACCGGAACGGGCGTGGTCTCGGCGCTGGGCAGTTCGGTCGGCCAGTTCCACAAGGGCATGCTCGCCGACCGCAGCGGCATCGGCCTCGCGCCCTGGTGCGATCCCGAACGCGACGGCGGCAAGGTGTTCTGGGGCACGGTCACGGATTTCGACCCGCTGGACTGGATGGACGCGAAGATCGCCGACGGCAGCGACCTGTTCGCGCAGTTCGCGCTGGCCGCCGCGCAGCAGGCGATGCAGCAGGCCGGACTGCACGACGGCGGCTATGACGCCGAACGGCTGGGCGTGGTCCACGGCACGTCGGGCGGCGGCGTCCGCGCCTTCCAGAAGGCGCAGTACATGCTGGACACGCAGGGGCCGGAGGCCGTGCCGCGCAAGACCCAGCTGCAGGTCTGGGCCAACATGGCGGCGGGCCAGATCTCGCTGCGCTACCGCCTGCACGGGCCCAACCTGACGGTCACCACCGCCTGCGCCAGTTCGCTGGACGCCATGGGCACGGCCGCGCGCCTGATCCGCGCCGGCGAGGCCGACATCATGATCGCCGGCGGCACCGAGGGCGGCATCTCGGGCGCCGGCGGCAAGCCCGACGGGGACTTCGTGCCGGCCATGTACTACGCCGGCGGCGCCTATGGCATGGAAGGCGCCTCCGACGACCCGCGCCGGGTGATGCTGCCCTTCGACGTCAAGCGCCAGGGCATCGTGGTCGGCGAGGGCTCGTCCATCGTCGTCCTGGAGCGCGAAAGCCACGCGAAGGCGCGCGGCGCGAAGATCCTGGGCTATTTCCGCGGCTACGGCTCGCTCTCTGACAGCTTCCATCCCTCCTCCCCCGATCCGAGCGGGCAGTGGGAGGCGAAGGCGATGGAGAAGGCCATTCAATCGGCCGGCATGAGTCCCTCGGACGTCGGAGGCCTGGCCGCCCACGCCACGGCGACGCCCAAGGGCGACACCGCCGAGATCGCGGCGATCAACCGGGTCCACGGCAAGGGGCGGTCCGCGCCGCTGCCGGTGACTGCGCCCAAGGGGCATTTCGGCCATTCCGGGGCGTCCTCGGGCGGCATGGCGCTGATCGAGCTGCTCTGCGGCATGGCCGACGGCGTCTTCGTCCACACGTCGAACACCGACGAGCCGGACCCGGCGGCCGAGTTCGAGCTGGTGATCGGGAAGCCGAAGAAGCTCGACTTCGACGTCGCCCAGATCAATTCCTTCGGCTTCGGCGGCCAGAACGCATCCGTCGTCATCAGCCGGAGTTGAGGAAGCGATCCAGATCGCTCACCCGTCCCGGGACTTGATCGCGGGACCCAGTGGGATGCGATGCAGAACTGGGCCCCGGGATCGAGTCCCGGGGCACGAGACACACTGAAGGGGAGGAACACATGACAGGCAGACTGGAAGGCAAGGTCGCGGCAATCACCGGCGGCGCGTCGGGCATGGGGCGGGCGACGGTGCTGCGCTACCTGCAGGAAGGCGCATCCGTCGTCGTCAACGACATGAACCAGGCCAATGGCGAGGCCACGATCAAGGCCGCCGAAGAGGCCGGCGCGGGCGACCGGGTCGCCTTCGTCCGCGGCGACGTCTCGGAGGAAGCCGATATCGAGAAGCTGGTCGGCGCCGCGGTCGACCGCTTCGGGCGGCTCGACATCATGTTCAACAATGCCGGCGTGGGCGGGGCCTTCGGGCCGATCACCGAGACCACGGTCGACGAATGGGACTACACCTTCCACGTGCTGGTGCGCGGCGTCTTCCTGGGCATCAAGCACGGCGTGCGGCAGATGAAGCAGCAGGGCCAGGGCGGCGCGGTGATCAACACCGCCTCCATCGCCGGGCTTTCGGGCGGCGCGGGCTCCAGCGCCTATTCGGCGGCCAAGGCGGCGGTGACCAACCTCACGCGGGCGCTGACCACGGAACTGGCGAAGGACCGCATCCGCATCAACTCCATCGCGCCGGGCATCATCCGCACGCCGCTGTTCCACGCCAACCGGGCCGACCAGATGGAAGCGATGGCGCACGAGATCACCCCCTGGCCGGACCTGGGCGAGGGCAGCGACATCGCCGGGGCGGCGGTCTTTCTCGCCTCCGACGACGCCGGCTTCGTCACCGGTCACACCCTGGTGGTCGACGGCGGCGCGCTGGCGTCCTCCCCGGGCTTCTGGCGCAATGTCGACGACACGGTGCTCAAGCAGCGTTCCGGCATCAACCGGGGCAGCACCGGCGACAAGTCGGAGGCGCGCAAGACCGGTTCTTCCTGAGAACGGATAACTCCCGGGCCGCTACCATCGGGGGATGGCGGCAAGGGGAAATGGAACCATGGCGATCCGGGAACTTCGGCGTGGCAAGGCCGGGCCGGCGGCGGTGCGCGAGCTACAGGCTTTGCTCAACCGCGTCGGCGCGGCCATCGCCGAGGACGGCGATTTCGGCCCGGCGACGGAGCGGGCGGTGAAGTACGCCCAGGGCCTCGCCCGCCAGCCGGCGAACGGCGTCGCCGATCCGGCGCTGCGGCGCTGGCTGGCGGCCCGGCCGGAGCCCTCCCCCGACATTCCGGCATCCTGCCTTGCCCTGATCGTGCGCCACGAGGTCGCGAGCCGGGAGCACTATGAACGCAGGCTGCGGCGTCCGGTCTGGCCGGAAGGCGAATCGGGAGTCACCGTCGGCATCGGCTACGACCTGCGCTTTCACGAGGCCGAGGCCTTCCGGGGGCTGATCCGGAACGATCATGTGGACCTGCTGAAGTCCGTCGAAGGCTGCCGCGGCAGCGCGGAACTGGCCGCGCTGGTCGCCGGGGCCGAGGTGCCGTGGCGGGCCGCCTGGCGCGTCTTCTGCGTGCGCTCCGCGCCGGAATTCATCGCCCGCACGCGCGCCGCCTTCCCGAATTTCGACACGCTGCCGGACCTCTGCCGGGGCGCGCTGTTCTCACTGGTGTACAATCGCGGCGCCAGCATGAAGGATACCGACAGCCGCCGGGAAATGCGGGAGATCCGCGACCTGATGTCCGATGGCGGCCGCGCCGCCCTTTCCCGCGTCCCGCGGCGCATTAGATCGATGAAACGGCTCTGGCCCGGGCTGGCGGGTCTGAGACGGCGGCGCGACGACGAGGCGGACCTGTTCGAACGCGGCCTCGCGCAACAACAACAAGGGGCATGAGATCCATGGGAGGACCGAGGCCATGAAGTTCGGGACGTTCCACTTTCCGACCCACTACGGCATCGACATCGCGGAACTGGCGAAAGCGCTGGAGGACCGCGGCTTCGAAAGCCTGTTCGTCTGCGAGCACACCCACATTCCGGTCAGCCGCCGCACGCCCTTCCCCGGCGGCGGCGATCTGCC
The DNA here is from genome assembly GCA_001664005.1 of Rhizobiales bacterium NRL2. Taxonomy (NCBI): domain Bacteria; kingdom Pseudomonadati; phylum Pseudomonadota; class Alphaproteobacteria; order Hyphomicrobiales; species Rhizobiales bacterium NRL2. Next base: position 4,216,770 of record CP016093.1, read on the forward strand.
GGACCGCTACTACCACACCTACGATCCCTTCGTCGGGCTGAGCTTCGCGGCGGCGGCGACCGACACCCTGCGACTCGGCACCGGCATCTGCCTGTTGCCCCAGCACGACCCGATCGTCACCGCCAAGGCGACGGCGACGCTGGACCTGCTGTCGGGGGGCCGCTTCGAGTTCGCCCTCGGCGCCGGCTGGAACGCCGAGGAGATGGAGAACCACGGCGTCGAGTACGACACCCGCTTCAAGGTGATGGAGGACAAGATCAAGGCCATCAAGGTGCTCTGGACGGAGGAGCACGCCCAGTATCACGGGCCGTTCGTCGACTTCGATCCGGTCATCTCCAGCCCCAAGCCGGCGCAGAGTCCGCACCCGCCGGTGCTCTTCGGCGGCGAGACCGACCACACGCTCAAGCGCGTCGTGCAGCTGGGCGACGGCTGGTTTCCGCGCGCGGGGCCGAAGTTCGAGCCCGGCGAGGGCATGGCGCGGCTGAAGCGCATCGCCGAGGAGAACGACCGCAAGCCTTCGGACTTCACCGTCAGCGTCTTCCGCGCCCCGCCCGATGCGGCGACGCTGGAATCATACCGCGAGGCCGGCATCGACCGGGTGCTGTTCGACGTCCCCGACGAGGGCCGCGACGCGGTGCTGGAACTGCTGGACAAATACGCCAAGCTGATCGAGTAGAAACCGCCCGGCACGCCCACGAGGCTCATTCCGGCCGAGTCCTGCGCGGCGCGAAGTGCCGGTGCGGGACCCATGCCCGAGCTTTCCCGGAAGCGCGGCGGCAGACGCCAATACTCTGGCGTGGGTCCCGGGTTCCGGCTGTGCCGGCCCCAGGACTCGCCCAAGGGATGCCGATATGCCTCAGGCGTAGGGCACCGCGATCTTGCCGATCTTCTCGCGGGCGATGATCATCTTCTGGATCTGCGCCGTGCCGTCGCCGATCTGCAGGCCCATGATGTCGCGCAGACGCTGCTGGTGCGGGGTGTCCTTCGCGTAGCCCATGTGGCCATGCAGCAGGATGCACTGGTGCACCGTCTCGAAGGCGGTCTGCGGCGCGAACCACTTGCACATCGCCGCTTCCGCCGTGTGCTTCAGACCCTGATCGCGCAGCCACAGCGTCTGGTAGCAGAGCAGTTCGGCGGCGCGGAGCTTGGTCTCGGCCACGGCCAGCGGCTCGGTGACGCCCTGGTATTTCGCGATCGGATGGCCGAAGGCGGTGCGCTGCTGCACCCATTCCCAGGTCTCCTCCAGGGAGGCCTTCGCGCAGCCGATGACCTGCAGGCCGATCAGCGCCCGCGAATAGTCGAAGCCGGCCATCACCTCGCGGAATCCCGCGCCTTCGGCGCCCAGGCGGTGCTCGTCGCCCACCCGGACATCGTCGAAGAAGACCGAGCCGCGGCCCACCGCCACCGAACCCACGTCGTCGAAGGTGGAAGTGGAGACGCCGGGGGCATCCATCGGCACCAGGAAGGCGGTGACGCCGCGCGCGCCGTCCTCCGGCGTGCCGGTCCGGGCGACGGCGATGATCCACTTCGCCTGGGCAGCGCAGGAAATCGAGGTCTTCTCCCCGTTCAGCACGTAGCCCGCATTGGTGCGCTCCGCCTTGGTGACCAGATTGGCCGCATCGGAGCCGCCGCGTGGCTCGGTTAGGCCGAGCGCGATCAGGTCCTGGCCCGAGGTGAGCCGGGGCACGCAGGCATTCTTCATCGCCTCGGAGCCATGGCTGGCGACGATGTCGCCCAACAGCGAGGTCAGCAGCGGCGCGTAGGAGACCGACAGGTCGCCCCAGCCGATCTGCTCGATCAGCATGCCCGACGTCACGCCGTCGATGCCGGAGCCGCCATATTCCATCGGCAGATCGGCGCCGAGCAGGCCGAGCGCGCCCATTTCCTCCAGCAGGCCGTCCTCGAAGCCGCCTTCGGCCTCGCGCGCCTGGTAGCGCGGCTGGAGCCGGTCGGCGGCGAAGCGCCGGGCTGTGTCGCGGAACGCGCGCTGTTCCTCGGTAAAGCCGAATTCCATGGCCCGGATCCTCCCCTGATCAGGCTGAATGTCGCCGTGGCCGGCGCTACTGGCCGCAATTGCTGCAGGGCGTGCCCGGCGCGGTGAAGGCGCCGCAGTTGCCGCACTTCACCAGATCGACCGCCTGGCCGTCCGATTCGGTCCCGCGCCCCTTCTTCCGCGTCTTCCGCGCCGCCGGCTGGCGGCCGTCGGAGGCCCGGGAGATCATCCTGAAGCCGTAGAGCACGGCGACGATGATCGCGATAAGCAGCAATATCTTCCACAGCATGGGGCCGGACAGTACCGGCAATCGGCGGACCTGAAAACGGCCTTTCGATTCGCCATATCGCTCCCGATCTGGCATGAGTATGGCTCCCGCCGAAACTGGATGAAGACAGGACGAAGTTGGCCTTTCCCAAGCACTTCCTGGATGAACTGCGCGCCCGCACGAACGTCGTGGAGCTGGTCGGCCGGCGCGTCCAGTTGAAGAAGCGGGGCCGCGACCACTGGGGCTGCTGCCCCTTCCATGGCGAGAAGACCGCCTCCTTCAAGGTTTCCGAGGACCGCGACGACTATCACTGCTTCGGCTGCGGCGCCCACGGCTCGGCCTTCGATTTCGTCATGCAGATCGAGGGGCTGTCCTTCCCCGAGGCGGTGGAGCGCCTGGCCGAGGCTGCCGGCATGGACGTGCCGAAGATGCAGCCGGAGGACCGCCAGAAGGCCGACCGCATGTCGCGCCTGGCCGAGGCCAACGAGGCGGCGGCGAAATGGTTCGCCGCCCAGCTTCACGGCGCCGCCGGCGCGGAGGCGCGCGCCTATCTGGAGCGCCGGGGCGTCGGCGCGAAGGCCGTCGGCGACTTCCGCCTGGGCTTCGCGCCGGACCGCAATGACGGGCTGAAGTCGGCGCTGCTGGACCGCGGCTTCACCGAGGCGGAGCAGATCGAGGCCGGCCTGATCGCGAAGCCCGATGATGGCCGGGCGGCCTATGACCGCTTCCGCAACCGCCTGATGTTTCCCATCGCCGACCGCCGGGGCCGGGTCATCGCCTTCGGCGGCCGGGCGCTGGGCGAGGCGCGGGCGAAGTACCTGAACAGCCCGGAGACGCCGCTGTTCCACAAGTCCCGCGCGCTCTACAACCTGGCCATGGCGCGGGAAGCGGCGCGCGACGCCGGCACCGTGATCGTGGCCGAGGGCTACATGGACGTGATCGCGCTGGCCGAGGCCGGTTTCCGCCACGCCGTCGCGCCGCTGGGCACGGCGGTGACCGAGGACCAGATCGCCCTGCTCTGGCAGATGACCGCCGAGCCCGTGTTCTGCCTGGACGGCGACGCGGCAGGCCTGCGCGCGGCGCAACGGGCCGCCGAACGCGCGCTGCCGGTCCTTAAGCCGGGCAAGTCGCTGCGCTTCGCGCTGTTGCCCGAAGGCCTCGATCCCGACGACATGGTGCGCAGCCAGGGCCCGGACGCCATGCGCGAACTGCTGGGCCGGACCGCCGGCATCGCCGAGACGCTCTGGCGCGCGGCGACAGCGGACCGCGAACTGGGGACGCCCGAACGGCGCGCGGCTCTGGAGAAGGATCTCGAACGCCTGGCCTTCCAGATCGCCGACGAGACCATCCGCCGTCACTTCCTGGACGATTTCCGCGCCCGCGCCCGCGCCGCCTTCCGGCGTCCGTCAAGGCGCGACGACCGGCCCTGGCGTCCCGGGCAACCGGGCCAGCGCGGTTTTCGCCGCGAGGAGGAAGACCTGACGGCGCTGCGGGCCTCCCTGCCCGCCAACGCCGGCCGCGTGCCCGAGGAAACCATCGTCGCCGCGCTGCTGGCCTGGCCGGAACTGCTCGAGGAATTCGGCGAGCAACTGGATGCGTTGCAATTGCGCCACGATGATCTGGATCGGGCGCTCGTCATCATGCGCGACGCGGCGATGCGGCAGGCGGAGCTTGACAGCGGCGCGTTGTCACGCCATCTCCTTGCGGCTGGCTACGAACGATTGATCGCGCGCCTGAGTGCGCCGAACGCCGCTAGGCTGAGCTTCAAGAGCCGCAAGGATACTCCCTACAGCGAGATAAGGGAGCAATTCGACGCAACGCTGCACCACTATCGCATCGAGGCGGTGCAGGAGGAGTTGAATGAGGCGGTTACCATTGCCCGACGGGAACTGAGCGCCGAGGCGTTCGACCGGGTATCCGCGCTCAAGTTGGAGTTGGACCGCCTCATGGCCAGCGAGCCGACCGCAAGCGGCGTCGCCCAGGCCGAGGCGTGAACAGAAACGACAGGACACACATGGCCACCAAAGCTTCCGAGAAAGAAACCGCCGCTGCGCCCGAACAGCGCGACGGACCGCTGCTCGACGTCGCCAAGCAGGACATGAAGAAGTTCATCGCCAAGGCGAAGGAGCGGGGCTACGTCACCTATGACGAGCTCAACAAGGCCCTGCCGCAGGACCAGGTTTCATCGGAGCAGATCGAGGACATCATGGCCATGCTCTCGGAAATGGGCATCAACGTCATCGAGTCCGAGGAGCAGGAAGAGCAGGCCGACGAGACCAAGCAGGAGGTCGCCACGACGTCCGGCAACTCCTCCGAGGCCGCCGAGCGCACCGACGACCCGGTGCGTATGTACCTGCGCGAGATGGGCTCGGTCGAGCTGCTCTCCCGCGAAGGCGAGATCGCCATCGCCAAGCGCATCGAGGCCGGCCGCGAAGCCATGATCGGCGGCCTCTGCGAAAGCCCTCTGACCATGCGCATGCTGGTCGAGTGGCGCGACGAGATCGTCGCCGGCAACATGCTGCTGCGCGACGTCATCGACCTGGAAAGCACCTACGGCAAGCCCGAGGGTCCGTCGGCGAGCGACGACGATTCCGACGACGAGGACGATGGCGACGCCGGGAAGTCCGGCGCCGGGAAGTCCGGCGACGAGGCCGGGTCCGCCGAGGCGAAGACCGGCGCGCCGGCCAAGGATGCCGACAACGACAACGACGAGTCGTCCGCCTCCACCAGCGACGACGATGACGACGATTTCGACGACACCACGCTCTCGCTCGCGGCGATGGAAGAGGCGCTGAAGCCGGAGATGCTGGAGCAGTTCGACGAGATCGCGAAACTGTTCAAGCGCGTCGACCGCGCCCAGGAGAAGCGGGTCCAGGCGGCGCTGGACGGCGAGGAAGTCTCGGTTTCCTCCGACCGGCGCTATCAGAAGCTGCACGGCGAGATCGTCGAGAAGATGAAGTCGATCCGCTTCAACAATCCGCGCATCGAGATGCTGGTCGAGGAGCACTATCTGCTGAACAAGCGGCTGATGGCCGCCGACGGCAAGCTGCTGCGCCTGGCCGAGAAGCATGGCGTCGACCGCCAGGAGTTCCTCGACGCGCACTACGATTCCGAGCTGGACGAGAACTGGACCGCAGAGGTCGCCAAGAAGGGCAAGCCCTGGATGGCCTTCGCCTCCAACGAACTGGAGCGCGTCGAGGCCCTGCGCGACGAGTTCCGCATCGTCGCCGCGCTGGCCGGTCTGACCATCAGCGACTTCCGCCGCATCGTCTCCACGATCCAGCAGGGCGAGCGCGACGCCCGCCGGGCCAAGAAGGAGATGGTGGAGGCGAACCTGCGCCTGGTCATCTCCATCGCCAAGAAGTACACCAACCGCGGCCTGCAGTTCCTGGACCTGATCCAGGAAGGCAACATCGGCCTGATGAAGGCGGTGGACAAGTTCGAGTACCGCCGCGGCTACAAGTTCTCCACCTACGCCACCTGGTGGATCCGCCAGGCGATCACCCGTTCCATCGCCGACCAGGCGCGCACCATCCGCATTCCCGTGCACATGATCGAGACCATCAACAAGCTGGTCCGCACGGGCCGGCAGATGCTGCACGAGATCGGCCGCGAGCCGACCCCGGAGGAACTGGCCGAGAAGCTCGGCATGCCGCTGGAGAAGGTCCGCAAGGTGATGAAGATCGCCAAGGAGCCGATCAGCCTGGAGACGCCGATCGGCGACGAGGAAGACAGCCATCTGGGCGACTTCATCGAAGACAAGAACGCCATCCTGCCGATCGAGAGCGCGATCCACTCCAACCTGCGCGAGACCACGACCCGCGTGCTGGCCAGTCTGACCGCCCGCGAGGAACGCGTCCTGCGCATGCGCTTCGGCATCGGCATGAACACCGACCACACCCTGGAGGAGGTCGGCCAACAGTTCTCGGTCACCCGCGAGCGCATCCGCCAGATCGAGGCCAAGGCGCTGCGCAAGCTCAAGCACCCCTCGCGGTCGCGCAAGCTGCGCAGCTTCCTCGACAACTGAACCGACTGCTGACCGGCGTCCCTCCCCTCCTTGTCATGCCCGCCGCCATCCGGCGCGCGGGCATCGAGGGCCCATGGGACTCCGGGACCCGGTTTCTGCCGATCCCCGAGTGGCGCCAAAGCCATCGGGGATGACGTCAGGACGATGCAGCCCTGAGCCGCGCCGGCGACCCATTCCCTTGCGCCCGGCAATCGGCTAGCTATCGGACTGGTTGTTCCTGGGGAGGGGAGCCTTTGGCTCATCGTCACGTGCTGGACGGCGTCACCGTCCTGGATTTCACGCAGTTCATCGCCGGTCCGGCCTGTACCCGCCTGATGGCGGAGATGGGTGCGGAGGTGATCAAGATCGAGGTCGCCCCCAACGGCGATCTCTGCCGCGTCCTGCCCGTGCTGCGGGAGGGACGCTCGGCCTATTTCGTCCAGCACAACCAGGGCAAGAAGTCGGTCTGCGTCGACCTGCGCAACCCGGACGCGATCGAGCTGCTCAAGGGGCTGATCGCCCAGGCGGACGTGGTCATCGAGAACTTCTCGCCCGGCGTGATCGGCCGCCTCGGCCTCGGCTGGGACGTGGTCCATGCGGTCAATCCGAAGGCGATCATGTGCTCGATCTCGGCCTTCGGCCAGTCGGGACCGCTGAAGGACCTGCCGGGCTTCGACTACATCGCCCAGGCCTTTTCCGGGGTGACCTCCATGATCGGCGACCCGGACGGCAAGCCGCCCCTGGCGGGACTGGCCGTCGGCGACGTCGGCACCGCCATCTCGGCGCTGGCGGCCATCAACGGCGCGCTGTTCCACCGCGAGCGCACCGGCGGGGACGGGCAGTATCTCGACATCTCGCTGGTCGATTTCTACTTCCACGCTCACGAGATCAACGTGCAGACCTATTCGATGTCGGGCGACACGCCCCATCGTTCGGGCAGCCTGCATCCGCTGGTGGCGCCGCTCGGCATCTACCAGGCGAAGACCGGCTTCATCGTCATCGTCGCCATCGGCGAGCAGTGGGAACGGCTGTGCCGCGCCATGGAGCGTCCCGATCTGCGCGAGGACACGCGCTTCGCCACGCCCGAGAAGCGGCTGGAAAACCGCGAGACCCTGTCCGACCTGATCGAGGCCTGGCTGGGCGGTTTCGAATCGGACGCCGCCGCCATCGCCGCGCTGGAGAAGGCCCGCGTGCCGGTGGCGCCGGTGCTGAGCGTCGCGGAGGCGACCAACCACCCGCACCTGATCGGCCGCGGCACCGTGCGCACGATCCACGACCGCGGCGTCGGCACCTTCCGCATTCCCGGCATGCCGCTGCGCTTTTCCGACTTCCCCGGCGAACTGGATCTGACCGCGCCCTTCCTGGGCGAGCACAACGCCGAGGTGCTGCAGAGCCGGCTGGGCCTCGACGACGCGCGGCTGGCCGCGCTGCGCGAAGCCGGTGTGCTGGTGGAAGCGCGGCGCTGACCGCCGCCGCCGCCCCGTCCGGTCGGGCCCGGTTGGATCGCGGCCCTCCAGCGCCTACAGTAGTGCGGCCTGCCGCGATCTGGAGTAGCCGTCATCGCCATGGGTGAATCCGAGGAGAGCGCCGACGCCTTCACCCTGAAGGTGACGGGCGACATCTCGACCGTCGCCGCCGAGGACTGGGACGCCTGTGCGGGCGGTGACAATCCCTTCGTCTGCCACGCCTTTCTGCTGGCGCTCGAGGAATCCGGCTGCGCCAGCGCCGAGGAGGGCTGGATGCCGCAGCACCTGCTGCTGGAGGATCCCGCGGGGCGGCTGGTCGGCGCGGCGCCCATGTACGTGAAGTCCCACAGTCAGGGCGAGTACGTCTTCGATCACGGCTGGGCCAACGCCTTCGAGCGCGCCGGCGGGCGCTATTACCCGAAGCTGCAGATCGCCGTGCCCTTCACGCCGGCCACGGGCCCGCGCCTGCTGGTCCGCGCGGGCGAGGATCATGCCCATGTCGTGCGCATGCTGCTGCAGGGGGCGGTGCGCGTGGCCGAGCAGTTCGACGTCTCCAGCCTGCACGTCACCTACCCCACCGAAGCCGAGGCGGAGATCGGCCGCGAGTTCGGCCTGCTCCACCGCACCGGCGAGCAGTTCCATTGGTTCAACGAGGGCTACGCGGATTTCGAAGCCTTCCTCGCCGCGCTTTCGTCACGCAAGCGCAAGGCCATCCGCAAGGAGCGCCGCGAGGCGCTCGCCAACGGCATCGAGGTCGAGGAAGTCACCGGCGACGCCCTGAGCGAGGATCACTGGGACGCGTTCTACGCGTTCTACATGGACACCGGCAGCCGCAAGTGGGGCCGGCCCTATCTCAACCGGCGCTTCTTCTCGCTGCTGGGCGAGCGGCTGGGCGACCGCGTCGTGCTGATGCTGGCGAAGCGCGAGGGCCGCTACATCGCAGGCGCCCTCAATCTCGCCGGGACCCGGGCGCTCTACGGCCGCTACTGGGGCTGCGTCGAGGACCACCGCTTCCTGCACTTCGAGCTCTGCTACTACCGCGCCATCGACTGGGCGATCCGCCACGGGCTCCAACGCGTCGAGGCGGGCGCGCAGGGGCCGCACAAGCTGGCCCGCGGCTACCTGCCGGTGACGACGCACTCGGTGCACTGGATCGCCGATCCCGGCTTCCGCCGCGCGGTCGCCGAGTATCTGGAGCACGAACGCCGCGAGGTGGAGCGGGAGATGGACTATCTCGGCGAGCTCTCGCCCTTCCGCAAGGACGGCCCCCACAAGCCGGACGAAGACGCGATCTGAGCGTCGAAACCTCCCGCGTCCCTATTCCCGCGGCTTGACGGTCAGCTTGACCTCGATTTCGCCGGCGTGCTCGAAGATCAGGGTGACGGGAATGCGGTCGCCGGCTTCCACCTTCTGGGTCAGGCCCATGATCATCAGGTGCAGCCCGCCGGGTTCGAGTTCCGCGCCGCCGAAGGGATTGATCTCGACCGCCTCCACGGGCCGCATGCGCATCACGCCGTCGACCTCCGAGTGGCCGTGCAGTTCCACCCGGTCGGCCTGCGCCGAGCGTGCGCCGACCAGCCGGTCAGGCGTCTCCTTCATCGAAATGATCTCGAAATAGCCCGCCATGACCTTCGCCATGCCGATCGGCGCGGGCGTCCATGGATCGGCGATGTGGATGCCGCCCTTCTCGTAGTCGTGGGCCAGGGCCGGACCGCAGAGCAGCAGGACAATGAAAAGCAGGAAGCGGCGCGGCATGTTCTCGAACTCCTCGAAGGCTGCAGGCGCTGCTTCACTAGCCCAGCCGGCGGACAGTGCGAAGGCGGCGCGGCGTCGCTCCCCCCGGCGCATGCGCTACGGCCGCGGCAATGGTAGGATTCCGCCGCCGCCAGGGAGAGCCGTTCATGAAGATCGCCGCAGGCCCCGTCATCGGACCGATCGAGGACTTCGGCGTCCCCGGCGCCTTCGAGGCGCTGGAAATGCGGCCGGGGGCCGACATCGCCCATCTGGCGCTGCGCTATCAGGGCTACAGCGAAACGGTCTCGAGCCTTTCCGTCGATCGGATGCCGGCGGCGCTGTTCTTCCCCGTCATCGTCAATTTCGGCTCCCGCTTCGTCATCCATCCGGCCGACGAGGACGCGGCTGCGCGGGCCCATGACAGCTTCGCCGCCGGCCTGATCGACCGCTTCACGACTGTCCGCTTCCAGGAGCGGGCTGCCTGCATGCAGGCCGACTTCTCCCCCTTCGGCGCGCGCGCCTTCTTCGGCCGCCCCCTGCACGAGCTGACCGGCCAGGTCGCGGCGCTGGAGGATGTGATCGGCCCATCGGCGCGGGAGCTGGAAGACCGCCTGCGCGCGGCGCGCGACTGGCCTGCGCGCTTCCGTCTGCTGGATGGCTTCGTCCGCGACAGGCTGGCCCACGCGGCGGCGCCCCGGGGCGAGGTCGTCCACGCCTGGCGGCTGATCTGTGGGAGCGCGGGCGGGGTCCGCATCGGCGACGTCGCCCGCGAGGTCGGCTGGAGCCGCCGCCACCTGATCCAGACCTTCCACGAAGCGGTCGGCCACCGGCCGAAGACCGTCGCCGGCATCCTGCGTTTCCAGCACGCGCTGCGTCTGGCGCATCGAAACGGCTTCGACTGGGCGGCCACCGCCTACGACGCCGGCTATGCCGATCAGGCGCATCTCGTGCGCAGCTTCGGCCGCTTCGCCGGCCTGAGTCCGACGGCCTATGTCAGGTCAAATTCGTTCAATATGCGCCAGCCCGAAGTCGGCATGCTCGACGGAACGCAACCGAACGGAGGACCGTCATGAGCGCCGATATCGAGCCGCCCCGCATCTACGCCACCCGCCGCTACCGCGACACGCGCAGCATGATCGACTGGCTGGAAAAGGCCTTCGGCTTCCAGCGTCACTTCATCGTCGACGGCGAGGATGGCGGCGTGGCCCACGCCCAGATCGCCTTCGGCTCCGCCATGATGATGATGGGCGATCACCGCGACGACGACTTCTCGAAGAAGGTGGGCGCGCCCGGCGGGGACTCGGGCGGCCAGTCCGTCTACATCGCCGTCGACGACGCGGATGCGCTGTACGAGCAGGCGAAGGCGGCCGGCGCCGCGATCGAGCGGGAAATCGCCGACACCCCCTATGGCAGCCGCGAGTTCGGCTGCCGGGACCCGGAGGGCCAGCTGTGGAACTTCGGCACCTACTGGCCCAGAGCCCACGAGGCGCCCGAAGACGCGTGACGCGGCGCCGAGCCATCTTGACATTTGCACCTCCCCGCCAAATAGTACGCTAACGTACTAAATTGGAACCTGGGGAGGTTCGCCATGCGCCGCGACCGGCAGCTCGAACTGATGCGCCGTCTGATGAAGTACCTCGACGAGGGCTCGACGGCGAAGAAGGAGCGGATGTTCCGCAATCCGATGTCGGCCTATGCCGACCCGGAACGCCACAAGCGCGAGCGCCAGGTCTTCTTCCGCGACCGCCCCGTGCTGCTGGGCCTCACCGGCCGCATCCCGAATCCCGGCGACTACGCCACCGACACGGTCGACGGCGTGCCGCTGATCCTGGTGCGCGACAGGCAGGGCGTCGCCCGCTGCTTCGTGAACGTCTGCCGCCACCGCGGCGCGCGCCTCGTCGAGGGCGAGGGCTGCGGGCTGAAGATGTTCTCCTGCCCCTATCACGCCTGGACCTACACCCTGGAAGGCCGGCTGAAGGGCATCCCGGACGCGCGCAGCTTCGACGAGGTGGACAAGGCCGAACAGGGTCTGATCGACATCCCCGTCCGCGAATCCCATGGCCTGATCTGGGCCGGGCCGATCAACCGCGACGCGCCGGTTTCCGACAGGGACCCACTGGGGCCGCTGGAGGGCGAGATCGAGGAATGGGGCTTCGAGAGCTACGTCTTCTACGACACCATCCGCATCGTCAGGCCGATGAACTGGAAGTTCGTGATGGATACCTTCATGGAGGGCTATCACATTTCGGCGCTGCACAAGAACACGATCGATCCGATCATCCACACCAACCTGTCGACCTTCGACGCCTATGACGACCACCACCGAATGGTGATCGCGCGCAAGACCTTCGACGAACTGCGCGGCAGGCCCGAAGAGCAGGTTGATCTGATCCCCTACGCCGGCTTCATCTACAGCCTGTTCCCGCAGGCCATGCTGATCATCCAGGGTGCGGCGAACGTGGAACTCTGGCGGGTCTCGCCGACGGGCGACAACCCGGGCGAGTGCCAGATCGAGATGACCTCCTACATCCCCGAGGCGCCGAAGTCGGAGAAGGCGGACAATTTCTGGCGCAAGAACTTCGACCTGGCGATCAAGACGGTCGAGTCGGAGGACTTCACCCTCGGCGCGACCATTCAGGAGAATGCCGCCGCGCGCCTTCAGAAGGAAGTCATCTACGGCAAGAACGAGCCGTCGCTGACCCACTACCACTCCGGCATCCGCCGCCACCTGGGTCTGGACAGCCTGCCCGGCATGGAGGACTGACAGGAAAATGCGTCACGAAGATCAGATCCAGATGGTCCGGCGTGTCATGCGGCACGTCGAGGAAGGCACGACGACCTACGCCGACAGAATGCACCGCAATCCGGTGTCGGCCTACACCTGCCCTGAGCGTTTCGAGCGCGAGCAGGAAACCGTGTTCCGCAAGTGGCCGCTGCTGATCGGCATGAGCAACCTGGTTGCGGAGCCCGGCGACTACGTCACCGAGGACATCGCCGGCATCCCTGCGATCATCGTGCGCGACCGCCAGGGAAAGGTCCGCGCCTTCAAGAACGTCTGCCGCCACCGCGGCGCGCGCCTGGTCGAGGGCGAGGGCTGCGGCCTGAAGATGTTCTCCTGCCCCTATCACGCTTGGACCTACACCCTGGAAGGCCGGCTGAAGGGCATCCCGGACGCCAAGAGCTTCGACGAAGTCGACAAGGCCGAACAGGGCCTGTTCGAGATGAACGCCATCGAGAAGTACGGCCTGATCTTCGTCCAGCCCGAGGGCGAACCGGTCGACATCGACGAGGCCCTGGGCGGCATGCAGAGGGACATGGAGGGCTACGGCTTCGAGAACTTCCACCCCTATCGCCACCTGACGATCCGGCGGAAGTTCAACTGGAAGCTCAGCCCCGAGACCTTCATGGAAGGCTACCATCTGCAGTACCTGCACAAGGACACCGTGGGGCCGATCTTCTTTTCCAACCTGATGCCGTTCGACGAGTTCGGCCGCAATTCCCGCCTGGTGGTGCCGCGGCGGCGGATCATGGAGCTGAGGGACCGGCCGGAGGACGACTGGAAGCTGATCCCGGAGACGGCGATCGTCTACACCTTCTTCCCGCACGTCACCTTCATCATGCAGGCCGGCCATGTGGAGATGTGGCGTTCCTACCCCGACGGCGCCCCTGACCGCGCCCGTGTCGAGGTTTCGGTCTACACGCCGCAGAAGGTCGAGACCGAGAAGGCGAAGGCCTTCTACGACAAGAACATCGATCTGGCGATCGCCACGGTCGACAAGGAGGACTTCCCGCTCAGCGAGGGTATCCAGGCGGGCCACATGGCGGCGATGCAGGATCACGTGACCTATGGCCGGAACGAGCCGGCGCTGATCCACTACTGCACCACGATGGAAGCGGCGACGGCCTGACTCGCCGCGGTCGACGGGCCGGGGCAGGGCCGGTTAGGCTTCGCGAATGGATAGCGAGAAGTTCCGCAAGCTGCTGGAAGAGCGCCGCCAGGCGCTGACCGAGCTGCGCGACATGTCGGCCGAGTCCCGGCGCGCCGTGGAACTCGACCAGAGCAAGGTCGGGCGTCTCAGCCGCATGGACGCGATGCAGCAGCAGGAAATGGCCAAGGCCTCCGAGCAGACCCGGATCCGCGAGATCCAGCGCATCGACGTGGCTCTCGAACGGATCGAGTCCGGCGACTACGGCTACTGCACGGAGTGCGACGAGGAGATCGCCGAAAAGCGCCTGCTCATCGATCCCGCCGCCGCCCGCTGTATCGACTGCGCGGAGCTGGCCTGACCGGTAGGCGCAAGAGATCCGGGGCGCCTTCGCCGCAAATCGTCGGTTTGACCGGATGCCCGCATGAAGCGGGCATGACACGCTGATCCGGCCTCAGCCGAATTTGCCGGACTTGTTGAAGCCGCGCGGCGGCAGGCGGCCGGCGGAGGCGCGCTTGCCGAGCCAGCCCATCAGGTCGTCCTCCCGCATCACCCGGCCCGAGGCCGTGATCCAGGTCAGCCCGTCGGCCTTCGCGAAGCACTTGATGTCGGCCAGGCCGCCGTCGCGGTAGCGCTGCAGCATCACGCCCTTGCCGCGGGTCAACTCGGGCAGTTCCTCCAGCGGGAAGACCAGCAGCTTCCGGTTCTCGCCGATCACCGCGACCATGTCGCCCTCGGCGGGAACGGGAACGGCGCATTTCGCCTCCTCGCCGGAACCGACGTTCAGCACCTGCTTGCCATTGCGGGTCGAGGCCAGCACCTCATCCTCGGCGAAGACGAAGCCGCGGCCGGCGTCGGAAGCGATCAGGCGCTTGCGGCCCGGCTTGTGGACGAACAGGTCGACGATGTCGTGCTCGTTGTCCATGTCGACCATCAGGCGGATCGGCTCGCCATGCCCGCGCCCGCCGGGCAGCCGGTCGCAGGGCAGGGTGAAAATGCGGCCGTTGGTGGCCACGACCAGCAGCCGGTCCGTGGTCTGCGCCTGAATGACGAAGCGGCTGCGGTCGCCTTCCTTGAACTTGAGCTCGCTGCCGGGATCGATATGGCCGCGCGCCGCGCGGATCCAGCCCTTCTCCGAGCAGATCACCGTGATCGGCTCCTTCTCGACCAGGATCTCTTCGGCCGCCTGCGCCAGTTCCTCCGACGGCGCTTCGGCGAAGCCGGTGCGGCGCAGCCCCAGATCCGGGCGCTCCGTCAGCCATTTCCGGAGTTCGCGGATCTGGCCGGCGATCGTCTTCCAGCGCCGCTTCTCGTCGGCCAGCAGCGCTTCCAGATCGGCCTGCTCGGCGGTCAGCGCCTCGTGTTCCTTGCGGAGTTCCAGTTCCTCCAGCTTGCGGAGCTGACGCAGACGCATGTCCAGAATCGCCTGGGCCTGGCGCTCGGTCAGTTCGAAGCGGCTGATGAGGACCTCTTTCGGCCGGTCCTCGGTGCGGATGATGCGGATCACCTCGTCCAGGTTGAGGAAGGCGACGAGATAGCCGCCCAGCACCTCGAGACGGTCGGCGATCTTCGCCAGCCGGTGCCGCGTGCGGCGCTCCAGCACCACGTGGCGGTGGTCGAGGAAGGCGACGAGCGCCTCCTTCAGCGACATCACCCGGGGCGTGCGCGTGGCGTCGAGGACGTTCATGTTGAGGCCGAAGCGGACCTCCAGATCGGTCTGGCGGAACAGTTGCTCCATCAGCGCGTCCGCGTCGACGGTGCGCGCGCGGGGCTCCAGCACCAGCCGCACGTCGTCGGCCGATTCGTCGCGCACGTCCGCCAGCGCCGGCAGCTTCCGGTCGTTGATCAGGCCGGCGATCTTCTCCACCAGCTTGCCCTTCTGGACCTGGTAGGGCAGTTCGTGAACCACGATCTGGTAGCCGCCGCGGCCGGTTTCCTCCTTCTCCCAGCGCGCCCGGAGCCTCAGGCTCCCGCGGCCGGTCTCGTAGGCGTCGACGATCCTTGCCCGGTCCTCGGTCAGGATGCCGCCGGTGGGAAAGTCCGGCCCCGGCACGTGCTCCATCAGTTCGGCGACGCTGGCCGAGGGCTTGCGGATCAGCAGCTCCAGCGCCTCGCAGAGCTCGGTCGCGTTGTGGGGCGGGATGTTGGTGGCCATGCCTACGGCAATGCCGGAGGCGCCGTTGGCCAGCAGGTTCGGGAAGGCCGACGGCAGGACGATCGGCTCGGATTCCTCGCCGTCATAGGTGGGCTGGAAGTCGACGGCGTCCTCGTCGATGCCCTCCAGCAGCCGCTCCGCGATCTCCGTCAGCCGCGCCTCGGTGTAGCGCATGGCCGCGGCATTGTCGCCGTCGACATTGCCGAAGTTCCCCTGCCCCTCCACCAGCGGATAGCGCACCGCGAAGTCCTGCGCCAGGCGGACCAGCGCGTCGTAGATCGCCGAATCGCCATGCGGGTGGAACTTGCCCATCACGTCGCCGACGATGCGCGCGCACTTCTTGAACCCGGCGTCCGGGTCGAGGCGCAGCAGCCGCATCGCATAGAGCAGCCGCCGGTGCACCGGTTTCAGCCCGTCGCGCACGTCGGGCAGCGAACGGGAGACGATGGTGGAGAGTGCGTAGGCCAGATAGCGCTCGCTCAGCGCTTCGCCGAGGGGGACGGGCTGGATGTTCTCGCGTTCGGGAGGGGTCTGTTCAGTCATGGGTTCAAATCACCAGATGTTGTGGTCTCACGCAACAGGATCTCCACAAATCGTCCTCTGACAGCCGGCATCCCCTTGCTTTCATGGCTGAAGACATGCCGCTCCAGGAAGTGGCCGGTGAGCTGCGCGGCGTCGGCGAGATCCGTCCGGGGATGATTCGCGATCGGGCGGCCCCTTTCGCCCACCAGAAAGCGCGGCAGGGGCAACAGCTTCTCCCGCCAGGGCGCGCCGGCCTCCAGCGAGACGGCGCGGCCCGACTTCGGCGAGACGTAGCCCAGGTTCTCCCGCCGCCCGTCGCCGGCGCACTTCTCCAGGTCGAGTCCGAAACCGAGTTCGGCCAGAAATCCCAGTTCCCAGGCGAAATACGCCTCCGCCCAGTCGTCCGTCGCGGCGGCCAGCGCATCGAAGAGCACGGCGGTGGCGTTGTAGAGCGCCGGATGGGCTTCCCGCTCCATCAGGCCCTGATCGAGCAGGGCGCAGGCGCTGGAGAGCGCCGCCAGCCGCGCCGCATCGTCCATGATGAAACCGGCCCGGGACATCGCGGGCTCCACATGGACCGTGCCCAGATGATCGGCGATGCGGGCGCGCCAGCTCGCCCGGACCTCGTTGCCCGGCATGACGACGCCACGCAGGCGCTTCGAGCCCGCGCCGCGCAGCAGGCCCGCGTGCCGCCCCCGCTCCCGGGTCAGAAGGGAGACGATGGCCGACGTCTCGCCGTGCCGGCGGGTCGAGAGCACGATGGCCTGATCGGTCCATTCCAAGGCTTCAGACCACCTCGATCCGGGCGCTGGCGCTGCTGCGTGCGTTGTAGTCTGAAATCCAGATCACCTCGATCAGGCCGGAGTCCACCGCCTTCAGGTGAAAGCTGAGATAGGGGTTGGCCGAGACCGAGCTGAACCAGTCGGCGCTGAAGACCTCGACGCCGTTGTAGAAGGCCGTGACCGCCTGGAGGATGTGGCGCGGATGCACGATCAGGTTGCCGGCGTCGAAACGCACGCCCGGCTCCATCGGATGCCGCGCCAGGGTGCGCACCAGAAAGACCTCGCCGCGGCGGACGCGCTCGGGCACGTGGATGCGCCGGTCCGTCCCCGCCATCAGCCGCAGGCCCCGGCCAGCACTTCGACGCGCTTGCGCACCAGCCCGGCGCGGCCGTCGGCCATCTCGGCGACGATGACGACCTCGGAGCTCTGGCGCATGCGCATGCGCATCTCGGTCCGCGCGCTGCCGTTCCACGGCCCGTAGCGGTAGCGCGCGACCTCGGGAAAGGGATTGTCGATGACGAAGATGTGGACCACCGCCGGGTAGTCCGAGCCCTCCATGGCGCAGTTCACGTCGAAGACGAGCGGCACCGATTCGCCGTTCTCGGCGATGCCGCCCAGGTCCAGTTCGATCAGGTCCGGCGCCGGCTCGCGGCCGCGCAGCACGCGGGCGACCATGCGCTCGGCATAGTCGGGATCGGGCGGCGTCGGGAAGGTCTGGCGAAAGCGGGCCAGCCGGTTGCGCACGCTCTCGGCCAGCGCCGCCGGGGCGGTCCCGAGCGTCAACAGCCCGACCGCCCAGCCCAGCAGGCGCCGCCGGCTCGTGCCGGCATCTCTGCTCTCACCGGGCTTCATCGGCGGGTGCGTCCTCCGTCAGGGTGAGCAGATAGGCTATCACGTCCTCGATCTCCCTCGCGCTCAATATGGGTTGACCCGCCCGGTCGCGGCGGACGCCGTGCAACCCCTCGACCCGGTGGAAGGGCGGCATCACCGTCGCCCGGTTGACCCGGGTCGAATCCACCAGACGGAGACGCAGTTCGCCGGCCGAGAAGACGGCGCCGACACCATGCAGCGGCGGGCCGATGGTGCCGTGGAACGGCTCCTCGGGAATGGGCGCGGCGTGACAGGCCAGGCAGTTGCCGCGGCGGCCGGCGACCACCGCCCGGCCCCGCTCCGCGTCGCCCGCCAGGCCGCAGAGCGGCCGCTCGATCACGCCGCCCTCGCTGACCTCATAGGGCGCGACGGGATCGCCGCAGGCGGCGGCGGGCCGAGGCGCGAAGGCGATCACGAAAAGCGGCGCGAGCACGATCGGGACGCAAGCGAAACGATGAAGGTTTGACAGAATGACGTAGCGTCCCCCACTATTTCTTCCATTGGGGATTGATTAACGGGTCGAAACAAGCTGCCGTCAAGGCGAGTCCCGCGACAATCACCTGCCAACAACAGAGAAGCAGGCGCCGGAAAAAACAAGGGCGCTCAACGGGAGGTAACATGACCACGCTCAAGATCAACGGGGCGACCAAATCGGTCGATGTCCCCGCGGATACCCCCTTGCTGTGGGTGATCCGGGAACATCTGCGTATGACGGGCACGAAATTCGGTTGCGGCAAGGGGCTCTGCGGCGCCTGCACCGTCCATATCGACGGCGTCGCGACGCGGAGCTGCGTCACGCCGGTCGAGGCCGCCGAGGGCGTGGAGATCACGACCATCGAGGGTCTGGACCCGAACGGCCAGCACCCCGTCCAGAAGGCCTGGATCGCCGAACAGGCGCCGCAATGCGGCTACTGCCAGTCGGGCCAGATCATGACGGCCGCCGCCTTCCTCGCCGAGAACAGGAATCCCAGCGAGGACGACATCGTCAATGCCATGACCGGCAATCTGTGCCGCTGCATGGCCTACACGCGTATCAAGAAGGCCGTGGCGCGCGCCGCGGCCGATATGGCGTGAGGGAGGCGACAATGACCAAACAGGAAAAGATCGCCCTTTCGCGCCGCGGCTTTCTCGTGGGCTCGATGGCCGTCGGCACGCTGACCATGGGTTACGCCCTGCTGGGCGGCCCGCTGGGTATCCGCGAGGCCATGGCGCAGGGAACCTTCGCGCCGAACGTCTGGTTCGACATGGACAGCCACGGCAAGGTCACCGTCAACATCACCAAGGCCGAGATGGGCCAGCATGTGGGCACTCCGCTGGCGCAGGCGCTGGCGGAGGAACTGGACGTGCCGTGGGAGAACGTCTCGATCCGCTATGTCTCGACCGCGCCGCAATACGGCCTGTTCGTCACCGGCGGCTCGTGGTCGGTCAACTGGACCTTCGACCAGATGTCGCGCGCCGGCGCCGCCGGCCGCATCGCCCTGGTCGAGGCGGCGGCGAAGATGTTCGGCGTCCCGGCCTCGGAGCTTTCCACCGAGGACGGCATGGTCGTGCATTCGGGCTCGGGCCGGAAGATCAGCTATGGCGCGCTGGTCGGCCAGGGCGTCGAGCCGCGCGAGTTCTCCGAGGAGGAACTCAAGGCCATCCAGCTCAAGGACCCGACGACCTGGCGCTATGTGAACCAGTCGGTCCCCGCGCTGGACATCCCAGCCAAGACCAACGGCTCGGCACAGTTCGGCCTCGACGTCTTCGTCGACGGCATGGTCTACGGCACGCCCAAGGTGCCGCCGGTGCGCTACGGCGCCAAGGTGACCTCGGTCGACGAGAGCGCGGCGAAGAAGGTCGCCGGCTATCAGGGCCATGTGGTGATCGAGGATCCCACCATGACGACCACCGGCTGGGTCGTGGCGCTGGCGGATTCCTATCCGCAGGCGATCAAGGCCCGGGACGCGCTCAAGGTTTCCTATGACGAGGGCCCGACAGCGAAGGTTTCCTCGGCGGACATCCTGAAGGAAGCCGAGGAACTGCAGAAGTCCGGCAAGGGCGCGCAGCTTTTCGTCATGGACGGCGACTCGGCGGCGGCCATCAAGGGCGCCAAGACCACCCACGAAGCGACCTACACGACGCAGCTCAACATCCATGCGCCGCTGGAGCCGCTCAATGCGGTGGTCGAGGTCAAGGACGGCGTCTACCACATCCACACCGGCAACCAGTTCCAGACCCTGGCGCTGGGTCTGGTGCCGGCGGCGCTGCAGATCGAGCCGACGCAGGTGGTCGTGCATCAGTACCTTCTGGGCGGCGGCTTCGGACGCCGGCTGGAATCCGACTACATCGTGGTGGCGGCGCTGACCGCGAAGTCCGCGGGCAAGCCGGTCAAGCTGATCTACAGCCGCGAGGCCGACAACCTGATGGACTTCACCCGCACCATCACCCACCAGGTGCTGCGCGGCGGGGCCAGCGACGGCAGGATGGTCGGCATGGAGCAGCAGGTCGTCTCGGCCTGGGCCACCGCCCGTCAGGCGCCGGCCTTCCTGGCCGATTCCGCCGACAAGTCGGGCAAGGTCGACCCGTTCTCCATCAACGGCTCCGACCACTGGTACACCATCCCCAACCAGACGGTCCGGACCATCAAGTCGGAACTGGCCCAGGCGGCGACGCCGGCCGGCCAGCTCCGTTCGGTGGCGCCGGGCTGGACGTTCTGGGCGGTGGAGTGCTTCCTGGACGAGATGGCCCACAAGGCCGGCATCGACCCGCTGAAGTTCAAGCTCGCCATGCTCGACGCCACCGGCAAGAACGCCGGCGCGGCGCCCATGTCGGTGGGCGGCGCGAAGCGGCTGGCGAACGTCCTGCAGATGGCGGCCGACAAGGCCGGCTATGGCGGCAGCATGCCGTCCGGCACCGGCGTCGGCCTGGCGGCGGTCTCCGCCCAGGAACGCGCCACGCCCACCTGGACGGCCTGCGCCGCACAGGTGGCGGTCGACAAGTCCACGGGCGAGTTCGACATCCAGAAGCTCACCCTGGTCATCGACGTCGGCACCGCCGTCAACCCGGACGGCGTCAGGGCCCAGGTGGAAGGCGGCGCTCTCTGGGGCGTCTCGCTGGCCACCAAGGAACTGGCCACCATGGAGAACGGCGCCCTGCAGCAGGACAACTTCGACACCTACACCCCGCTGCGCATGGAGGACATGCCGGAGCTGGACGTCACGGTGCTGTCCACCGGCCACTACCCGGTCGGCGCGGGCGAACCGGGCGTGACGGTCACGGCCCCGGCGATCGCCAACGCGATCTTCGCAGCCTCCGGGGCGCGGGTGCGCGACCTGCCGATCACGCCGGAGAAGGTGAAGGCCGCGCTCGGCTGACGCTTCTCCAAGGGCAACGGAAACGGGAGCGGCGCCGGAGCGATCCGGCGCCGTTTCTGTTTTGCCCGATGATCGGATGCCGCGCGCTACCCCACCATGCGCCCGGAATCGGGCCAGTATTTCGCGCGGATGGCCTTCTTGTCGGGCTTGCCGATGGGCGTGACCGGGATCTCGTCGACGAAATCGACCGACTTCGGCGCCTGCACCGCGCCCTTGTGATCCTTGACCAGCTGCATCAGCGCCTGCGGATCGGGCCTGACGCCCGCCTTCGGCACGATCAGCGCCTTAACCGCCTCGCCCCATTTCTCGTCGGGCACGCCGATGACGGCCGCCATGGCGACGTCCGGGTGGGAGGTCAGCACGTCCTCGATCTCGCGCGGGAAGACGTTGAAGCCGCCGGAGACGATCATGTCCTTCTTGCGGTCGACGATATAGAGATAGCCCTGCTCGTCGGCACGGGCGATGTCGCCGGTGTGCAGCCAGCCGCCGGCGAAGGTCTCGGCGGTCTGCTCGGGGCGGTTCCAGTACTCGTCCATCACCTGCCCGGAACGGACGCAGATCTCGCCCGGCTCGCCCTCGGCCACCTCGTTCAGGTCTTCATCCAGCAGGCGGACCTGCACGTTGGGACAAGGAAAGCCGCAGGAGGCGAACAGATCGGGCCGCTTCCTGTCGTGATCGGCCTTGCGCAGCACCGAGATGGGATAGCCCTCTGTCTGGCCGTAGAGCTGGCCGAAGACCGGACCGATGCGCTCCAGCCCCTCCATCAGCCGCGTCGGCGACATGGGGGAAGCGCCATAGAGCAGGTATTCGAGGCTGGAGAGGTCCGTCTTCTCCAGCCTCGGGTGGTCGAGCAGCAGGTAGATCATGGTCGGCACCAGCAGGCTCGTGGTGATCCGCTCGCGCTCGATGGTCGCCAGAACCTCCTCCGGGTCGAAACCCTTCATGAAGGTGACCTTGCCGCCCAGGTGCAGCACCGCCGGCAGCTTGGTGCCGCCCACATGGCTGATCGGCGCGACGGCCAGATAGTTGGTCCAGGCGGGGAATTCGAAGCTGGCGAGGATCGAGGTCGCCATGGCGACGAAGCTGGGATGGGTGCGCAACCCGCCCTTCGGCTTGCCGGTCGTGCCACCGGTATAGCTGATCCAGACCGGGTCGTCGGTATGGGCCTCGATCACCGGGTTGACCGCGCCTGCGGCCTCTGCCCCGGCGCGCAGATCGAAGCCATAGTCCGCCGGCCCCAGCGTGAAGGTCTGCTTCAGCCGGCCGACGCCACCGGTCAGCTCCCGGCCCCGGTCCATGTAGTTCTCGCTGTCGACGAAGAGATAGTCGATCTCCGCGTCTTCCAGCGTGAAGCGGTGGTCCTCGAGGGAGCCCAGCGTGTGCAGCGGAGTCATGCAGACGCCCAGCGCCTGCGCGGCGATGCCGGCCAGATAGGCCTCGGCGCGGTTGGCGTTGAGCAGGGAAATGCGCTCGCGCCGCTTCACGCCGTGCTGCTTGAAGACCGCCTGATAGCGGGCGACCAGATCCAGCGCCTGGGCATAGGTGCAGCGCCCGCCATAGCCGTCGAAGGCGACCCGGTCGCCGAAGCGCCGGAAATCGCGCATCACCATCTCCGACGACGTCATGCCCGTATGAAGACCGTCGCTCATGCTCGTCTTCCTCCCCTGTGCCGTTTCGCGCATTGTTCCTCCGATGACGGCCGCTCGGCAATGACGCAGATGAGGCGACGGAGACCGCCGGCCTGCGCTACAATCGGCCGTCCGCAGCGGGGGGAGATGAGTGATGAAGATCCGGAACGTGACGGCGCGCGCGGTCCTCGTGCCCATGAACCGGCCGCTGGTGACCGGCGGCGGCTCGGTCGAGAAGACGGCCTTCGTGCTGGTCGACCTGGAGACGGACAGCGAGATCACGGGCCGGGCCTATGTCTTCGCGGTCAGCCCGGTGCTGGCGAAGGCCCTGGCCGAACTTGTCGAGGGCATCGGCGCGACGCTCCAGGGGGAGGCCGTTGCGCCGCGGCCCCTGCACGAGCGCATGTCGAAGTCCATGCGCCTGGCCGGCATGGAGGGCTTCATCGGCTGGGCCGTGGCCGGCATCGACATGGCCGTCTGGGACGCCTTCGCCAGGAACGCCGGCCTGCCGCTCTGGCGCCTGCTGGGCGGCGAGCGCCGCCAGATCGACGCCTACAACTCGAACGGGCTCGGCCTGATCGGGCCGGACGCGGCGGCCAACGAGGCCGCGGAACTGGCCGTGGGCTATGGCGCGGTGAAGGTGCGGCTTGGCTATGGCGACATCGACACCGACGTGGAGGTGGTCGAGGCCGTAATGGAAGCCGTGCCCGCCGACATGCCGGTGATGTGCGACTACAACCAGTCGCTGACCCGCGCCGACGCCAAGGCGCGCATCGCCGCGATCGACGATCTCGGCCTCGCCTGGATCGAGGAGCCCATCGCCCATGACGACGTCGAGGGTTACGCCTCGATCTGCGGCTATGCCGAGACCGCCATCCAGCTGGGCGAGAATGCCCGCAGCCCCGCCGAGGTCGGCCGGCTGATCGCGGCGGAGGCCGCCGACCTGCTGATGCCCGACGTCGCCAAGATCGGCGGCATCACCAACTGGCTGAACGCCGCCGAGCAGTGCCACGCGGCCGGCATCCGCCTCTCGACCCATCTCTTCCCGGAAGTCAGCGTGCACATGATGGCGGCCAGCCCCGCCGCGCACTGGCTGGAATATGTCGACTGGGCCAATCCGTTTCTGGCCGAGCCGCTGCGGGTCGTGGCCGGCAAGGCGACGCCGCCCGAGACGCCCGGCCTCGGCATCGACTGGAACGAGGACACGGTCGAGGGTTTCCTGATCTGAATCGCGCCATCACCGTTTCCCAGCGTCACCCCCGCCCCCCGAACGGGGGCAGGGGCAGGCTTGTGCGGGGGTCCGGTCGGGACAGTAGTGCAAGCTCGGGAGCAGCCATCGGCTCTTCCCGGATGCCCGCACGAGGCGGGCATGACATCGCCGGGGCGCCCGCCCATGCGTTCTAAGCCCCCTGCCGCATCACCACGCGCTGGCGGCGGCGGCCCCAGTCGCCGGGCGGGCCGTCGAAGCGGCCTGGCAACTGCGTGCCGCAGTTCACGCAGGCGCCGCGGTGATCCAGCCGCCAGTCGGAGAGCCGGTGCCAGTCGCGGCCGATCACCTTCGTCCCGCAGCCGTGGCAGTAGGTCGACTGCGCCGCCTCGTCATGGATGTTGCCGACATAGACATGGCGGACGCCGTTCTTCAGGGCGATGCGCCGGGCGCGGTGGAGCGAACCGGGCGGGGTCCGCTCCTTGTCCATCATGCGGAAGTCCGGGTGGAAGGCGGTGAAGTGCATGGGCACGTCGGGGCCCAGGGCCGCCACGACCCATTGCGTCATCTCCTCGATCTCGGCCTCCGAGTCGTTCTCGTCCGGGATCAGCAGCGTGGTGATCTCGACCCAGACGTCCGTCTCGTTGACCAGATAGGCCAGCGTCTCCTTGACCGGCGCCAGCTCGGATCCCGTCACCTTGCGGTAGAAGTTCTCGGTGAACGCCTTCAGGTCAACGTTCGCCGCATCCATGTGGCGGTAGAACTCCTCGCGCGGCTCGGCGCAGATATAACCCGCCGTGACCGCGACGTTCTTCACGCCCGCCTCGCGGCAGGCGATGGCCGTGTCGACGGCGTATTCCAGGAAGATCACCGGGTCGTTGTAGGTATAGGCCATGGAGCGGCAGCCCAGCCGCTTCGCCGTGTCGGCCAGCATCTGCGGCGGCGCGGCGTCCGCCAGCGTGTCCATCTCCCGGCTCTTCGACATGTCGTGGTTCTGGCAGAACTTGCAGGTCAGGTTGCAGCCAGCAGTGCCGAAGCTCAGCACCGATGTGCCGGGGTGGAAATGGTTGAGCGGCTTCTTCTCGATCGGGTCGATGCAGAACCCTGACGAGCGGCCATAGGAGGTGAGCACCATCTGCGCGCCTTCGCGCTTGCGGATGAAGCACAGGCCGCGCTGGCCGTCCTGGAGCCGGCAATAGCGCGGGCAGACCTCGCAGCGGACGCGTCCGTCCGGCTGCATGGAATAGTATCGGCCCGGCACGGTGCCTACATGATCGAGCATTGTTTCATCGTGGCGGTTCAGGCCCTGTGGCACAATGGACTCAAGAACGCGACTTCTCGCGACAGGCGGATCGCCGCGATTGCGGCGAACGAGGTGGGTGCTATCCTTCATATTCAATCGCCATGGGAGAAATTGTGATGGCCGAACGTAAGCCGACCGCGGCGAGTGCGCCCAAGCGGCCACGGCTGGAGGAATTGCTTCGCAAGGCGCGTGGGACTGTGCTTACGGAGGAAGACCTGCGGGAGCAGCAGGCGAGCTTCGTCTTCGGGAACGCGCCGGAGGGCTCGAAGATCACGAAGGACTCGGCACGAGAGTCGGTGGGGCGCATTCTACTCCGTGACCCCAAGCCTGTGAGCTGATCTCCGGGCCAATGTTCATTCTTCGCCAAGAGGATGAAGATCTTTTCGATCGCGTAGAGCAGCAGAATCTGATCCGCCAGTATGGCCTGCTGTCCAACTGCATCGAGATCGGACTGCAGAAGGGGCCGGTGGCGTTCGACAAGCACCTCTTGTGGGCGCTCAACCACGTGGCGGTCGCCAATATCTCGCAATTCGGCGGTCGCTTCCGGCGGGAACCGATCTATGTCGGCGACCACAAGCCGCCACATTTCAATGAAGTCGACGAGCAGATGGACCGGTTCATCTCCAATGTGCAGGAGAACTGGTATGTCTGGGAGCCGACGGAGTTGGCGGCCTACGGCCTCTGGCGCATGAACTGGATTCACCCGTTCATCGAAGGCAACGGACGAACGGCACGGGCGGTCTGCTACTATCTGCTCTGCACGCGATCGGGCATGATGCTGCCGGGACGGAAGATTGTGCCGGAACGGATTCGTGAGACGCGAAATGAATATGAAGCAGCGCTGAAGGCAGCGGATCGCGCTTGGGACGACGGCGAACTGAACTTCTCGCAAATGGAAGAATATCTCGCTGCGCTGCTTGAGGCCCAACTTGATGACGATGGCCTGCCCTATCAGGGATCATCGTCGGTTTGACGAAGGGAATGCGGTGAAGAGCATCCGACCCGCTGCGGTGGCCGGCGCCTTCTATCCCGGCGGCCGCGAAGCCCTGATGCAGAGCGTCGACGGCCTGCTGGCCGAGGCGGAGAGCCGCATGGCCGGGCCGGTGCCGGTTCCGAAGGCGATCATCGCGCCGCACGCCGGGCATGTCTTTTCCGGCGCCGTGGCCGCCAGCGCCTATGCCCGCGTCGCCCAGGAACCGAAGCGGTTCAGCCGCGTCATCCTGCTGGGCCCCGCCCACCGCGTGGCCTTCCGCGGCTTCGCCCTGCCGTCGGTCGACGCCTTCGACACGCCGCTGGGGCCGGTGAAGCTCGACCGTGAGATCCTCGACCGGCTGGCCGCGCGTCCCGACGCCGAAATCCGCGACGACGCCCATGCGCAGGAACACAGCCTGGAGGTCCACCTGCCCTTCCTGCAGCGTGTCCTGGGCGATTTCACGCTGGTCCCCGTCGTCGTCGGCGACGCCCGCCCCGAGCAGGTCGCGGACCTCCTGGAGAGCGTCTGGGGCGGCGACGAGACCCTGATCGTCATCTCCACCGACCTCTCGCATTTCCACGATTACGACACCGCCCGGCGGATCGACGGCGAGACCGCGCGCAAGATCGGCCTCATGAAGGCCGGCAGCTTCGGGTCGGAGCAGGCCTGCGGCAGCCGTCCCGTCAACGGCCTTCTGCTGCTGGCCACGCGGCTGGGCCTGCGGATCACCGAACTCGACGTGCGCAATTCCGGCGACACCGCCGGCAGCAGGGACCGTGTGGTCGGCTACGGCGCCTGGGCGCTCACACCTTCCGACGGCTCCGGCTTTGCCGACAGCCACCGGGACCTCATGGTCACCACAGCGGCGCGGGCGCTGGGCGTGCGGCTGGCCCGCAACAAGCGGCCCGCGGTGAACCTGGAGACCTTCCCGCACGAACTCCGCACCATGGGCGCGAGCTTCGTGACGCTGAACCTGAAGAAGCGGCTGCGCGGCTGCATCGGCTCGCTCAGGGCGCACCGCCCGTTGGCCGAGGACATCGCCTGGAACGCCGTCTCCGCCGGCTTCGAGGATCCGCGCTTCGAGCCGTTGACGGTGGCCGAGTTCCGCGACAGCGAGATCGAGATCTCGGTGCTCTCGGCGCCCGCGCCGATGGACTTCCGCGACGAGGCCGACCTGGCGGCGCAGCTTCGCCCCGGCATCGACGGCCTGATCCTGCAGGACGGTGAGCGCCGCGGCACCTTCCTGCCCAAGGTCTGGGAAAGCCTCGACACACCCGGGAGCTTCCTCGCCGGACTGAAGGTCAAGGCCGGTCTGCCGCGCAATCACTGGTCGGCCGACGTGAAGGTCTGGCGCTACACCACCGAGACTTTCGGCGGTCCGGTGCCCCGGAGCCTGTTCACAAAGGCCGCGTAGCGGACCTGACTGTTCCCCGCTGGCCACCCCCCGCCTTCGTGCGGGGGTCCGGAGCGGCTTCGCCGCGATTCGATGGTTTGCCGGATGCCCGCACAGGGCGGGCATGACACACCAGAATGGGTGAATCGACAGTCGCTATTGCGGCCAGTGGCAGACCGCCTGCAGCTTGTTGCCGTCCGGGTCGCGGACATAGGCCGCGTAGTATTTCGGGTGATAGTTCAGCCGCAGTCCGGGCGCGCCCTCGTCGGTTCCGCCATGGGCCAGGGCGGCCTTGTGAAAGGCGTCCACCGTGGCGCGGTCCTTCGCCAGGAAGGCCGCGTGCCAGCCGTTCCCCCGGTGCATCTCCTGCCCGTCGTAAGGCCGGGTGACGACGAACTCCGGCTGAAAGGTTTCGGATGTGGACTCCGAAAGCTGCATCACGCCGTAGCCGACGGCCTCGCCCGCTTCCTCGAAATTGCGCGGGATGCCGAGAACGGCCATGACGGCATCGTAGAACTTGCTGGCGCGCTCGAGGTCACTGGTACCGACAGTGATGTGGCTGAACATCATCTACCTCCGTCGGGTGGGAACGATCCGGACCAGCATCGCCGAAACGGTCCAGGCGATCCAGAAACCGAAACTGGCGCTGACGGTGTTGAGCATCAGGTCGAATCCGGCGGGCGCACGGTTGGGGCTGTAGAGCTGCAGCATCTCGCAGAGCGCGGCGAATCCGATGGCCAGCAGCCAGATGGCGGGCGCACTCGAGCGCCCCCGCGCCAGGCTGAAGGCGAAACCCACGCCCAGGAACATCAGCACGTGTCCCGCCTTGGCGATGGAGAACATGTTGGCCGAGACGGCGGCCTGCCTCTCCTGCTCCGTCGCCGTTTCGCTGGCGACCAGGTCGACGGCGCCCGCGGTCACGTCGCGGGCCGGCGCCGTGGCCTCCCCCGGCAGCACGCTCAGGGTCATGGCCGTCACGCCCACCAGCCAGCAGAAGCCGATCAGCCACCGCCGCTGCCGCACGCGCAGGCCGGCCCAGACCGTCACCGCCAGCGCCAGCAGCGCCCAGCCGCCGGTCAGGAAGGCGGCGGCGGGCCGGAACCCGGGCGCTTCCGCCAAGGGTGTCGCGGTGACCGAACGCACCTCGAGCCGGCCGGCGGCCTTCAGCAGTTCCAGGCGAAGCTGCAGGCTGGCGGCGCCGGGGCTGGCGGCGAAGATCTCCTCGAAGGCGCCCTTCGGCGTATCGCCCCGCAGCAGCGCCACGACGTGGGGCAGATCCCAGCGGCCCCGGCCTTCCGCGTCCCGCTTGACGAAAACGACCCGGCCGCGCTGCCAGGGCCGCGGACCGGCGGCGATACCGATCGCCTCGGCCAGGGCGCGGATGCGGACGAAGGGCGTCGCCGGGTCCAGCGGCACGTCGATATCCAGCCGCTCGACGCCCTCGCGGTCGGGGTTGTCCAGCACGACGCCGCCCGGCGGCAGCAGCTCGACCGCCGGCCCGGTCGCCTGGTAGCGGTCGAGGGCGAAGAAATTGAGCCCGGTCAGTGCCGTCAGCAGCAGCGCCGCGCCGATCAGCAGGACGGCCCAGCCCTGG
This sequence comes from Rhizobiales bacterium NRL2, assembly GCA_001664005.1. Classification (NCBI taxonomy): domain Bacteria; kingdom Pseudomonadati; phylum Pseudomonadota; class Alphaproteobacteria; order Hyphomicrobiales; species Rhizobiales bacterium NRL2. The sequence goes on from CP016093.1 coordinate 4,245,946, forward strand.
CCTGACTCAGGACCGGAAGAGTGCGTCATAGGCGGCCAGCAGACGCGGGACCTCGTGATCCCAGCTCAGTTCCTCCTCCACCCGGCGGCGGCCGAAGGCGCCCATGCGCGCGCGCTTCTCCGGATCGGCGAGCAGTTCCAGGATCTTCTCCGCCATGTCTTCCGGGTCGTTGCGCTTCGCGTAGAGCGACGCCTCCTGCGCCGAGAAGCGGCCCTCGGTCAGGTCGAACTGCACGATCGGCTTCCCCAGCGCCATGTATTCCACGATCTTGTTCATGGTCGACTTGTCGTTCATTTCGTTGAACGTGTCCGGGTTCACGCAGACATCGGCCGTGTTCAGCATCTCCAGCAGCGTCCGGTCAGGCGCGCGCCCGGTGAAGGTGACATGGTCCGCGACCTCCAGCTCGGCTGCCATGCGCTTCAGGTCATCCAGTTCCGGCCCGCCGCCGACGAGGCCGAAATGCACGTCGGTCCGGCCCTTCTCGTGGACGATGTGGCGGACCGCCTGCAGCAGCAGGTCCAGTCCCTCCTGCGCGCCCATGACGCCGACATAGCCCACCAGGTAGTCCCGCCCCTGCTTCAGTTCCGGCACGGGGGGAATGATCTTCAGCCGCTCCAGGCTGGGGCCCGAGCGGACGACGAAGACCTTTTCGGGGTCCATCTTCCCCCGCTCGATGGCGATCCGCCTGTAGCTCTCGTTGGTGGCGATGGAGACGTCGGCGGTGCGGAAGGTCCAGCGCTCCCAGGCCAGCATCACGCGGTAGAAGAAATCGCGCCGGCCGAACTTCGCCTCGTAGAGTTCCGGGTTGATGTCATGGTGGTCGAACAGGAATTTCTTCCGGAACAGCAGCTTGAAGAAACCGCCGACGAGGAAGATGTTGTCGGGCGGGTTGCAGGCGTGGATGGCGTCGAAACCGCGGGTCAGGAACACCCGCCAGGCCAGCACGAACTCCCAGAACAGCGCCGCCGAGTATTCCAGCGCGTAGCCCGCCGCGCCCTTGGCGTCGAGCGGCAGGTCGTGGCGAAGGATGTGGATGCCGTCGATGACCTCGCGCTTCTTCTCGTAGCCCTTGCCCGTCGGGCAGATGATCGTGACCTCGTAGCCATGTTCGTGCAGCGTCGTCGCTTCCTGCCAGACGCGCCGGTCGAACGGGCTCGGCAGGTTCTCGACGATGAACAGGACGCGGCGCGGCTTGTCCTCTCTCACGGAGCTACCACGCCACGCCGTCATAGCGGCCGGGCTCGCTCTTCGCGTTCATGACGCGGACGAAGTCGACCAGCACCTGGCCGTCCTTCATCCGGTCCGGCACCTGGCGGAAGGCGGGATCGCCATTGCCGATCACGAGCACCTCGGCGTGATCGATCACCTCCTCGACCGAATCCACCATCAGGTTCGAGATGTGCGGGATCGCCTTCATGATATAGTCGCGGTTGGCGCCGGTCAGCCGGGCCAGCGAGACGTTGCGGTCGTAGAGCTTCAGATCCATGCCCTTGCCCAGCAGCCGCTCGATCACCTCCACCAGCGGGCTTTCGCGCAGGTCGTCGGTATTGGCCTTGAAGCTGAAGCCGAGCACGCCGACCTTCCGCTTGCCCTTCGACAGCACCATGTCGACGCCGGCCTCCACCTGCCAGCGGTTGGACGGCAGCACCGCGTTCAGCATGTGCACCGGCAGGTCGAGCTCGCGGGCCTTGTAGGTGATGGCGCGCAGATCCTTCGGCAGGCAGGAGCCGCCGAAGGCGAAGCCGGGCTTCAGGTAGTAGGGCGAGATATTGAGCTTGGTGTCCTGGCAGAAGATGTCCATGACCCTGTGACTGTCGATGCCGAGACGCTTGGAAATCGCGCCGATCTCGTTGCCGAAGGTCACCTTGACCGCGTGCCAGGCGTTGTCGGCGTACTTCACCATCTCGGCGACCTCGATCTCGGTGCGGATCAGCGGCGCGTCCAGATGGGCGTAGAGTCCGGCCAGGGCCGCACCGGCGCGTTCGTCGCTTTCCCCGATCACGGTCTTGGGCGGCTCGCGGAAGTCGCGCACGGCCGAGCCCTCGCGCAGGAATTCGGGATTGTTGCAGAGGCCGAAGCCTTCGCCTGCCTTCTTGCCCGAAGCCCGCTCCAGCGCGGGCTGCACCGTTTCCCGGATGGTGCCGGGCAGCATGGTCGAGCGGATGACGACGATGTGGAAGTCGTCCTTGTCCTTCAGGCAGGCGCCGATTTCCTCGCAGACCCGGACGAGGTACTGCAGATCCAGGTTGCCGTTCGCCTGACTGGGCGTGCCGACGCAGACCATCGACAGCTCGGTGTGGCGTACCGCCTCGGCCGGATCGGTCACGGCGCGCAGCCGCCCGGCCCTCACGCCCTCCTCGATCAGCTCGGCCAGGCCCGGTTCGACGATCGGCGAACGGGCGTCGTTGATCAGCCCCACCTTGGTCTCGTTGGGATCGACGCCGATCACGTGGTGGCCGTCCGCGGCGAAGCACGCCGCCGACACATTGCCGACATAACCCATGCCGAAGACGCTCAGGCGCATGGCCTTTCCTTCCCTCCTGATCCCGCGGCGCCGAGCATAGCGGCCCCTTCGTCCATCGCAATCATGGCGGCCCGTCGCCCACCGAGAGCCCGAACACGACCGGGGTGCCGGTCGCCAGTTCGCCCGCGAAGACGATGCGCGGGGCCGGCGCGCGGACGCCGAAGCCGGGCGAGTGCCAGCCGCGCTCGGGCGCGGTGCGGCCGGTCTCGACCCAGCCCGACAGCGGCCCGTCATGGCGGATGCTGAGCGTCGTGGCCGTCTCGTCGCGGATGACGAACCCCGTGCCCGACGCCTCCACCCGGAAATGCGGCGAGACCAGGAAGCCGATCTCGACCCGATGGTCGCCCGGCGCGCCGGTCAGGCTGTCGGTCAGGCGGAAACGCCCCGCTCCCGCCCGCTCGACACGGCGTTGATGGCGCACGCGGTGCGTCTCCAGATAGCCGTCATGGTCGGCGGTCACCGACCAGCGCTCGGGATCGTCGTCCAGCGCGAGGACGCGCGCCCCGGCCTTGCGCGCCCAGTTGAAGGGACCCGAGATCTCGGAGCTGTTCTCGCCGGCGATGGTCAGCGTGTTGTGGGCCACCGTGCCGCGGAAGTGGTCCCGCCAGGCATGACCGGCGTGATAGAGGTAGGTGCCAGCGTCGATCAGCACCGGCCGCCCGTCGACGTGCAGCCACAGCGCAAGGGTGTCGGCATGGCCGTGGGCGGCGATGGAAAGATAGCCCACCGGGCCGTGATCGAAGACCAGCAGATGGTCCGGCACCCCGCCCGCGCGGTTGCGGCGGTCCACCGTATAGCCGCCCTCGGCGAAGTGGCGCATGCCGACGGGCCAGAGCCGGTCCGGGACCGGCGCGGGGAACAGCGCGTTCCTGAGGTGCGCCGTCGGCACCGGGGGCGCCAGCGCGGCCTCGCCGCAGGCGCTGGCGATGCAGCCCAGCACTGAATTGATCGTGTCTTCGCTCGCCATGCCGTTGCCGATGACGCGGCTGTCGTCATCGTCGCCGATACGCGGCTGACCGCCGGTGCTGTCGGTGATCCACTTCAGGAACTCGCCGGCGCGGGCGATGCGCCGCCAGTAGTCGCCGGAAAAGGCCTCGCCCGTCCGCCGGCCCAGATCGCCGGCAAGCAGCAGCCATTCCAGCGTCAGAGCGGCATAGGCCGGCGACTGCTCCCGGCCCACGCCGTCGGGCGCGATCTGGTTCAGCACCTCCCGCTCCAGACTGCGCCGCCCCTGGGTCCGCCAGCGCCGCGCGCCCGGCAGTTCCGGGGCCAGCGCGCCGAGCAGATAGAGCGCGGCGGCCTCCGCCACCAGATGGTTGTTGGCCGAGGAAAACCGCGAGGGGAAGCGGTCGATCCACCAGCCGTGCTGGTAGAGGGTGCGCATGATCTTCCGCCGCAGCGCCGCATCGATCCGCGCCTTCAGCAAGGTGACGATGACGATGATGCTGACGACCCTGAACGCCAGCTCGATCATCGACGGCCAGTTGACCCCCCTGTAGGGCGGATTGGCGTCGATCCAGGCGGAAAGATGATCCAGGCAGAGCCGGGCTGCGGCGTCGTCCTCGGCGACCACGGCATAGGCGGCCACCGGCTGCAGGTACTGCAGGCGCGACAGCTCCCAGACGTTCTTGACGTCGCCGAAGTCCGTCTCGTGACGATAGGGAATGTCGAAGCACCACGCGTCCGGGGGCCAGCGGCGACCGGTCACCGGGTCCAGATGCCAGTCCGGCGGCGCCCCCGGCGACGCCGCCTCCGGCCAATCGATACCGAGAAAACGGAACCGCCCGGCGCGGACAGCCTCGACATGGGCCGCCCACTGCGTCATCAGCCTGGTGCCGGCAGCAAGGCCGCCGACGCCCTCGGCCAGGCCCGGCCATTCGGGCAGGGCCATGTCGCCCGGATCGAAGGCCGTGACGGACGACGGCAGGCGGCGGGCCGAGACCAGCCGCCGCGCCATCTCGAGCACGCGGTGGGCGATCTCTCCCGCCGACATGGCGCGCAGACGGTTGCGGTACCATCTGACCCGCCGCACGAACCCCGCCAGCGCGGCGGTGCTGTCGGCCTGCGTCCCGCTCATTCTCCGTTCCCGGCCAGCAATCTCCGGTAGCCCCCCTCCAGCACGTCGAGAACCCGCTCGGCGACGAACTGCCGCCGGAGCCGCTCTTGCGCGGATCGTGCCAGTTTCAGGCGCAGCGCCTCGTCCTCCGCCAGCCGACGGATCGCGCCGGCAAGGCCCCCGGCGTCGCCGGGCTCGATCACCAGGGCCTCGGCCTCGTCGTCGGCGATCTCCGGCACCGCGCCGACGGGCGTGACGACGCAGGCCAGCCCCGCCGCCATCGCTTCCAGCAGGCTGTTGGGAAAGCCTTCCCCTAAGGAAGGCATGAGGAAGATGTCGGCGGCCCGCAATTCCTCGATGAACTGCGCGTGCTCCATGAAGCCTTCCAGTTCGATCCGCTGCGGCAGGCCGGCATTCCCGATCTGCGACGCCAGGGGCTCGATCACTGCCAGAAAGCGAAACGCCGCGCGCACTTCGGCCAGTTCGGGCGTGGCCAGCGCCTGCAGCACCACCTGTGCGCCCTTGCGCACCGATTCCGAGCCGGCGAAGAACAAGACGCGCGGCGGGTCGTTGCGCGGGCCTTCGATGGGCACGATCGAGGCCTCGGGGACGGAATTGTAGAGCACGATCACGTTCTCGCTGCGACCGACCGTGGCGAGATAGCGCCGCCAGCTTTCCGACTGCACGATCAGGATGTCGGGCGCGGCGACGCCGCGGCGGATCAGCCCCTGCACGCGCGGGGACGAGCCTTCGTAGAACTTGTCGAAGACGCCGCCGAGACGAAGCATGGTGGGCCGGCGAAGCGCCTTCGCCATCAGCAGGTAGAGGCAGCTTTCCCAGAAGGTCTGGAAATCCGAGGACTGGATCTGGACCAGGTCGACGCGACGGAAGAGAACCACGAAGGGAAAGGCGACGAGGTGCCAGAGCGTCGCCCAGGCGGCGCGGATCAGCCGGCCGACGCCACCCTTGAACATGGCCGCATAGCCGTAGTTGTCGACGACGTTCTTCTTCGCCGGCCGGGAGGTCGTGTGGGCGATGAAGTCATAGCGATCCGCCAGCGGCGAGCCCATGACGTTCAGCATGAACGTGGTGACGCCGCCCCGGGTCGGCGGAAACGGCCCGACCATGAGAATGCGCGGCTTGGTCACATGGTCCGGCACTGGCGTCAGCTCCCGGCGGGGCGGATAGGCACGGCGCGGCGCAGCCGCTATAGATGTTGCGAGTCGCTCTCGCATCCGGTCTAGGGTCGGGGCCGACGCCTGTCAATCGAAGGGGATGGCATGCTCTGGAAACTGTTCCGCCGGTTCTCGCGCCATTCCCGGCAGAAGCGGGCGCAGCTGTTCCGCGAGAGCTTCGAGATCGGCCCCAATACCCGGATCCTGGATCTGGGCGGCGGCACCGGCGGCCATATCGCCTCCATCCTGACCGGACCGGCGGCGGTGACGGTGGCCGACATCTCCGAAAGCGATCTGGCGGAGGCTGCGGGCCGCGGCTTCGCGACGGTCCGGCTCGACGGCGACGACGAACGCCTGCCCTTTGCGGACGGGGCCTTCGACATCGTCTTCTGCTCCTCGGTGATCGAGCACGTCACCGGACCGAAGGAGGAGATGCGCTGGATGACCGACGACCGGCGCTTCCGCGAAATGGCGGAACGCCACCAGTCGGCCTTCGCCGCCGAGATCCGGCGGGTCGGGCGCGGCTATTTCGTGCAGACGCCCTACCGCTATTTCCCGGTGGAAAGCCACAGCTGGCTGCCGGTCTTCATCGTCATGCTGCCGCGCAACCTGATGGTGCCGACGATCCGTTTCACCAACCGCTTCTGGCCCAAGGGGACGCGGCCGGACTTCCAGCTTCTGACGCACCGGTCCATGCGCCGGCTGTTCCCCGACGCCGAGATCGCCGAGGAGCGCGCGGCCGGATTCACCAAGTCGATCATCGCCATCCGCCGCCCCGCCTGATCCGTTTCTTGCATGCCCGGCCGGCAGGTCAATTCAGGAGGTCCTTCATGAACCGCGTCCTGCACCTTCTCGCTTCGATCGGCATTGCATTATGCGGTCTGGCCGCGACCGCGGCCGATCGCGTCGACCCCTGGCAGTACTACATCGAGACACTGCCCGAAGGGCCCGAGATTTCCGACTGGCTGTCGCCGCAGACCGAGCTGGAAATGCCGGTCTATCCGTTCAACGCGGCGGTGGCGGTGCAGAACCCGCCGGTCTTCCACTGGCGCTACGAAGGCGAGGATCTGTCCTACGAAGTGGTGATCGAGCCCGCCGGGAGCGGCGCAGAGCCGATCCGGCGGATCACCGAATACAACCACCTGATGCTGAATGCGCCGCTCGCCATGGGCGACTGGCGCTGGCGGGTCCGGCGCTGGCACGACCGCGAGGGCGCCGGCGACTGGGGCGAGTGGCGGTCCTTCCGTATTCACGAGAAGGCCCACGAGTTCGTCGCGCCATCGGTGCAGACCGCCTGGGACCGGGCCTGGGAGCGGCGGCGGCCGCGCAGTTTTCCCGGCAAGGAAGGCTTCAACACGCTGCGCCGGGATCTGAACCAGGGTGAACGGCGGCTGGTCTTCCGCGAGGTGATGCAGAACGTCGAGGAGAACATGATCGGCGCGGAGCTGGACCCCGAACCGCCGACCGCGACCTTCGAAGTGGAGGATTTCTACGAGCGCATCCGCGTCGCCCGCTTCATCGCCCAGGTGGTCAACCGTGCGACCGTACAGCTCGGCACCACGGTCTATACCTGGTACCTCACGCGCGACGAGAAGATGCTGGAAGAAGCCTGGCGGCGCGCGCTGGACCTGGCGTCGTGGGATCCGGAGCACTCGACGGGCGTGCGCTCCAGCGACCTCTCCAACCTGCGCATCGCCCTGGCGCTGGCGCTGGTCTACGACATCACGAAGAACGAGCTCGACGAGGACAAGGAAACCACGCTGCGGCGCATGATCGAATACCGCACCCAGGCGGCGTTCGACGAGTATGTCGTCAACCCGCGCCGGGCGCTGGAGCTCAAGCCCTACAACAGCCACGGCTTCCGCCAGGCGGGCGCGGTCACCGCCATCGCCGCCCTGATGGCCAGGGACACACCGCGGGCGCAGAACTGGTTCTTCCGCACCTATCCGATCTACCTGGCCGTCAACAATCCCTGGGGCGGGGCCGATGGCGGCTTCGGCAATGGCGTGAACTACGGCATCTGGGACGCCGTCAACAACATGCAGTACTGGGACATCATCGAGAACGCGATCGACGTGAACCCGACGCGGATGGGCTGGCCCATGCAGGCCGGCGTCTTCTTCCAGTACCTGGTGCCGCCGGGCACGCCCAACAGCAGCTTCGGCGACGGCGGGGAGAACTGGTTCCCCGACGTCTGGGCACTGGTGGCGATGATGTACCGTCAGCGCATCGACACGCCGATCAGCCGCCGCTTTGCCGCGCAGTGGGAGCCGCAGCGCCCCGAATACTACCTGCATCTCTACGGCCCCCTCTACGAGGAACCGGAACGTCCCTTCGACCCGGCGAAGCATCCCGAACTGCCCGACACCGCGGTCTTTCCGTCCATCGGCTGGGTGGCGATGCATTCCGAGCTGGACGACCCCGACCGCTATTCCATCCTGTTCAAGTCCAGCCCCTATGGCAGCTTCAGCCACAGCCACGCCGACCAGAACAGCTTCATCATCAACGGCCGGCAGCAGTCGCTGGCGCTCGATTCGGGCTATTACGACACCTGGAAATCGAAGCATCACCTCGCCTGGACGATGCAGACGAAAGCGCACAATGCCATCACCTTCGACGGTGGGCAGGGCCAGCCGGAACAGGACCGCGGCGCCCAGGGCCGGATCGCCGATTTCGCCCGCTGCGGCCACCACGACATGGCCGTCGGCGACGCGACCCGGGCCTATGGCGGCGCGCTGTCGAAGGCGGTGCGGACCATCGCCTATCTCAGGCCGAACCTTGCCCTGATCTACGACGATCTGGCCTCGGACGAGGCGCGGACATGGGAGTGGAACCTGCACGCCTGGACGGAAATCGCCGAGGAAGGCGAAGGGCGCTTCAACATCGACATGGGCAAGGGCAAGGCCTGCTTCCGGGTGCTCGCGGCGCCGGACTACGCCGCGAGCCAGACGGACAGGTTTCCCGAGGATCCGGATCCCTTCTTCGTGCCCGACTGGAAGAACCAGTGGCACCTGACGCTGGCCAGCACGGCGAAGTCGACGAAGGCGAAATTCCTGGTCGCCGTGGACCTGGACTGTACCGGCGCCGAGATCGGAACGCCCGAGGCGGCCGGCGATGGCGGCTTCGCCGTGCGTCTGGGCGACCATCGCGTAGAAATCGACGCATTCGGCGCCACGGCGCGCCGCCTCGGTCCCGCCGCGGAACCGCCGGTCTGCGCGGTGCCCCCGAAGGGGCGCGCGGCGGCGGACCGGTAGGTTCCTAGTCGTTCAGATTGGCGTAGCGGCCGCGGAAGAAGACCAGCGGCCGGCCATCCGGATCGGCCTCGATCCGGCTGACGCGGCCGATCACGATCCAGTGGTCACCACCTTCATGCAGCGATTCGCAGGTGCACTCCAGATGCGCCAGAGCCCCCTCGATCACGGCGCAGCCATTGTTTCCGGTGGTCCAGGTGAAATCCATCTCGGCGAACTTGTCGTCGGTCTTGGAGGCGAAGTGGTTCGACTGCGGCTGCTGGTCGTCGCGCAGCACGTTGACGACGAAAGGCCGTCCCTCGGCGAAGGCGCTGGCGCAGTTCGCGTTGCGGTCCAGGCTGAAGAGGATCAGCGGCGGATCCAGGGACACGGAATTGAACGAATTCGCCGTCAGGCCGACGGGCCGGTCCTGATCGTCGACGCCGGTAATGATGGTAACGCCTGTCGCGAACGAGCCCAGCACGTCGCGCAGTTCCCTCGGGCTGACCGCCATGTTCCTCCCCATCGACAAGTCGGTTCGGGGCGGAGTTTACCAGCCGAACGCCGCGGCGAAAGCCCCGGCCGCGGAACGCGCAGCGCTAACGCCATCTTAACCGTGCGCGGGCGACACTCGGCGCCGATCGAGATCAAACCGAAGCGGAATAGCTCCATGTTCTTCATCATTGGCGTCGTGGTCGTCATCGGATCCGTCCTCGGCGGGTACCTGCCGCACGGCTCCTTCGCGGTGCTGATCCAGCCCCTGGAGGTGGTGATCATCTGCGGATCCGCCTTCGGCGCGTTCATCATCTCCAACCCGAAGACAGTGATCTTCGGCGTATTCAAGTCGATCGGAAAGATTCTCAAGGGCCAGCCCTACAACAAGGCCACCTACGAGGAACTGCTGACGCTTCAGTACACCATCTTCAAGCTGGCCAAGGCCAAGGGCATGCTGGCGCTGGAGGCGCACATCGAGGACCCGGAGAAGAGCTCCATCTTCACCGCCTTCCCGGGCTTCATGAAGAACCATCACGCCGTCGAGTTCGTCTGCGACTATCTGCGTCTGATGACCATGGGCACCGAGAACAGCCACGAGATGGAAGCGCTGATGGACGAGGACATCGAGACCCATCACCACGAACAGCACGCGGTCTCCGCGGCCGTCACCACGGCCGGCGACGGCCTGCCGGCCTTCGGCATCGTGGCGGCGGTGCTGGGCGTCATCATCACCATGCAGTACATTTCCGAGCCGCCCGAGGTGCTGGGCGGCAAGATCGCCGCGGCGCTGGTCGGCACCTTCCTCGGCATCTTCCTCGCCTACGGTTTCGTCGGCCCGATGGGCAAGAGCCTGGAGGCCTATGCCGAAGCCGAGACCAAGTACTACCAGTGCATCAAGGCGGGGCTGCTGGCCTACATGAACGGCTACGCCCCGGCGGTCGCCGTGGAGTTCGCGCGCAAGACCCTCTACAGCCACGAACGTCCGTCCTTCAAGGAAGTCGAGGACGCCGTCGAGAGCGCTCCCAAGGTCTGACGGAGCGCCCCTGCCATGGCCGACGGCAACCAGCAGCCAATCATCGTCAAGAAGATCGTCAAGGGCGGTCATGCCCACCATGGCGGCGCATGGAAGGTCGCCTATGCGGATTTCGTGACCGCGATGATGGCCTTCTTCCTGCTGCTCTGGCTGCTCAACGTGACCACCGACGAGCAGCAGCGCGGCATCGCCGACTACTTCGCGCCGGCCGCCGTTTCCCAGCAGCAGTCGGGCAGCGGCGGCGCGATGGGCGGTCAGACGATGGTCCGCGACGGCGCGCGCATATCCAACGCCGGGCTGCCGACTGTCGTGGTCTCGATCGGCGATATCGAGGACGAGGAAGAGAATCACGACGACGGCAAGAAGTTCGACCCTGCCGGTGACGAGATCGACGAGGAAGGCATCTCCAACAACGACGAGAAGGTCGAGGACAGCGAGCGCGGCAAGCAGGGCCGTCCCGGCGAGGACGACGTCGCCGAGGAACTGGCCCGGCGCGAGGAGGAAGCCTTCAACGAGGCCATGGACGCCATCGAGCAGGCCATCGAGCAGGCCGCGCCGGAAATGCAGGAACTGGCGCAGAACCTGATGGTCGACATGACGCCGGAGGGGCTGCGCATCCAGCTGGTGGACTCCGGCGGCCGCTCCATGTTCCCGAAGGGCAGCCCCGCCCTGGAAGGCCACGCCAAGCAGATCCTGATGCTGGTCACCGACGTGATGACCCGCCTGCCCAACAAGATCAAGATCACCGGCCACACCGACGCCACCCCCTATCGCTCCAGCAACGGCTACGGCAACTGGGAGCTGTCGGCGGACCGCGCCAACGCCAGCCGCCGGGCGCTGCTGGAACTGGGCGTGCCGCAGAACCGCATCGACCAGGTGACGGGCAAGGCGGCGCAGGAACTCCTGGTCGCCGAGGACCCCTATGCCGACGCCAACCGCCGCATCTCCATCGTGCTGATGCGCCAGGCGGGCCTCGCCGCCGAGCAGCAACCGGTCGACGCGCTGAAGAGCATCGGCCTGAAGGTCCACGGCGTGGAAGACAGCGGCCGCTGATCCGCCGCGACGCCGGCGCCGTAATCTGGCCATGAGACATCGCGGCACCGCCTGCCTATATGAAGGGCAGACGGACAGGCGAAGGGGTTCCATGGCCAATCGGGAAGACGGCTTCGGCTCTCAGGTCAGACGCTATGCGCGCGTCGGCCGCTCGATGAGCGGCCTGGCGGCGAAGCTGGCCGGCGAGCGCTATCTGGGCGTGAAGATCGATCGCGACGACCACGCCCGCGAACTGCGTGCGGCGCTGGGCGGGCTCAAGGGCCCGCTGATGAAGGTCGCACAGATCCTGTCGACCATCCCCGAGGCCCTGCCCAAGGAGTATGCGCAGGAACTGGCGCAGCTCCAGGCCGACGCGCCGTCCATGGGCCCGGCCTTCGTCAAGCGCCGCATGACGTCGGAACTGGGACCGGCCTGGCGGAAGAAGTTCGGCGCCTTCGAGCGGGAGGCGGCGGCCGCGGCCTCACTGGGTCAGGTGCATCGGGCGGTCGACCTCGAAGGCAACGAACTGGCCTGCAAGCTGCAATATCCGGACATGCGCTCGGCGGTGGAAGCCGACCTCCGCCAGCTCAGGCTCATCTTCTCCATCTACCGCCGCTATGACCGCTCCATCGACACCCGCCATATCCATGACGAGATCGCCGCGCGCCTGCGCGAGGAACTCGACTACGAACTCGAGGCGCGGCACATCGCGCTCTATCGGGAGATGCTGGCCGGCGAGCCCCGCGTCCACGTGCCCGAGGTCTATCCGGCGCTCTCCACGGGCCGCCTGCTGACCATGAGCTGGCTGGACGGCCGGCGGCTGCTGGAATTCCGCGAGGCGCCGATCGAGGTCCGCAACGAACTGGCGGTCAACATGTTCCGCGCCTGGTACGTGCCCTTCTACGGCTATGGCGTGATCCACGGCGACCCGCATCTGGGCAACTACTCGGTCCGCGACGATCACGCGATCAACTTGCTGGACTATGGCTGCATCCGCACCTTCCAGCCGAAATTCGTGAAGGGCGTCATCGACCTCTACCGGGCGATCCGCGACGACGACCGGGATCTCGCCGTTCACGCCTATGAAAGCTGGGGCTTCGAGGGTCTGACGAAAGAGGTCGTGGACACGCTGAACCTCTGGGCCAGCTTCGTCTACGCACCGCTGCTGGAGGACCGGCCGCGGCGCATCCAGGAGTTCGGCGAGGACGGCATGTACGGCCGCGAAACCGCCGAGCGCGTGCACCGGGAGCTGAAGGAGCGCGGCGGCGTCACCCCGCCCCGCGAGTTCGTTTTCATGGACCGCGCAGCGATCGGACTGGGCGGCGTCTTCCTGCACCTGAAGTCGGAGATCAACTGGTACCGGATGTTCCACGAACTGATCGAGGACTTCGACGTCGATGCACTGGCCGAACGGCAGAAATCGGCCTTCGAGAAAGCCGGCGTGCCACGGCCATAGGCCCGAGCCTGCCCGTCGACGCACTGTCTTTGTGTTCTCTCCCCTTGGCTGCGCCGCAGCCAGAGGGGGGTGTAACAGAACGCACTGCGTGGGATGAAACAGCCCGCACGCACGCCTTTCGATGCCACCTTCGAGTCCTGCGCGGGCCGCAGGCCTGGCGCGGGACCCATGCCTGAGCAGATCCGGCCACGCCCCATCCGGCGGAAAGGCTCAGGCGTGGGTCCCGGGCCCCGGCTTCGCCGGTCCCAGGACGCGGAGAGCGGCAGCCCGGCCATCCCCCTAGGGGGAATGAGCAGTACGCCGGCCGGTCAGCCAAGCGATCCTACGCTTCCCGCAGCTCCACCGCGGGCCGGCGGCGGAGCGCGCGGTGCGCGCCGACAAGACCCAGCGCCGTCGTCGCCGCGATGGCGCCGACGACGACCACGGCCAGCCGGGCCGGCATCAGCTCGAACTCGCCCTGCATGACGAAGACGATCACGCCCCAGGCGGCCACGCTGCCGGCGATGGCGGCGACGATGCCGGTGGCGAGGCCGAGGACAGCGAACTCGGCGGCGTGGATCTTCAGAATCTGCCGGCGCGTCGCGCCGATCACCTTCAGCACGACCGATTCCCGGACCCGCCTGCGGTGGCCGGCGGCGATGGCCCCGGCCAGCACGATCAGGCCGGCCAGAAGCGTCACGGCGGAAGCGGCGCGGATCGCCGTCGCCACCTGGCCCAGCAGCTTGTCGAACAGTTCCATCGCTTCCTTCACCCGGATCACGGTGATGTTGGGGAAGCGGTCGGTGACGGCGCGGAACAGTTCGCTGTCCGCCGCGCCGGCCGCCTCCGCAGTGGCAAGGTGGGTGTGCGGCGCGGCGCGCAGCGTGTTGGGGCTGAAAATCATGATGTAGTTGATCTGGAAGGTCGACCAGTCGATCCGGCGCAGACTGGCGATCTCCGCCGTGATGTCGCGGCCCAGCACGTTGACAGTGATCGTGTCGCCCACTTCCAGGCCGAGTCCGGCGGCCGCCTCGTCCTCGAAGCTGACCAGCGGCGGCCCGTCATAGTCGGCCGGCCACCACTCGCCGGCAACGACGGGGCTGTTGGAGGGCGGTTCCGTGGCGTAGGTCAACCCCCGGTCGCCGCGCAGCACCCAGCCCTCGTCCGGGTCGACCATCTGCACGTCTTCGGACGGCACGCCATCGACGGCGCTGATCCGGCCCCGGAGAGACGGCACGCTGCGGACATCGGAAACGCCGGAAATCGCGCGTGCAGTCTCCAGGAAGGGCTCGAGCTGATTGGGCTGGATGTCCACGAAGAAGAACGACGGCGCCTCCTCGGCCACGCGGCGGTCGACCTGTCCCGCCACATTGCCTTCGATCTGGGCCACGGCGGCCAGCAGGGTGACGCCCAGGCCGAGCGAGATCATCACCGAGGCCGTGGGCGCGCCGGGCCGATGCAGGTTCGCCAGCGCCATGCGGAAGGCCGTGCGCTTCGGCCCGCCCGCCCGTTTCGCCGCCCAGGCGATGCCCGCCGCAGCCAGCCGGAGCACGATGAACACGCCGGCCGCCCCCAGCACGAACCAGAGTGCGAAGACCGGCCGGTCGGCGGAGAAGATCGCGAGACCGGCAAGGCCGAGCAGCGCCAGCGCCGTGCCGGCGATGAAGCCGCGGCCGGGGACGCCGCCGCTTTCGCCCATCGCCGCACGGAACAGCTCGGCGGCGCGGGTGCGCCGCGCCACGCCCAGCGGCCAGAGCGCGAAGGTGAGCGTCACCAGCACGCCGAAGGCCGCGGCAAGCACGAGCGGCATGGCGTAGAGGCCGACGCTGGGCGGCGTGGGCAGCGCCTCCGCCAGCAGACCCACGGCGATCATCGGCACGACCGCGCCGATGATCAGCCCGATGGCAATTCCGACCGCGGCAAGAACAAGTATCTGGAAGAGGTAGATGCGGGTGATGTCGCCGCCGGTCGCGCCCAGCGCCTTGAGCACAGCGATCTGGCTGCGCTTGGCGTCCAGATGCGCCTTCACCGCATTGCCGACGCCCACGCCGCCGACCAGCAGCGCGGTCAGCCCGACCAGGGTGAGGAAGATGCGCAGCCGCTCCAGGAAGCTCTCGATGCCCGGGGCGCCGTTGCGGTGGTCGCGGATGCGCCAGCCGGCGTCCGGAGTCTCCGCGGCGAGACGCCGGCGGAAATCCTCGACCGTGTCGCCGGGCGCCAGCTTCACCTTGTAGTGGCGGCTGATCAGACTGCCCGGCTGGACCAGGCCCGTTGCAGCCATGGCCTGGTCGTGGATCATGATGCGCGGCGCCAGGGTCAGCGCCCCGCCCGTGCCGCGGTCCGGTTCGTTGGCGATCAGCCCGCGCAGTTCGAAACTGACGTCGCCCACCCGCACCCGGTCGCCGACAGAGAGTTCCAGACGCTGCGCCAGCACGGGCTCCGCCACCGCGCCGAAGACGCCGTCCCGCCGGGCCAGGGCGTCGTGCAGTTCGCCGCCGTCCTCCAGCCGGACCGCGCCATAGAGCGGATAGGCGTCGCCCACCGACTTGAGCTCCGCGAGGGCGCGGCGATCGCCTGTTCCGGCGCGGGCGATGGTGCGCATTTCCATTGTCCTGAGCAGCGTGCCCGCTTCCCGTTCCAGCCACGTCACCGCCGCGTCGGGCGGTACGATCTGACGCATCCTGAGATCGATGTCGGCGCCCAGGATCTCGCGGCCGTTCTCCTGGATGCCGCCGATGATGGAGGCGGTCAGCGAGCCGACGCCGGCGATCGCGGCGACGCCGAGCGCCAGCGACAGCAGGAAGACCCGGAACCCGCTCAGACCGCCGCGCAGATCGCGCAGGGCCATGCGGAAAGCGGCGGTGACCATCAGGCGGCGCGCTCCACACCCGGCTCCTCGGAGGCGATCACGCCATCCTTCAGCCTGAGGATGCGGCCGCAGCGCTTGGCCAGCTTCTCGTCATGGGTGACCAGCAGCAGCGTCGTATCGCGTTCGCGGTTGGCGCGGAACAGCAGATCGACGATCCGCCCACCGGTTTCGCCGTCCAGATTGCCCGTCGGCTCGTCGGCCAGGATGACCTCCGGATCGGCGGCCAGCGCCCGGGCGACGGCGACACGCTGCTGCTCGCCGCCGGAAAGCTGGCTGGGATAGTGGCCGGTGCGCTCGGCCAGGCCGACGGTCTCGAGTTCCCGCGCGGCGCGGCCGAAGGGGTCGGCGCGGCCGGCAAGCTCCAGCGGCGCCGCGACGTTCTCCAGCGCCGTCATGGTGGGCAGCAGGTGGAACGACTGGAAGACGATGGAAACGTGGTCGCGGCGGAACAGCGCCAGCTGGTCCTCGTTCAGGCCGGTCAGGTCGCGACCGCGGAACGACAGCGCGCCGGAGGTCACGGCCTCCAGCCCGCCGACGATGGAAAGCAGGGTCGACTTGCCGGAACCGGAAGGCCCGAGGATGGCAACCGTCTCGCCAGCCCCTATATCAAGGTCGATGCCGCGCAGGATCCGGACCGGACCGGCGGCGCCGTCGAGCGTGACATGCACGTCCTTCAGGGTGATCTGACTTTCGGCCATGCAAATTCCTTCAGTCCCGCGCGTTCCCGCCAGCACCCGATATGGCTGGCCCCGCGCCGCGATCAACATGCTGTTGCTTTTGGTTACGCTCACGATCGCACAACCGATCAGCGCTGCCGAAGGATGGCGCGTCGTCATGCTGGGCGATTCCATCACCGCGGGCTATGGCCTGGCGCAGGGCGACGCCCTGCCTGTCCGCCTTCAGGAGGCGCTGACCGACCGCGGCCTGGACGTGACGATCGAGAACGCCGGCGTTTCCGGCGACACCACGGCCGGCGGCCTCTCCCGCCTCGACTGGGCGGTGCAGGGCGAGCCGGATCTGGTGATCGTGGCGCTGGGCGGCAATGACGGACTGCGCGGTATCGACCCGGCCGACACCCGGCGCAACATGGACCGGATCGTCGGCCGGCTGACGGAGCGCGGCATACCCGTCCTGGTCGCCGGCATGCAGGCCCCGCCCAACATGGGCGGCGACTACGCCCGGGCGTTCAACGCCATCTTCCCGGAGGTCGCGGAAGCGCACGGCGCCGCCTTCTATCCCTTTCTGCTGGAAGGCGTGGCCGCCGACCCGGCGCTGAACCAGCCAGACGGCATCCATCCCAACGCCGAAGGCGCCCGACTGATCGCCGAACGCATGTCCGAACCGGTCGCCCGGGCGTTGAAAGGTTCGTGATCCGGCGGCGGGCCGGCGGCGAATCGGCGTTATAGTGAAAGCGGCATATCCTGCAGCGACGGAGGACGAGCATGAGCGTCACGATCTACCACAACCCCCGTTGCTCGAAATCGCGCGAGACCCTGAACCTGCTGAAGGAGCGGGGCGTCGAGCCGACGGTCATCGAATATCTCAAGACGCCGCCGACCGCGGCCGAACTGGCCGATATCCTGACCAAGCTCGGCATGACGCCGCGTGATCTGATGCGCCGCAAGGAGCCGGAGTACAAGGAACAGGGCCTGGACGACCCCGCACTCTCCGACGGCCAGCTCATCGAGGCGATGGTGGGCACGCCGAAGCTGATCGAGCGTCCCATCGTGCTCTCCGGCGCGAAGGCCGCCCTCGGCCGGCCGCCGGAAAAGGCGCTCGACATCGTCTGAGCGCCGCCCTGCCCCTCTGCGACCATGGAGCGGATCCATGCGCCTGTTCATAGGCATCCGACTGCCCGAGCCCGTCGCCGAGCGCCTGGCGATGACGGCGGGCGGCGTCCCCGGCGCGCGGTGGATCCCGCGCGAGAACCTGCACCTGACCCTGCGCTTCCTGGGCGACACGGAAACGCCCATGGCCGAGGATCTGGTGGACGAACTGTCGGCGCTGCGCGCGCCGGCCTTCGACCTGCGCCTCGCGGGCGTCGGGCTGTTCGGCGACCGCAGGCGCACGCGGATGCTCTGGGCCGGCGTCGAGCCGCAGCCGGCGCTGACCCACCTGCAGAAGAAGGTCGAGCAGGCCGCGCAGCGGGCCGGCTTCGAACCGGAACGGCGCAAGTTCCATCCGCACGTGACCCTCGCCCGGCTGAGAGACGCGCCGCGCTCCAGGATCCAGCAGTTCCTGCACGAGAACGGCGATCTCTCCACGCCGCCCTTCGAAGTGGTCGATTTCACGCTCTACCGCAGCTTCCTGTCCTCGGACGGCGCGCGCTACGAGCCGCAATGCGACTTCGAACTCGACCCGCCCGCGGACCCGCTCAGGGCGGCGGCTGTTTAGACATATGTGTGGTGACGACACCCCCTCCCCGCCCCTTCCCCTGTCAGGGGGAGGGTGGTCGAGCGTCGCGAGACCGGGAGGGGGTCGAGAGCGGGCCCGGAGCTACTCCCCCGCCTGCTCGGGCAGCATGCGGGCGGCGTGGAGCGCCTTCTGTTTGGCGTGCTCCATGTCGTAGTGCTTGCGGGTAACGATGCGCTGGGCGTAGAGCCCGCCGCCGGCCTGGATGTTGGTGACGTAGCGCCAGCCGCCCATGGCGTCGGCGGTGAGGTCCCGGATGGCGTGAAACAGCTTCATGCGGTACTCGCCGTCGATCTCGGGATTGGCTGTCATGTACTTGCGCACCAGCGGGCCGACCTCGTTGTTCTCCAGGTCCGCGATGGCCGGCGCGGTCAGCACCGAGCCGCCGGCGATATCGTGGAGATGGCGGCACATCATGTTGTACTGGGTCGCCGCCTGGTACTTGCCGGCATTGGTGTAGAGCTCGGAGGGGAAGGCCGCGCCGTTGTCGCCGATGACGCAGTTGGCGATCGCCGCCTCCAGCGCGCCGCGGATCAGCGTCGCGTGAATGATCATTTCCGAGATCTTCTCGCGGACGTGCTGCACCTTGGCCAGGCCGTTGGCTTCGGCGATGAGCTGTGCGAAGCCGACCAGTTCGTCGGCCTCGTTGGCCATGAAGGTGAGCCCGCCCAGCCGCTCCCACAGACCCAGTGAATGCGCGAACTGCCCGGCGTGTTTCGTCTCGCCGTTCAGGAAGATGCGCTCCTCCGGCACGAAGACGTCGTCGAAGATGACGAAGCCTTCCGGCATGTGGTTCTGGCGGCTGACGGGGAAGACGCGGTCGTCCTCGTGGCGCGGCGCGTAGGAGGTGTTGACGATCTTCACGCCCGGCGCGTTGACCGGCACGGCGCAGGCGATGGCGTAGTCCTCCTCGCCCGGCTTCATCGCCTTGGTGGGAATGACCATGGTCTCGTGGCCCAGCGAGGCGCCGGTGATGTGCAGCTTGGCGCCCCGGATGACGACGCCGTCGGGGCGGCGTTCCACGACGCGCGTATAGGCGTCCGGGTCGGCCTGCTTGCCGGGGCTGAGCGAGCGGTCGCCCTTGCCGTCGGTAATGCACTCGGTGATGCGGATATCGCGGCGCTGGGCGTCCTCGATCCAGGCCTGGATGCGCCGGGCGTATTCGGGATGCTCGTCGCCGATGCGGCCGGCGGCCGTCATCAGGGTCATGATCGACTGGTTGGTCGTGTTGGCGACGATATCGGCGTCGGAGACCACCGGCAGGCGCGCCTTGAGGTCCTCCGCCGAGCGCGGAATGGACATCAGCGGGCTGGTGGCGTCCGGCCCCGGGCGGTAGAGCTTGTCGTAGCCCTCGGCGATCAGCCGGGCCGACTCGCCCATGATCTTGTCGTCGAGAATGTTCTCGATCTTGCGGCCTTCGAAATAGGTCGCGCGCCCGTCGTCAAGCGACGCCAGGTACTGCTCGCCTGTCATCATGGTCCGGATCCTCCCCGATCGAACGTTCACAAAGTTGCGCCTATCGTGACAGCACCGCCGGTAGCGTCAAGCGGCGCCGGCCGGGGGGTCGGGAATGTCAGGGGCGCACGGGCTCCAGAACCGCCGCCGGCGGGCACGGCGCCTGTCCGGGCCATGGCCCCTCTCCGCGCCGCAGATAGAGGTCGAAGTCGACATGCTGCAGCGTCTCGGCGGCGGCAGTCTGCTGCGTCGAGCCATGCAGCGGCCGGACCGCGATGTCGATGTCGCCGAAGCGTCCGCGGTAGACCGGATTGGCGCCCGCCTCCGCCGCGAGCAGCGCCGCCGTCGGCAGCAACGCCACCCGGCAGGCGCCGAGCCGGATTTCCAGACCGGTCTCGTCCAATTCCGCAGTGAGCCGCGCGGCGTCCGCCCCAGGCAGCACGAATCCGGCAGGGCCGGAGCCGCCGCGGACCGTTGCGATCATCCGGGTCACCGCCCACAGGCCGGGCAGCACTTCCAGCGGCATGCCCCCTTCCGACCATTGCTCAGGGCGGTAGTTCCGCTCCGCCAGCGGCCCCGCCTCTGCGCGCCGTTCGGCCTCCCGTTCGCCCCAGGGCGCCAGGTAGGTGGAGGTTACGGGGAAGGCCGCGGCGATCCCGGCCAGCATCGCCGCGACGAAGCCGGTCGCCAGGCGCGGCGCGCGCGGCTCCGCCCGCCAGGTGACATAGAGCGAGGTGCCCAGCAGCCAGAGCAGCAGGGTCAGCGCGAAGGCGCCGATATAGCTCTCCTCGAAATGCTCCGCCGGCCAGGTGACCGCGTAGAGGCCGACGGCGACCGGCGCGATGAGAACCGCGCCCATCCAGCGCCGCCAGCGCGCCATGACCGTGCTGCGGCCGGCATGGCGGAGCGCGGTGGCGTAGCAGATCGCTGTCGCCAGCCCGCCCGCGGCCACCAGCGCGGCGACCGCATGGGCCGGCACATTCTCGCCGCCTTCGAACAGCCAGCGGCCGAGCCCGGCATAGGCGATGGCGGCGAGCGCCAGCCAGCCGGGCAGGACGATCCAGTGCGCGGCCAGACGGAACCAGCGCGGGGTCGGTGGCACCTCGGTCGGGTCGCGCCGGTCGATGCGGGGCAGTTCGCTGAGCGCGTACCAGGGCCAGAACAGGCAGAGCGCGACGGTGGCGAACACGCCGATCACTTCGGCTTCGGGGTCGATGCCGGCGACCATCGTCGCGCCGAGGTAGACCGCCATGAGCACGGCAAGCGCCAGCCCGGCGATGAACAGCCCCAGGAACCCGGCGAAGATCGAAGCGATCGTCCACCAGATGAAGCGGTCATTGCCCACCCGCCCCGCGGCATAGGGCAGGACGAAGGCCGCAACCACGCCGGCGGCCACGAGATGCAGGGCGACGGCGTTGGCCTGCGCCCGCTGCAGTGCCGCCGTCTCCGCCCAGCGCAGGCCGAGCGAAAAGGCGAAATCGACGGAAACCAGGATCATGCAAACGAGGATCGCCGGCGCCGGCACCGCGGCCGCGAGGATCGCCAGCCGCCGCTTCAGATGCGGCGCCCGTTCGCCCAGCCGCGCGAGACCGAGTGTCACGAAGAAGCTGACGAGACAGCCCAGGAAGATCCCGTAGACCATGCGGGGGGTCAGGATCCAGGGCGGACCGTCGTTGAACAGCTGCTCCCAGACCAGCCAGAGCGCGGTTCCCGCCGCGATGGCGAAGGGCCAGGGGAAACGCCGCGGCACTTCCGACAGGTCCTGCCAGAATCCGCCCCCCGCCTTCGCCGGCCCTTCCGTCATCGCGCAACGCTCCGCCGTCCGTCCGAGTTTCTCAGACTAACGGCGAATATGGCGCGGATGGGACGGGATTGCGCCCCCGCAATGCACGGCTAAAGTCGTCCCACGCATTGCAGGGGGAGCAGCGGCCATGGCCATCATCACCTACGTCAACCAGTGCCATATCGAGCATGGCGCCATCGACATGCTGGCCGACAGCCTGGCGCAGCTCGGCATGCGCCGGCCGCTGATCTGCACCGACCGGGGGCTGGTCGCACTGGGCATGGCCGACGAACTGCGCCGCCGCATCCCCAACGACGTCCAGGCGACGCTCTATGACGGCACGCCCGAAAACCCGACCGAACGGGCGGTGAAGGACGCGCTCCGGCTGTTCCGCGAGAACGACTGCGACGGCATCGTGGCGCTCGGCGGCGGATCGTCCATGGACCTGGCCAAGGGCGTGGCCCTGCTGGCCACCCATGACGAGCCCCTGGCCGGGTACAACGCCGCCACCGGCGGCGGCGCGAAGATCGGTCCCTGCGCGCCGATGATCGTGATCCCGACCACCTCCGGCACCGGCTCCGAGGTCAGCCGCGGCGCGGTGATCATTACCGAAGACGGCCGCAAGCTGGTCTTCGGCAGCCCGCACATGCTGCCGAAGATCGCGCTCTGCGATCCCGACCTGACGCTCGGCCTGCCGGCGCGGCTGACCGCGGCCACCGGCATGGACGCCGTCACCCATCTGATGGAGGCGGTGATGAGCCCGGTCGACAACCCGCCGGCGGAGGCCATCGGGCTGGACGGGCTGTGGCGCGCCGTGGGCCAGGGCAATCTGATCCGCGCGACGGAGAACGGCCGGGACAGGGCGGCGCGCAAGGAGATGATGATCGCCGCCGCCGAGGGGGCGCTGGCCTTCCAGAAGGGCCTCGGCGCGGTCCACGCCATGAGCCACGCCATCGGCCGCATCGCCGCGCTCAACCTGCACCACGGCACGCTGAACGCCGTCTGCCTGCCGGCCTGTCTGCGCTACAACGACGAGGTATTGGGGGAGAAACGCGACAGGCTGCGCCACGCCATGGGCCTGAAGGCGGGCGAGCCGCTGGACCGGGCCGTCGAGGCGCTGAACGCGAAGCTCGGCCTGCCCGCGAACCTCTCGGAGATGGGCGTCACCGAGGACATGATGCCCGGCCTGATCGAACACGCGCTGGCCGACCCCACCACGCCGACCAACGCGCGGCCGGTCGATGCCGCCGGCTTCGAGGCGCTTTACCGCGACGCAATGGGCATCGGCTGACTGCGACAGACCGGGTTCCGGGATCCAGTCCCGGAACGGGCCCGGTTCCGGCTACCAAGCCCACTATCTCGTTTCCCGGCCCCGGGACTTGATCCCGGGGTCCAGCACGACATCTCTCTCGCTCCTCTATTTTCCGGAGAATCATCCAGATGAAAGCTCTCTGGGGGCTGGCGCTGGGCAATTTCGCGGTCGGCACCGGCGCGCTGGTCGTGGCCGGCGTGCTGCCCGACATCGCCCGCGACCTGGGCGTCCCGGACGCCCGCTCCGGCCATCTCATCTCGCTCTACGCCATCGCCTATGCGCTGGGCGCGCCGCTGCTCGGCTCCCTGACCGGCGGGTTCGACCGCCGGCGGCTGCTGGTCGGCGCGGCGGCGCTGATCGCCGTCGCCAACACGGTGGCGGCCGTGGCGGCGAGCTTCGATCTGCTGCTGTTCGCGCGCATCGCCTCGGCGCTGGGCGCGGCCATCTTCTCGCCGATCGGCGCCGCGGTGGCCAGCACGCTGGTCCCGCCCGAACGCGTCGCCCGCGCGCTCTCGCTGGTCTTCGGCGGCTTCGTCGTCGCCACGGTCCTCGGCGTGCCGCTGGGCACCTGGCTGGGCGGCAATTTCGGCTGGCCCGTGACCTTCTGGTTCGTGGCCGCCCTGGCCGCGGGCGCCACGATCTCGGCCCTGGTCACGGTTCCGAAGGGTCTCAAGGCGCGGGGCGCGGGCTTCCGGCCGCTGATCGCGGTGCTGTCCAACCACCGCATGGTGCTGGCGCTGTCGGTCGGCGTCGGCCACATGGCCTGCCAGTTCATCCCCTATACCTTCATCGCCCTGATCCTGAGCCAGCGGTCCGGCGCGGACACCAACGACATCACGGTCGTGCTGCTGCTGTTCGGCCTGTTCAGCTTCATCGGCAATATCGTCGGCGGGCGTATCACCGACCGCTTCGGCACGACCGTCACGATTCTGGGCGGGCTCTTCACCCTGCCTGTCATCTTCGCCGGCTTCGACCTGCTGGACACCGGGGTGATCGCCGCCTGCATCATGCTCTCGGTCTGGGGCGCCGCCGGGTTCAGCTTCGCGGTCGCCCAGCAGGCCCGGCTGGTCGGCCTCGCGCCCGAGCAGAGCAGCACCGCGCTCTCGCTGCACGCCTCCTCGATGTATCTCGGACAGGCGCTCGGCGCCCTCGTCGGCGCCCAGGTGCTGCGCGGCATGGACCTCTACGCGCTGCAGTGGTTCGCCCTCGCCGGCGCGCTGCTCACCCTGACGCTGTTCCTGATATCGCGGCGGCAGTGGCGCGGCCGCTGACGCGCCGGCCGCGATCGGATAGACTGGCGGCCATCGACCAAGCCACCGAACGGGGAGAACAACAATGTCAGCGAACGTGGCCCGTCATCCCAGCGCCCGCCCCGACGGCATCACCGCCGAGGAATGGCAGGCGCGGCTCGACCTCGCCGCCTGCTACCGGCTGGTGCGCATGTTCGGCATGGACGACCTGATCTACACCCACATCTCCGCCCGCGTACCGGGACCGGAAGAGCATTTCCTGATCAACGGCTTCGGCCTGCTCTACGAGGAGATCACGGCGTCGAACCTGGTCAAGGTCGACCTGGACGGCAACGTGGTCTCGGAGAGCGAATACGGCATCAATCCCGCCGGCTACGTCATCCACAGCTGCATCCATCGCGAACGCCCGAGCGTCGGCTGCGTGCTGCACACCCACACCGTCGCCGGCACCGGCGTCTCGGCGCAGGACGGCGGTCTGCTGCCGCTCAGCCAGACGTCCATGCTGTTCACCGACAACGTCGCCTACCACGACTACGAAGGCATCGCGCTGCGCGAGGAGGAACAGGAGCGGCTGGTGGCCGACCTGGGTGAGAAGAACGTCATGATCCTGCGCAATCATGGTCTGCTGACCGTGGGCGAGACCGTGGCCGAGGCGTTCCTTTACATGCATTACATGGAACAGGCCTGCCGCATGCAGATCGCCGCCCAGGCCGGCGGCAAGCTGGTGACCCCGCCGAAGCAAGTGCAGGAATATGTCCGCCAGGCCGCGATGGGCGGCTTCGGCGCCGGTGTCGGACAGCGCGAGTTCGCCGCCCTCATCCGCCGCCTCGACCGCCAGGACACGAGCTGGCGGGAATAGCGTTCGAAACCGATCGGGTCACCCCCGCCTTGCGCGGGGGTCCGGTCGGGCGTGCCCGCCTGGCTGACGCCGGCGAGGACTGAAACCTCCGCGCTTCCCGGATGCCCGCACAGGGCGGGCATGACAAGTAGCGGACCGCCGTCAGATCGGGCTGATCGCGCGCTTCTTCGGCGGACCGGAATCGTGCGGGCGCGGGGCCGCCATGGCGATCGCCTCGGCCAGCACGCGGCGCGTGTCGCGCGGGTCGATGACGTCGTCGACGCCGAAATGCTCGACCGCCCGGAGCGCCGTCAGGTTCTTGCGGATGTCGGCCTCCAGTTCGGCCTTGCGCGCCGCCGGATCGGGCGCGTTCTGCCAGTCCCGGCGGTAGGCGACGTTGAGCGCGGTCTCGATCGACATGGCGCAGAGCTCGGAGGTCGGCCAGACCCAGCAGCCGTCGGCGTGGAAGCCGCGGCCGCCG
This sequence comes from Rhizobiales bacterium NRL2, assembly GCA_001664005.1. Taxonomy (NCBI): domain Bacteria; kingdom Pseudomonadati; phylum Pseudomonadota; class Alphaproteobacteria; order Hyphomicrobiales; species Rhizobiales bacterium NRL2. The sequence goes on from CP016093.1 coordinate 4,271,326, forward strand.
TTCATGGCGTAGTAGCCCGCGCCATAGCCCTTGCGGACCATCACCGAGTAGCGCGGCACGCTGGCCACGCCCAGTTCGTAGAGCATCTTGGCCGAACGCAGGCCGAGCGTCGTCGCCTCGGCGCCCGAGCCGACGAAGATCCCCGGCATGTCGACGAAGTAGATCAGCGGCAGACCGAAGGCGTCGGCGATGGCGATGTGGCGCGCTGCCTTCTCGGCGGCCTTCGAATCCAGCATGCCGGCCAGGAACATCGGGTTGTTGGCGACGACCGCGACCGGATGGCCGCCGATCCGGGCGAAGGCGGTGACCATGTTGCGCGCATGGCTCGGCTTGGTCTCGAAGACGCTGTCCCGGTCGAAGACCAGTTCGAGGATGCGGCGCATGTCGTAGGCGCGGCGCGAGCTATCCGGCACGATGTCCGCCAGCGCCTGTTCCCGGCGGTCGATCGGATCGTCCGGCGCCGCGACCGGCGGCCGCTGACCCGAATTGGACGGCAGGTAGGAAAGATAGCGGCGCATGGCGCGGAAGCAGTCCTCCTCCGTCTCCGGCGCCATGTCGGCGAGCCCCTGACGGTCGGCCTGCACCCCGGCGCCGCCCAGCGCCTCGGTCTCGATCTCCTCGCCGGTGGCGGCGCGGACCAGCGCCGGGCCGCCAATGCCCATCTGCGAATGCCCCCGCCACATGACACGGAAGTCGGCAAAGGAGGCCATGTTGGTCGGTCCGGCATAGCCCGGGCCGAGGACCGCGGTGACGATCGGCACCCAGCCCGAGAGCCGCGCCAGGTGCCAGAAGGTTGTGCCGGCGGACGCGAAGTGGCGGCTGTCCAGCCCGTCCTGGATGCGGTGGCCCGCCCCCTCCAGCAGCCAGATCAGGGGATGGCCGTTCTTCTCGGCCATGTCCATGATGCGGTGCGTCTTCTCCGCGCCGACGACGCCCACCGAGCCGCCGAGCACGGTGAAGTCGTCGCCCAGCAGATAGACCGGCCGTCCCTCGATCTTCCCCCAGCCGGTGACGATGCCGTCGGCCGGGGCGTTCAGGGTGCTGGTCAGTTCCGTGTCCCTGGCCGGCTCCACCAGGCCACCGATCTCACGGAAGCTGCCGGGATCGAGCAGCGTCCCGATCCGCTCCCGCACCGTCATCCGCCCCCGGCCATGCTGCCTTGCTGCCGCTTCCGGGCGGCCTTCGTCCGAAACGCTCAGCCGTCTGGCCGCGATCTCCTCCAGGCGCCGGCGCGCCGCTTCATCGGTCATGTCCTTCGAGCCTCCCCTGCCCGTCAGATGATAGATGCGGCGCGCGCCGCCCTCCGGTCAAGCCGCGCCGGGTTCGACGATAGGCCCGGGCGGGTGATCCCGGTCGGCCCACAGGCCGACGCCGAGCGATACCGTCGTGCAGATGCCGAAGCCGATCATCAGCGGAATGACGCTGCCGTCCAGCTGACTGCCGATCAGGATGCCCTGGGGCACGGCGAGCGCGGTCGGCACGAAACCGACGAAGGCCGAGGCGATGCCCGCGATGGCGCCCATCGGCTCCATGGCGAGCGCATTAAGGTTGCCGAAGACCATGCCGACGGCGAAGAAGATCGCCATGAAATAGACCATCAGCCAGAACAGGCTCGGCTCGACGCCCATCGCCAGCGCGATGGCGGCCATGACGAAGGACGTCGCGGCGGACGCGGTCTGGGAAATACGCACCAGCCGGCGCATGCCATAGCGCATCACGATCCGGCCGTTGAGAAACGAGGCGACGCCGAGCGATGCCGCGCCGCCGGCGAAGTACAGCGCGAAGGCGTCGCCGGTACCGTATTGGTACTGGAAGATCTGCTGCGCCGAGCTGAGATAGGCGAGGAACGGCCCGAAGGTGAAGCCCGTGGCGATGGTGTAGCCCAGCGTGATCCGGTTGGTCGCGGCGGTGCGGAATCCGCGCGCGATGTTGGAGAGAGAGAACGGCACCCGGCGGGCCGGCGGCAGGGTTTCGAACTGGCGCAGGCCGAACCACGTCACCGCGATGCCGGCCAGCCCGATGAAGAAGACGAAGATCAGGTGCCAGTCGCCGGCGAACAGGATTCCCTGCCCCACCATGGGCGCCAGGATCGGCACCAGGATGAAGACCGCCATGATGAAGCTCATGACCTGAGCCATGCCCCGGCCGGCGAAGCGGTCGCGGACCACGGCGATGGTGACGATCCGCGCCGACGCGGCCCCCAGACCCTGCAGCGCGCGGCCCACCAGCATGGTCTCGAAATCCGGCGCGAACAGCGAGGCGAGACAGCCGGCCAGGAAGATCGCGATGCCGATGTAGATGGCCGGCTTGCGGCCGATGCTGTCCGACAGCGGGCCGTAGATCAGCTGTCCCAGCCCCAGGCCGGCGAACAGCACGGTGACGATGAGCTGGTTGTCGGTCACGTCGGCGACGCCGAGATCGCGCCCCATGACCGGCAGCGCCGGCAGCACCGTGTCGATCGAGAGCGCTACCATGGAGGTGAGCAGCGCCATCATCGTCACGAACTCCGTCCGTCCCGGTCCCGTCCCGCCATTTGCCGAATTGCTCATCCGCGCCTCTCGCCAGAGGCGGGGAACCTATCGCGCAATGCCGGCGAGGGAACAGCCGATTTCGCAGGTGCGGTATTCGCGGCCTCAGCCGGCCCTGGCGCCCGTCTGGTGTTTCCAGGGTCCGACATAGCCCGCCGACCAGTCCGGCGGCAGTTCGCAGCCGCGCGGATCGTGGCAGGAGAAACGGGCCGGCTTGCCGCGCACGATGGCGCCCTCGTAGGGGCTGGGGATCGGATTGGTCACATAGGGCATGGAATCGGCGGAGCTGTAGACGTTGAGCAGCATCGGCCGCATGCGGTCCGAACGGTTGGCCTGGCTGCCGTGAATGACGCGGCAGTTGATCAGCACCGCCGAGCCCGCCGGCCCGGTCAGACTGACCACGTCGTCGCGCCAGCCCTCGTACAGGTCCTCCTCTGGAATGCGCAGCACCCAATTGCCGTCGCGGTCGTACATGGAGTGCATGGGCGGCTTGTGACTGCCCCGGATCGCCAGCAGCGGCCCCTGCGGCTCGCCGGTGTCCTCCAGGTAGATGCCGACGGTCATGGGGCTGTAGTCGGTATGCGGCCAGGCCGGCACGTCCTGGTGCCAGTCGAACTTGTGGCCACCCTTGGGCCATTTGAAGTTGAGCTTGGAGTGATAGAATTTCACGTCCGGCCCGCAGACGTCCGCCGCGATGTCGGCCGAGACCGACTCGCTGGCGAAGGCCCAGAACTCGGGATGGTGCGTGACGGGACTGACCAGCCGCCTGAGCCGCGGGTCGTCGGGCGAATGCCCCTCCTCCAGGATGAAGCGGCCGTCATCCTCCGCAACCTCGCGGCTGAGATCGACCATCTCGTCCATCGCATCCTGCAGACGCTTCAGCCAGGCGGCGTCGACCGCGCCCTCGATCACGGCGCAGCCATCCTCGAAGAACTGTTCCCGCTGCGCCTTGCTCAGCACCGTCGTGGGATGCTTCAGCACGTCTTCCATCAACATGAACTCTACTCCACTACCCGATTGTCGGCGGCTCCGCGCAGACCTGCTCGTAGGCGAAGCGCTCGGTCAGTCCGCCGGACTGCTGATAGATGTCCAGGGTCGCCTCGTAGGCGTCCCGCGTGATCTCCACATGGGGTGTCCAGCAGCCGAGCCGCTGGTAGGCCGCGATACAGTCGGTCAGCGCCGCCTCGGTGATGTCCGGGAAATGCGGCTTCTCGGCGCGGGCGATCTCGGCGGCCGACGCTTCGTTCATGTAGCGCCGCGTCTTCGCATAGGCCCGCATGAAGGCGCGCGCCGTGTCGGTCGCGAGCCATTCGCGCTTCGCCGCCAGGCTGGAAAAGCCGCAGCGGCCGACCTTCGGGCCGACCTGCGCAACGACGCGACCGACGCCGTCGGCCTCGAGTTGCTGCGGATAGGGACCCTGCTGCTGCACGTACTGGCCCTGCCCTTCCCGGTAGGCGCGGTCGATGGCGTCGGCCCCGCCCGGCGTGATCGCCTTGATCCTGTCGAAGTCGATGCCGGCGCGGTGGCAGGCGTACTTGAACATCACCTGGGGCTGGCCGCCGCCGAACATGACGACCTCCGCCCCCTCCAGCTTCTTCCAGTCGAAGTCCGGGTCGGCCTCCCGCCCGGTGATGAAGAAGCCGTCCATCTCGTTGACCTGGGCGAAGTGGACCGCGCTCGGCGTCTCACCTTTCTGCAGCGGCCCGAATCCCTGGCTGAGCGCCGACTGGATGACGTCCGCCTCGCCACGCTCCAGCGCCTCGATCGCCGAGACCCCCGGCTTCGCCACCGACCAGTCCGGCTCGAGGCCCTCCTCCTGCAGGAAGCCGCCCGTGAAGGTGGAAATCAGCGGCGAATAGAACGCCGAGAACAGCGTGAACTGGATGCGGATGACGGTCATTGTCTTGCCTCCCCTTGATTGCGCCGATCTTGCCCGCCCCGCCCCCGGCGAACAAGGTCGAGGCGGCGCGGCGACGCCGGCCCTTGGCCCCTGCCGCCGATCATGATGAAATCGCTGCGGGAGAAAATGCATCATGGCCGAGTTCGAAACCGAACCCCTGCACGACGATTTCGGCGCGCGGATCACCGGCGTCGACCTGACGCCGCCTCTGGCGCCGGATATGGTCGAGGCGATCCGCGAAGCGATCGACGAGCATTCGCTGCTGATCTTCCCCGATCAGGGTCTCGACGACGCGGCGCAGCTCGCCTTTACCGGCCTGCTGGGCGAACCGGAGCCGAACCACGTGATCCTCGGCCAGACCGGCCGCCGGGAATATTTCGGCACCATCGGCAATATCGACGCCGAAGGCCGGCAGATGGGCAACGACCACAAGCATGTCCGGTTCCTGACCGGCAACAACATGTGGCACACCGACTCTTCGTTCCGCGACGTGCCGTCCTTCGTCTCGATCATGTCGGTCCACGAGGTGCCCGACGAGGGCGGCGAGACCCTCTATGTCAGTGCCCGCGCGGCCTATGACCGCCTCTCCGAGGCAGAGCGCGACGAGATCGATCCGCTGGTGACGATCCACGATTACGTCTTCTCCCGCTCCAAGGTCGGCCCTGACGCGGTCACGCCCTCGCACGCCGCCAGCCTGCCGCCGGTGCGGCAGCGGCTGGTGCGCGCCAATCCGCGGACGGGGCGGAAGAACTATTATGTCGGCTCCCATGCAAAGACCATCGAAGGCTGGGAGGACGCGCGGAGCCGCGACCTGCTGGACGACCTGCTGGCGCGCGCGACGCGGCCCGAGCACGTCTACACCCTGCGCTGGCAGCCGGGCGACCTGGTGATTTGGGACAACCGCTGCCTGCTGCACCGGGGCGTCGGCTACGACGCCGACCGCTACCGCCGGCTGATGCGCCAGACCCGCGTCGCCGGAAGGTGCAACACGCTGGCGGAGTAGCGCCGTCCGGGGCGCGGTGTCCTGCCGGCTCAGCCCTTGCGCGCGGTGATGCACCAGATCGCGCCGGGCAGCTTCACACCCTCGTCGGTCTGATGTTCCGCCAGCATGGCGCGCAGCGCCGGCTTCATGCGCTCGACGGCTTCGGGGCCGGCCTCACGCGCCGCGCCGCCGACGGGGCCGATCTCCAACGCCGAGACCACCGCCTCGTCGGCGTCCGCGCCCAGGCGCAGCATCCGGTCGACGGGCTCCAGTTCGATGTCGGTGAAACCGCCGGCCGCCAGGATGCGCTTCACCCGGTCGGGATCGGCGAAGGACATCGGTCCCGGTTCCTCCGGTCCGGGGCGCGGCGGCAGCTCGATGAACGACTTGGCGACGATGACCGGCTTCAGCATCCACGGGTTCTCGGACAGCGCGCGCCAGCAGGCCAGCGCCAGCCGTCCGCCCGGTTTCGTCGCGCGGCCGATATTGGCGAAGGCGGCATCGGCGTCGCGAAAGAACATCACGCCGAAGCGCGAGAAGACGAGGTCGAAGGCGGCGTCGCCGAAATCATGGGCCGCCGCATCGGCCTCGACGAAATCGACCGCCGCGGCGCCCGGCCGGGTGCGGGCGTGTTCCAGCATGGGCCGGGAGACATCGACACCGATCACGCTTGCGCCCGTCGCCGCGATGTCGATGGCCGTGCCGCCGCAGCCGCAGCCGATGTCGAGCACCGTCTCGCCCGCCTCGGGCCGCGCCGCCGCCAGCACGTGATCGCTGAAGGGCGCCAGGGTCGCGTCCATGCGCGCCTGGTTGCGCACCCATTTGGCGCCGTTGGGTCCGTTCCAGTATTCGATCTGCTCGGCATTGATCGCGTTCATTTCTTCCCCTCCGGTCGATGGCGCGGCGCGCCTATCCCGCCAGCCGCGCGGCCATCCGGTGGCGGTCGGCCTCGAACTGACGGCGACGATATTGCGCGGCCAGACCGGCGATGCAAATGACCACGGCGAGAAAGAACATCTCGAAGGGCATGGGTCTCAGCGACAGGCCGTTGCCGATCAGCGCCGTGACGAAGACGGGCGTGAACAGACAGATTCCGTGCCGGTTCAGCGCCAGCATCATCATGATCAGCGCGCCGAAATAGGCGAAGAAGCCCAGGATCCCGTTCTCGATGATCATGGTCAGATAGGTGTTGTGGGAGGTCGTCTCCTTCAGCCGCCAGATGATCGAGGACATGTTGTCGGAGCCGATGCCGGTGCCCAGCCAGACCTCCGCGCTGTCACGGCCCGAAATGATGTCGAGCCGCTCGATCCAGGTGCCGAGACGGCCCGAGCCCAGCTCCTCCAGCTTGATGTTGGTGTCGTTGCGGACCGCGGCCTTGCGCTCCTCGTTCTCGATGGCGATCAGCGCCAACAGCAGCACGCCGGCGACCAGCACCACGGCCTTGAGCGGCCGCGGAATGCGTCGGGAGTACATGCCGTAGCAGCCGAAATAGGACACCGCCGCCACCAGCACCTGGGTGGAGAAGCAGCCCACGATGTAGAGCATCGCCATGCCGACGAAGGCGGCCATGACCTTCGTCGACAGATACCCCCAGTACCATGCCTGGTGGACGACCAGCATGAAGGCGAGGGTCATGTAGCCGCTGGAGTGGGGATTCTCGGGACCGCCGTGGTAGGGCGCGAGGCGGCCATTGCCGACCAGGGCCGCCCACCAGCCCGGCACCGGATCGTCGAAGACGGCCTCGTTGGAATGCAGGTAGAAGGGCTGCGTCGCCGACCAGATCATCACCCAGAATATGGCCCCGCAGGCCAGCCAGGCGATCAGCCGGAGCGGGAACTTGTCGTAGTGTCCGAAGGCGAGAATGCCGAGATAGAATGGCCCGAGATAGCGCAGCATCTGGGGAAAATCGATCCGGTGCTGCAGAATCAGATGCGACACCAGCCAGATGACCGGCAGGCTGCTCACCAGGAACAGCAGCCGCCAGCGCCAGGATGACGGCCGGGCGGCCACGCTGATGAACGACAGACCCGCGAGGCCGCCGAAGATCAGCGCCGCCAGCGGCGTCAGCAACCCCTCGGGCAGGGCGTTGTAGAAGGCGGCGTAGAAGAAGCCGAGCACGACCAGCGGCGGCAGCGCCAGCTCGAAGAACGGCAGATGCTGACCGCCGCGTTCGCCTGCCCGCCCCTGTATGTCGCTGATCGCCAAGCCTTGCGCCCCTCAGCCGTGGAAATATCCGCCGATGCCGAATCTACAGCAAGAGCCGTACCGCCGTCAGGCCCCGGTTCAGGTCGACAGGAAGCGCCGCTCCTCGCCCTCCAGAACCGCCGCGGTCAGCCGCCCGCTGAAATAGGCGCCGGTGTCGATGCCGATCCTGTTGTGGCGGCTTTCGACCTCCAGATTGGGCGTGTGGCCGTGAACGACCACACAGCCGAAATCGTCGTCGCTCTGCAGGAAGGCGTTGCGGATCCAGATCAGGTCGTTGCCGTCCTGGCGGGCCAGCGGCACGCCGGGGCGTATCCCGGCATGCACGAACAGGTAGTCCCCGGCGCGATAGCTCAGCTTCAGGCCGCGCAGGAACTCCAGGTGCTCGGCCGGCATGTTGTCGGCCAGCGCCGCCTGGGCCCGCAGCAGTTCGTCGATGCCGGGTTCGTCCCGGCGGATGCGGATGCCGTAGGAGGCCAGCGTGGCGTCGCCGCCGAAGCGGAGCCAGTCGCGGCCGATCTCGGCGTCCTCCAGGAACTGCAGCAGCACCGCCTCGTGATTGCCGATCAGGGAAACCATGTGCGCGCCGCCGTCGAAGGGATCGGCGCAGAGGATGTCGAGCACTTCGGCATTGCCCGAACCGCGGTCGAGATAATCCCCCAGGAAGACGACGGTATGGCGCCGGGCCTCGCCCCGGTCCATGTCCGCGCGGATCATCTCCACCAGTTCGAGCAGCAGGTCCGCGCGTCCGTGCACGTCGCCGATGGCGTAGATGCGCTCGCCATCGGGGGCGCATGTCACCGTCGCGGCGGCGGCCTGTTGCTCTGCACGGCTCTTCTTCATCCACGGTAGCATGGGGCTTGCAAGCCTGCTTTCAACCCGGAGTTTCGGACCGTCGATTCATATAGATCGGTCGCGAATTTGAAAATGTTTTCGCAATTCGTGAATCCGGCGGCCCGAAAGGAGCGGATGGAGGCGTGAGAATGACCAAACGCTGGCTTGGCGCGGCGTTCGCCGCGGTATTCGCCTGCCTTGCTCCCCTTGCCCATGCGCAGGAGCAGGACAAGGAGCAACTGACCGCGGAAGCGCTGGCGCAGATCTACAAGGAAACCCTGGATGAGGCGCGCCGCGGCGACATGGGCGCCCAGTTCCAGGTCGCGATCGCGCTCTGGCAGGGCAAGGGCGTCAAGCCCGACAAGATCGAATCCGCCTTCTGGCTGGAGAAGGCGGCCGAGCAGGGACACAAGCAGGCGATCAACCGCCTCGCCTGGCACTACCGCCAGGGCGTGGGCGTGATCCAGAGCGTCCCCCGGGCGGAGGCGCTCTACAAGCAGGCCTTCAATCTGGGCGTGGTCGGGGCCTCCGTGCCGCTGGCCGCCATCTACCGCAGCGGCGAGGGCCGGTCGGTGGAAGACGGCGGTCAGGGGCGCGTTGTCGAGAACCATGCCGAGGCCGTGCGGTGGGCCCTGATCGGCGCGGAAGCCGGCATCGACCGCGGTCAGAACCTGCTGGGGGAGCTCTACCGCGACGGCGTCGGCGTACCGCAGGATTTCGCCACGGCGCTGAAGTATTTCGACCTCGCGGCGCAGCAGGAATTTCCGCTCGCCTACTACAACGCCTCGGTCATCTACCGCGACGGCGTCGGCGTGGAGAAGAACACCGAGAAGGGTCTCGAATACCTCAAGCGGGCCGCCGACATGGGCCATGCCGGCGCCATGATCGATCTCGCGCTCGCCTATGCCGAGGGCAGGGATCTGGAGCAGAGCTTCGATCTGGCGCTGCAATGGTATTCCAAGGCCGCCCAGCGCAATACCCGCATGGCCGTGAAGCTGGCCCAGGCCTATGAGGACGGCATGTTCGGCGGACCGGACTTCGCCCGCGCCTACAAGTGGTACTACATCGCCGCCACCGCCGGCGAGGTCTCCGCGCTGGTCGGCCGCCTGGCCATGAAGGAGCGCATCGACGACGCGACCCGGCTGAGCATGGAAAGCGAAGGCGACGCCTGGATGGAGCAGGCGGGCGTGACCCGCGAGGCGGGCATCGGCGCTTCCTGATCATCGGCGCCGACCCTATAGTGCGCCCCGCTTGCCCCGGCCTCTGAGGCGGAAAGGATCGTGACGACCGTGACGACGAGAGCGAATCGCCGGGTGCGCATGATCGCCTCGTCTCCGTCGGTCCTGATCGGCATCGCGCGCATCGGCGACCTTCTCATCGTGCTGATTGCCGGCTGGCTGGCCTACGCCCTGCGCCATGACACGCTGACGATGCCCGTGGCCTATGTCGCCGCCATCGGCGTCGCCCTGGCGCTGACGGCCAATGCCTTCCAGGTCGCCGGTCTCTACCGTTTCGGCGTCGTGGAGACGGTCGGCGGTCAGCTCGGCCGCATCATCGGCGGCTGGACGGCGGTCTCGCTGCTGCTGCTCGCCATCGGCTTCTTCTCCAAGACGTCGGCGGACTATTCGCGCATCTGGGTCGGCATCTGGCTGGGTCTCGGCTTCGTCGCCATCATGGTCTTCCGGCTCGGCATGGCGCGCCGGATCGAGGCCTGGAAACAGTCGGGCGTGATGCAGCGCAACGCCGTGATTGTCGGCGCCGGCGCGCAGGCGGAACGGCTGCTGCGCTATGTCGCCGAGCAGAAATCGGAGCTGGGCGTGGAGATCGTGGCGGTTTTCACCGTCCGCCCCAACGCCGGCCGCAGGGACGTGCTGGGCACGCCGGTGCGAGGCGACCTGAACGACCTGCTGCTATTCCTGCGCGGCAATCAGGTCCAGGAGGTCATGGTCGCCCTGCCCTGGGACGACGAGGAGCAGATCGCCGAGGTGCTGACCCGGCTGCGCGAGGCGCCGGTCGACGTAACGCTCGCGCCGGAGCCGCTGGGCTATCGTCTGATGGAGCGGCGCGTGCGCCATCTGGGCGGCCTGCCCATGACGGTGGTGCAGGAACCGCCGCTTTCGGGCTGGAACTATGTCGTCAAGGGGCTGGAGGACCGGATCTTGTCAGCGCTGATCATCGCCGCCATCTCGCCGCTGCTCGCGCTGATCGCGCTGGCGGTGCGGCTCGACAGCCCCGGCCCCGCGATCTTCCGCCAGCAGCGCTATGGCTTCAACAACAACGTCTTCACGGTCTTCAAATTCCGCACCATGCGCACCGACATGGGCGACGCCAGGGGCGGCGCGCAGGCGACCCGGGGCGATCCCCGCATCACCCGCCTCGGCGCCTTCCTGCGCCGGACCAGCCTGGACGAACTGCCGCAGCTCTTCAACGTCCTGCGGGGCGAGATGTCGCTGGTCGGCCCCCGTCCCCACGCCGTCGCCCACAACGAGGAATACGCCCAGCTCATCGACCAGTATCTCGGGCGCCACAAGGTCAAGCCCGGCATCACCGGCTGGGCGCAGATCCACGGCCTGCGCGGCGAGACCGACACCCCGGAAAAGATGGAACGGCGCGTCCAGTACGATCTCTACTACATCGACAACTGGTCGCTATGGTTGGATATCCGCATCCTGATTCGGACGATCTTCGTGGGGTTCGTGCACAAGAATGCCTACTGACCGCGCCATTGCCGCCCTGCGGCGGGCCTGAGCCCCGCCGGCCGTCATGCTGTTCTACTTTGAACGTTTCCTCGTTCTCGCGCTGATCGTGGTTCTCGCCGCGGCGCCGCTGCCGCTGGGCAGCAACCGGCCGGTCAGCTGGTCGCTGCTGTCCTTCGCCAGCGGCGGGCTGGTCTGTCTCTGGGGGCTGGCGGCGACCTTCCGGCCGACGCTGTTCCGCCTGTCGGGCACGGCCGCCATCGTGCCCGCGGTGGGCTGGCTGCTGCTCGTCGGCTGGCTGCTGGCCCAGACCGGCGGGCCGGAATTCCTGTGGCACCCGCTGTGGACGCCGACGGCGGCCGCCCTGGGGCTGGAGACCATCGGCGGCGCCATCGCCGTCTCGCCGTCCGACGCCGCGACTTCGGCCATGCGGCTGCTGGCCTATGGCGGCATCTTCTGGGTCGCCGCCCAGACCGGGCGGGAACCGGACAACGCCGCGATCTACGTTTTTTCCGCGGTCGGCATCGGGACGCTCTACGCCCTCTACGGACTGGCGGCGGAGATCGCCGGCGGCGAGACCATCGTCGGCCTGAAGAAATGGGCCTACGAGGATTCGCTGACCTCCACCTTCGTCAACCGCAACAGCTTCGCCACCTTCGCCGCCCTCGCCGCCGTGGCCGGGCTGGGCATGGTGATGCGGGGGCTGCGCGCCGGCGGCGGGGGCATGAGCGCGGAACCGCGCCCCGTGATCCACCGCCCGGCGCGGATCAGCCCCGAGGTATGGCTCTGCGCCTTCGCGGTGCTGATCCTCGTGATCGCGCTTGTAATGACCCGCTCGCGGGCCGGTCTGGTCGCCGGCGGCGTCGGCATGGCGGCGCTGGGCTGGGCCTGGTTCTACCGCCGGGGACGCCTGCCGGGCGCGCCGGTCCTGCTGGCGGCGGCGGCAGCCAGCGTCGTGGTCGTAATTCTGGCGGCCGGCGGCGGCACCTTCGAGCGCAAGGTCGACGCCGACGGCCAGGAGCTCAGTGGCCGGCCCTGGCTGTTCCAGCGCACCATCAGCGCCATCGCGGACGAGCCCCTGACGGGCCATGGCGGCGGCGCCTTCGAAAGCTATTTCCACGGCTACAAGAACGCCCAGTTCGGCGGCGTCTACGCCATCAGCAAGGCGCACAACAGCTATCTGGAGTTCGCCGCCGACGCCGGCGCGCCGGCGCTTCTGCTGCTGCTCGGGATCTACGCCTGGATCGCGGGCGCGTGCATCCGCGGCGTCAGGGTCCGCCGTCAGGACGCGATCTATCCCGCCATCGGCCTCGCGGCGGCCGCTCTGGTCGGCCTGCACGCACTGGTCGACTTCAGCGTGCAGATCCCGGCCGTGGCGGCGCTGTTCGCCATGCTGCTGGGCGTCGGTTACGCTCAGGCCTTCCCCACCGGCGGCGGGCGGCACAACCGGCTCTAGAAACGGTCGGGAATGACGGGGGTCAGGGCAGACCCGGCGGGCGCAGACCCGGCGTGCGCCGCTGCAGATACCAGCGCAGGAACTGCGCCATCAGCTCCGGCTCGTCGGCCAGGGCGCGGCGCACCTGCGGCAGGCCCGCCCGGTCGAGCACCGTTTCCGCCAGGATGCGGGCGTTGTAGCGCGCCAGGCCGCGGATCTGCGCCAGCACGCGCTCCTGCTGCTGGTCGTCCAGCACGGGCCAGAGCGCCAGCCCCAGGATCACCCGCGGCCGCATCAGATCGATGACCTGCGGCCCGGTCTCCAGCGACATGGTGAAGGCCAGCGCCGCCTCCACGCCCACGCCCCTGGCCAGCAGTTCCGCCTGCGAGAGGCGCAGCCAGACATAGGGCTGGGCGGGGTTGTTCATCAATGACTGCCGCGCCGCATCGATGGAGGCTTCCAGATAGCCCATGCGCGCGGGATCGTCGGGCGCGGCGCGCTGGGCCGCGATCAGCTCGATCAGGGCCAGGTCGCGGGGCGCGGTATAGTCCGACGGCAGAATCCGCGCCGCCGAGGCCAGGCTTTCGCGCGCGCGCGTCAGTCCCTGCGCGCCGACCGGCTGGCTTTCCTGCAGGCGGCCGATCACCGACTCCCCGGTGGATGCGGCGACGGCGTTCAGCAGTTTCGGCACCGACAGGCCGACAAGCAGCAGTCCTGCAGAAAGGATGACGAGGCCGCCCGCCGAAGAGCCGATGGCCAGCGCCCGCGTGGTGGAACGGCGCCGGCGCCCGGGACCGCTCATGCCGGGACGGGCGGCGGCGCGGGATCGAATGACGGGTCGGTGGCCTCAGGCCCCATAATACTTGCCGTAACCGCGATAGTAGAAATAGCTGTCGCTGTAATTGTACTTCTGGTGGCGGCGGATGTCGACCCGGGTCATGGCGACGCCGGCGAGGTCGCCATTGGCCTCCTGCACCTGGCGGATGCCGGCGAGCACCGCCTCGCGGCGGGTGGAGCCCCAGCGCACCAGGAAGACGGTCTTGTCGACATTGCGCAGCAGGACCAGCGAGTCGGAAACCGGCAGGACCGGCGGCGTGTCGAGGATCACGAGATCGTAGCGGCTCTCGAGTTCGCCGATGAGCTGTCGCATGGCCGCGGAGCCAAGCGCGTCCGGCGGGTTCGGGGCCTTGGCGCCGGCGGTGATGTAGTGCAGGCCCGATTTCAGGTCGATCTCGATGGCGTCGTTCAGGTCAGCCGCGCCGGTGAGGATCTCGACCACGCCCTGGCCGTTGGGCACGCGCAGCGATTCGTGGACCGAAGGCTTGCGCAGGTCGCAGTCCACCAGGATGGTGCGCTGACCCGCCTTGGCCGCGGCGCGCGCCACGGAGACGGCGGTCGAGGTCTTGCCTTCGGCGGGCACCGACGAGGTGAACATCACCGATTTTGGCGGCCGGTCGATGCTGGACAACATCAGCGATGTTCGTATCGTCCTTATGGCCTCGGCGTAGAGCGAGTTCGGCTGCTCCAGCACGAATTCCTCGGGCGTGTAGCGCCGCGCCTCCATGACCGACAGCCGCGGGACGATGCCCAGCGCCGGCACGTATATCGACTGCTGGAGTTGCTGCAGCGAGCGGAAGCCGGAGTCCATGTATTCGATCAGGAACACCACCATCACCGCCAGCATGGCCGAGCCGACCAGCGCCGCCGCCAGGGTGAGCGACTTGCGCGGGAAGCTCGGAAACAGCGGCGTCGACGCCGGCGTGATGATGCGGGCGTTGGCCTGTTGCGGCGAACGCTCCTGCAGGTTGATCTCGTTGAAGCGACCGAGCACCGTTTCGTAGAGCTGCTTGTTGGCGTCACGCTCCGACCGCAGCGCCTGCAGCGTCACCTCGGCGTCCGACTGGCGCTGGACCTGGGCCTGGAGAATGGCGACCTCCTGCTCCAGATTGCGCACGCGCACCCGCGACAGTTCCAGATTGTTGTTCTGACCGATGACGATCTTGTTGATCTCGCCGCGGATCTTGTTCTGCAGATCCTCCAGTTCGGCCCGCTTCAGCAGCAGACGCGGATGGCGGTCGCGGAGCTGCGTGCGGAGTTCCGCGATCTCGCGGACCACCTCGGCCTCCTGCTCCCGCAGGCGCCCGATCAGCGGCGAATCCAGCACGGAGGCCACGGTCTCGATGCCGCCTTCCTCTTCCAGCAGGCGCTGCACCTGCTGGTTGCGGGCCTCGGCCTCGGCGAGTTCCTGCCGCGCTTCGACAAGCTGGCGGTTGAACTCGGCGACCTGCTCCTCGATCAGCGAAAGACGGTCACCCTGGCTGACATAGCCGGTCTCGCGGCTGAACTGCTCCAGCGCCTGCTCGGACTGCTGGTACTGGATCTTCAGCAGTTCGACCTCGTCGCGCAGGAAATCGGAGGCGCGGGACGTGGCGTCGGACTTCTCCGTCCGGGTGCTTTCGACATAGGCCTGGGCAAAGGCGTTGGCGACCTCGGCCGCGAAAGCCGGGCGGTCCGAGATGAAACGGATGGCGATGGTGCGCGCGCGCTCCGACGGATCCACGGAGAGTCCGTCGAGCAGTGTCCTCTTGACGTGCTCGCGCTCGAACTCGGCCAGTTCCTCGGGCGTCATGCTTGCCAGCACCGAGGTGTTCTCGTCGGTCTGGCTGCCGCCGCGGAACTTGTTCAGCACGCCGCGGACGCCCTCCACAACGGGGTCGGGGAGAATGCTCTTGATCGTGGCCTTGAGCGAGAACCCCGCCGTGACCGAACCGCCCGCATCCCAGTACAGGCGATCCGGGTTCTCGAACAGGTCCAGGCGCGCAGCGACGGTTTCGGCCACCTGCGAGGAGGCGATGATCGCCGCCTGGGTCTCGTTGAAATAGAAGTCCTGGGTCTCGCCCTGGACGACGCCCTGGATACCGGTGACCTGCTCGTCACGGATGCCGATGACCACTTCGCTGGCCGCCGAGTAGAGGGGCGTCTGGCTCTGCAGCCAGTAGTAGGCCATCAGCATGCCCATGATGACGATGGCCGCGATGATCCACTTGCGCCGCCACAGGATGGTGAAGACCTGGCGGAAATTCACCATCGGGCTGTCGCCGCGGCCGGAGTCGACGAAGGACGGCGCGTCGCTCATCTCGTCAGGCCTCGCCGAATCCAGATAGCTCACATTCGCCATGGTTCATCCGGCCTCACGCGCCGGAAAGCCGCCAGCGCGCCCGAATCCGTTATCCGCAGGGATTCCGTCAGCCATGTCAGCCATTTGCCGGAGATTATTCACACTACAAGCGATCATGTGCCCTCAAGTGGCGAAGCGATTTGCGTTTCTGGTTCCCCTGCCAGGCGACATCTAGAGAGGCCGCACCGCCGGGATACCCGATATGGCCGACAAATGCGGCCACACAATGGTAGGAAGCAAGCGATGTGCCAAACTCCGCGAGCCGCGGCGCGAGCCGGCATCAGAACAACCGGCGATGCACTTCGATCGTGTCGCCGGGCAGGATGATGGCGTCCTGATCGGCCTCGAACTTGATGAGCTCGCCGGCATTGTTCGTCCGGAAGATCGTGATCGGTTCCTCCCGGGCGCGGCGGGTGTAGCCACCGCCCACCGCGATCGCCATGCGGGCGTTCAGGCCCGGCTGGTACTTGTAGGAACCCGGACTGCCCACCTGACCCAGGATGAAGAACGGGCGGTAGTTGGTGACTTCCACGGTGACCTGCGGGCTGACGAAGAACTCCTCCAGCGCCCCCGTCAGCACGCGGTTGAACTCGCCCGGCGTCATGTTCTCGGCAGTGATCTGGCCGATCAGCGGATAGGACAATTCGCCGGCAGCGCTGACCTCAAACTCGCCCGATATCTCCTCCTGGCCGAACACCTTGATCGACAGCCGGTCGCCGGGGCCGAGGCGGTATTCCTCCAGTTTCCGGGCGACCTCGTCGGGCACTTCGTCGATGTTCACCAGGGGCACGGCGGCGCTGTCGTCGGTGGCGTTGGAGGCGCGAACGCGCAGCTTGCCGTCCGCCGTGCGCTCGGGCTCGGCGTCCCGGGGCGGTACCGGGCTGGTGATCAGATTCGCTTCACCGGAGGCCGGCGGGGCGTTTTGGGGACCGGCGGCAGCCTGCTGTTGCTGCTGCGGCGGCGAGACAGGCTGAGGCGCCGCCTGCTGCTGCGGTTGCGGCGGCGGCGTTGGCGCGGGCTGAGGCGCGGCCGCCTGCGGCTGCGGGGCGGGCTGGACGACGGCCGCAGGCGGCGGCGGAGCCGGTTGCGGCTGCGCGGCGGCCTGCGGCTGGGCGACGGGCGCGCGCGGAGCCGCCGGCTGGGGCGCGACGCCGTAGCGCCGCTCCGCACAGCCCTGGGCCAGCGTCGCCGCAAATCCCAGCGCCGCCAGACCGAGGGCCAATCTCATTGCGTGACGATTCATCCTTACACTCTCTCCACGGTTGGCTG
Source organism: Rhizobiales bacterium NRL2 (assembly GCA_001664005.1). NCBI lineage: Bacteria > Pseudomonadati > Pseudomonadota > Alphaproteobacteria > Hyphomicrobiales > Rhizobiales bacterium NRL2. Next base: position 4,288,350 of record CP016093.1, read on the forward strand.
AATCGGCAAGCCGCTCAGTAGTGCATGGTCAGCGTGACGCCGACGACATGCTTGGAGAATTCACGGTTGGCGTCATTCGAGCTGAGCAGCGAGAAATTCCAGAACCCGCGCATGCGCATGTACTCGTTCATCAGCCACAGGAGCGCAAGTTCGGTGTCGAGACCGGTGTCGGAGGTGCCGTTCTCCAGCGTATCGGCGAGAGCCAGGTCGATGCCGGCGCTGGCCAGGATCTCGTAGGTCACCTCCAGCTGAGCGCCGAGGCTGAGCGTGTCCGTCAGCGTGGCGACATCGGGGACGTTGACGTTGTTGATCACGCTGAAGGCATTGGTCTGCGCGAGTCGGCGGTTCCACCCGGCGGTGAAGGTCCAGGAATCATGCGGGTTCCAGACCAGATCCAGCTTACCGGACAGGAACGGGAAGCTGTCGGCATTGCGGTCGTGCGGAATGCCATAGCCGATGCCCAGCGCACCTTCGAGGAAGGTCACGGCGGAAGCGTCGTAGGTGAAGCCGGCATTGACGCCGGTCGAATAGAAGCCCCGCTCCAGTCCGACATTGTCGAACTTCCGGAAATTGCGGGCCAGATTGAAGAAGGGTTCGAGGAAGATCGTCGTGCCGCGCCATTCCTCCCAGCCCAGCCGAAGCGAGTTCTCCCAGATCCAGTTGTCGTTCTGGTCGTTGTCGACGGTCACGCCGGCGGCGGTGTTGTCCCTGAAATCCCGCGCGGTGATCGAGGTATTGGCGTCGACGAGGAACTTGTCGCGCTTGTAGCGCGCCTGCGCCGAACCGAAGCTTTCGTAGAACACGGTCGGTTCGTCGCCGCCCGTGTCGGTCTCGATGTCGCTGCGCGCCGCGGTCTTGCGCTGCCAGCCTGCGCCGAATTTCAGGAACAGGAACTCCGTCACATCCAGGCGCGTGCCGAGCTCCGCGCCGTAGCGGGCGAAGCTCTCACGACTGTTGGAGGCGTAACGGGCGAACTCGCCAAAGCCGCGGACGAAGAATTCATGGTTGTCCCAGTCCGAGTGCAGTTCCAGCTCGGGCCGGACGGTGCCGATGAAGTCCGCGGTCTTGTTGTCGTCCTCGGCGAAGATGTTGCTGTCGAAGGCGACCTCGGTCTCGATGCTGGGGAACAGCAGGAAGCTCTCCAGAATCTGGCCGCGGCCGAGATATTTCACGTCGCGCAGGATACCGCCCGCCAGCATGCCGATCGGCTCGTATTCCGGCCTGCGCCGGTTGAGCACGGCGTCCTGCTTGGCGGTGGTGAAGGGGGGCTCCGGATCGACCTGACCCGGAATGATCGGATTCTGGACGATCTGCGGCTTGACCTGCTTCTCGGACTTGCTGTCGGCGGCCCCCTGGGCGGCGGCCACGCCGGGCAGAGCCACGACGGCGCACAGGCAGAATCCGAAACCGATCTGCCACGCCCGACGCATCATGCCCTCCTCGCTGCGGCGCGGCTTCAGTTCGGGCTGACGTCGTTGACCGGTTCGAACACCGGCTCGGGCAGATCGAGCAGCCGCGCGACCTGCTCCGGCCCCGCCTCGGCCACGATCTCGGAAACCAGTTCCTGACGCGCGGTCTCGACGCGTTCGGTGGCGACAAGGATGTCCTCGGGCCGGGTGAACAGAACCTCGCGGGCCTCGGCCGATGGCGCGAACACGCTCTCCTCGCCCGCCGGCTCCAGGATCACGCCGGTCAGATAGGTCTCCTGGCCCTCGATCAGGTCGAAGACGAGTTGCAGTTCGCCGTTCTCGACCACCGTCTCGATGACCACCATGCCGCCGGTGGTCGGCCCCTGGGCGTTACCGCGCTTGGCGACCTCGTCCGCGGCGGCGGCGCCGTCCTCGGCCAGATAGCTCTGAGGCTCGGCGAGATAGGTCTCGTTGACCCAGTTCTTCGGCGCCTGTGCCGCCACGCGGACGCGTTCGCCATTCACCTTCATGGCCGACCCATAGGGGTTGGCGGTCGCTTCCGGCACGCCGATGTCGTCGGTGGCGATCATGACGCGGTACTTGCCGTTGGCCACCGGCAGCTTCACCTGACGCAGATTGCGGATACCGTCGCGCAGCAGCGATTCACCCTCAGGCCGGCGCATGGCCGACGGGTTCGGGCCTTTCACCATCTCGCTCTTCGTGGTGACCGTCTGGAAACCGTCCCTGGTTTCCGCGTCGGGCGGACCGAAATCGAAGCCGATGCGCTTCTCGTCCATGCGGAAGGTCGAGGTGACGCGGGTCTTGTAGATGCGTGCCGAGACGAAGGAACGGCTGGCCGCGCTGGAAATGCGGTCCGCCGCCTGCTGCAGGATCTTCGGATCGTCGACCAGCCCCGAACGGCGCAGTTCCCGGATCAGGCCGGCGGCGCGGTCGGCGGAAACCTGTGCCGCGCCCGCCGAATCCAGATAACGCTCCATCGCGCGGACGCCTTCCTCACTGCCGGCGAGCGCACCGGCCAGCGCATCGGCCCGCGTCGGTTCCGCGGCCACCTGGGCCTGGACGGCGGGAGCGCCGAGGGCGAGAGCCGCGCCGACGCTCAGGATCTGGGAGATGCGTTTCATGGGAGTTCCTGCATGCAAGAAACGGGCGTGCCTCGAACACTGCCCATAAGTCCACGTCACTACTAAATAATGTATAATCGCCTGCCCGAGAACCCCATGTGGCCGGGTGGCTGTCACATTCCGCACCGCCCGGACGGGTCCACGTGCCGAATTCGCACAGGTCCGACGGTGATCCGGGCCGGGCACAGCCATCGCCGGATCGCCGAAACGGCGCGGTGCGAAAAATGATCGGGAGCCTATCCATGACCGCCTCTTCCATGCGCCATCGCCTTCTGCGTGAGCACCGGACGTTCCCGAAGCTGGCCTCCGCGCCCCACATTCCGGGAGCGGCCCGATGATCGCGGTGATCTTCGAGGTCGAACCGGCGGAGGGCCAGCGCGAGGCGTATCTCGACATCGCCGCGGCGATCCGGCCCGAACTGGAGAAGATCGACGGCTTCATCTCGGTGGAGCGTTTCCAGAGCCTGAACGATCCCGGCCGGATCCTCTCGCTCTCCTTCTTCCGCGACGAGGACGCGGTGATCCGCTGGCGCAACCTGGAGGCTCACCGCCGGGCGCAGGCGAAGGGACGCGGCGGCGTCTTCGCCGGCTACCGGCTGCGCGTGGCGCAGGTCCTGCGCGACTATGGCATGGACGACCGGGCCGAGGCCCCGGACGACAGCCGCCAACGCCACGAAGACCGTTGACCTGCCGGGGAGCCGGGCGGATGGTTTCCCGCGGTGCAGGGATGCAGAACAGGAAACAATTCTTATCGCGCTGTCCCGAAACGATACAGACAGTCTGCCGAAAGGCGAATCCCCCGATCCCGTCTGGGGCGCGGTCGCGGGCCTGCCCGTGCAGCCCGGGCCGGACGATGCGGCGCGCCTGACGGCCCTGGCGGCACTGATCTCGGCCGCAACCGCTGCGGCCGTGATCCCCGGCGCCGAGACCATGCTGGCCGCCGACGAGGTGCGGCAGGCGCGCCTGCTCAACCGTTTCCGTCGTCTGCAGGGCGAGAAATGGGCGGCGGCGCTGATGGAAGCGGGCATCCCCAATGTCGCCCTGAAGGGCCTTGCCTCGGCGCATTGTCTCTATCCCTCGCCGGACGACCGGGCGGTGTCGGACGCGGACCTGCTGATCCGTCCGTCCGACCTGGGCGCCGCCCTGAAACTGCTGACTGCCCGGGGCTTCGCCTTCGCCGAAACACCGACCCGCAGCCCATGGGGGTTCGTCAGCGAAGCCAGCTTCCAGCCCCTGATCGGAGAGGACGGCGCGAACATCGACCTCCATGTCCAGGCGGCGGCGCATCCGTTCGAGAGGGTTCTCCCCGTCGCCGACATCATGGCGCAGAGCTGCGGCGCCGGGGCCGCCGGACTGCGCGTTCCGGCCCCGGAACACCGTTTCCTGATCGCCGCGGCCCACGCGGCCGGAGACCTGTTCACCGCGGATGCCATCAAGTCGGTGATCGACGGCCTGCTGATGCTGCGCCGGGCCAGCGACCTCGACTGGACCGGGATGCGCCGCCGGGTCGACGCAGGCGGCATGCGCCGTCCCGTCACCGCCTACCTGGCGCTGCTGGGTGCGCTGGGCGGCGATATCGCGCCCGCCGGCCGCGCCGGCTTCGAACCCGAACGGGTCCGGGGTCCGACGCTGGCGCGGGTGATCGCGGACCACCGCGCCGTCTTCGTGGACCGGCCCGAACCTTCGGCGCTGGAGCGGCTGCGGCGGGAGGCGGCGCTGGCCGCATCCTGGCCGGTTCTGGCCCGCCGCAACTGGCGCCGCCTGACCGGCCTGCTGCGCCCCAGGCGCGGCCGTCCCGATGGCGAAACCGGGGGTGCGATGGCACGGAGATTGCCTTAGGATCGGGTTCACCCCGGGGCAGGAATCGGCAAGGCCATGGACATGTTCGCGTATCTGAAGGGCGGCGAGGAAACCGGCGAAGGACAGCGTGTCGCCCCGGAACGCCGTGTCCTGGAGGTCGGCTACATCCTCGACACCGACAAGGCCGGCTTCATCTGGGAAGCGCCGCGCCAGTTCCGCCGCAACGACCCGCCCGCCCAGCACGCCAAATCGGCGGCCATGTGCCCGGCGGTGCTGGACTACGAATCCCGTCTCTACGAGGTGCCGTGCCCGATCGACGTCCAGCTCCGCTTCAAGATGGACGACAACGGCCAGCCGCAGCTCGTCAACCTCGCCGGCGACAAGAGCTCCATCCGTTCCAAGCACCTGCGCCAGATGGTGGCGGTGATGGCGCGCAAGGAATGGCGTCATCCCAACCGCCCGATCATCCAGTTCATCACGCCCTACATCTTCGTCGCCGACGACATCTGCTGGATGAACCAGATGCCAGCCTTCAGCCACTACCGCCCCGCCCCCCTGCCCGGCACGATGATCGGCGGACGGCTGCCGATCCACATCTGGCCGCGGCCGATGATGTGGGCCTTCGAATGGTGGGAGCCGTCGAAGGATCTGGTGCTGCGCCGGGGCGAGCCGTGGTTCTACCTGCGCTTCGAGACCGACGACCCGCGCCGGCCGATCCGCATGGTCGAAGCCGAGAAGACGGAGACGCTGACGCGCTACATGACCGGCCTCAACAGCGTCACCAATTACGTCAACCGGACCTTCTCGCTGTTTCAGGTAGCAGAGCAGCGGCGGCCGGCGAAGCTGGTGCAGAAGAAGATGGCGAAGGGCTGAATGGCCGAGGACGGCGACAGCACCGGCGACGGCTGGTCGAGGATCGGCCGCATCACGCCGACGAAGCGGCCGGCCACGCCGGAGGAAGCGGCCGAGCACCGCCGGCGCACCGCCGGCGCGCATCTGCATGTCGTCGCCAGCAAGCCGGGCGCGCGCCCGGTCGCCGACCTGTCGGAGGAAGCCTGGCGGCGGCCCGAGCCACAGCGCCGTGCGCAGGCCGCGCCGGCCCCTGAGAACCCGCCCGCCGGAGACGCCGCCGATACGCCGCTGCCGACGGCGGCAGCCAGCGGCCGGCCGCGGATCGACGTGCTGCGCCGGCTGCTGATCCGCATCACCCGGGATCTGGGCCGGCCGATCGGCGCGGCCGATATCCAGACCGCTGCGCCCGGGGCAGGCAGCCCCATGACGCTGGACGGCTTCCGCCTCGCCGCCGAGCGGCTTGGATTCCCGGTCACCGAACAGGCCTTCGACGCCGGCGCGCTGCGGCGCCTGCAGGCGCCCTTCGTGATCCTGGACGCGAAGGATCCTTCGGCCTCCCGCTCCGTGGTGCGGCGCGAGGGGTCGGGCTACCTCGTCTACGATCCGGTGCGCGAACAGACGGAGGTCCTGGACGCCGGCGGCGTCGCCGCCCTTGGCCGTCGGGCGCTGGTCGTCAAGGCGCCCCAGACCGGCGTCAAGCGCCAGCGCGACTGGCGCGGCCATGTCGTGCGCAAGATGCGCGGCGTGCTGCTGGAACTCGGCGTCGCGTCCCTGCTGATCAACCTGTTCGCGCTGGCCGCGCCGCTGTTCATCATGACCGTGTTCAACAAGGTCGTCGGTTCCGGCGGCGGGGCGCAGTCGACCCTGTTCTCGCTGACCATCGGCATGGTGGTGATCTACCTCTTCGATCTGATCCTGCGGATCGTGCGGGTCTATGTCTCCAGCCACACCGGCGCGCGGGTGGAGAGCCTAATCGGCGGCGAACTGGTCCATCACCTGCTGCGCCTGCCCTACAAGCATTTCGAGAACACCGCCTCCGGCGTCATCTCGGAGCGGATGCGCCAGCTCGACACCATCCGCAGCTTCTTCACCGGCCAGATGCCGCTGGTGATCGTCGATCTTCTGTTCGTCGTGGTCTTCCTCGCGGCGCTGCTGCTGATCGAGCCCCTGATCGCGCTGGTCGTCGCGGTGGCGATCCCGATCTTCGTCGCGCTGTCGGTGGCCACCCACGGCCGCCAGAAGAAACTGACCGAGCAGAACTTCCTCGGCCAGGCGGCCAAGGCGTCGGCCCTGCACGAGACCATGGCCAACGCGCTGACCGTGAAGTCGCTGGGTCTGGAATCGGAGATCGAGCGGCGCTGGGATCACCGTCTCGGCCTCTCGGCCTGGACCGGCTACCGCTCCAACAGCCTCGCCGGCGTGCTGTCCGCCATCGGCCAGAACCTGCAGCAGATCCTCAGCCTGGTCGTCATCGTCATCGGCGCCCTGCTGATCATGTCGGGCGACATGTCGATCGGCGCGCTGATCGCCACCAACATCCTGGCGACGCGGGCGGTGGCGCCCATGCGCCAGGTCGTCGGCGCCTGGCACCAGGTGCAGGAGGTCCGCTCGGCCTTCGAACGCATCGACGACATCATGTCGGAGGAGCCGGAGGCCGAGCCCGGCGAGCTCAGCCCCGGGTCTCCCTTCGAGGGCAAGATCGCCTTCGAGAACGTCTCCTACCGCTATGCCGACGACCTGCCCTTCGTGCTCGACAATGTCACTCTGGAGATCGGCGCCGGCCAGGTCTTCGGCATCATCGGCCCGTCGGGCCAGGGCAAGACGACGCTGTCCAAGCTGATCCAGGGCCTCTACCAGCCCGATCACGGCCGGGTTCTGATCGACGACACCGACATCTCGCACCTGTCGCCGGCCACGCTGCGCCGCCAGATCGGCGTCGTGCCCCAGGACGTCCAGCTGTTCGCAGGCACGGTGCGCGAGAACATCGCCATGGGCATCGACGACAAGGATCCCGCGCGCGTCGAATCGGTCGCCAAGTTCGTCGGCGCGCACGAATTCATCCAGCGCCTGCCCAAGGGCTACGACACGGTGCTGAGCGAGCGCGGCGGCGGCCTGTCGTCCGGTCAGCGCCAGCTTCTCGCGGTGGCGCGCGCGCTGATCCGCAATCCGAAGATCCTGATCTTCGACGAGGCCACCAGCGCGCTCGATCCGGGCTCCGAGGAGCGGCTGATCCGCGCCGTCAACCGCGCCCGGCGCGGCCGCACCATCATCCTGATCTCCCACCGCATGGCGCCCATGGCGATCGCCGACAAGGTGGCGCTGGTGCTGGAGGGACGGGTCGAGCGCATCGGCCCGCCGCAGGAGGTCATCGCCTTCGCCCGTTCGCGCATGCGCGACGCCGCCATGCCCGGCCAGGGCGGCCAGCCCGCCGCCGGCCAGTCCGGGGACGCCTGACCGCGCCATGTCCAGTCAAGACCGGTCCAAAGGACCCCAGTACACCGAATTCCTGCCTGAAGCGCAGGCGATCAGCGAAAGCCGGCACTCGCCGCTCGCCACGGTGCTGGTCATGGTCGTCGCGGGCTTCTTCGTGGCGATCATCCTATGGGCGACGCTGGCGCAGGTCGATCAGGCCGTCGTCGCGCCCGGCGAGGTGCGGCCCGGAGGACGCGTGAAGGTCGTCAACCATCCGGAGGGCGGGGCCGTCGCCGAAATCCTGGTCCGAGACGGCGATCTGGTGGTCGAAGGCCAGGCCCTGATGATCCTGGACGAGAGCCTGCTCCGCGCCGAGGAACGACGATTGCGGGGCGATCTGCTGACGCTCGAAGCCGAACTCGCGCGGCTGGAGGCTGAGGCCGGCGGCGACGCCGCCATACGCTTCGGCCCCGAGGTCATGGCCGAGCGGCCCGACCTGGTGGCCACCCATTCGCGGCTGTTCGAGGCCCGGCGCGATGCGCTGCAGTCCCAGCGCGAAAGCGCCGACCGGGAGATCGAGCAGCGCCAGTCGGAGATCAACACCCTGCGCGTGCGCATCCGCACCCTGACCGAGAGCGCGCGGGTGCTGGAGGATCAGGTCGCCTCCCTGCAGAAACTCACCGACAAGGGCCATTTTCCGTTCCTGCGCTTCCAGTCCATCCAGCGGCAGTTGAACGAGACCCGCGGCGACCTGCAGGAGACCCGGGAGTCGCTGGAATCGGCGCAGTCGGCCCTGTCGGCGGCGCGATCCCGCCGGCGCGAGATCGACGAGACCGGGCGCGGCAACGTGCTGGCCGATCTGGCCGAGTCCCGCGGCGCGCGCGACCGCACCGCCGCGGCGCTGGACCAGGCCGAGACGCGCCTGGACCGCACGGTCATCCGCAGCCCCGTCGACGGCTACGTCCAGAACCTGGCGGTCAACAATCCCGGCCAGGCGGTGCGGCCGAACGAGCCCCTGGCTTCCATCGTCCCGGAGGCGGACAACCTGGTCATCGAGGCGCGCGTGGCGAACCGCGACATCGGCGCCATAGAACCGGGACAGCCGGCGGTGGTGAAGGTCCGCGCCTACGACTTCATCAAGTACGGCTCGCTGGAAGGCACGGTCGAACGGGTCGCCCGGGACGCCAACCGCGATCCGGACACCGGACAGGTCTTCTTCAACGTCGAGATCCGCACCGACAGGACGCATCTGGGCGCGGCCCCGGGCATCAACGAGGTCCGCCCCGGCATGGAGGTGGACGCGGAGATGAAGACCGGCAGCCGCTCCGTGCTCTCCTTCCTCACCGATCGGGTGATCGGCACCGCCGACGAGGCCTTCCGCGAGCGGTGATCCCGCTCGCGCCCCGACCAGAGGTTGATTTGAGTCAAGCCTTGAAGTCGCTGGACGTGCTTTCATCTGCCGGAGTGCGAACCGGCAAGGGAGCAGCACAATGACAACGAAATCGACTTTCGTGACAATGATCGCCGCGGCGGTCGCGTTGACCGTTTCCGCAGCGGCCGGCGCCCATGAGAGGGGCAACTGGCCCGGACGTGGTGGTCCCGGCATGATGGGCCAGAGCATGGATCCCGGCATGATGGGCCAGGGCATGGGCCCCGGCATGAAGCAGGGTCCCTGCCCGATGGGCGGTCAGGGCATGATGCAGGGCCGCGGCATGATGGGTGGTCAGGGCCCCGGCATGATGGGCGGCGGCCATGGCATGATGCACGGACAAGGCATGATGGGTGGTCAGGGCCCCGGCATGATGGGCGGCGGCCATGGCATGATGCACGGACAAGGCATGATGGGTGGTCAGGGCCCCGGCATGATCATGGGCCAGGGCATGGGTCCCGGCATGATGGGCGGTGCCGGGATGATGGCGCTGCGTCAGGATCTGACGGTCGATGATGTGCGCCATATCCTGGGGCATCACATCGAATGGCGGGGGAATCCCAACCTGAAGCTCGGCACGGTCGAGGAAACCGACGAAGACACCATCACCGCCGAGATCGTCACCCAGGACGACTCACTGGTGCGTCGCCTCGAGATAGACCGCCATACCGGCCAGATGCAGCCCGCCGGATAACGCGACCGCGTCGATCTTACCCGCTGGGGATCCCGGGCCACTCGGTCCGGGATCCCCAGTGCCGGGGACCTCGGCGAGACCGGGTTCAGCCTAGGCCAGGCCCGGCCGGATCAGCTTCTGGGGGCGGCGGCCGCGTTCGTAGCGGGCGGCGGGCGCGTTGACCACGTCGGCCAGCGGCCGGGCGCCGAAGGAGCGCCGGACCTGCCCCTCGGGCGCGTCCGCGTAGGTCGTCGTGCGCTGGCGCGGCGTGCGGCCGGCGGCGCGGATCAGCGCCTCCATCGCCTCGGGCGGCATCTCCTCGCCATAGGTGGCGCCGGCGGCGCGGGTGATGGTCTCGTTCATCAGCGTGCCGCCCAGATCGTTGGCCCCGGCGTTGAGACAGGTCTTCACGCCCTCCGGCCCCATCTTCACCCAGCTCGTCTGGATGTTGCCGATCAGGCCGTGGAAGACCAGCCGCGGAATCGCGTGCATCAGCACCGCCTCGCGGAATGTCGGCCCGCGCCGGGCCCGGCCCTTGAGGTAGATCGGCGCTTCCATGTGCACAAAGGGCAGCGGCACGAACTCGGTGAAGCCGCCGGTCTCCGCCTGCAGATCCCTGAGCGCCAGCAGGTGCCGGGCCCAGTTGGGATAGCGGTCGACATGGCCGAACATGATCGTCGCGGTGGTGCGGAAGCCGGCGCCATGCGCGGCGCGCATCACGTCCAGCCACTGCTCCGTGCGGAGCTTGTCGGGGCAGAGAACCTCGCGGACCTCGTCGTCCAGCACCTCGGCCGCCGTGCCCGGCAGGGTGCCGAGGCCGGCTTCCTTGAGCGACCGGACGAACTCGGCCAGCGGCACGCCGAGTGTGGCGGCGCCCTGGTGGACCTCCAGCGGCGAAAAGGCGTGGACGTGCATCTCCGGCGCGGCGCGCTTCACCGCCCGGGCGATCTCCAGATAGGTCTCGCCGGTATAGTCCGGGTGGATGCCGCCCTGCATGCAGACTTCGGTCGCGCCGCGCTCCCAGGCCTCCCGGACGCGGCGGTCGATCTCGTCCAGGCCGATGTCATAGGGCCGCCCGCGCAGGTTCTCCGACAGCTTTCCCTTGGAGAAGGCGCAGAACTGGCATTTGAAGTAGCAGACATTGGTGTAGTTGATGTTGCGGGTGACGACGTAGGAGACGTTCTCGCCGCTGACCTCCCGGCGCAGGTCGTCCGCCGCCCGCGTCACCGCCAGGAAGTCCGCGCCGCGGGCCTGGAACAGGCGCACGATCTCCGCCTCGGACGGGGCCTTACCGGCCATCGCCCGGTCCAGGATCGGCGTCAGCCGGTCCGACGCCCGGACCGCCGGCAGGGCGGGCACGGCGTCGTGGTCGCCGGGCGACCAGGAATCCGCGCGCACCAGTCCCTGACCGTCGATCCGGTCCAGCACCGGCTTGACGAAGCGCTTGTCCAGCCAGCGTTCCGGCTTCAGCGCGTATTCGGCATAGACCGGCAGACGCTGGACCAGCTGCTTGCCGGCCCGTTCGGTTTCCTCGGCCAGCTTCTCCAGATGCGGCCAGGGCGCTTCCGGATTGACGAAGTCGGGAGTGACGGGGCTGACCCCGCCCCAGTCGTCGATGCCGGCGCCGACAAGCTGCGGCAGCACGCCGGGGCTGAGATTGGGCGGCGCCTGGATGTGCATCTCCGGTCCGAAGATCAGCCGCGCCGCGGCGATGGTCCAGAGCAGTTCGTCCAGGCTCGGCTCCGGCGCGCTCTTCATCTTGGTGTCCGGCTTGGCGCGGAAGTTCTGGACGATGATCTCCTGGATGTGGCCGTGTCGGTCGTCCAGCTCGCGCAGGCGGAGCAGCGAGGAGATGCGGTCCGCGCGGCTCTCGCCGATGCCGATCAGGATGCCGGAGGTGAAGGGCACGGCGGCCTCGCCGGCGGCGTCCATGCACTCGATCCGCCGCGCCGGGATCTTGTCGGGGGAGCCGAAATGCGGCTGGCCGCGCTCCAGCAGCTTCTCCGAATCGCTCTCCAGCATGATGCCCATGGAGACCGAGACCTCGCGCAGGCGCTTCAGTTCCTCCAGGCTCATCAGGCCGGGATTGAGATGCGGCAGCAGGCCGGTCTCGGTGAACACCAGCTCGGCCATCGCGGCCAGGTAGTCGAGCGTCGTCGCGTAGCCCAGCCGCTCCAGCGCCTCGCGCGCGGCACGGTAACGCAGTTCTGGCTTGTCGCCGAGCGTGAACAGCGCCTCGGTGCAGCCGGCCGCCGCGCCCTTGGCGGCGATCTCGAGAACCTGCTCGGGCGACAGGAACGCCGCCTCGCCCTTCCGGGGCGGCTCGGCGAAGGTGCAGTAGTGGCAGACGTCGCGGCAGAGGTGGGTCAGCGGGATGAAGACCTTGCGCGAATAGGTCACCGTGTCGCCATGGCCACGGTCCCGAAGCTCGGCGGCGGCCGCCAGCATGCCGTCCAGCGGCGCCTGCAGCAGCGACTGGGCCTCCCGCTCGTCCGGCCGGCGTCCGGCCAGCGCCCCCTCGATCACGCCATTCATGCGGTCTGGTCCTTGTCGCGGTCGGCCCGGAGCCGTTCGGCGATGCCGCTTTCCTGCAGAAAGCGGAGCGTGCGGGTCTGCGGCGCCATTTCGAGGAACTTCAGCACGTCCTCGGGCGTATCGATATCCAGCCCGATGCCCGGCAGCGGCCGGATCTTCGCCGTCACGCCGGCCTTCTCGGCCTCGTCGCAATGGGGTTTGAAGCTGTCATGACCGAAATGAAACGGGATGATGTCGGGCGGGGTCGCCACGATGCAGTTGGTGCCGCGCCGGTCATGGCTGGGCGAAAGCGTCACCGAACGCGCCTCGTGGCCGTTCAGCAGCACCAGTTCGTCGATCTCGCTGGCCCGCAGTCCCGGCGCATCGCCCGGCAGGGTGATGACGCCCCGGCTCTCCCGCGCCATGGCCCACAAGACGCCGCGCTGCACGGCCGTCGACTGGCCCTCGTTCTGCGGCTCGACCAGCAGCTCCGCACCGTGGCGGTCGGCCAGTTCGCGCGCCTTCGGTTCCCGGCTGACGATCAGAACGCCATCGGCTGCCGCGACCTTGCGCGCCTCGGACAGGACGTCCTCCAGCATGGTCTCGAACAGGCGGCGGCGTTCCGCCGGCGTCAGGGCGCCGGACAGGCGTTGCTTGGCCTGATCAAGGTTCTTGATCGGCAGGATGATCCACATCGGTATTCCGCGCTTCTGTCGTTGCTCACTCCCCAAGTGGGGCACTATCGCCCTTTGTGAAGGCGAAAGGCAACCGGGCCCGAAATTCACCACATTTCAGGATGTTGGAAGCCTCGAAGCGGATATGGCGAGGGCATCCCCCGCGCCGCGGCGCGCCGATCATTGCCGCACTTCGGCGCCAGACCTATCATCCCGGCCGAAGCCGGCGCACGACGCCGGCCGATACGGGGGAGGGAGACGATGAAGGTCTATTACACCATGCCGCGCATGTCGCTCGGACAGGCGGCGGCGACCGCACGCAAGGCCGAGGAACTGGGCTATGACGGGGTGGTCACGACGGAGACCAACCGCGATCCCTTCCTGCCGCTGGCGGTCGCGGCGACGGTGACCCGGAAGATGGACCTGGTGACCGGCGTCGCCATCGCCTTCCCGCGCAGCCCCATGGTCGTCGCCGAGATGGGCTGGGACCTGCAGGAGGAATCGGGCGGGCGTTTCATCCTCGGCCTGGGCAGCCAGGTGAAGGGCCACAACGAGCGCCGCTTCTCCGTGCCCTGGTCGGCGCCGGCGCCGCGGCTGAAGGAATACGTCCAGTCGCTCCGCGCCATCTGGCAGTGCTGGGCCGAGGGCGGCAAGGATCTCGCCTATCTGGGCAAGCACTATTCCTTCACGCTGATGACGCCCAACTTCACGCCGCCGCCCATGGGCCATGTCGGCGCGCCGGTGACCATCGCCGCCGTCGGCCCGGCCATGCTGCGTGTCGCCGGCGAGGTCTGCGACGGCGCGCGCCTGCACGGCTTCTGCACCCGCAAATACTACGAGAACGTGATCTCGAAGGAGATCGGGACCGGCTTCGAGCGCGCCGGCGGCCGGGCGCGGGAGAACTTCGAGATCTCCGGCGGCGGCTTCATCGCCACCGGCCCGGACGAGGAGAAGACCCAGAAGATGTACGAATGGGTCCGCTACCGCGTCGCCTTCTACGGTTCCACGCGGACCTACTGGCCGGTCTTCGAGCAGCATGACCTGCTCGATCTGGGCGAAAAGCTGCACCGGCTCTCCGTCCAGCAGCGCTGGGACGAAATGGCGAAGGAAGTGCCCGACGACGTGGTGGACCTGTTCTGCGCCCGCGGCACCTGGGCCAACATCGCCGGCGCCATCGAGAAGCGCTTCGGCGGCATGGCCGACGTGGTCTCGATCCAGTCCGAGATGGGCGACGATTCGCCGATGTTCGATCCCGGCCTGATCCAGGACATCCGGCGCATCGCGACGCCGTTCAGGGGCTTCGACCTGGCGAAGGCGGCCTGAGGCAGGCGCTCCCCGAATGCCACCGCTGCGTGAGACAAGCTCAGGCGGAGGTCCCGGCTCTTCGGCGCCTGACGGCGCCGCCGGCCGGGATGACATCCAGGGGGCGACCTCGCTTTGGTGTCATCCCGGCCCAGCCGAGCGGAGCGAGGCGCGAGCCGGGACCTTTGGCGTCATCTCAGTCAGAAGGCCCGCCGGCCGGCCATGCCAACCCCGGCGGGCCAACCGGTCGTGCCGCCTTCAGGGAAACAGTGGCGCCTGCTCCAGGCCGGTCAGCTCCGAGAGGCCGAACATCAGGTTCATGTTCTGGATCGCCTCGCCCGAGGAGCCCTTGACCAGGTTGTCGATGACCGCGACCACGATGGCGCGGTTCGGGATCCGGTCCTGGTAGAGCCCGACGAGGCAATAGTTGGAGCCGCGCACGTGCCGCGTCGCAGGCGTCACGCCTTCAGGCACGATGGAGACGAAGGGCTCGCCCGCGAAGCGCGCCTCGAAGGTCCGGCGCAGGTCGGCGACCGTCGCGCCGCCCGTCATGCGCACATAGCACGTGCAGAGCTCGCCCCGGTTCATCGGCATCAGATGCGGCGTGAAATTGACGTGCGTCTCGGCCCCGTGGGCGTGCTTGGCGATCTCCTGCTCGATCTCCGGCGCATGGCGGTGGCTGGCCACCGAATAGGGATGGATGCCCTCGCCCACCTCGCCGAACAGCAGGTTCTCCTTCAGCCCGCGCCCGGCGCCGGTCACACCCGACTTGGCGTCAATGATGACGTCCGTGGTGTCGATCAGGCCCTGCTCCACCAGCGGCAGCAGGCCGAGCAGCGCCGCGGTGGGATAGCAGCCCGGATTGGCGACCAGCCGGCTCTTCGCCACCCGTTCGCGGTAGTATTCCGGAAGGCCGTAGACCGCCATCGGCTGGATGTCGGTGGCGTAGTGTTCGTGGCCGTACCATTCGGCGTAGACGTCGGTGTCGTCCAGCCGGAAGTCCGCCGACAGGTCCACCACGCGGATCGTCTCGTTCTCCGTCAGTATCTGCCTGACGATCTCCTGCGTCGTGCCGTGGGGCAGACAGCAGAAGACGACATCGACGTCAACCTGCCCCCACTCGATCTCGTCGACGGAAATCAGCGGCGGCAGTTCCTGGCCGAACAGGTGCGGGAAGACCGTGTCCATGGTCTTGCCGGCATGGCGGTCGGCGGTCATGAAGGCGATCTCGGCGAAGGGATGTCGGACCAGCAGGCGCACCAGATCGCCGCCGGTGTAGCCGCTGGCGCCGAGTATGCCGATCCTGATCTTCTTCTCCGCGTTCTCGCTCATGATCCTCGCTCCTTCCGTGCGGCGGCACATCCGTCCGCACCGGCGCGCTGAATACGGCAAAAGCGGACGCTTGGCAAAGACCGCCTCTGGCGCCGCGGCGCCGTTGCCCTAAGATGCGCCGCCGAAACGCGAGGGGGAGCACGCATGAGCCGCGACTATCACGCGATGACGGCGCTGGCGCTTGGCCGGGGGATCGCCGGGGGCGACATCGATCCGCTGACGCTGACCGAGCACTTCCTGGACCGCATCGCCGAGCGCGATCCCGGCCACAGCATCTTCGTCAGCCTGACGCGGGAGCGCGCACTGGCCGAGGCGATGGCCGCGCGCCACCGCGCCGCCGCGGGACTGCTGCGCTCGCCGCTGGACGGGGTGCCCATCGGCTGGAAGGACCTGTTCGACACCGCCGGGCATCCGACCGAGGGCGCCTCCGCCCTGTTCCGGGGCCGGGTGCCCGACCGCGACGCCGAACCGCTGGCCCGCGCGGCGACCGCCGGCATGGTCTGCCTGGGCAAGACCAACCTGCCCGACCTGGCCTATTCGGGCCTCGGCGTGAACCCCTGGAGCGGCACGCCCGCCAACGCCCACAGTCCGAAGGACGATCCGCGCGTGCCCGGTGGCAGCTCTGCCGGGGCCGGCGTTTCCGTCGCCGCCGGTCTCGCGGCGGCCGGCATCGGTTCGGACACCGGCGGCTCGGTACGCATCCCGGCGGCGTTCAACGGCATTGTCGGGCTCAAGTCCACCTGGGGAGCGGTCTCGCTGGAAGGCTCGATCCCGCTGGCGCCGTCGCTCGACACGGTCGGGCCGCTGACAAAGGACGTCGCCGACGCCAATGCGATCCACGCCATCCTGTCGGGCCGCCCGGCAGCCGACCTGGAGGGCGCCTCGGCGCAGGGCCTGCGCCTGCTCTGGGCGCGCGGCCATGACGACAACGAGATCCAGTCCGGCGTCGCCGCGGCGGTCGAAGCGGCGGTCGAGCGCCTGTGCGCCGCCGGGGCCGAGGTGATCGAACGCCGCCTGGATTCCTTCGAGGCGCACGACGAGGTGGTGCTGCAGCACGGCAACCCGATCAGCCTGGAGGGCTGGGCCATCTGGGGCGACACCATCGACGCCAATCCCGACAAGCTCTACCGGCCGATCCGCGAACGCATCGCCGCCGGCCGTTCGGCGCGCGCGTCGGACGCGATCATCCTGCGCCACCGCTTCGGCGAACTGCAGCGCGCCTGGATGCGGGAGACGGCAGGCTTCGACGCGGTTCTGCAGGCGACGACGCCCGCCATCGCGCCCTCGATCGCCGCGGTCATGGAGAGCGAGGAGGAGCACGCCCGCCAAGCGCTGCTGTCGTCCTTCAACACCCGGCGCATCAATTTCCTGGGGCTCTGCGCCATCAGCCTGCCCTGCGGATTCAGCGAAGGCCTGCCCGTGGGCCTGATGGCGACCGCAGGCCCGAATCTGGAGGGGCGTCTGCTGCGCGCCGCGCGGGGCATCGAGCGTGCAATCTCTATTGCCTGATTTTTATGCATAAGGCCGTTTTTGCATAATATTTATGCAATCTGATTGATCGGCAGACACGGTCCTGAGCCGAATTCTGCGGTCAACATCATGAAATCTCTCGATAATCGAATTCCGGCACGGCGCTTGTAATCCCCTGCGCATTACGGGTCCAGCGGGACCCAGTTCACAACGCAAGGGGAAGGCGCATGAAACTCATCATGGCCATCATCAAGCCGTTCAAGCTTGACGAGGTCCGAGAGGCGCTCACGCAGCTCGGGATCGACGGGCTGACGGCCACCGAGGTCAAGGGATATGGCCGCCAGAAGGGCCATACCGAAATCTACCGCGGCGCCGAGTACGCGGTCAGCTTCCTGCCCAAGGTGAAGATCGAGATCGTGGTCAAGGCCGACATGGCCGAGCGCGCGGTCGAGACCATCCGCCAGGCTGCGGAGACCGGCCAGATCGGCGACGGCAAGATCTTCGTCATCGACGTCGTCAGCGCGATGCGCATCCGCACCGGCGAAACCGACGCCGACGCGCTCTGAAACCGGAGGGACCATTCAGAATGAATCTATCGAAACGTATCCTGGTGGGCGGACCGGTCGCGGCCGCGCTCGCCCTGGGGGCCGCGGCCCCCGCCTTCGCGCAGGTGTCGGGGGAGACGGCCTTCGTCTTCAACACCCTGTCGTTCCTGATGTGCGGCTTCCTGGTCATGTTCATGGCCGCCGGCTTCGCCATGCTGGAAAGCGGCATGGTGCGCTCGAAGAACGTCGCCACCATCTGCGTCAAGAACATCTCGCTCTATTCGATCGCCGGCATCATGTACTACCTGATCGGCTATGACCTGATGTACGGCATCGACGCGGGCGGCTACATCGGTTCCTTCAGCCTGTTCTGGTCGCCCGACGATGCGGCGGCCCTGGCCGACACCTTCCCGACCGAGGACGCCCCCGGCTACGCCGCGACCTCCGACTGGTTCTTCCAGATGGTGTTCGTCGCCACCGCGGCCTCGATCGTCTCCGGCACCGTCGCCGAGCGCGTGAAGCTCTGGCCGTTCCTGATCTTCGTCGTCTTCCTGACCGCCGTCATCTACCCGATCCAGGGTTCCTGGGAGTGGGGCGCGGGCTGGCTGGACGCCGAGTTCGGCTTCTCTGATTTCGCCGGTTCGACGCTGGTGCACTCCACCGGCGGCTGGGCGGCCCTGATGGGCGCGATCATCATCGGCGCGCGCAAGGGCAAGTACGGCGCCGACGGCCGCGTCAACCCGATGCCGGGTTCGTCGATGCCGCTGGCCACGCTGGGCACCTTCATCCTGTGGCTCGGCTGGTTCGGCTTCAACGGCGGCTCGCAGCTCGCCCTGGGCTCGGCGGCCGACGCCGTGGCCATCGCCGACATCTTCGCCAACACCAATGCGGCTGCGGCCGGCGGCGTCATCGCGGCAATGCTCACCAGCCAGGTGGTCTTCAAGAAGGTCGATCTCACCATGGCGCTCAACGGCGCGATCGGCGGTCTGGTTTCGATCACCGCCGAACCGCTGGCGCCCACGCTGGGCGGCTCGATCCTGATCGGCGGCGTCGGCGGCGTGCTGGTGGTGCTCGCGGTGCCGCTGCTCGACAAGCTGAAGATCGACGACGTGGTCGGCGCCATTCCGGCCCACCTGGTCTGCGGCATCTGGGGCACGCTGGTCGTGCCGGTGTCCAATTCGGACGCCAGCTTCGGCGGCCAGATCGTCGGCATCATCGCCATCGGTCTCTTCGTCTCGATCGCCAGCGCCATCGTCTGGTTCGCTCTCAAGGCGACCATCGGCGTCCGCGCCGACGAGGAAGACGAGGACATGGGTCTCGACCGGGCAGAGCTCGGCATGGAGGCCTATCCCGAGTTCGGCGCCGGCTCCCAGAGGATCTGACCGGCGCCGCATAACAGGCAACCCACGGTCTCGCCTCTCTCCCCAGAGACCGTCACTACCGGGCCCGGCGGCAACCCCGCCGGGCCCATTTTTTGATCAGCCACTGACCTCTCCAGCGGCAATATGACTGTTTTTTGATCACTTATTCCGGCCCGAATCCGACCCCTCGCCCAAGCCCTTGAAACATATGCAGAAATCCACGTTGCCTAACTGGCATGCAGATTGAGTATTTCCGCGGCGGTTGCAGATGGCGGCGGACCCTCCGCCCGGCCATCCCATGCGGGAGGGATCAGAAGATGGAGAACGTGGTCTCCGGACTGGACGTGTTTTTCGTGCTCATGGGCGCGATCCTGGTGTTTGCGATGCACGCGGGTTTCGCGTTCCTGGAGGTCGGCACGGTCCGGCACAAGAACCAGGTCAACGCGCTGGTGAAGATCATCGTCGACTTCGCGGTGTCGATGGTCGCCTATTTTCTCGTCGGCTACATGGTCGCCTACGGCACGGGCTTCCTGGTCAGCGCCACGGTGCTGTCCGGCGCCGAAGTGGTGGAAGGTCATGATTTCGGGCTGTCGGGCTTCGGCCTGATCAAGTTCTTCTTCTTGCTGACCTTCGCGGCGGCCATCCCGGCGATCATCTCCGGCGGCATCGCCGAGCGGGCGAAGTTCTGGCCCCAGGCGATGGCCACTGCGATCGTCGTGGGCGTGGTCTATCCCTTCTTCGAGGGCCTGGTGTGGAACGGCAATTTCGGCTTCCAGGACTGGATGACCGAGAGCTTCGGCGCCGCCTTCAACGATTTCGCCGGCTCCATCGTGGTCCACGCCATGGGCGGCTGGATCGCGCTGGGGGCCGTGGTCATGCTGGGCGTGCGCCGCGGCCGCTACCGCCGTGACGGCAGCCCCGCCGGCATCCCGCCGTCGAGCATCCCGTTCCTGGCGCTGGGCACCTGGCTGCTCTGCATCGGCTGGTTCGGCTTCAACGTGATGAGCGCGCAGTCGGTCGAAGGCATCAACGGGCTGGTCGCCATGAACTCGCTGCTGGCCATGGGCGGCGGCATCCTCGCGGCCCTGCTGGCCGGGCGCAACGACCCCGGCTTCGTCCACAACGGCGCGCTGGCCGGCCTGGTGGCGGTCTGCGCCGGCTCCAACGTCATGCACCCGGTGGGCTCGTTCGCGGTGGGCGCGGTGGCCGGCGTCATCTTCGTGGTCTTCTTCCAGCTCTGCCACAACCGCTGGAAGATCGACGACGTGCTCGGCGTCTGGCCGCTGCACGGCCTCTGCGGCCTCTGGGGCGGCATTGCCTGCGGCATCTTCGGGCTCGAGGCGCTGGGCGGCATGGGGGGCGTGACCTTCATGTCCCAGCTCGTCGGTTCGCTCATCGGCGCGGCCTTCGCCGGCGTGGCGGGATTCGCGGTCTACGGCCTGCTGAAGGTCACCATCGGCATCCGCCTGGGCGAAGAGGAGGAGTTCCGCGGCGCGGACCTCTCGATCCACCAGGTCGGCGCCAATCCCGAGCAGGACCTGACCGCGCAGGGTTAGCCTTCAGTCGCGGCGCCCCGGACGGACTATCGGTCCGATCCGGGGCTCGGAAAAACCTGACCTACTCCGCCGCCTGGGCCATTTCGGCCCCCGCACGGCGGTCGGCGAAGGTCCGGCCGTCCTTGATCACCATCAGGTGGTTGGCGCGCTCGGCGGCCATGGCGATGTCCTCGGCCGGGTTGCCGCGCACCAGCAGCAGGTCCGCGACCAGCCCCTCGGCCACGCGGCCGCGCTCGCCCGGTTCGATAAGTTCCGCGGCGTTGGACGTGCCGGCGATCAGCGCGTCCAGCCTGGACATGCCGGCCTCGACCATGTGCGCCAGCTCCTGGGCGTTCTCGCCGTGCTGGTTGAAGGGCGTGCCCGCGTCGGTGCCCATGGCGACCTTGCCGCCGGCGGCCTGATAGGCCCGGAAGGCGGCGATGTGGATGTCGTAGACCCGCTCCGATTTCTCCACCGCCCAGGCCGGAATGCCCCGGTCGCGGTTGGCGATGATGTTCTTCACCGCCGCCAGCGTCGGCACCAGGAAGACTCCGCGCTCGATCATCTCGCGGATGCACTCCTCGTTCATGAATATGCCGTGCTCGATGGAATGAATACCGCCGCGCACGGCGTTGAGGATGCCTTCGGCGCCCTGGGCGTGGCTGGCCGTGCGCTTGTTGAAACGCTTCGCCTCCGATATCCCGGCGGCCATCTCCTCGGCCGAGTAGTGCGCGTCCTCGGGATTCACGCCGGGCGTCATCACCCCGCCCGTGGCCATGATCTTGATGACGTCGGCGCCCTTGTGGACGTTGGTCCGCACCGCCTTGATCACCTCGTCGCAGCCGTCGGCGACGATGCCGTTCTTGTTGCCGTGGCCGCCGGTCATGCAGATCATCTTGCCCGAGGCGCGCATTACGGGACCGGGGAAGCGGCCGGCGTTCAGGGCATCGCGCACGTCCAAGTCGACATAGTCCTTGCCGCCGCAGTCGCGCACCGCGACGACGCCGCCTTCCAGGATCTTCCGGGCGTTGTCCATCGCCTTCAGCGTCAGCGCCGACAGCGTCAGTTTCTCCGCCGCGTCGCCCGGATTGCCCTCGGCCCCGTAGCAGATGTGGATGTGGCAATCCATCAGCCCCGGCATCAGCGTTGCGCCCCGGGTGTCGACGCGTTCGCCGGCGAAGCCCTCGAACGCGGCCACAGGCTTCACGGCCTCGATGCGGCCCTTGTCGACCAGCACCCCGAGACCCGCCTGCGGCGCCTCCAGCCCGTCGAAAACCAGCCCCCCGGCGTAAAGCGTCGGTCCCTTGTCCATGATCGTTCGGTCCTTTCCGTCAATCGTAGCCCAGTGCACTGCGGGCCAGGCCGTCATACAGATCCAGCATGCGATTCCGCCAGTCGTTCAGCGGATCGTCCGCTTCCAGCAGCCGGAATTCGGAGATCGCGCGCGCCCAGAGGAGGGGCGCGACACACATGTGATCGGCGAAGCCAGGCTGCTCACCGGCGACCCAGGGCTGGGCCTGCAGCGTCAGCCTGAGCGGCGTCAGCGACTGGCGGAAGCCCCTTACCCTGTCCTCTCGGCCCGACTGCACATCTTCCAGCGGCTTGCCGAAGCGTTTCTCCCGCGAGGTCCGGAAGTAGTCGCGGTCCTTCGGGTCGATGTGTTCGTAGATGTCGCGCACCACCAGCGTAATGATGCCGGCGCTCAGCACGGCCTCCGACCACGCCTTGACGAAGCGCGCCTCGCCGCGGCCGTTGGGGAACAGCGCCGGCCGGTCGGGGTACTCGTCTTCGAGATACTCCGCAATGGCCCAGGAATCGGAGACCGCTTTCTCGCCGTCCAGGATCACCGGCACGGTCTTCGAGCCGTGCGCGGCGATCGCCTCCTTCTCGGTGAAGCGCCAGGGGATGGTCTCGACCTCCAGGCCCTTGTGCGCCAGGGCGAGCCGTGCCCGCCAGCAGAACGGGCTGAAACGCCGTTCGGGCTCCGCCCCGCAGAGATCGTACATCCGTATCGCCATGGCCCTCGCCTCCCGCGCTATGCTACCCGGCACGGTAGGCGAGAAGGCGGGAGACGCAAAGCCATGGACGCAGGATTGCTGGTCGAGCGCGAGGGGCCGGTCACGGTCTTCACCATCAACCGGCCGCAGGCGCGCAACGCCCTGGACGACCCGACGGCCCGGGCGCTGGGCCGGGCGCTGGCCGAGTTCGACGCCGACGGCGAACAGCGCGCCGGTGTGCTGACCGGCGCCGGCGGCGCCTTCTGCGCCGGGGCGGACCTGAAGGCGATGGCGCCCGACTACGTCGCCTGGGCCGGCGATCCGGAAGGGCCGAACGCCGCCGTGCTCTCCAAACCCCTGATCGCCGCCGTCGAGGGGCATGCGGTCGCCGGCGGCCTCGGCGTCGCGCTGCGCTGCGACGTCCGCATCGCCGACGAGACGGCGGTCTTCGGCGTCTTCTGCCGCCGCTTCGGCGTACCGATGAGCGATGGCACCACCGTCCGGCTGCCGCGGATCGTCGGCCAGGGCCGGGCGCTGCACATGCTGCTGACGGGCGAGCCCGTGGACGCAGCCAAGGCGCTGGAATGGGGCCTGGTCACCCAGGTCGTGGCGAAGGGCGAGGCGCGCGCCGCGGCGGTCGCCATGGCGGAACGGCTGGCGACGTTTCCCCAGCTCGCCATGCGCTCCGACCGGCTGTCAGCCCTGCAGCAGTACGATTTCGATCTCGCGGACGCCTTCGCCAACGAGAAGCGCCTGGCGGAGGCCGCCAAGCGCGCCGAGGCGCTGGACGGCGCGGCGCGTTTCGCCGGCGGCCAGGGCCGCCACGGCGAACGCGGCTGAGGCATTTGAAGGCCGGCGTCCCGGACGGTGTGACAGCGACGATCGGGGACCCGGATTTCCGGCTGAACCCGATATTTCGTTGAGCCACCTGACTCTGTCGCCCCTGGGCTCGATCCAGGGGCGTAGCGGACCGACAGACTGGGTCGTGGGATCAGGCCCCAGGACGCCAACCAAGCCTGTCTCCTTCGGGATCGGCCTGGGCAGGCCGCCGTGCGACGATGAAATGGCTGGGCGGCTTCGCCGGATAGTCGCCGGTCTCGATGATCTCGAACCCCGCGCCCGTGACCATGGCTTCCAGCTCCGCCACGTCGAGGAAACTGACATGCGGCGCCTTGCCGATCAGCTGCAGTCCGCCGATCAGCGCCCTGAAATGCCAGGCGCGCCGCCCGAGACAGACCGTCTTGGAGATGAATAGTCCGCCCGGCCGGACGAGATTGCGCACGCGGTCGATGGCGTCGGCAGGATCCGTCAGAAGATGCAGGAGATTGAAGGCAAGCACGGCGTCGAACGGACCCGCCGGCATGTCCTGCTCCAGCGTCGCCTGGCGGAACTCGATATTGGCGACATCCTGCGCCGCGGCCTTTTCCCGGCCGATGGCGATCATGCCGGCGGAAATGTCGGTCGCGGTGATCCGGCCCGCCGCATCGGCCAGCTTGAGGGCGGTCGTGCCGGTGCCGCAGCCTGTCTCCAGCACCTCGTCGCCGACCGACAGGTGTGCGCGGACACGGTCCAGCGTCTTTTCGTAGGCGCCCATGTCCTTGACCGGCCGCGCGGCGTACTTGCGCGCCGACCTGTCCCAGAAGGCAGCAGTATCCGTCATGACGTCGTCGTCCTCGGAATTGGCGGACGGAACCTCTCCCGGCGCGCGGCCGAAGTCCAGCACCTGGGCGCGACCCGTCATGTCTCTCCATCGGAACCGCGAAAGCCGAAGGCGCGCCGCATCTCGCCGTCGAACAGCCGTTCGATCCGTTTGTGGGGCGCCCGCCCGGCGTCACCCTTTCAGGTGAAGGCGTCGGGCATGGAATCCTTCTTGCGGCGGATATAGTCGTCGAGCGCCTCGCCCACGCCCTCGTCCAGCGCCGGCTGCTGGTAGTCGGCCAGCCACTTGCGCACCAGATCGTTGGCGCGCTCCTCGATCCGGCGCGCGCCTTCCGCCTCCCACTGCTCGTAGGAATTGTTGTCGGTCAGCGGCGAACGGTAGAAGGCGGTCTCGAAATTCGCCTGAGTATGGGCGCAGCCCAGATAGTGGCTGCCCGGGCCGACCTCCCGGATGGCGTCCATGGCCTGACCGTTCTCACTCAAGTCGATGCCGCCGGCGAAGCGCTGCAGCATGGCGAGCTGATCGCAGTCCATGACGAATTTCTCGAAGGACGAGACCAGCCCGCCCTCCAGCCAGCCGGCGGCGTGAAGGACGAAATTCACCCCCGCCATCAGGGTCGGATTGAGCGTCGCCAGGCTTTCATAGGCCGCCTGGGCGTCCGGCGTCTTGGACCCGCAGAGACCGCCGCCGGAGCGGAAGGGCACGCCCAGCCTGCGCGCAAGTTGTGCCGCGCCGTAGAGCACCAGCGCCGGCTCCGGCGTGCCGAAGGTGGGCGCCCCCGACTGCATCGAGATCGAGCTGGCGAAGCTGCCGAAGACGACCGGCGCGCCGGGGCGGCAGAGCTGCGTGAAAGCCATGCCCGCCAGGGCCTCGGCCAGGGTCTGGGTCAGCACGCCCGCCGCCGTCACCGGCGCCATGGCGCCGGCCAGGATGAAGGGGGTGACGATGCAGGCCTGCCCCGCCCGGGCGTAGGTCTTCAACGCGCCCAGCATGGTCTCGTCGAACACCATCGGCGAGTTGGCGTTGATCAGGTTGATCAGCACGCAGTTGCGGTCGACGAAGTCCTCGCCGAAGACGATCTTCGCCATGGCGACCGAATCCGCGGCCCTGTCGGGATGGGTGACCGAACCCATGAAGGGCTTGTCGGAAAAGCGGACATGGGCGTCGATCATGTCCAGGTGGCGCTTGTTCACCGGCACGTCGACGGGTTCGCAGACCGTGCCGCCGGAATGGTGCATGGCCGGGGCCATGTACGCCAGTCGGACAAAGTTGCGGAAATCCTCGATGGTGGCGTAACGCCGCTTGCCTTCCAGATCGCGGACGAAGGGCGGGCCGTAGACGGGGGCGAAGACGGTGCTGTCGCCGCCGATCTCGACCGAGCGCTCCGGATTGCGGGCGTGCTGGATGAAGCTGGCCGGCGCCGTTCGGATCAGCGACCGGCAGAGTCCTTCAGGAAAACGCACGCGCTCGCCGTCGACGTCGGCGCCGGCATCGCGCCACATCGCCAGGGTCTCCGGGTCGCCGCGGAACTCGATGCCGATCTCCCGGAGCACGATGTCAGCGTTGCGCTCGATCAGCGCCAGGCCTTCCTCGGACAGCAGTTCATAGGGTTTCAGCTTGCGGGTGATGAAGCGCTGGCTTTCCATGCCGCCGCCCTTCCGGCGGTCGCGGCGGGCGTCCGATCCGCCGCCGCGGCGGCCCTTGCGCCGTCCCTGTTCCTGATCGGTGTCCGCGTCCATCGCTCTGCTCCAGATGGCAATTTGCACGATCCAGATACGCCCGCGCCCGGCGGCCCACTGTCCCGGCTGCGGCACGCGAAGGACGCGGGCGCGACAGGTCCCGCCCGCCGGCGGCGGCGGCGTCGCAAAGCGATGCGCCGAGGTCGCACATGAATAATCCCGCTGCGGCGGCTTGCTGTCATAAGGGAGCCGCGACGTCCCGATCACGGGACGCCTGCCCGTTCGCGTATCCGACCGATCCGGGGGATGAAATCATGGCCGACGACGACGAAGACATTGTCCTTTCGGAACTGGAGGACGACGACCTCGTCCAGCAGATGATGGACGACCTCTATGACGGCCTGAAGGAGGAAATCGAGGAAGGCGTCCGCATCCTGCTGGAGCGCGGCTGGACGCCTTACGACGTCCTCACCCGGGCCCTGGTCGAGGGCATGCGCATCGTCGGCATCGACTTCCGCGACGGCATCCTGTTCGTGCCGGAAGTGCTGCTGTCGGCCAACGCCATGAAGGCGGGCATGACGATCCTGCGGCCGCTGCTGGTGGAGACCGGCGCGCCGAAGATGGGCAAGGTCGTCATCGGCACCGTCAAGGGCGACATCCACGACATCGGCAAGAATCTTGTCGGCATGATGCTGGAGGGCGCGGGCTTCGAGGTCATCGACATCGGCATCAACAACCCGGTCGAGAACTACCTGGAGGCGCTGGAGGAGCACAAGCCGGACATCCTCGGCATGTCGGCCCTGCTGACGACCACCATGCCCTACATGAAGGTGGTGATCGACACGCTGAGCGAGAAATCGATCCGCGACGACTACATCGTCCTCGTCGGCGGCGCGCCGCTGAACGAGGAATTCGCCGAGGCGATCGGCGCCGACGCCTATTGCCGCGACGCGGCGGTGGCGGTGGAGACGGCCAAGGACCTTATCGCCCGGCGGCACAATCAGGCCGCCGCCGGATAGCGATACCCCCCGGCGCGGCCGCGCCGGGTCATGTGACTTCGGCCGGCCAGGGTGGTATGGTGCCCATACCCCCTTTCGACCGGTATTGTTGCGTTCATGGGAGTGAGACATGCCTGACACGGCATCGGGACGGTTGCGCGCGGATCTCAGCGACGCCGCCCAGGAAAGAACCCTCATCATTGCTTGCGGCGCGCTGGCGCGGGAGATCGGCGGCATGATCGGCCGGGGCGGACTCGGCCATCTGGCGCTGAAATGCCTGCCCGCGACCCTGCACAACACGCCCGACAGGATCCCTGGGGCCGTGCGCGAGGCGGTGCTGCAGGCGCGCGAGACCTATGGCGACGTCCTTGTCGGCTACGCCGATTGCGGCACCGGCGGACGGCTGGACAAGGTCTGTGAGGAACTGGGGGTCGAGCGCATTCCCGGCCCCCACTGCTACGCCTTCTATTCCGGCAATGCCGCCTTCGAGGCGCTGGCCGAGGAAGAGTACACGGCCTTCTACCTGACCGACTTCCTGACCCGGCAGTTCGAGACCCTGGTGATCAAGCCGCTGGGCCTGGACCGGCATCCCGAACTCCGTGACCAGTATTTCGGCAACTACGAGAAACTGGTCTACCTGGCGCAGACCGACGATCCGGAACTGACGGCGCAGGCCCGCGCCGCCGCCGACCGGCTCGGCCTCGCCTTCGAGCGCCGCGAGACCGGCCTGGGCGACCTGCAGGCGTTCATCGACCGCAACGTCTGACGGCGCGCCGGAAGACACACCGCCCGGCCTTCCCGACCCCTGTCCGCCCCGCCGCGACGCGGGACCGCGTCCGCGATCCGCTGCGCGTCAGTGCGTCCGATCGCGACCTCCCGGTCGTGACCCAAATGCGACATGCGCCGTCTCCGGCGCGACATATCTTTATTATCAACAGGTTACCAGGACACGACGATGTCGCTTTTATCGCAAGAGCGACTCGTTCTGGTCGCGTCGGAACCACATTCCGTCCCTTCGAATCATCATATTCGGTCTCAGGGCAAGAGGACGGAAAGATGGCACAGAAAGTCATCGTCTACTGGCGGGACATCCCCGCCCAGGTCATCGTCAAGGCGGGCCGCCAGCGCGCGGCCGTCGAGCTGCCCGAACGATTCATCAAGGCCATCGACCGCACCGCGATGAAGCTCGGCGCAAAGGACCAGGACGCCTATCTGGCGGAATGGCGCCGCGGCGCGCCCGAGTCCGTCGAGGGCGATCCCGAGACGCTGGCGGCCGAGGCCGCAGCCGCGCTCGAAGCACTCTACACCCCCGATCGCATACACGAACTCGTCGCCAATGGAGGCAAGGCCCATGACTGAGATGTTCCGGCTGGGCGGCAGCCCGCGCATCGGCGCTTCCATCGAGGCGACACCGACACAGGTGCTCGACAAGGTGGACCTCGCCGGTCTTTTCCCGGTCAACACCCGCGTCTACCTGACCGATCTCGGCACCGACGACAGCGCCCGCCTGATCCGCGCGGCGCGGTTGCTGCAGGACTACGGCTATGTCGCGGTGCCGCACCTGGCGGCGCGGCGCTTCCCGTCCTGGGCGGCCTTCGAGGCGCGGGTCAGGGCGCTGGCCGGGGAGGCCGGCGTGACCGAGGCTCTGGCGGTCGCCGGCAGCCCGGAACGGCAGGCCGGTCCGATCGCCGCCTCGATCGAACTGCTGCGGAGCGGCTGGTTCGACCGCCTCGGCTTCACCCGTATCGGCGTCGCCGGCCACCCGGAGGGCAGCCCCGACATCGCGCCCGAGGCGCTGGACGCCGCGCTCCGGGAGAAGAACGCGTTCGCCGCCGAGACCGACGCCGAGCTCTATCTGGTCACCCAGTTCGGCTTCGACGCCCGGCGCTTCATCGCCTGGGCGGAGCGCGTCTCTGCCGCAGGCAACCGGCTGCCCATCCACATCGGCGTCTCCGGCCCGGCAAAGATCGCGACCTTGCTGAAATACGCTGCCGCCTGCGGCGTGGGCGAATCCCTGGGCTTCCTGAAGAAGCGCGCCGGGGCCGTCACCGCGCTGGCTACCGGCCATTCGCCGGAATCGGTGGTGCAGCCGCTCGAAAACTACTGGGCCGCCGATCCCGCCGGACCGATCCGGCAGATGCATGTCTTCCCCTTCGGCGGCCTGAAGAAATCCTCCCAGTGGCTCTTCGAGCGCGGCTCCTGGGTCAACGGCATCGAAGCCTTCGCCGACACGCAACCCATCCAGCTTGAGGCCCGCAAATGACGCGCACCGTTCTCTCCTCGGCCACCCGCGAGATCGTCATCGGTTTCGACCAGCCCTTCTGCGTGATCGGGGAGCGGATCAATCCGACCGGCCGCAAGCTGCTGGCCGCCGAGATGAAGGTCGGCGACTACAGCCGCGTCCAGACCGACGCGCTGGCCCAGGTCGCCGCCGGCGCCACCATGCTGGACGTCAACGCCGGCATCCCGTTGGCCGACGAGCCGCGCATTCTGGCCGAGACGATCGAGCTCGTGCAGTCGCTCACCGATCTGCCGCTGTCGATCGATTCCTCGATCATCGCGGCGCTGGAAGCCGGGCTCGCCGTCTATCGCGGCAAGGCGCTGGTCAACTCGGTGACCGGCGAAGACGAGAACCTGGAACTGGTGCTGCCCCTGGTGAAGAAGCACGGCGCGGCCGTGGTGGCGATCTCCAACGACGAGAGCGGCATCTCCACCGACCCGGATGTGCGTTTCGCCGTGGCGAAGAAGATCGTCGAGCGCGCCGCCGATCACGGCATCAGCCACGAGGACGTGGTCGTCGACCCGCTGGTGATGCCCGTCGGCGCCATGAACGACGCCGGCCGGCAGGTCTTCACCCTGGTCCGCCGCCTGCGCGAGGAGTTGAAGGTGAACACCACCTGCGGCGCCTCCAACATCAGCTTCGGCCTGCCCAACCGGCGGGTGATGAACGGCCACTTCCTGTCCATGGCGATCGCCGCCGGCATGACCTCGGCGATCATGAATCCGCTGCATGACGAGGACATGAACGCCGTGCGGGCGGCCAATGTGCTGATGGGCCACGATCCGGACTGCCGCACCTGGCTGAAGGCGAACCGCGACCCGAACGCGGTGCCCTCGGAGACGGAAGGCCGCCGCGCCCGCGGCGAACGCCGGCGCCGCCGCGCGGCCTAATCGGTCTCACCTTCCAGCGTCGGTATGCCGGAGACGTCGACCCGCGCCTCCGCCATGGCCAGATCGTAATTGCGTTGGAGACTGATCCACAGCCGCGGGCCGTTGCCCAGCAGCTTGCCGAACCGGACTGCCATTTCCGCTGTGACGGGCTGGCGTTCGTTCAGGATGTCATAGAGATGCTGGCGCGAAATCCCGAGGGCGCGCGCGACGCCGGCCTTGCTCAGCTTCACGACCGGCAGCACGTCCTCCCGCAGGACTTCGCCCGGATGCACCGGCCTGATCGAATGATGCGCAATCAATGATCGTCCTCCAGGTCGACGTCGACAGCGGCTATCCCGCCATCCGCCAGGTCGTGCCTTCGGGTCCGTCCTCGAGAACCACGCCCATGCCGGTCAGTTCATCGCGGATCGCGTCGGCGCGGGCGAAGTCCTTCGCCTTCCGCGCAGCCTGGCGCTCGGCGATGAGGCTCTCGACCACGGCCGGGTCGACCTGCGGCGCGGCGCTTGCCGTGGACCGACGCCAGGCCTCCGCCGATTGCTGGCCGATGCCGAGCAGCCAGCAGGCGTCGCGCAGGACTTCCGCCCCCGTTTCGCCCTGCTCGACGGCGCGCGCGATACGGAAGATCTCGGCCAGCGCCTTCGGCGTGTTGAGGTCGTCCATCAGCGCCGCGAGCACCGCGGCGACGTCCGGGTCGCCGCTGTCGGGGTCGGCCTCGCGCACGCCGCGCAACAGGCCGTAGATCCGGTCCAGATTCTTTCGCGCCTGGTCCAGCCCGGCCTGGGAGAAGTCCAGCGGATGGCGGTAGTGGCCGGACAACAGCAGCAGACGCACCGCCTCCGCCGGCTCCCGGGACAGAAGGTCGTGGATCAGCAGCACATTGCCCACCGACTTCGACATCTTCTGGCCCTCGATGCGCAGCATGCCGTTGTGCATCCAGTAGCGCGCGAAGACCTCTCCGCCGTGGGCGCAGGTCGACTGCGCCATTTCGTTCTCGTGGTGGGGGAAGATCAGGTCCTGCCCGCCGGCGTGTATGTCGATGGTGCGGCCCAGATGCTTCTCGATCATCGCCGAGCATTCGATGTGCCAGCCCGGCCGCCCCCGGCCCCAGGGACTGTCCCAGCCCGGCTGAGTATCGTCGGAGGGCTTCCACAGCACGAAATCCGCCGGATCCTTCTTGTAGGGCGCCACCTCGACGCGGGCGCCGGCGACCATCTCGTCACGGCTGCGGTTGGACAGCGCGCCGTAGTCGGCGAAGGCCGTCACGTTGAACAGCACGTGGCCCTCGGCCTCGTAGGCGTGGCCGCCCTCGACCAGGCGCGCGATCATGTCGACGATCTCCGGGATCGTCTCGGTCACGCGCGGCACGACATCGGGATCCAGAACCCCCAGCGCCCGCACGTCGTCGCGATAGGCGTCGGCATAGCGCCGCGTGATGGTCTCGATCGGCACGCCTTCGCGGCGCGCGGCATCGATGATCTTGTCCTCGACGTCGGTGATGTTGCTGGCGAAGACAACGCCCGGATAGAGCCGCTTCAGCAGGCGGTGCAGCACGTCGAAGACCACTGCAGGCCGTGCATTGCCGATATGCGGATGGTTGTAGACGGTGGGTCCGCAGACATACACCGTTACCCGTTCCGGATCGGCGGGCTGGAACGCCTCTTTCCTTCGGGTCAGCGTGTTGTATATCTGCAGCGTCATTTACGGCGTCCTCCGTCAGGTGAAGGGCCGTTGTAGTTGGAATGACGGCGCATTCAAGGGCGGGGAAGCCCGTGGTTGTCACGCCGGCGCGGGTGCGCCATTTGATTAATCTAGGCGCATAAGGTCAAATGAACCGGCCGATGGCAGGTTGCGTAGAACGCTGCGCGCGAGTTGAGACAAGGAGCCGCGACGCGATGGACGTTTTGGTGAACGGACCCCGAGAAGATACCCGGGGCCGCGAGTACGACCCGGCCACCGGCAAGAGCCGTCCGAGCCGGGAGGAGGCCGAGGCCGCGGTGCGGACCCTGATAGAATGGGCCGGAGACACGCCGGACCGCGAGGGTCTGCGCGACACGCCCGGACGCGTCGTCCGCGCCTATGAGGAATTCTTCGCCGGCTATGACGAGGATCCGGAAGAGGTGCTGGGCCGCACCTTCGAGGAGGTCGAGGGCTATGACGACATCGTCATGCTGCGCGACGTCCGCCTGGAAACCCATTGCGAGCATCACATGGTGCCGATCATCGGCAAGGCGCATGTCGCCTATTTCCCGGCAGGCCGCGTCGTCGGCATCTCCAAGCTGGCCCGCGTGATCGACATCTACGCCAAGCGGCTGCAGACGCAGGAGACCATGACTGCGCAGGTCGCCGCGACGCTGGAAAAGGTGCTGCAGCCCAGGGGCGTCGCCATCCTGATCGACGCCGCCCATCAGTGCATGACCACGCGCGGCGTCAAGAAGCCCGGCGTTTCCTGCATCACCACCCGCTTCACCGGCATCTTCCGGGAAGACCGGGACATGGAGCGGCGTTTCCTGGACCTCTGCCGCGGCGTCTGAGGCCCCGCAATCGTGATCGCGAAAATGCGTGACGCAGGGTAAGGGCGTTCCCATATAGGTCCTATGGGACTCTTCGCACGACATCTGGCCGCCACGGGCCTCATGGCCCTGGCGGCGGCGTGCACGCCTTCTCAGCAGGTCACGGTGACCGGCTCGAACGCTGCAGCGCCCGCACCGTCGGCCGTGGAAAGCGTGGCCGTCGTCCCGTCGGAAAACGCGGACGGGACGTCGAAGGACTACAGTGCCCAACTGGAAAGCAGGCTCCGCGCCGCGGGCTACCGCCTCGCGCCACGCACCGAGGCAACGCTGTTCGCAACGCTGGACCATGATGTCGGCGAGCCGCGCACGGAGATCGTCGAGTTCGAGGTTCCCGAATACCGTACGGAAGAGCGGATCGAGCGCGTCAACGGCCAGTTCGTGACCTTCTACGAGGACGTTCTGTACGGCTACCGCACCGAGACCTACGAGGAGACCGTCTATCCGGCCCATGTCGAGGTGAGCATCTACCGCGCCGGTTCGGGGGCCGCACCGCCCGAGACCGTCTACCGGGGCCGCGCCCGGACAGAGGGACGCTGCGGCGACATGGACCATCTGATCGGACCGCTGCTGGACGCACTGTTCGCGGATCTGTCGCGCAGCGGCGATACCGTGCACGAACACCGCGTCAAGGTGGAGGACTGCTGAGCCCTTCCGCTGCGCCGCGATGGCGAATGCAGCGGCGCTTCCCGCCAACGAAGCTGTTGCGCCATGGCGATTCTTGCGCCACAACCAACGGCGCACCTCCGGACATCGACAACCGCGTTATTTCCGTCCGGGCGTTTGAAATCAGGGGTCCGTTCACGTTCAATGTTTTCCAGGCTTCTAGGCTGGCTGTCCGCCGACATGGCAATCGATCTCGGGACGGCCAATACGCTGGTCTACGTCAAGGGCCGCGGCATCGTCCTCAACGAGCCGTCGGTGGTGGCGATTACCAATCACCGGGGCAAGAAACACGTTCTGGCGGTCGGCGACGAGGCCAAGCTGATGCTCGGGCGCACGCCCGGCAACATCGAGGCGATCCGCCCGCTGCGTGACGGCGTCATCGCGGACTTCGACGTCGCCGAGGACATGATCAAGCACTTCATCCGCAAGGTGCACAACCGGCGCAGCTTCGCCAGCCCCCGGGTCATCATCTGCGTGCCCTCGGGCTCCACGGAGGTCGAGCGCCGCGCGATCATGGAATCGGCCGAAAGCGCCGGCGCGCGCCAGGTCTTCCTGATCGAGGAGCCGATGGCCGCCGCGATCGGCGCCAACCTGCCGGTCACGGAACCCACGGGCTCCATGGTCGTCGACATCGGCGGCGGCACCACCGAGGTCGCCGTACTCTCGCTGGGCGGCATCGTCTATTCCCGCTCCGTCCGCGTCGGCGGCGACAAGATGGACGAGGCGATCATCGCCTATATCCGCCGCAACCATAACCTGCTGGTGGGCGAAAGCTCCGCCGAGCAGGTGAAGAAGGAGATCGGCTCTGCCTGCCCGCCCGACGAGGGCGACGGCATGACGCTGGAAATCAAGGGCCGCGACCTGATGAACGGCGTACCGAAGGAACTGGTGATCAGCCAGCGCCAGATCGCCGAAAGCCTGGCCGAGCCGGTCGGCGCCATCATCGAGGCCTGCAAGGTCGCGCTGGAGCACACGGCGCCGGAACTCGCCGCCGATATCGTCGACAAAGGCATCGTGCTGACCGGCGGCGGGGCGCTGCTGGGCAATCTGGACTATGTCCTGCGTCACGCCACCGGCCTGCCCGTATCCATCGCCGACGAACCGCTGAGCTGCGTCGCCATGGGCACCGGCCGCGCGCTCGAGGAGATCAAGACGCTCAAGCGCGTGCTGCTCAACACCGACTGAGCGGGATTCGACAGGACCGTCGACGCACTATCTTGCCCGGCGACGGGACAGCGAGGGGAGATTTCCATGAAGCTCTACGATCTGAACGCCGGCTCCAATCCGCGGCGGGTGCGCATCTATCTGGCCGAGAAGGGCCTGGAGGTGCCGATGCAGGCGGTCGACATGATGAGCCACGAGAACGAGGCGCCGGACTACCTGAAGATCAACCCGCTGGGAAAGATGCCGGCGCTGGTGCTCGATGACGGCACGATCCTGACCGAGTCGATGGCCATCTGCCGCTATTTCGAGGAACTGAACCCGGATCCGCCGATGTTCGGCCGCGACGCGCTGGAAAAGGCGCAGGTCGAGATGTGGAACCGCCGCGCCGAGCTGGAGGTCGCCATTCCGACGGCCCAGTGCTTCCAGAACACCCACGAGTTCTGGAAGGACCGCCTCGAGCAGATACCCGCCTGGGGCGAAGCCTGCAAGGCGAAGGTCTTCGACCGTTTCCGGATATTCGACGCCCACATGGAAGGCCGCGAGTACCTGGCGACGGACAGCTACACGGTCGCCGATATCTCGCTCCAATGCGGCATCCTGCTGGGCAAGGCCGTCGGCATCCGCGTGCCCGACGAACTGGAGAATCTCTCCGCCTGGTGGCAGCGCGTGACCTCCCGCCCGACAGCGCGGGCCTGAGTCCCAGGGGACCGCGGCACCCGCCACGGGACTGACCGCCCGCGGACGGGCACCCGTGTGAGTGGCATCGCGCTTGCGATTGCCGTTGCCCATGAGGGGAATCGAACACATCGCAAGACTTCTGGGCCTGGGACGCAAACAAATTGCGTCACAGGACCGGCGAGCGTCACAAAGAGTGACAATCAACCTGCCCGTGCGCGTCACCGGCGAGAACGACTGCGCCAATGGCGCCTGCATCGCCCGCAATGTCTCCGAGGGCGGCATGCTGGTCACGCCGAACCTGGCCGGCGACCGCGGCCGGCGGGTCAGGGTCGACCCGGGGCAGGGCGCGCAAGTCGTGACGGCGCGGATCGTCGGTCAGCGTCCGGAGGGCACGGGCCTCGCCTTCCTGGCAGGGGAAGAAGGCCGGTCACTGGCCCACTGGATGGTCGAGCGCGCCCATGGCGGCGGCGCCTGAGGCGACTGCCGTCGACGGCGTAATCGCCCGATACCACTCAGCCTTAACCGGGCCTTAAGCCCCGCCGATCCATCATGCGCCGGTCAGAGTAACAAGGGTGATTCCCACCATGGGCATGATGTCCGATCTCGCGCGCCGCGTACGTCAGTTCAACATGCTGTTTGCGCCGCCGCCGCAGCTTCGCCGGCAGCATGAGCGCTTCGAGGTTTCCGTCGAAATCGAGATCGAGACGGCGGACGGCACGATCAGCCGCTGCCGCACCATCGACATCTCCAATGGCGGCGTGTTCGTGGAGCCGCCCCTGCCCGCCCAGGTCGGCGACCGCATCTACATCAGCGTCGGCATGCTGCTGCGCCGGGTCGAGGGCGAGGTCCTGGCCCACCGCGGCGGCGGCTCGGCGATCCGCTTCGCCTCTGCGGCCCATGGCGCAGCGCTGACGGCCTGGCTGCTCGACCAGAGCCGCCGCAAGGTCAACTGACCGCCGAGAGACGCGCTAGAGCATCCGCGATCAGCCGGCGGGTCAGTTCGCCCGCACCGGCCGGCCGCGCCAGTCCGGCCGCCTGCCCCGACCAGAGCGACGAGAAGTCCGCACGCCCCTGTGCCTCGGCCGCCTGCTTGAGCGGCGCCAGCGCCTCGCCCGCTGTCGGAAACGGCGGCGCCTCGGCGGCCATCGGGCCGACCTCACGCATTACCCGGTTGACGATGCCGCGCGCCGGCCGCCCCGAAAAGACATTGGTCAGCGCCGTCGAATCGTCGACGGCCTCCGCGAGGGCGCGGCGGTGCAGATCGGAGATCGTCGCCTCGGGCGTGAACAGGAAGGCCGTGCCCACCTGAACCCCGGCCGCGCCCAGCACCAGCGCCGCCGCCACGCCGCGGCCGTCGGCAATGCCGCCGGCGGCGATCACCGGCGCCGCGACCGCATCCGCAATCTGGGGCACCAGGGCCATCGTACCGGCCTGGCTGGTTATGTCGTCGCCCAGAAATATCCCGCGATGGCCGCCGGCCTCACAGCCCTGGGCAATGATGGCGTCGCAGCCCCGCGCCTCGAGCCAGCGCGCTTCCGCCACGGTCGTCGCCGAAGCGATGATCTTCGCGCCGGCGGCCCGGACCCGCTCCAGCAGATCCCCCGAAGGCAGACCGAAATGGAAGCTGACCACACCGGGACGGACCTCCTCGACGACCTCGCAGGCCCGGTCGTCGAAGGGCTCGCGCAGCGGCGCGGCGGCCGTCCGGCCCGGATCCAGTCCATGCTCCTCGTAATAGGCCGCAAGCCGCCGGCGCCAGCGGTCCTGGGCCGCCGGGTCCGGCGGGCGGGGCGCATGGCAGAAGAAGTTCATGTTGAACGGCCGGTCGGTACGCTGCCGGATCACACCCGCCTCCGCGCGCATCCTGTCGCCGTCCAGCATGGCGCAGGGCAGCGAACCCAGCCCCCCGGCGGCGGAGACCGCGGCGGCCATGTCGGCGCCGTTGGCGCCCGCCATCGGGGCCTGGATCAGCGGCAGTTCGATCCCCAGCAGGTCGGTCAGTCGGGTGTCAAACCGGGTCATGACGTCCTCCGGAAAGCAAAGAGGGCCGCTGCCCCGGATCGGGCGCGGCCCTCGATAAGCTCAAGCGGCGCGATGGATCAGAGCTTGCGCTCGACCATCATCTTCTTCAGCTCGGCGATCGCCTTGCCCGGGTTCAGGCCCTTCGGGCAGGTCTTCGCGCAGTTCATGATGGTGTGGCAGCGATAGAGCTTGAAGGGATCCTCCAGCTTGTCGAGCCGGTCGCCCGTCGCCTCGTCGCGGCTGTCGATGACCCAGCGATAGGCCTGGAGCAGGACCGCCGGTCCCATGTAGCGCTCGCCGTTCCACCAGTAGCTGGGGCAGGAGGTCTGACAGCAGAAGCACAGGATGCATTCATAAAGGCCGTCGATCTTGGAGCGGTCCTCGCGCGCCTGCAGGCGCTCCCGGTCCGGCGGGGCCGGCGACTTGGTCTGCATCCAGGGCTCGATCGAGGCGTACTGGGCGTAGATATGGGTCAGGTCGCCGACCAGATCCTTCACCACTTCCAGATGGGGCAGCGGGTAGATCTTGATGTCGCCCTTCACTTCGTCGACGCCCTTGGTGCAGGCCAGCGTGTTGGTGCCGTCGATGTTCATCGAGCAGGAGCCGCAGATGCCCTCGCGGCAGGAGCGGCGGAAGGTCAGCGTCGGATCGACCTCGTTCTTGATCTTGATCAGCGCATCGAGAACCATCGGCCCGCAGTCGTCCATGTCCACCTCGTAGGTGTCCACGCGCGGATTCTCGCCCAAGTCCGGATCGTAGCGGTAGATCTTGAATTTCCGGGTATTGGCGCCGTCGCCGGCCTTGGGCCAGCTCTTGCCACTACCGGACTTGATGCGGGAGTTCGCCGGCAGATTGAATTCAACCATTGCTTCGTCCTCTTGGGCTGCGCGGCGTCAGTAGACGCGCGCTTTCGGCTCGATGTACTCGATCTCGTTGGACAGCGTGTAGGTATGCACCGGCCGGTAGTCGATGGTCACTTCACCGGATTCGTTGATCCAGGCCAGCGTGTGCTTCATCCAGTTGGCGTCGTCGCGGTCCGGGAAGTCCTCGTGGGCGTGGGCCCCGCGGCTTTCCTTGCGGTTCTCCGCCGAATGCATGGTGACCACCGCCTGGCGGATCAGGTTGTCGAGCTCCAGGCTCTCGACCAGGTCCGAGTTCCAGACCATCGAACGGTCCGTGACCTTCAGGTCGGGCATTTCGCGGTAGACCTCATCGATCTTCTGCTTGCCCTCGGAGAGCACCTCGGAGGTGCGGAACACCGCGCAGTTGTCCTGCATGACGCGCTGCATCCGGTCCCGGATCGCCGCGGTCGGCGTGCCGCCACTGGCGTTGCGGACCTTGTCGAGCCGCGCCAGCGCCTTGTCGACGGAGGCCTTGTTGGTCTCCGGAAGATTCCGCCCGGCCTCGACGATTTCGGCGCAGCGGTTGGAACAGGCGCGTCCGAACACCACCAGATCGATCAGCGAATTGGAGCCCAGACGGTTGGCGCCGTGGACGGAAACGCAGGCGGCTTCGCCCGCCGCCATCAGGCCGGGCACCACCGCGTCGGGATCGCCGTCGCGGAGCGTCAGCACCTCGCCGCGGTAGTTCGTCTGGATGCCGCCCATGTTGTAGTGCACGGTCGGCAGCACCGGGATCGGCTCCTTGTTGACGTCCACGCCGGCGAAGATACGGGCCGATTCGGAAATGCCCGGCAGGCGCTCGGCGATGATGTCGGGATCCAGGTGGTCCAGGTGCAGGTAGATGTGGTCCTTGTCCTTGCCCACGCCGCGGCCCTCGCGGATCTCCATGGTCATGGAGCGGCTCACCACGTCGCGGCTGGCCAGATCCTTGGCCGATGGCGCATAGCGCTCCATGAAGCGCTCGCCCTCGGAATTCACCAGATAACCGCCCTCGCCGCGCACGCCCTCGGTGATGAGGCAGCCTGCCCCGTAGATACCGGTGGGATGGAACTGCACGAACTCGAGATCCTGCAAAGGCAGGCCCGCGCGCAGCACC
The DNA here is from genome assembly GCA_001664005.1 of Rhizobiales bacterium NRL2. Taxonomy (NCBI): domain Bacteria; kingdom Pseudomonadati; phylum Pseudomonadota; class Alphaproteobacteria; order Hyphomicrobiales; species Rhizobiales bacterium NRL2. Next base: position 4,327,399 of record CP016093.1, read on the forward strand.
ATGCCACCGCCGTCGCCGGTGCAGGTATGGGCCGAGGTCGCCGAGAAATAGGCGCGGCCGTAGCCGCCGGTCGCCAGGATGGTCATCTGCGCGCGGAAGACGTGCAGCGTCCCCTCCTGCAGGTTCCAGGCGAGCACACCCTGACAGGCGCCGTCATCGTCCATGATCAGGTCGATGGCGAAGTACTCGATGAAGAAATGCGTGTCGTTCTTCAGCGACTGACCATAGAGGGTGTGCAGCATGGCGTGGCCGGTGCGGTCCGCCGCCGCGCAGGTGCGCTGCGCCGCCGGGCCCTCGCCGAAATTGGTCGTCATGCCGCCGAAGGCGCGCTGGTAGATCTTGCCCTCGTCGGTGCGGCTGAAGGGCACGCCGAAATGCTCCAGCTCCAGCACCGCGTTGACCGCGTCGCGGACCATGTATTCGATCGCGTCCTGGTCGCCGAGCCAGTCGGAACCCTTGACGGTGTCGTACATGTGCCAGCGCCAGTTGTCGGGGCCCATGTTGCCGAGAGAGGCGGAGATGCCGCCCTGTGCGGCGACGGTGTGGGAGCGGGTCGGAAACACCTTGGTGACGCAGGCGGTGTTCAGACCGGCTTCGGCGCAGCCCATGGCCGCGCGCAGGCCGGCGCCGCCGGCGCCCACCACCACGACGTCGAACTTGTGCTCCGTGTACGGATAGGCTTCGGACATCGGGTTCACCCTCCAAAGGCGATCGTGAGGACGGCCAGGATGCAGATCAGTGCGCCGATCCAGCATCCGAACGTGTTCGCGAACATCATGAACAGCCGCGAGGCCGGGCCGTGGACATAGTCCTCGATGACGACCTGGACCCCCAGCTTGAGATGCCAGAACACGGCGACGATGAGCAGCAGCAGAACGCCGGTGACCAGTGGATTGCCGACAATGCCGGCGGCGGTGAGATAGTCGGCGCCGGCGAGCCGGATCATCAGCACGACGAAGGCGAAGACCAGCGGAATCAGCGCGATCGCGGTGACCCGCTGCATCCACCAGTGCTCCGTGCCGTCCTTGGCCGAGCCGAGGCCGCGCGCATTCTTCAGCGGCGTGTTGAGTGCGGAACGCTTCATGGCGTCAACCTCCGTAGGCGTAGGCCGCCACCCAGGCCAGTACGGTGAGCACCAGCGAGGCGATCACCACCGTCCAGCCCGAACGGTAGACCGCCGGAATCTCGAACCCCCGGCCGGCGTCCCAGAAGAGGTGCCGGATGCCGTTGCAGAGGTGATAGAACAGCGCGGCCGTGAAGCCGAACAGCACCAGGCGGCCGATCCAGCTGCCCGCCACGCCCAGCACGTAGGTGTAATATTCCGGCCCGCTGGCCAGCGCGACCAGCCACCAGATCACAAGCAGCATGCCCAGCCCAAGGAACACGCCCGTGATGCGATGCAGGATCGACATCAGGGCCGTGATCTGAAGCATGTCGTAGACTTGCAGATGCGGCGACAACGGGCGATTGGTGTTCGCCATGACCGTCCCCCTCATTCGCTCCGGCCGGTCTGAAACCGGCCTCGAGCTCTATGATCCCCTGGTACGGAGTCCCCCCGGATTCGCCGGACCCCCGCAACCGAGACGCGATTGTAGGCCGATGCCCCTGACTGTCAACGCGAGACCGCCCCGCCCCTCGAAGCCGGCAGACGGCAAGTGCATGGCGCGGCGTCGGATTCCGAGATTGCCGTGGCGCTTGCGGCGGACTAGGTTATGTACAGGTTGGAGACGTAGATTTCGGATTAGCCCATGCTTGCTGCGGATGTGACCGGAACCCTGTCGGCGCGGCGTGTGCTGCTGATCGTCGGCGGCGGGATCGCGGCCGTGAAGATACCGGACCTGATCCGGCGCCTGCGGGAGCGCGGCGCGGCGGTGCGCCCGGTGCTGACCCGCTCGGGCGCCGAGTTCGTGACCCCGCTCGCCCTTTCGGCGCTGGCCGAGGAGAAGGTCTACACCGAGCTGTTCGATCTGACCGACGAAGCGGAGATGGGGCACATCCAGCTGTCCCGGCAGGCCGATATCGTGCTGGTCGCGCCGGCCACGGCGAATCTGATGGCGCGCATGGCCGCAGGCCTGGCCGACGATCTGGCGACGACGTTGCTGCTGGCGACCGACAAGCCGGTAATGATCGCACCGGCGATGAACGTGCGCATGTGGCAGCATTCGGCGACCCGCCGCAACCTGGCGCAGCTCCGCGACGACGGCGCGATCGTCATCGACCCGACGGAGGGCGCGATGGCCTGCGGCGAGTTCGGACCCGGCCGCATGGCGGAGCCGCTGGACATCGTTGCGGCGCTGGAGCGGCACTTCGCCGGCGGTCCTCTGGCGGGCTTGAAGGCGGTGGTCACCAGCGGCCCCACCCATGAGCCGATCGATCCGGTCCGCTACATCGCCAACCGGTCCTCGGGCAAGCAGGGCCACGCCATCGCCGGCGCGCTGCGCCGGCTGGGGGCGTCGGTCACCCTGGTCAGCGGCCCGACGGGCCTGCCCGACCCGCCGGGGGTCGAGACCGTGCGGGTGGAGACGGCGGTCCAGATGCGCGACGCCTGCGAGGCGGCCCTGCCGGCCGACATCGCCATCTGCGCCGCGGCGGTGGCCGACTGGCGGGTCGACGCCGCGGGACAGAAGCTGAAGAAGCAGGAAGGCGGCCCGGCGCCGGCGCTCAGCTTTGCGGAGAACCCCGACATCCTCGCCGGGCTGGCCGGCCACGCCAGCCAGCGGCCGCGCCTGGTGGTCGGCTTCGCGGCCGAAACGCAGAACATCATCGAATATGCCGAGAAGAAGCGCCAGAAGAAGGGCTGCGACTGGATCGTCGCCAATGACGTCAGTCCCGACACCGGCACCTTCGGCGGCGACCGGAACTCGGTCACGCTGATCGGCGCGGGGGAGCCCGAAAGCTGGCCGCCCATGGCCAAGACCGCCGTCGCCGAGCGCCTGGCCGACCGGATCGCCCGCTTCTTCGGAAGCACGCCATGAACCTGGACGCCATCCCCATCCGCCGGCTGGCGCACGCCGCCGACCTGCCCCTGCCGGGCTATGAGAGCGCCGGAGCGGCGGGCATGGATCTCCGCGCGGCGATCGACGCGCCGCTGATACTGCAACCCTGGCGCCGAGCAATGGTGCCGACGGGAATCGCCATCGCCCTGCCGCCCGGCCACGAGGCGCAGGTGCGCCCGCGATCCGGACTCGCGGCCCGTCACGGCGTGACGGTGCTGAACAGCCCCGGCACGGTGGACGCCGACTATCGCGGCGAGGTTTCCGTGATCCTGGTGAACCTTTCGGCGGAACCCTTCGAGATCCGCCGCGGCGACCGCATCGCGCAGATGGTGGTCGCGCCGGTCGCGCGCTGCGTCTGGCGGGAAGTCGAGGCGCTGGAGGAGACCGCCCGGGGCGGCGGCGGCTTCGGCTCGACGGGGGTGGGCCGGCCATGACCGACATCCTGCGCCTGCCGAAGAAGACCATGTTCGCGCTTGATGCCGTGCTCGACGTCGCCTACAACGCCCGGCCCGACCCGGTACAGTCCAAGGACATCACGGCGCGACAGAAGATTCCGCCGCGCTATCTGGAGCAGGCGATGCAGCAACTCGTGCGCGCCGGCATCCTGAAGGGCGTGCGCGGCCCCCGCGGCGGCTACACCCTGGCCCGGGAGCGCCGGCGCATCACCGTGGCCGATATCGTCCGCGTGATCTCCAGCGACGACGAGCCGGAGGAGGACACGGGCTCCGACCTGGGCCACAAGGTGGTCCGGCCGCTGTGGAATGAGATCCAGCTGGAGATCGTCGACCGGCTTTCGGAGATCACCCTGGAGGATCTCTGCCGCCGCGCCGAGTCCGCCGAGGTGCCCAAGGCCGCCAGCAACACGCGCGATTTCACCATCTGACGGCGGCAACGCCGACCCCTGGGGAGGGGGACAGAACGCCATGACCGACTTCGAACGCTTCACGCCGCCGCGCGGCCGCATCTATGATTCCATCGTCGAAACCATCGGCGCGACGCCGCTGGTGCGCCTCAACCGCATCGGCGAGAACCTGGCCGAGGGCGCCGAGATCCTGGCCAAGCTGGAATTCTTCAACCCGCTCTCGTCGGTCAAGGACCGCATCGGCGTCTCGATGATCGAGGCGCTGGAGGAAGCCGGCGATCTGAAGCCGGGCGCGACCATCATCGAGCCGACCTCGGGCAATACCGGCATTGCGCTGGCCTTCGTTGCCGCCGCCAAGGGCTACCGGCTGATCCTGGTGATGCCGGAGAGCATGTCGATCGAACGCCGGCGGATGCTGAAGCTGCTGGGCGCGGAGCTGGAACTGACCCCGCCGGAGAAGGGCATGAACGGCGCCATTGCGCGCGCCAACGAACTGATGGCGGAAAACGCCGGCGCGGTGATGCCGCAGCAGTTCGCCAACCCGGCGAACCCGGCGATCCATGTCGCCACCACCGCCGAGGAAATCTGGGCCGACACCGGGGGCAAGGTCGACGTCATCATCTCCGGCGTCGGTACCGGCGGCACCATCACCGGCATCGGCCGGGTGCTGAAACAGCGCAAGCCCGACGTCCACATCGTCGCCGTCGAGCCCGAGGACAGCCCCGTGCTGTCGGGCGGCAATCCGGGACCGCACAAGATCCAGGGTATCGGCGCGGGCTTCGTGCCCGACAATCTCGACCGCGCGGTGGTCGACGAGGTGCTGACCATCGGCAACGAGACGGCCTTCGAGACCGCGCGCCGCCTGGCGCGCCTGGAAGGCATTCCCGTCGGTATTTCGTCGGGCGCGGCGGTCGCCGCGGCGCTGGAGGTCGGCGAACGGAAGACCATGGCCGGCAAGACCATCGTCGCCATCCTGCCGTCCTTCGCCGAGCGCTACCTCTCGACGCCCTTGTTCGAGGGGCTCTGACTCCGCCTCACCCGAGGCAGCCGAGCGCTTCGTATTTCGGTTTCAGTTCGTCGAAGGATTTCGGCGACCAGTCCGCCGCATCGGCGTCCAGTTTCGCCATGACCGCCGGCGCCAGCCGATCCGACAGCACATCCAGCGTATGCAGGATGTAGCGTTCGACGGTGAAGCTTGCGGCCTCGCCGAAGGTCTCCAGCGTGACCCGTCCCCAGAAATAGGCCGTGTCCGCCGCGCCGCCGCCTTCGGCATAGCGGTAGACCGTGCGGAGCTGGGCCATGGCATTGCCCTGCAGCGCCACCAGTTCGTCGCAGCGGGCCGCCGGATCCTCCGCCCGGCCGCCGCGGTAGAGACGGCGCGCCTTCAGGGCCAGCGCGGGCCCGTAGCCGGCTTGCGCCGCCTCGGTCAGCCGGCGCTCGGCGAAATTCGATTCCGGCTGGCCCAATACATATTGGGCGGGCGCAAAACCGGTGTCGGCGGACTTTTCCAGCATGTTGTTGATGGTGCTGGACATGGCCCGGCCGGGCCCGATCGGCTCGCCATAATCGGCCATCACCAGCAGGGCCCAGCCCGCCCCCGCGTCGGCATGGGGCCCGGCCAGACGCCGCGCCTCGCCGTACTCGCCGCGCTCCACGGCGGTCAGGGCAGGGACCGCGGCGGCTCGTTCGGCCGCCGGCACATGGGGCTGCAGGTCGTCCAGCACCGGGTGCAGCGCCTCCGGCGCCCGGCTGGCCGAAATCCAGAACCGCTCGAGCGGCACCCCCTCGAAGACGAACAGGGTGCCGCCGACCCGGCGCTCCAGGCGATAGGCGCCGTAGCGCGGCCGCATCCAGCTTTCCAGGCCGATCTCCCCTGCCCAGCGCTTGATGGCCTCGCGGCCGGCCACATCCTCGTCGTGCGCCAGACCCGCCAGGGCCGGCTCCAGCATCGGGGCAAGATCGGCGAAGGCGTAAAGACCCGGATCGGCGGAAGGCAGCAGCGGCACCTCCATGCGGAAGCCGATCAGCGCACGGTCCCGCACCAGCAATTGCGCCGAAACGTCCTGGCCGTTGGGTTCGCCCATCGTCAGCGCCCGGACGCCGGGCAGACCCTTGGCCGGCCGCTCGACGATCGCCGCGCCGGCGAGTGCATCGGTATCCGCCAGCCGCGCAAGCACCGTCTCGGCTTCCGGGTGCAGCGGACCGAGTTCCAGGGAGCGGGTCGCGCCGCCACCGGTCACAAGGACCGCGACAAGGACCACGAGACGACAGAGAACAGCGTTGCGCACCTTTTCACCTCATTGAGCCGCCGATCGGGCCAGCCTAGCGCCCGCGGGCGATGCGGACGAGGGGCCGCGGTCACAGTCGCAGCGGCCGCCTCCGGCCCGGCAGGACTTGCCGCCCGGGGCCCGACCCGGCAAATCCTGATCGGCAGAATTTGTCTGGTATTTTATCAATATTTCCATAATTCATTGATTTTATTGGAAATCATGAAGGTGAGAATTCTGGCCCGAGGGTTGCGAACCGGGTGGCAGCGGGCAAAAGGCCGGCTAACCGAAAACCCAATCCAGAACGGAGCAATCAAATGTTGTCAGTGAACACCAACGCTGGGGCGATGGTCGCCCTTCAGAACCTCAACAGCACCAACCGGGAGCTGGCCGAGGTTCAGTCGCGCATCAATACCGGCCTCAAGATCGCCGGACCGAAGGACGATGGCTCCACCTTCGCCATCGCCCAGAACATCCGGTCCGAGATCTCCGGCATCGATGCAGTCAAGAACAGCCTGGACCGTGGCGTCTCGGCGACCGATACCGCGATCGCGGCCGGTCAGTCGATTTCGGACCTTCTCATCGAAATGAAGGAGAAGTCCGTCGCCGCGACCGACGCCAGCCTTGACACGGCCAGCCGAAATGCTCTGGACGCGGATTTCTCCGCGCTCCGCGATCAGATCGGCACCATCGTCAGCAACGCCGAGTTCGACGGCATCAACCTGATTGACGGCTCCATCTCCAGCATCGCGGTGCTGGCCAACGATGAAGGTTCTTCCATCACCGTTTCGGCCCAGCAGCTTTCGGCGAACACCGGCCTGAGCGTCGCTTCCGTCGACCTCAGCACGGCGACCAACGCGGCCGCCGCCCGTTCCGCCGTCAATGCGGCGATCGAGACCGCCAACGCACGTCTTGCCTCTCTCGGCACGGACGCGAAGAGCCTGGAAATCCACAAGGACTTCGTCGGCCAGCTGCAGGATACCCTCACGCAGGGTCTCGGCAACCTGGTGGACGCGGACCTGGCCAAGGAGAGCGCCCGCCTCCAGTCGCTGCAGATCAAGCAGCAGCTGGGCACGCAGGCCCTGTCCATCGCCAACCAGGCGCCTCAGTCCATCCTGGGCCTGTTCTAGGGCCCGCGCAGGGGGATATGGAGCACACCGCTCCATATCCCTTTGCGGCCTTTTTCGAAGTAATGAGATCAAAATTCACCTTGCTTGGTTAATTATCCATTTACCAGTTTACTCTAGTCAGGTCGTATTGAAGAGTTATTGATTGAACAATCAGGCTCGACTGGGCAATTTCTGCCGGAACTATTTGCCTACTCCCGGCAGAATCTGCCGGCAAGAAGTGCCGGGCAGAATCGCTCCACGGAAAATTCTTCCGCCTTTTCAACAATTTAGATATTCGGAAAAACTGGCCCATCCATTGCGGAAGAAGCGGCGCGGGCAAAACGCCCGTTGTTGAACCGCCAACTTCCAGAATGGAGACTACCAATGGCAATTTCCGTCAACACCAATACGGGCGCGATGGTCGCCCTGCAGAACCTCAACAGCACCAACAAGGAGCTGGCCCAGGTTCAGTCGCGCATCAACACCGGCCTGAAGGTCGCCGGACCGAAGGACGATGGCTCCACCTACGCCATCGCCCAGAACATCCGCGCCACCATCTCCGGTTTCGATGCGGTCAAGAACAGCCTCGACCGTGGCGTCTCGGCTGCCGATACCGCGATCGCGGCCGGTCAGTCGATCTCCGACCTTCTCATCGAGATGAAGGAGAAGGCCGTCGCCGCGACCGACGCCAGCCTCGACACGTCCAGCCGTAATGCCCTGGCCGCCGACTTCACTGCGCTGCGCGACCAGATCGGCACCATCGTCAGCAACGCCGAGTTCGATGGCGTGAACCTGATCGACGGTTCCATCTCCAGCATCTCGGTGCTGGCCAACGATGAAGGTTCGTCCATCACCGTTTCGGCCCAGCAGCTGTCGGCCAATACCGGCCTCAGCATCGCCTCCGTCGACCTGACGACCGCCACCAACGCCGCGGCCGCCCGTTCGGCCGTGGATGCCGCGATCGACACGGCGAACTCGCGCCTCGCCTCGCTGGGCACGGACGCGAAGAGCCTGGAAATCCACAAGGACTTCGTCAGCCAGCTGCAGGACACCCTGACGCAGGGCGTCGGCAACCTGGTGGACGCGGACCTGGCCAAGGAGAGCGCAAGGCTCCAGTCGCTGCAGATCAAGCAGCAGCTGGGCGTGCAGGCGCTGTCCATCGCCAACCAGGCGCCGCAGACGATCCTGGGTCTCTTCTAAGGGCCCGCTCACAGGGGATATGGGGCCGCGAGGCTCCATATCCCCGCCGCGGCCCCCGCGCTGAGGACGGAACGACCGGCACAAGCCGGCGAAGACGGGTCCGCAGCGCAAGGGGTCTGACCATCGGGGGATGGCCATGATATCCGACGCAACGACCGGTCAAGTCATCGGCGTTGAACCGACGAAGGCGACGCGGAAGGTCGAAAAAGCGACCGAGGCGCAGACCAGGGACTCCGAGATCCGGCGGGACACCGCCGAGATGCTGGAGCAGCGCCGCACACGGGAAGAAGAGCCCCGCGTGGACCGCCAGGGCGCGGCCCGCATCGTCGGCAAGGCCATGATGGCCGACTACCCGCCCAACGCCAGTCTCGAGATCGACGTGCTCGATGAAGGCGGCGGCTTCGTCTACAAGGCCGTCGACCCGGAAACGGGCGAAGTCCTGAAGCAGTTCCCGGCCGAAGAGGTCCTGAAGCGGCTGGAGCGACTGTCCCGTCTCAAGGGTCTCGCCGTCGACGAAACCATCTGACAACGACGCAACCGCACGAGCGGCTCGCAAAGGGGCGCCCGCGCGACAATATGGATGCCAGTACCACCTGAGCGGAGCGATTCGTGAGCATCCGCGGCAAGCGACTGGCGATCGGCGCGACGGCCGGGATTCTGATCCTGTTGGCCGCCATCGTGCTTGCGCGAACCTGGCTGGCCGAGCGCGCCGCCGAGTACTACCTTGCCAGCCGGGGCATCGAGGACGCGGCGCTGGACGTGACCCGCCTGGACTTCGGAGGCGCGGAAGTCCGCAACGCGCGCCTGGGCGACAGCGCCTCGGCGCGCCGCCTCGAGATCCGCTACGACCTGTCCGAAGGCGCGATCGGGCGTGTTACCGCGGAAGGCGTGGACCTCTCGGTCGCCTGGCGCGACGGCGCGCTGGACCTCGGCCCGCTGGCGGAGTTCCTGGCCGGTGCCGGCACGGAAGAAGCCGCGCCCGCTTCGGGCCCGCGGCCGGAAATCGCGCTCAGCGATCTTTCGGTCGATATCGACACGGCGGAAGGCGTCGCGCATCTGAACCTCCCCGGTACGGTCGATCTCCCGCCCGGCGCGCCACCGGTTCTGAATACCCCCTTCAGCCTGTCTCATCCGCGGCTGGAGGCGGAGGGACGCATCGAGACGGCGATGACGCCGGAAGGCGTGACGCGAATCAGCGGCGAACTGGCCCGGCTGCGTCTGAAGCGCGAGGGCGAAGCCCGGCCTCTCGATGCCGAGGGCGTGTCCTTCGCGGTCGCCCTCGGTGAGGAGCGATTCGAGGTCACGCTGCAGGGCGCGGTCCCGGATCTGGGCCTGGACCTCGCCGCCAGCGGCGACGGCGCGCTGCCTGCGGGCGATGGGGACACGGCGATCGATCTTCGCCTGCGCCTGACGAACGCCGCCCGGCTCGGCGAGGCCGTGCCGGAGACGGGACTGCAGTCGGGGACGGCCGACCTGCATCTGACCTTTCGGGGCCGCCTGCCCCTGGAGGGGCCCGGCGAGACTGCGGCCGCCAGTGGCATTCTGGAGACCCGGCTGGACGCGGACCTGGTCGGGGACGGCCGTCATTTCGAGAGCCTGCGCGCGGTTCTCGACGCCCGCACCGACTTCTCCGGCACGCGCGCCGAGACCGAATTCGGGATCGCCGACATCCTGGCCAGCGGCCTCAACGAAACGCTGCTGCCCGAAGCCGTGGCAAGCCCCTCCACGGTTGCGCTTCTGGGCCCCGACGTCACGCTGACCCTGAGCGAAGGTTTCCGGCTGCGCCTGGACCGCCCGGAGCGCCTCATCGCCGGCGAAACGCCCCTGTCGGTGGAAGCCGGGGGCCGGCTGCTGCTCCGTTCCGCTGCATCTGCCGACGCCGTCTTCGAGCGACTCGTCTGGTCGCCCGACGGCATCTCCGCCCAAGGGCTCAGCCTCGCGGCGCGGGATCTGACCATCGGCGGACAGCACCTGCGCGAACTGGACTACACCGGCGATCTGACGCTGACGGACAGGCTGGCCCTGGACGGCCGTCTGGAAGCGGCGGCGGATCGTGTCGCGTTCGGCGGCGTTACCATCGCCAACATCGAGGCGGAGGCGCGCGTCGACGCCGACGGGGTGGAGGACCGAACGGATCTCGGTCTCTCCGACGTCATCATCAGCGCCGGGCGCATCGAGACCGCCGACGGCGCGCCATGGACCGGCCCGTTTTCCGGCGGGATCGACCGGGCGGCCGTCACGCTCGGCCCCTGCGCCATCGACCGCTGCGCGCCGATGGCCCAGGCTGTGGCGAGCGGCCCGCTGCTCGGCCAGATCGCCCTGCCCGCCTTCACGGTAGAAGGACTGGTGGCGACAGGCGGCCCGGAGGAACGCCGGGTGCGGCTGGCATTGCCAGGCACGATCGCGCTGGCCGCCGGCGGCGTGCTCGAAATCGGAAGCGGGTTCGAACTCGCCCACCCGGCCCTCCGGGCGGACGGCCGGATCGCCAGCGAGGCGACAGGCGAGAGCGGACAGCGCCTGACCGCAAGCGTCAGCGAACTGATCCTGATACAGGGCGATGTCCGCACCCTCGTCAGGCCCGAAAAGCTGGAACTGACCATCGACTCGCGACCCGAGGGCTTCGATGCGCGGCTGGATGCGAACGCGCCGGAACTCGGGCTCGACGGAAGCGCCACACTGAGCGCCCCATGGTCGTTCGACCGGCAACATGCCGAACTCCATATCGATGCGGCGCTGGAGGATGCGGGGCGGATCGCAGGGCTTCACCCGACCCTGCCCGCCGTGTCGGGTCCGGCAGCGCTGAATCTGGACTATCGCGGCGGCGGCGGGGATGACGGCGAACTGTCGCTGAATCTGGACACCGCGCTGCGGGACATTGCGGGAATCGGCGTTCTCGACGCCGCAATTGCCGCCGAGGGCACGGTCGGAGCCGGCGGGACGCTTGCTCTGGAAGGCCGGCTCGACACGGGGCTGACCGGCCTCGACGCCGGCGGCGTCGCTGTCGACGGCCTGCGCCTGCAGTCGCCGTTCACGGTCAGCGGGGATGCCGAAGGAACCGCCATCCGGCTGCGCGGCGGCACGCTGCGCACGGAGGGCGTGAGCGCAGGGGGCGGCGTTCGGATACCCGGCCCGGTTACGGCCCGGGTCAACAGCGCGGAGCTGCGGCTGGGGCCATGCACGCTGTCGGCCTGCGATCCCGCGCCGGGCGTCGCCACCGCCAATCTGGACCTCGACGCCCTTGCGATCCGAACGGGGGAAACCCCCGGCCCGATCCGCCTGACGGGAATACGCGCTTCGCTGCGTACGGACCTCGCCAGCGGCGTCGACCGGCTGGACACCGACATCGCCGTGGCGACGGTCGAGGCCGACGGGATGGCGCGGCTCGACGGCCTCTCCCTGGCCGGCCTTGTCAACCTGGCCGGCGCTCGGCTGGACCAGCGCTTCACCGTCGACGGCGTCGCGATCGACCCGGCGCTGCTGGAGGGTGCGCCGCCGCTGGCCCTGAGCGGGCGGCTGACCGGCCCGATGTCGGCGCCCGAGGTGACCGGCGAGGCGCGCAGCCTGTCCGGCCCGGAACTGAAGGCCGAGATCGCTCTGGACGGCGGGACCGCGCGGATTTCCCTGGGGCCGACCCATGCCGGGACGGCGATGTCGTTCCTGCAGAAGTTCACCGCCCTGGAAGCGGACGCGGTCACCGCCGACGGGACCGTGGCGGGCGACTTCGTTCTACCGCTGTCCGATGGCGGCGGCGGCCGGGCCACGGTGCGCCTGAGCGACGTATCGCTGCTGACGGCGGAGGCGGAAGTGTCCGGCGTCAACGGCACGGTCGACCTCGCCTCCCTGTCGCCGCTCCGCACGCCACAGACCCAGACACTCCGGATCGGCCGGCTGGAGGCCGGCGTCCCGCTGACCGACATCACTGCCGCCTTCGACATCGACAGCGGGCCTGAGGGCGCCAAGCTGCACTTCAGCACGCTGAGCGGCGAGATGCTCGAAGGCCGCTTCGCCTTCGAGCCATTCTCGGTCACCGCGCCGCCCAGGGACGCGGACCTGCGTCTCGGGCTTGACGCCATCAGTCTGGCCGAGTTGACCCAGCTCCTCGGCCTGGGCGGCGTCAGCATGGACGGGGAACTCTCGGGCGTGGTGCCTGTCACGATCATCGGGGGCGAGCAGATCGCGATCAACGACGCCCGGCTCTCGGGCGGCACGAACGGGGTCTTGCGCATCAGCACCGACCGCGCGCGGCAGGTACTCGGCGACCGCGGCGGGGAACAGGTCGACCTGATGCTGAAGGCGCTGGAAAACTTTCGCTACACGAAGCTGGAGATCGGCATCGACAAGGCCCCCGAGGGCGCGGCGCGGATCGAGGTTCGACTGGAAGGACGCAATCCGGATCTGCTCGACGCCCACCCCTTCGTCTTCAACATCAACGTCGAGGGCAACGCGGACCGTCTGGCGGAAACCATCCTGACGGTGTACCGCGCCAGTTCAGGCGTCATTCAGACCGGCGTGCGCACCTTGCAGTAATCTCTGCCAGCGCCAAGATGTAGTCAGGATGAATCGGAACAAGAAAATGATCGAGAAGGACCAGGCCCGGGGGGCCTCGGCCATCGCCGCCACGATGCTGTTCGGCGCCGTCCTCGCCGCCTGCACGCCAACCGTCGCCGTGCAGGCGCCCAAGGAGCCCATCACCATCAATCTCAACATCAAGCTTGACGCCGATGTCAGGGTGCGGCTGGAAGAGCAGGCGCAGGAAGACATCAAGAAGAATCCGGAGATATTCTGATGGTCCGATCCATTCTGCTGGCGCTCGTGGTGCTGTTCGCACTTGGCGGCGGCGCCCTCGCCCAGTCGCTTGACGAGATGCGCAGTTCCGGCGCGGTCGGCGAACGCTATGACGGTCTGCTGGAAGCCCGGGAACAAAGCGCCGAACCCTTTGTGGCGCGGGTCAACGCCGAACGGCTGAAGATCTACGCCGACGCGGCCCAGAAGCAGGGCGTGAGCGTCGACGACGTCGGCAAGGTCTACGCCAAGGAAATCATGAAGAAGGCGCCGGCGGGAACCTGGTTCCTGGGACCGGACGGCAGCTGGCGGCGCTGACGCCGGTCGGCAGCGCCAAGGGAGGGGGATCATGTTCAACCAGCTTCGCCTCGACGGCCGAATCGCTCTCGTGACCGGCGGCAGCAAGGGGTTGGGGCGCGCCATGGCGCTGGGCCTGGCTTCGGCAGGCGCGACCGTTGTCGTCGCCGCCCGGACGGAGGAGCCGCTGCTGGAGATGGTCGAGGAGATAGGGTTGAAGGGCGGCAATGCCGATCACCGTGTTCTCGACGTCACCGACGAGGCGGCATGCAAGGCGACGGTCGAATCCGTCGTCGCCGACCGCCGCCGGCTGGACATCCTGATCAACAACGCCGGCTTCATCAGCCGCGCGCCGCTGTCCGAGAGCACAACCGACGACTACCGCGCGGTCATCGAGACCAATCTCGTCTCGCTCTACGTTCTCGCCCGCGAGGCGGCGCGGCCCATGACGGCGCAAGGCAAGGGCCGCATCATCAACATCGGCTCGGTGATGAGCCGGATCGCGCGGCCCAACATCAGCTCCTACGTCGCCACCAAACACGCCGTCGCCGGCCTGACCAAGTCGCTGGCAGTGGAACTGGCCGACAAGGGGATCTGCGTCAACGGCATCGCGCCCGGCTATTTCGGCACCGAGTTCAACAAGCCCCTGATGGAAGACGCGGCCTTCACGCAGATGGTGGAGGAGCGCACGCCGGTGGGCCGCTGGGGCCGGCCCGAGGAGATCGCCGGCGCTGCGATCTTCCTTTCCTCGGACGCCGCGTCATATGTCACCGGACACATGCTGTTCGTCGACGGCGGAATGACCGTCAAGCTCTGATCCGGGGAGAGCGATGGAAACCAGACGCCTCTGGCAGGTGGACGCGTTCGCCGACCGCGTCTACCGGGGAAACCCCTGCGCCGTGGTCTTCGACGCCGAAGGCATTCCGACCGAACGGATGCAGCAGATCGCCGCGGAGATGAACCTCTCGGAAACGGTCTTCCTGCTGCCGCCGACGCGGGACGACGCCGACTACCGCGCGCGCATCTTCACGCCGCGCAGCGAACTGCCCTTCGCCGGCCATCCGACGATTTCCGCGGCCTTCTGCGTGCACGAAAGCATGCGTCAGGCGGGTTTCGGGCCGCTGCCGGAAGTGCTGCGCCAGGAATGCCACGCCGGCGTCATTCCCGTCGCGGTCGCGGCACGGGACGGCCTGCCCGTCTTCACCATGACCCAGGTCGCCCCGACCTTCATCGATATCGATTTGGGCGCCGCAGAGGTCGCGGCCGCTCTGGGCTGCGCCGAAGGGGATCTCGCCGACCCGCCTGTCGAGGCCGCCAACACCGGCATAGCCTGGATGTTCGCCCGGCTGCCTTCGCCGGAGTCAGTGGCGGCGCTGGAGCCCGACATGACGGCCATCGCGGAACTGTCGAAACGGACCGGCATCACCGGCCTCGCTGTGTGGTCGGTCGGCGCGACGAACCCGGGCGTCGACGTGAAGCTGCGGGCCTTCGCCCCGGCGGAAGGCGTGCCCGAGGATGCGGCAACCGGCTCGGCCAATGGCTGCCTCGCTGCGCTGATCGCCCGCTCCGGCGCGCTGGGCGCGGGGCCGGTCAGCTATATCGCCGAGCAGGGCGTGGAGATGGGCCGCGACGCCCGCATCGTGGCCGCCACCGACGGGCCGGACAGCGGCCCGCGAATCGGCGGCCATGTCGTCCGCGTCATGGAAGCAGTGCTGACGGTATAGCGCAGGCGGGCTGGGGATGGCTGGGCCGGCCAGCCCGCCGTGTCCAGGATTCAGAAGGCGCGCGAGCCAGCCATACCATCCCTCGCGCGCCAACCTGCATTCACCACTTCACGGGCAGGCTCATCAGGCCGCGCAGGGTGAAGGTCGGCCGCCAGTCCGGCTCCCCGTCCAGATCGAGCCGCAGGTCCGGCAGCCGTTTCAGGATCGTGCGGAAGGCGACATCCGCTTCCACCCGTGCGAGCTGCGCGCCGATGCAATGGTGGATGCCACCGCCGAAGGACATGGGCCGCACGTCCTTGCGGTCGATGCGGAAGCTGTCCGGGTCGTCGAAGCGCTCGGGATCGCGGTTGGCCGCGCCCAGCAGGCAGAGCACGTGCTCGCCCTTCGGAATAGTCACGCCGCCGACCTCGACGTCCTCCATGGCGCAGCGCCCGGTCATCTGCACAGAGGAATCGTAACGCAGCATCTCGTCGACCGCGCCCGGCACCAGGTCCGGCTCGGCCTTCAGCCGCTCGAACTGCTCCCGGTCGGAGAGCAGCGCCAGCATGCCGTTGCCGAGCAGGTTGACGGTGGTCTCGTGGCCCGCGCCGAAGAGCAGGATCATGTTGCCGACCAGCTCCTTCTCGCTCAGCCGGTCCCCGTCTTCCTCGGCCTGGACCAGCACGGTGGTCAGATCGTCCTTCGGATTCTTCCGGCGCTCGGCGAACATCTCCCGGAAATAGGCTTCCCACTGGGTGAAGCTGTCATTGGCCGCCTGCAGTTCCTCCTCGGACATCGGCGTCGGGTCGATCAGCCGCCCCGTTGCCTTGCCGCCGAATTCGAAGCGGCCGCGGTCCTCCCGGACGATGCCCAGCATGTCGCAGATGACGTTGAGCGGAAGCGGGTAGGCGAACTGGCGGATGAAATCCATCGCTCCCTTGCCCTCGACCCGGTCGAGCAGCTCGTCGACCAGCATCTGGATCTGCGGCCGGAGCCCCTCGATCCGCTTCGCCGTGAACGCCTTGGAGACCAGTCCCCTGAGCCGCGTGTGGTCCGGCGGATCCTGCGTCAGCATCCAGTGACGCATGGAGGCGTAGGCCGGATGCCTGAACACCTCCTCGCCATAGCGCTGGATGGTGCGCTGCTCGAAGCCCTTGCCGAAACGGCGGTCCTTGAGGATCGAGGCCACATCCTCGTAGCGGGTGGCGACCCAGAAGCCCATCGGCGTCTTCATCGTCGGCTGCGTGGAGCGCAGCATGTGGAAGGACGGATAGGGATTGCGCAGGAACTCGGGCGAGAAGGGATTGAACATCCCCGGCGATGGCTGCGGGCTCTGATCGTTCATGGCGTGCCTCCCCCGGCAAATGACCGGCGTTCAGTTATTTTGGCAAGCCTATCCGAAACGAAGCGCGTCCGGCAAGGCGGCCATGCGCTCGATCACCGCCGCCGCGCCCGCCTCGCGCAGCAGGCCGGCGTCGCGCTCGTGGTCGCGGTGACCGCCGCCGGTGAAGCCGATGGCTCGCATGCCCGCGGCCCGCGCCGCCTGGATGCCGAAGGGGCTGTCCTCGACCACCGCGCAACGGGCCGGATCCGCGCCCATGGCTGCGGCGGCGTGCAGGAAAAGGTCCGGCGCCGGCTTGCCGCGCTCGACCATGGTGGCGGAGTAGAGTCGTCCCTCGAACAGGTCCAGCAGACCGGTCGTCCCGAGGGTGAGGCGCATCTTCGATATCTCGCCCGAGGAGGCGACGCAGGCTGGACGGGCGATGGCCGTGACGGCCGCCCGCACGCCGGCGATGGGCTTCACCTCGCGGGCCAGCACCTCGGCGGTGAGGCGGCGGATGTCCGGGACGAAGCTGTCGGGCAGGCGGACACCATGGTCGCGCAGGGCGATCTCGGCGCAGCTCCCGAGCGAAAGGCCGACGAAGGTCGACATCACCTGGTCGAGCGTCATGTCGAGGCCGTGACGCTTCAGATACTCGGCCAGCACGCGGTTCGCCGGCGGCTCCGAATCAACCAGCACGCCATCGCAGTCGAAAATGATCAGTTCCGGTTCAGTCATCGCGCCGCCAGTATCCTTCGCGTTCGAGCCAGCCGATCGCGTCGCCGAGCATTGGCTCCAGCGGCCACGCGGCCAGGCCCAGCGCTGCCGCCGGGTTCTCGGCCACGGGCTTCAGCCGCCGCGCCAGCCGGACTCCCTCCAGTGAGGCTCGCGGCGGTTTCCCGGTGACGCGCGCCGCCGCCGCCATCGCCGCCGCCGAGACCCAGGCGAGTCCGTAGGGAATCGTCCGCGTCGGCATCGGACGGCCGCTCAGCCGCTCCACGATGCGCAGCATCTCCGAAAGCATCAGATTGTAGCGGCCCAGCACATAGCGGACGCCGGGCTCGCCCCGCTCGGCGGCCAGCACGTGGCCTTCCGCGACCTCGCGCACGTCGATCAGGTTGACCTCGAAATCGAGGAAGGCCGGGTTCCGGCCCTGCAGGAACTCCAGCAGCATGCGCGTGGGCGGCGTGAGGTTGGCGTCACCGGGACCGAGCGGCATGGTCGGCGCAACGGCGATGATCGGCGCGCCCTCGGCCACGCGGCGGAGCGCGAACTGTTCGGCGCGGTACTTCGCGCGGGTATAGGCCCCCGGCATCGCCGCCGCCGAAGCCCCGTCCTTCACGTCGATGGCGTGCGTTGAGGTCAGCACGATGCGGCTGGCCCCGGCCTCGATGGCCGCATCGATGACCGTTTCCGCGCCGCTGCGGTTGGCGCGGTCGAAGTCATCCGCCCCCCTGGCCCAGAGCGACGGGTCGCCGGCGACGTGGAAGACCCGCTCCGCGCCTGCCACCGCCTCGTCCACCGCCGCGGCGTCGAGAATGGAGGCCCGGACAAGCTCCACTCCGGCCACCTCCTCCGCGAGCGGTGCGGTATCCAGCACCCGGACCCGCCGTCCCCGCGCCTGCAGCGCCGCGACCAGATGCCGGCCGATGAAGCCGCATCCGCCGGTGACGAGATCGAGGTCACCCATCGGCGGGACAGACCAGCAGGCCGCTGTCGAAGGCCGCGCCGGCGATGAAATGGCCGCCCGCCTCGATCACCGAAGTGGCGCCGGAGAACAGATCGCCTTCCGGGTCGTCGTAGATCGTGGCCACCGATTCGCCGGCAAGGTCGATCCGCAGCAGGCGGGATGGCGCGGTGGCGAAGCCCGGGACACGCAGGCTGTAGAGACCGAAGCGCCAGACCGACGGGTGAACCGCCAGCAGCAGCCGGCCGCCGGAATCCCATGAGAGGTTGTCCCCGCCGCCCTCGGTCGGCAGCGATGCCGAGTCTCTGGCCAAGGCCACCTCTGCGTCAAACTGGCGACGGACGAAGAAGCGCGTCAACACGGCCTCGCGCGACATGGAGACGATCACGCCGCGCTCGTCGCCACCGCCGGGCAGTGCCGCGATGCCATTCGGAAAGCCCAGATCGGCCTCCGCGGCCGACAAGCCGTCGACGATGTGAGCGGTCCGCGCGCCGCTTCCCAGATGGATCAGCACGACCCGCCCGCGGTTCTGGCCGGTCGACAGCTCCAGCCAGCGGAGCCAGCCGCCGCAATGCTCCCGGTCCAGGGTGACGGCGACCACGTCGGCGTCGACCCAGTCCAGATCGTTGGCCGCGCACAGATCCGCACCGCCCACCGACCTCCGGAATTCCAGCGTCCCGTCCGGTCGAACGAGATACTCCTCGATCATCGTTCCCGGCCGGCCGAAACGGTCGTAATGCCGCTGCCAGGCGCGATGATTGATCACGGCGAGGCGGTACCCGCCTGTCGGCTCCGGCCTGATCGCGAGGCCGTGGGGGATGACGTCGTCGGCTCCGTGCGGGCCGCCCGGCGTCAGCAGCCTCCCCGCCGGCCGGCCGCCGATCAGCACCTCATCGAGGCCCACCGCATAGAGCCCGGAACGCGGCCCTTCGCCGGCCGCCCCTGCCCAGCGGTCGTGGGCCGAAAGGATCAGCCTGCCGCTCGGCGGATGGATGGCCAGATCCTCGATGCCGGCCAGAGACCGGCCGGCTTCGTCGAGGACCTCGACGGTCCGGCAATGCTCCGGTCCCAGCGTCGCCGCCGGGAGAAGGAACAGCATCAGAAGCGCCGCGACCGCCCTCATGCCGGCGTCCGCACCTCGTATCCCAGCGCCTCGATCTCCTCGGCCCAGTGGCTGTTCACCAGTTCGATCACCTCCGGCGGCATCCTGAATTCGTTCTTGCGATAGGACCGGATACCATCGAGATAGCGGCGGAAGTCATCAATCGATGTTTCGAAACCTTGCAGGTCCAGCGCCGCATAGGCCCGGCGCAAGGTCTCCAGGGGATCGGCGTCGAGTTCCTCGTAGCGGAGTTCGACGTAACTGCCCGCATCGAGGCCGGCGCGGTCGGCGCGCAGGCGGCGCATCAGTTCCGGGAAGACCGTCAGCACCGCACGGTCGATGTCGACATGCGCATGGTCCTGCAACGCCAGCTCGGGCAGCAGCCTGGCGTAGAAATTCCGCATCGAGACGAAGATGTCGTAGGGATCGCGGACCATGTTGATGAACTTCGTGCCCGGAAACATGCGCGAAAGCTGCGCCACCCGCCCGGTGTAGACCGGGTTCTTGATCAGCAGCCGCCGCCCCTTCTGCGCCAGGACGAGCTTGGCGTAGAGGTGACGCACGCGCCGCTCCCACGCCGCGACCCTTTCGTCCTCGACGCCCTCGAAGAAAAGACCCGCCTTCAGGTGATCCTCGAAGCGGCGCGGAAAATAGAGCGCATGATAGAAGGACAGCGTGGTCATGGAGGCGAGCGCGATCTCGTCCTCCTGCGGCGAATCCGGCGTCACCGCCACGTTGTCGATGGCGCGCCCCTTCGGCAGGGCCTTCTCCAGCAGCGGCCGGAACAGCCCGCCGATCAGCAGCAGGTCCCAGGGCAGGCCGGTGGCGATGGGCGGGACATAGGCGAAATCCCCCTTGGCCATGATGTTGTAGAGGTGAGTCGTCCCGCTGCGCCAGTGGCCGACGATGAAGACCGGCGGCGGATCGAGGCGCTTCGGTGCGGCGAGACCGGCGTAGACCCGTTCCAGCGCCGAGAACGGCAGCCGCCCGACCACCGAGCCCGCGATGCCCGCCAGCCGCAACAAGCTTGCGCGGTCAACGCCGCCATTGGCCGTGAGCGCGCGGATCAGCGTCGACGGATCGGCCCCGGAGAGCGGATGGGCCAGGGTTCGTTTCGGCTGCGCCGTCATGACCCGCCTCAGTGCCTGACGGTATCTGAGAAGAGCTGGATCACGACCACCCCGGAGAGGATCAGCGCCATGCCGGCGATGGCCGGCGGGTCGAGCCGGTCGCCGTAGAGCACGAACCCGGCCAGGGCGATCAGGACGATGCCGAGCCCGGACCAGACGGCGTAGAGCACCCCGATCGGGAACCGCTCGACCGAAAGCGAGAGCAGAAAGAAGGCCACGCCATAGCCCGCGACCACGATCAGCGACGGCCACAGGCGCGTGAAGCCCTCGGTCGCCTTCAGCGCGCTGGTTCCCACGACCTCGCCCACGATCGCCCCCAGAAGATAGAGATAGTGCATGGCTTCGATCCTCGGACTTGGCGGGACGGCCCGCGCCGGGTTAGAGCAGGCGCGCGTTTAGCATGAAAGGCGATACAGATGGAAAAGGGCGCTTGCCACCCCTATCGCGGCACCTGGCCCGAAATTGCCGACGACGTCTTCCTGGCCCCGGGCAGCCAGGTCATCGGCGACGTGAAGATCGGCGCGCGGTCCAGCATCTGGTTCAATTGCGTCCTGCGCGGCGACGTGAACCATATCCGCATCGGCCAGCGCACCAATCTGCAGGACGGCACGGTGGTCCACGTCAATGGCGGCGGCAGCCCGACCATCATCGGCGACGACGTCCTGGTCGGCCACAAGGTGATGCTGCACGGCTGCGAACTGCAGGACCGGTCCTTCGTCGGCATGAATTCCATCATCCTCGACGGCTGCGTCATCGAATCGGGCGGCATGGTCGCCGCCGGCGCCTTCGTCACGCCGAACAAGATCGTCCGCAAGGGCGAACTCTGGGCCGGCTGGCCGGCCAAGTGCCTGCGGGAAATCACCGATGGCGACCGCAAGCTGATGGAGCGCGGCGCCCCGCACTATGCCGAACTGGCCGCCGAGTATCGCGCCCTTCAGAACTGACTGCCGGCGACAAGCGAAAGCGCCGCCGCGACGGTGACCGGCCAGCGCAGACGCGGATACCACTCCGGCCCCCAGCCCTGGCGCGCGAACAGGTGATCGATCACGGCCCACAGCACCAGACATCCGGCCAGGATCAGATAGCGGAGCTGCGGCGTGATCTGCGGCAGCAAGAGCACCAGCCAGGCCGCAACGGGCGGAACCATGGCCGCGATCAGGCGGAAGCTCCGCCACGAGGGATCGCCGCCCGGGGCCAGCGCGAAGCCCCATTGGGCGCCGCCGAGAAACGAGAGGATCACCGCCGCATAGACCGGCATCGAATAGCGCGCCCAGCCAAGATAGCCGCCTTCGGCCACCTGGTTGGCGACGGCGCCGCCAACGAAGGGCACAAGGCCCAGAAGGGCCAGAATCAGGGCGATTCGGGGCATTGCGGGCTCCATGTCCGACCGCCGGGCAATCTAGCGGATCACCGGCCGTCCTCAACCCGGCGCCGGGCCGTACTCGATTGACCGTCTTTCGGCGGGGGGGTACCCTGACCTCCGGCAAACATGAGGTGAAGCCATGCGTTCTCTGGTTCTCGCCCTGGCCCTTGCGGCCGGGATGGCGCCTGCCGCTGTAACCGCGTGCCCGTTCGGCAAGACCGCGGAGACGAAGACGCCGCAGACAGTGATGCAGGACACGAAGGATTCCGTCGAGTCCCAGGACAAGAAGGGCTGACCGGGTCCAGACACCTCAGATGAGCGCAATGAGAAAACTGCCGCACGCGTGGCGGCGGGCCAGATCGATACGTCCGAAAAGCCAGAAGCGGCCGCGGCGGATCATTCGCAATGTCATCTTCTTTCCGAAGATCGCGGCGACCAAGCTGAAGGAGCGCCGGGCGAACAAACGGGCCCGCCTGCTCGCCGGAGAGGCCGCCGCCGCCGCCGCCGAGGCGACCACGCCCACGACGGTCGTGCAGATGCCGCCGCAGCGGCAGTCGAACACGCGGCCGCGCTGGAGCCTGCCCGATTCCGGGCCGGTCTGCTCCGCCGGCAGCCTGGAGGTCTACATCACCCGCCACAGGGAGGCGATCCGCGCCGCCCAGGCGCTGCGCTACGCCGTCTTCTATGACGAGATGGGCGCCCGCCCCGACCCGGTGGCGCGTCGGCTCAGGCTCGACATGGACCGCTATGACGACATCTGCGACCACCTGATCGTCATGGACCGCAGCCTGGCCGACCAGGATCAGCTGGTCGGCGCCTACCGCCTGCTGCGCGGCTCGGTCGCCAAGCGCAATGGCGGCTTCTATTCGGCCGACGAATACGACCTGACGCCGTTGATGGAGCAGCCTGTCGAGAACCTGCTGGAACTGGGCCGCTCCTGCGTCGCCGCCAGCCATCGTTCCAAGGCCACGATCCAGCTGCTCTGGCGCGGCATCGCGGCCTATCTGGCCGAACACCGGCTGACCACCCTGTTCGGCTGCGCCAGCTTCCACGGCCGCGATCCGAAGGCCCATGCCGAAGCGCTCTCCTATCTGCACCACTTCCACGGCGCGCCGCCCGAGCGGTCGGTGCGCGCCCTCGACGAGCGCTATGTGGACATGGACATGGTCGACAAGGACGCGATCGACGCGCGCCGCGTCTGGAAGGCCATGCCGCCGCTGATCAAGGCCTATCTCCGGCTCGGCGGCGTGATCGGCGACGGCGCGGTGATCGACGACCAGTTCGGCACCATCGACGTCTTCGTCACCGTCGAGATGGACCGCGTCGGCTCGCGCTACTACGCCCATTTCGACAAGCGCACCGACGCGTAGAACTCACGGCCATTTCACCTCGGGCGGCAGCGACATCAGGATCGCCTCGGTGTTGCCGCCGGTCTTGAGACCGAAGGTCGTGCCCCGGTCGTAGATCAGGTTGAACTCCACGTAGCGGCCACGCCGGATGAGCTGATGCTCGCGCTGCTCGGGCGTCCATTCGCGGTGGGCATGGCGGCGCACCAGCTTCGGATAGATGTCCAGGAAGGCCTGGCCGACATCGCGGGTGAAGGCGAAGTCCCGCTCCCAGTCGCCACTGTCCAGATGATCGTAGAAGATGCCGCCCACGCCCCGTGATTCGTTGCGGTGCTTGAGGAAGAAGTACTCGTCGCACCACTTGCTGAAGCGGGGATAGTAGTCCGGATCGTGGGCGTCGCAGGCGGCGCGCAGCGCGCCGTGGAAATCGTCCGTGTCGGCGCTGTCGGGAAACATCGGCGTCAGGTCGGCGCCGCCGCCGAACCAGCCGAGCGAGGTGCGGATATGGCGCGTGTTCATGTGCACCGCCGGCACCAGCGGCGACTGCATGTGCGCGACCAGCGAAATGCCCGAGGCCCAGAAACGCCCGCCCGATTCCTTCGCGCCCTGGATCTGGCCGACGAAGTCTTCCGAGAACTGGCCCTCCACCGTGGAGACGTTGACGCCGACCTTCTCGAAGACCCGGCCGCGCATCACCGACATGACGCCGCCGCCGCCACCCTCCCGGTCCCAGGCAGTGCGCTCGAAGCGCCCCGGCGCGCGGTCGGAAAGCGGCCCCTCGTGCTCGTGCTCGATGGCCTCGAAGGCCGCACAGATGCGGTCCCTCAGGTCCTCGAACCAGCTTCTCGCCGCGCGCTTGCGCTCCTCGTCGCTCATGGCCGCTCCCTTCCGCGGTGACTGCGCCGAATTCAATGCGGCAGCGGAGCGCCGCCCGTCAACCGCGCAGCCGCCGCCCGGCCGCGCCGAGCGCGAAGGCGGCGGCGGTGACCACGTTCAGCGACCGCGCGCCCGGGGCCATGGCGATCCGCAGCCTGGCGTCGGCCGCCGCGTGCACCGCGGCGGGGGCGCCGGCGCTCTCCCGCCCCAGCAGCAGCGTGTCATCGGCGGCGAAGGCGAAATCGTCGACGTCAGTCTCGGCGGCCGTGGTCAGCAATACCAGCCGTCCCGCCGGCCGGCCGGCGAGAAATGCGTCCCACGAATCATGCAGCACGGGATCGATCAGGGCGGCGTAATCCATCGCCGCGCGGCGCATTTCCCGCGCGCCGAGCGGGAAGGCGGTCGGCCGGATCACGTCCAGTCCGAGGCCGAGACAGGCGGCCAGTCGGACGGCCGCACCGAGATTCTGCGGGATGTCGGGTTGGAACAGCGCCAAGCGCACCTCGGAATCTCCCTTTGTTTCCACGCCTTTGAAAGCGCCCGAAAGGTTCTGCAAGACCGATGCGTCTCACTGTCGCAATATGCGCCGCCAACTGGACTTGGCGACACAAACCTGATTGTTAGGCGCGTTACTGGCGCGGGGGTCGCGAATCGACGCGGGTGAGATGCGCCAGTCTAATTGAATTCGGAGGGGTTGGAGCCCATGAGCGCAGGATCCCATGGCGAGGGCGAAGGTGGCCGTCGCGATTTCCTGATCATCTCTGCCGCCGCGTTCGGCGGCGTCGGCGCCGCGGCGATGGCCTGGCCGTTCGTCGACCAGATGAATCCGTCGGCCGATGTTCTGGCGCTGTCGACCACAGAGGTTGACCTTTCGGCCATCGAGCCGGGCCAGACCGTGACCATCACCTGGCAGAAGAAGCCCGTCTTCATCCGCCGCCGCACCGAGGAAGAGGTCGCGGCGGCGCAGGCGGTGGATCTGGGCGACCTGCCCGATCCGCAGACGGACGCGGAGCGCGTCAAGGACGGCCATGCCGAATGGCTGGTCGTGCTGGCGGCCTGCACCCATCTGGGCTGCATCCCGAAGTCCGACCAGGGTGAATACAGCGGCTGGTTCTGCCCCTGCCACGGTTCGCACTACGACACGTCGGGCCGCATCCGCAAGGGACCGGCGCCGCTGAACCTTCTGGTGCCGCCGTACCAGTTCGTCTCCGACACACAGATCCTGATCGGCTGAGGTTCCAGAAGATGTCCTTCCAGACCAACAACTCGGTGATCAAGTGGGTGGACGACCGCCTGCCGGTCTTCACGATGATGCATCACGCCTTCATCGAGCATCCCTATCCGCGGAACCTGAACGTCGCCTATCAGTTCGGCTCCATCCTGGGCGTCGTGCTGGTGGTGCAGATCCTGTCCGGCATCGTGCTGGCCATGCACTACACGCCGCATGTCGACCTCGCCTTCAGCTCCGTCGAGCACATCATGCGCGATGTGAACTTCGGCTGGCTGCTGCGCTACATGCACGCCAACGGCGCCTCGATGTTCTTCATCGCCGTCTACCTGCACATGTTCCGCGGCCTCTACTACGGCTCCTACAAGGCGCCCCGCGAGATGATCTGGTTCATCGGCGTGGTCATCCTGCTGGTGATGATGGCGACGGCGTTCATGGGCTACGTCCTGCCCTGGGGCCAGATGTCCTTCTGGGGCGCCACGGTGATCACCAACCTGTTCAGCGCCCTGCCCGTGATCGGCGAGCCGATCGTGAGCTGGCTGTGGGGCGGCTTCGCGGTCGACAATGCAACGCTCCAGCGCTTCTTCAGCCTGCACTACCTGCTGCCCTTCGTGATCTTCGGCCTGGTCTTCCTGCACCTGGTCGCACTGCACCAGAAGAGTTCGACCAACCCGCTGGGCATCGAGATCAAGGGGCCGGCGGACTACATCTCCTTCCACCCCTACTTCACGGTGAAGGACGCCCTGGGCTTCGCGCTGTTCGGCCTGCTGTTCGCCTTCTTCATCTTCTTCGCGCCGAACTATCTGGGCCATCCGGACAACTACATCCCGGCCGACCGGCTCTCGACGCCGGCGCACATCGTGCCCGAATGGTACTTCCTGCCGTTCTACGCCATCCTGCGCGCCATTCCCGACAAGCTGATGGGCGTGATCGCCATGTTCGCGGCCATCGCGGTGCTGTTCGTGCTGCCCTGGCTGGACCGCTCCAAGGTGCGTTCGGCCGCCTTCCGGCCGCAGTACAAGCTGTTCTTCTGGATCTTCGTCCTGGACTGCATCGTGCTCGGTTATGCCGGCAGCCAGCCGCCCGAAGGCACCATGCTGGTCGTCGGCCAGCTGGCCACTGCGTACTATTTCCTCCACTTCCTCATCATCATGCCGCTGCTCGGCTGGTTCGAGCGGCCGAAGCCGCTGCCGACCTCGATCGCCGAGGCGGTGCTCGGATCCGGCAAGACCGCGTCGGCGGATGCCACAGCCGCGCCGAAGGAGAAAGCGTGACCATGGCTCATCCTGTTGTGAAAACGCTGGCGGCCGCGCTGCTCGCCGTCGGCCTCGGCACCGGTGCGGCCCAGGCCGCCGGGGAAGCCAAGCATCCCAAGGATGTCGAGTGGTCCCATTCCGGTCCCTTCGGCACCTATGACCGGCCCTCGGTGCAGCGGGGTCTGCAGGTCTACCAGCAGGTCTGCGCGTCCTGTCACGGCCTGCGCTTCGTGGCCTTCCGCAACCTGCAAGCCATCGGCTTCTCCGAACCCCAGGTGAAGGCGATCGCCGCCGAGTACACCATCACCGACGGGCCGAACGACGCCGGCGACATGTTCGAACGGCCGGGCAAGGACTTCGATTATTTCCCGGAGCCGTTCCCGAACGACAAGGCCGCCGCCGCAGCCAATGGCGGCGTCGCACCGCCGGACCTCTCACTGATGAGCAAGGCCCGGCCGAACGGCGACAACTACCTCTATTCACTGCTCACCGGCTATGGCGAGAGCGAGACCGCCGGGGAGGAGCACGGCTGCTCCGCCACCAACTACTACAACCCCTACTTCTCCGGCGGCTGCATCGCCATGCCCCCGCCGCTGGCCGAGGGTCTGGTGGAATACGCCGACGGCACCGAGGCGACGCCGGAACAGATGGCGCATGACGTCACCGCCTTCCTCGCCTGGGCCGCCGAACCCAAGATGGAGGAGCGCAAGCAGCTGGGCTGGAAGGTCATGCTGTTCCTGATCGTGCTGTCCGTGCTGCTCTATCTCGCCAAGCGCCAGATCTGGGGCCGCCTGCACTGACGCAGCGCACCGGCTTCCATCCGGAAAGAAGGCCGTGGCGTTCGCCGCGGCCTTTTTTTTGAGTTAGCGTCAACCCATGGCCAGCGAGAGAAAAGCCGACGGCAGGCGCGCTTCCGGGTTCCGGCTGAGGCCCCCCGTTGGCGGACCCGCGGCGGCGCCGCCCGCGGGCGACGAGGGGCCGGCGGCGCGCGTCGGCGTCCTCGAACTCGCCGGGCGCTCCTGGACGATCCTGCTGCGTCACGCCGACATCTTCATCATGCTGATGTGGCGGCCCTTCGCGGTTTCCGTCGCGGCGGCCTATGGCGCCATCGAACTGAGTCCCTATTCGGGTCCGGGCATCGCCGGCCTGCTGTTCACCATCGTCAGCATGATCGCGGTCGTGCCCGTCATCACCGCCTGGCACCGCATGGTGCTGATGGGCGCCGACAACCCGTCCGCGCGCGTGGTCTACCGGCTGGGACGCGCCGAGTGGGCCTATCTCAAGGCGGCCGCGGTTCTCTATGGCCTGGGCTATGTCACCGGCTTGGCGGTCACCGCGATCTACGGCCCCCTGCTGGGCGGCCCGATCCTGTGGCTGGTCCAGGCCGGCTACGACCCGTGGGGTCTGCTGGCGGCCTGGGGGGCCCCTGCCGTGAACTGGCTCTGCATCGCCGTCATTCTCGGCTTTCTGGTGGCGCGCTTCTTCCTGGTGCTGCCCGCGCTCGCCATCGGCGGCGCCATGAGCTTCGCCGAGTCGGCGGCAGCCACGCGCGGCAACGGCGCGCGCCTGGTCTGCGCCTTCATCCTGGCCAGCCTGCCAGCGGCAGCGCTGACGGCCATCTTCGATCTCCCCGCGGCGGTGCTGGCCACGGAGCGGGCGGCCGACCAGAAGTTTCTCGACCTGATCCTCGTCATCCTGCCCCGCATCCTGCTCTACACCGTCGCGGTGGGCATCCTGTCGCTGGCCTATGAGCGGCTGGTCGGTGTACCCCGGCGGATGATGCGCTAGTATCCGCGCGGATCATTTGCTGGAGGGTGACTTGAGCCAGGACGAGGCGATCGTGGGGGTGATCGGGGGCAGCGGCCTCTACGGGATGGACGGGCTCACCGACACCGAGTGGCGGCGGATCGAAAGCCCCTTCGGACAGCCGTCGGACGAGTTGCTCTTCGGGCGGCTGGGCGAGACGCAGATGGTCTTCCTGCCGCGCCACGGACGCGGCCACCGCCTGGGCCCGAGCGGCATCAACTACCGCGCCAACATCGACGCGCTGAAGCGCGCCGGCTGCACCGACATCATCTCGGTATCGGCCTGCGGCTCCTTCCGCGAGGAACTGCCGCCGGGCTGCTTCGTCATCGTCGACCAGTTCATCGACCGCACCTTCGCCCGCGAGAAGAGCTTCTTCGGCAACGGCATGGTCGCCCACGTCTCCATGGCCGATCCCGTCTGCTCCCGCCTGGGCGACGCGCTGGAAGCCGCGGCGAAGGAAAGCGGCATCTTCCATGTCCGCGGCGGCACCTACCTGACCATGGAGGGACCGCAGTTCTCCACCAGGGCGGAAAGTTTCCTCTACCGCGACTGGGGCTGCTCGGTCATCGGCATGACCAACATGCCTGAAGCCAAGCTCGCCCGGGAAGCGGAGATCTGCTACGCGACCGTCGCCATGGTCACCGACTTCGACTGCTGGCACGAGGACCACGCCCATGTCGACGTCGAGGCGGTGCTGAAGGTGCTGCACGACAACGCCGAGAAGGCGCAGAAGCTCGTGGCCGCGACGGCGCCGAGGCTTGCCGGCCGCCGGGCAGCCTGCGCCGCCGGCTGCGACCGGGCGCTGGAAGTGGCCCTGATCACCGCGCCGGAATCGCGTGATCCCGATGTGATCGCCAACCTGGACGCGGTCGCCGGACGGGTGCTGCGTTGATGGCGCTGGACGATATCCGGGACCTGATCCGGACGATCCCCGACTACCCGAAGCCGGGCATCATGTTCCGCGACGTGACCACGCTGTGGTCGAACGCGCGCGGCTTCCGCACCGCCATCGACCGCCTGGTGCAGCCCTATGCCGGCGTGCGCATCGACAAGGTCGCCGGCATCGAGGCCCGCGGCTTCGTGCTGGGCGGTGCGGTGGCGCATCAGCTCTCGGTCGGCTTCGTGCCGGTGCGCAAGAAGGGCAAGCTGCCCTGGGACACCATCGCCGAACACTACGAGCTGGAATACGGCACCGACACGATCGAGATCCACACCGACGCCATCCGCGAAGGCGAGAACATCCTGATCGTCGACGACCTACTGGCTACCGGCGGCACCGCCGCCGGCGCGGTGAATCTGGTCCGAAAGGCCGGCGGCACGGTCGTCGGCTGCTGCTTCATCGTCGATCTGCCCGATCTGGGCGGCAAGGCGAAGCTGCGGGAGATGGGGCTGAGCGTGATGACGCTCTGTGAGTTCGAAGGCGACTGAAGCGCGAGGGAGAACCGCCATGTCACACGGCATCACCGGCATCGATCATCTGGTCATCGCGGTCGAGGATCTGGAGGGCGCGCGTGAAACCTGGGGCCGGCTCGGATTCACCCTTACGCCGCGCGGACGGCACCGCGACATGGCCACCGGCAACTACTGCATCATGTTCCCGTCGGACTACGTGGAACTGATGGGCATCATCGACCCCGACCTGCCCGACCGCGGCCTGCGCGAGCGCATGGCCCGCAATGGCGAGGGGCTGGACCGGGTCGCCTTCGCCGTTCGAGACGCCGACGAGACCGCCGCCGCGCTGAAGGCCTCGGGCTATGACATCAGGGGGCCGGTCGACCTGCGACGCCCGCTGGAGCTGCCCGAGGGCGAGGTCGAGCCGCGCTTCCGGCTGATCCTGCTGCCCGACGGCGCCGCGCCGGTGATCAACGGCTTCATCTGCCACCACGACACGCCGGAGATCGTGCGCACGCCCGAATGGCTGGACCATCCCAACGGCGTCCTCTCGATCGCCTCGCTGGTCGCCGTGGCGGAGAACCCGGCGTCGCTGGCCGAAGCCTGGCAGAAGCTGCTGGGACCGGGCTGCACGGTGCTGACCGACGATACGCTGACGGTGCATACCGGGGACACGGCGATCATCTTCGTCACGCCCGATCACCTGTCGCTGATGTACCCGGCCGTCGCCGACGATGAATTCCCGCCGCCGCCGTACATGGCCGCGGCGACCTTCCGCGTCGCCGACACGGCGGCCACGGCGAAGGTTCTGGACGACCGCGGCATGCCCTATCGGCTGGACCCCGACGGCTCGATCCAGACCGCGCCTGCCGACACCAACGGCCTGCTGGTAGGCTTCGAGAGCTGAAGCGGTCCCGGAACCGGTCCGGGGCCGATCCAGGTGGCGTTACGGGCCGGCGACCATGCCGCCGTCGACCGGCAGGGCGACGCCCGTGACATAGGACGAACGGTCGGACAGCAGCCACAGCGCCGCTTCCGCGATCTCCTTCGGCTCGCCCAGCCGCTTCATCGACGTCGAATCGCTCATCGCCTCCAGCGCGCGCGGATGATGGCCGGTCAGCGTGTCCAGCATGCGGGTCTTGATCGGGCCCGGGCAGACGGCGTTCACGCGGATGCCCTTGCGCGCATATTCCATGGCCGCGGCCTTGGTCAGGCCCACCACGCCGTGCTTGGAGGCGATATAGGCCGGCATGTACATCGAACCGGCGATGCCGGCGATGGAGGCCGTGTTGACGATGGCGCCCGGCTTGCCGGCCTTCAGCATCGCCCGGATCTCGGCGCGCATGCACAGGTAGACGCCGGTCTGGTTGACGCCGACGACGCGGTTGAAGTTGTCCAGCGTGCTTTCGTCCGTGCGCCCCCAGTCGCCTTCGATGCCGGCGTTGTTGAAGGCGCCGTCGATCTTGCCGAAGGCGTCGATGGTCTGCCGGATCAGGCCGTCGGCCTCTTCCTCGCTGGCCACGTTGGCCGTCGTCGTGCGGACCTTGCCGCCCGACAGCTCGGCCGTTTCCTTAAGGCCGTCGGCATTGAGGTCGGCGGCCAGCACCTGCGCGCCCTCGCTGGCGAACAGCACCGCCGCCGCCTGTCCGATGCCGCCGGCTGCGCCGGTGACCAGCACCGCGCGTCCCTCTAGCAATCCCGCCATGATCTCCTCCCCTGTTCATGGTTCCGCGAATTGATAAGCTAGCGTACAAAATCCGGCAAACGCAAAGCGAACTGGGGAGGACTGCACCGTGCGCGGACTGAAGGACAACACCATCATCGTCACCGGGGGCGCCAGCGGCATCGGCCGCGCCATCAGCGCCCGTCTGGCCGAGGAGGGCGCGCATGTCGCCATCTTCGACCTCAACGGCGATGGCGCCGAGGCGGTGGCGAAGGAAATCGGCAACGGCGCGAAGGGCTTTGCTCTCGACATCGCCGACCACGATGCGGTCGTTACCGCCGTCGACCGGGTCGAGCGGGAGATGGCGCCGGTCGACGGGCTGGTGAACAACGCCGGCTGGGACAAGATGGTGCCCTTCCTGAAATCCGACCCGGCGCTGTGGAAGAAGATCGTCGACATCAACCTGTTCGGCCCCGTCAACGTCACCCACGCGGCGCTGTCGAAGATGGCGGAACGCGGCCGGGGCCGCATCGTCTCGCTGGCCTCCGACGCCGGCCGGGTCGGCTCGACGGGCGAGGGCGTCTACTCCTATTGCAAGGGCGGGGTCATCGCCTTCATGAAGACGCTGGCCCGCGAGCACGCGCGCCAGGGCATCACCTGCAACACCGTCTGCCCCGGCCCGACCGAGACGCCGCTGTTCACCGGCTTCGACCCGGAGGGCAAGATCAAGACGGCGCTGGAGCGTTCGATCCCGCTGCGCCGCCTGGGTCAGCCGGAGGACTATCCGGGCATGGTCTGCTTCCTGCTGTCGGACGACGCCGCCTTCATCACCGGCCAGGTGATCAGCGTCTCCGGCGGCCTGACGATGAACGGATAAGGCAGCCCTCCCGATCCGGCGTCTCCGGGGACCCGGACAGAACAGAGGCGCCGCCGGAAGGCGCCAGGCGGATTCGAACAAGCGGAGAGAGAAAGAGACAATGGAACTGCAGGACATCATCTACGAGGTCGAGAACCACACCGCGACCATCACCATCAACCGTCCCGAGGTCTACAACGCCTTCCGCTACCGCACCGTGGTGGAACTGATCGAGGCGCTCTACGACGCCGGCTACGACAAGGACATCGGCTCAATCGTGCTGACCGGCGCGGGCGAGAAGGCCTTCTGCACCGGCGGCGACCAGAAGAACCATGACGGCCAGTACCAGGGCGGCGTGCGCGGCACGGTCGGCATGCCGGTCGAGCAGCTTCACGCCGCCATCCGCGACATGCCCAAGCCAGTGATCGCCAAGGTGCGCGGCTACGCCATCGGCGGCGGCAACGTGCTGGCGACGCTCTGCGACCTGACGCTGGCCGCCGACACGGCGATCTTCGGCCAGGTCGGCCCGAAGATGGGCTCGGTCGATCCGGGCTACGGCACCGCCCTGCTGGCGCGCTGCGTCGGCGAGAAGAAGGCGCGCGAGATCTGGTATCTCTGCCGCCGCTATTCGGCGCAGGAGGCCTGCGACATGGGCCTGGTCAACAAGGTCGTGCCGGCCGCCGATCTGGATGCGGAAGTCCGCCAGTGGTGCGACGAGATCAACGAGAAGAGCCCGACCGCGATCGCGCTGGCCAAGACCTCGTTCAACGCCGATTCGGAGAACATCAAGGGCATCGGCGGCCTCGCCTTCCAGGCGCTGCGTCTCTACTACGACACCGAGGAATCCAAGGAGGGCGTCACGGCGCTGAACGAGAAGCGCAAGCCCGACTTCCGCAAGCACGTGAAGTAGACCAACCGGCGTCATCCCCGTTCGAGCGCAGCGAGACGCGGGGATCGGGTGAAATGCGGGCATCAGGGTGCTTCAGCGGCCCGATGCCCG
This sequence comes from Rhizobiales bacterium NRL2, assembly GCA_001664005.1. Classification (NCBI taxonomy): domain Bacteria; kingdom Pseudomonadati; phylum Pseudomonadota; class Alphaproteobacteria; order Hyphomicrobiales; species Rhizobiales bacterium NRL2. The sequence goes on from CP016093.1 coordinate 4,360,641, forward strand.
CGCGCCTGCGGCGGCGGGCATGACGCCGGATGGTTCAGGTCCGCGCCGGCCGCTCCCGCCTGAGCAGCAGCGCGGCCACCAGGCCGATGCCGGTCGAGCCAAGCATGATCAGCAGCAGCGTCAGCGGCGCGTCCGCCCGGGTCAGCAGCACGCCGGTTATGAGGGTGAGCGCGGCGCCGACGGCGACGGTGAGCGCGCCGGTCATGCCGGCGGCCGTGCCGGCCAGGTCGGGGCGGATGGACATGATGCCGGAATGGGCGCTGGGCATGGTCAGCCCGTTGCCGATACCGACGAAGATCATCGCGCCGAAATAGGTCCAGAGGCTCAGATGCCCGCCCAGCAGGACGGCGGCGCCCAGCCCCAGCCCGACGAAGGCGACGATCCGGCCGGCCAGCATCATCTGCACGATCCCGATCCGCCGCGTCAGCCGTGTGGAGAGGAAACTGCCCAGCATGAAGCCGGCGGTGATCGAGCCGATGAGAACGCCCAGCATGGCCGAGGAAATGCCGAAGCTCTCGGTGGCGACCAGCGGCGCCCCGGCGATGAAGATGTAGAAGCCCGCCGTCGACGTGGTCATGCAGGCCAGGAAGCCCCAGAAGCGCGGGATCCTGAGCAGCGTGGCGTAGCCGTGCCGGACACTCTCCCCGCTGCCCCTGGCGTGGGTTTCCCCCATGTCGGCAAAGGCCAGCGCCGCCATCGCCAGTCCGGCGGCGGCGTAGAACCAGAAGTTCGCCCGCCAGCCGAAGGCCGTGTCGAGCACGCCGCCCAGCACCGGCCCCAGCATCGGCGACAGCGCCATCGCCATGGTGACGTAGCTGATGCGGGTCGCGGCGTCCTGCGCCGTGGTGGTGTCGCGCACGCTTGCCATGGAGAGCGCGAGGCAGGCGATCACTGCGCCCTGCAGCATGCGGAAGGCGAGGAAGGTCTCGATGTCGTCCGACAGGGCGCAGCCCACGGAGGCGGCGGCGAAGATGCCCAGCGCGCCGAGCACCACGGGCCGCCGGCCGATCCGGTCCGAGAGCGGCCCGGCGACAAGCTGCACGATCGTGGTGACCGCCAGATAGCCGCCGACCGCCAGGCTCATGGTGGCGTAGTCGGTCGCGAACGCCTCGGCCATGTGCGCCAGCGCCGGCAGGAACAGGTTCAGCGACGAGACCGCCGTGGCGGTCAGCAGGATCAGCGTGATCAGGTGCGGCGGCGTACTCGCGGGGCGCATGGGAACGGTCTCAAACAGCAGGCCGCGGAAACACCGCGTCATCCCCGCCTTGTGCGGGGATCCGGTATCCGTGGGCAATCATGGATCGCGGCGCCGCCAAGCGAATAGGCCAGGTCGCGCCAGTCGGGATTCGAAGCTTCTATTGTCTTCAGTTTCCACGCCCGCGGCCACCTCTTGATACGCTTTTCCCGCCGTATCGCCATGTTCGGATCGTCGTGGCGCTCATACCAGGCGAGGTGCCGGAGGCCATAGCGTTCGCTGAAGCTGCCCGCCGTGCCGGCGCGGTGCTGTTCCATGCGCCGCACGAGGTCGTTCGTCATCCCGACATAGAACGTCCCGTTCCGGTGGTCGGTGAGGATGTAGACGAAACGGTCCCGAGCCATCAGTGGATGCTGCGTCGGCCTCAGAATCCGCACAAGTCCGGAAAGGCCCGCCCACTCATTGTCATCCCCGCCCCCCGAACGGGGTCAGGGGCAAGCTTGTGCGGGGATCCGGGGGGCCGAGAGCGCGTTCTGATGCGTTCGCGCCTTGCCTCGGCCAGAGCAACCGGATGCCCGCACGGGGGCGGGCATGACCAGCGGTGTATGCTGTCGTTCAGCGACTCGCTTCACCCCTCCGAGAACGCCAGCGCCAGGCGGCAGCGGATCTCGCGGAAGCGGACGCGTTCGGGCGGGTTGGCGCGCTCGACATAGACCGCCAGTTCCGGCAGGCCGTCCAGCAGGTCCTCGAAACGGTCGTCGGGCAGATGGAAGCCGAACACCGCGCCCTTGCCCCCGGCGCGGCGCTGGTCGGCGATGCGGCCCTCGACGCGGGAGATGCAGTCGCGGATGCGGGACATGGCGTCGCCCGGCTCCAGCGCCGTGACGCAATCGATGCTGTGTATCATCTGCCTCATCCGCAAGGTGAATTTGCAACCGGGACCGTTCAGCCCGACCCCCGCGCCGCCGGCGCCGGCCGGCCTCAGCCCTTCAGGCTGATCAGCGACAGGAACTCGCGCCGGAGGGCTGCATTTTCCAGAAAGCTGCCGCGCATCACGCTGTTGGTCATCTGCGAGGCGGTGTCCTTCACCCCGCGCCAGTGCATGCAGAAATGTTCCGCCTCGACGACCACGGCGAGCCCGTCGGGTTCGACCCGCTCCATCAGCAGGTCGGCGATCTGCATCACCGCCTCCTCCTGGATCTGCGGCCGGGTCAGGACCCACTCGGCCAGACGGGCGTATTTCGACAGCCCGATGAGACTGGACTCGCTGTTCGGCATGATGCCGATCCAGAGCCGTCCCATGATCGGGCACAGATGGTGGCTGCAGGCGCTGCGCACCGTCACCGGACCGACGATCATCAGTTCGTTGAGATTGGTCGCGTTGGGGAATTCGGTGACCGGCGGCGGGGGCTGGTAGCGGCCGCGGAAGATCTCGTTGACGTACATCTTCGCCACCCGCCGGGCCGTATCGCGGGTGTTGTGATCGTTCTCGGTATCGATCACCAGGCTCTCCAGGACCCCCTGCATGCGGTCGGCGACCTCCGCCTCCAGGGCCTCGATCTCGCCGGGTTCGATGAAGCCGGCGATACTGTCATTGGCGTGGAACCGTACGCCGGCGTCCTTCAGGCGCTGGCGGATCCGCGCCGAAGCGGGCCGCTCCGAGGCGCCCTCCCGATCATCCTTGCCTGTCATCCGGAACCTTGTCTTCCTTCGAGATGGGAACTCCACCTTGCCGCGCCGGACCGACCGGAAACAAGGGGCTTGCGCCGGGCGTCACACCATGGCCCGCGGACGGGAATAGAGCGGATTCCAGCCGAACCGATCTTCGGCGACATCGTCGCCTGTCTCGATCCAGTGCTTCACGCCCCGCACCACGCAGTCGCGGATGCGGGACATGGCGTCGCCCGGCTCCAGCGCGGTGACGCAATCGATGTTGTGGATCACCGGGCCGCGCCTTGCCAGGAGTCTGTCAGAGTTTCGGAACAGAAGGTAAAAAACCACTGTGGAGAACCGTCTTTCGCCACCCCCGACCAGATTAGCGATGCCAGCGCGACGACGGCGTTCGCCGCTACTCGTAGAGGCATTGTCTTCACCCGGAACATGCTCCTAAATCTTCATTCGGCATTCATTCGGAAGTCGCTTCCGCCCGTTAACATACTCCGCTCATGCTGACGACGCCTCCTCACTATCCAACTAGGTGCTGTTTCAAGATTCGTGCAAATTCCCGCTAGCGACTGTCACAGTAGAATTGCCTTTTTGACGGGCGTCCGTATAAGCTGTTGTTGCGGCGGCGTGATGACCCGAACAAATGGAGAGAATGTGTTGTTAGAAATATTCGTCGGCATATTTATTACGGAGCCTATGAAATAGCATGAATACACTGATTTTCTTCAGGATTGGATTAAGCAATGATTGATGGGATTTATGTTGATGGATTTCGCTCACTTCGCGACTTTAGCATGTCAATACATTCTGGCCTAAATGTTATGATTGGAATTAATGGCTCTGGAAAAACAAACATACTAAAATTCTTTGAATTCGTTAGTCACTTTGTTGATGATAATTTAAATTCGGCAATATCAAATCTTGGTGGCAGTCGTTATCTATTTTCTCAAGAAGATAACGGAAAATCGGTAAAGCGGTTGAATTTCCTAATTTATGGAAAAATAACAAAATGGTACGGTAGCGGCGCGCGTAAGCGTACTTTTGAATATGAATATGGAGCCACAATCGCTGCTATTGCTGATCAGACAATTCTAATTGTTGCTAAAGAACAAATCAAACTCCGCCGGGCTGGTATTAAGGCAAAGTTGTGGGATTTAGATATTGTATGCGAACAAAGTGAGGAAAATGATTTTCAACCCAAAGTTCGAGTGGAAAAAATTGACAAACGGATATTTAATCCATCTCGCCGAAAAACTGGACATTTGAACTGGAGAACAGATGAATTGGAAAATGAATTACCTGAATTACTTATTGATGGAGAATCTTTTCTTAAAATGCTACAGAGGACTATTATAGAAACCCGGCAAATATTAAATGATTTGACCGGTAATACTGCTATTATGGTAGACCCTGCGAAAATTCGTGGCTCAGAAGACAGTACAAGCCCTCCTGGAATCCAAAAAGACGGTAGTGGGCTTGCCTCTACTCTTTTTTATCTAATAACTATTGAAAAAAGCATGAGACGACGGGGAAGCTTATACGTTTTTCGACTTGCAAGACAACGAAATCGGTCGGGATTTCGTTTTAGACCATCTCGGCGTATTTTTGATTCGATAAAAAGGCATGTCAATTTGGTGAACCCCCAAATAGTAGATATAGAAGTTAATAATAATATTCTTAGAAATGAAATAGAAGTCTATTTCGTTTTGGATTGTGAAGGAAGCAAGCTTCGAATCCCGCTTGAGGCCATATCTGACGGGACATTAAAATGGACATCTCTAATGACAGCAATTGCTCTGCCTGGAACTATATTTGCGGTTGAAGAGCCGGAAAACTTTTTGCACCCAAATATGCAAAATCAGATAGTAGATATAATGCGGTCCGAACTTGAGCGGCAAGGTAGAGGTGGATTCTCTATTTTGACCACACATAGCGAGACATTACTCAATGCTGTTCGACCAGAGGAAGTTGTTCTCATTAAGAATATAAACGGAAAGACTACAGCTTCTCGAATCGAAGATGTTGAGATGCTGATGAAAGAAATTTCAAAAACAGGGTTTGGTCTTGGTTATTACTACTATGCGGGCGCTTTAGATGACTGAATTTGGATTTATCGTTGAAGGGCAGTTAGAAAAAGGGTTTGTTCAAAAGGTATGCAAAAATAGACCTGTCCGAGTACTAGGTATTAACGGGGATAATGTTAATTTAGACCAAATAGTGAGACGAGCTGAGACATTGATTAATCTCATGGTAAACAAATGTGACGCAATCCTGATAATTTTTGATCGGGAAGCACGCGAAAAAGGACATGGTGAAATCGCCCGTTACGTAGAATTAGAGCTGAAAAATCTGACCGGTGAAGAAAATATATTTGTCGGTGTGCCTGATCGAGATATAGAATCTTGGATATTCGCGGATATCGATGTACCGAAAAATAGACTTGATTCAAGTCTAGAAAATCAGGAGCTAGGTGGAGATGGACATAAATCCAAAGGAAAGATGAAAAAGCTTTTTCAAAATAACTCGCAATCATACAAGGAGACAATAGATGGTGTTGACATGCTTTCTAGATGCAGACACACAACTATGTTTGAAAATAGTCCAAGCTATCGAGAATTTTCGGAGAAAGTGCCAAGAAATTGTTGGTGGTTCACTAGATAAAACATTTACCGCTTCCGGCTCTTGACGCTCGGCCTCGCCCCCGGCCGGCCGGATTTCGTGCGGCCGCGGCTGTAGCGGCCCGACTTGCCGTCCTTCGCCCCGCCCTTGCCCTTCGTCGCGCCGGGAGCGTAGGAGGCCATGGCCTCGGCCAGCCCCTTCGGCCGCGCCATGGGATCGGCGGCGATCTCCAGCTCCGCCGCCTCCAGGTGCTTGATCTGGTCGCGCAGTTTCGCCGCCTCCTCGAACTCCAGGTCGGCGGCCGCTTCGCGCATGCGCTTCTCCAGGTCGGCGATCACCTGCTTCAGGTCCTTGCCCGTCAGAATCGGCGTGTCGTCGTCGATCTCCACGGTCAGGGAATCGCGGGCGTAGACGCTCTGCATCACGTCGGAGATGTTCTTGCGGATCGACTGCGGCGTGATGCCGTGCTTCTCGTTGTAGGCGATCTGCTTGTTGCGGCGGCGTTCGGTCTCGTCCAGCGCCCGGGTCAGGCTGTTGGTCATCTTGTCGGCGTAGAGGATGACGCGGCCGTCGACATTGCGCGCCGCGCGGCCGATGGTCTGCACGAGGCTGGTCTCGGAGCGCAGGAAGCCCTCCTTGTCCGCATCCAGGATGGCGACGAGGCCGCATTCGGGAATGTCCAGCCCCTCGCGCAGCAGGTTGATGCCGACCAGCACGTCGAAGACGCCGAGGCGGAGGTCGCGGATGATCTCGATGCGCTCCAGCGTGTCGATGTCGGAGTGGAGATAGCGCACCTTCACGCCGTTCTCGTGCAGATACTCGGTCAGATCCTCGGCCATCTTCTTGGTCAGGGTGGTGACGAGGACGCGCTGGCCCTTGGCCGCGCATTCGCGGGCCTCCGCCATCAGGTCGTCGACCTGGTCGGCGACGGGGCGGACGAAGGTCGGCGGGTCGACCAGGCCGGTGGGGCGGATGACCTGCTCCACGATCACGCCCTCGGTACGCTCCAGCTCCCACGCGCCGGGCGTGGCCGAGACATAGAGCGTCTGCGGGCGCATGGCGTTCCACTCGTCGAACTTCAGCGGCCGGTTGTCGACGCAGGACGGCAGGCGGAAGCCGAATTCGGAGAGCGTCCACTTGCGGCGGAAGTCGCCGCGGAACATGCCGCCGATCTGCGGCACGGTGACGTGGCTCTCGTCGACGATCAGCAGCGCGTTCTCCGGCAGGTACTCGAACAGCGTCGGCGGCGGCGCGCCGGGCGGGCGGCCGGTGAGATAGCGCGAATAGTTCTCGATGCCGGGGCAGGAGCCGGTGGCCTGCATCATCTCCAGATCGAACATGGTGCGCTGCTCCAAGCGCTGCGCCTCCAACAGCTTGCCTTCGCCGTGGAGCTGCTCCAGCCGCACCTTCAGCTCCGCCTGGATGTGCTTGGCCGCCTGCTGCAGCGTCGGCCGGGGCGTGACGTAGTGGCTGTTGGCGTAGAGCTTGATGTCGTCGAGGGCCTGCGACTTCGAGCCCGTCAGCGGATCGAACTCGACGATCTCCTCCAGCTCGTCGCCGAACAGACTGAAGCGCCAGGCCCGGTCCTCCAGATGGCTGGGATGGACCTCGACAGTATCACCGCGCACCCGGAAGGCGCCGCGCTGGAAGGCGGCGTCGTTGCGCCGGTACTGCAGTTCGACGAGCCGCTGCAGCAGGGCGCGCTGGTCGATGCGCTGGCCCCGCTTCAGGGTCATGGTCATGTCCGAATAGGTCTCGACCGAGCCGATGCCGTAAATGCAGGAGACCGAGGCCACGACGATGACGTCGTCGCGCTCCAGCAGCGCCCGCGTCGCGGCGTGGCGCATACGGTCGATCTGCTCGTTGATGGAGGCGTCCTTCTCGATATAGGTGTCCGTGCGCGGGACATAGGCCTCCGGCTGGTAGTAGTCGTAATAGGAGACGAAGTACTCCACCGCGTTCTCGGGGAAGAAGGACTTCATCTCGCCGTAGAGCTGCGCCGCCAGCGTCTTGTTGGGCGCCAGCACCAGCGCCGGCCGCTGCACTTCCTGGATGACATGGGCGACGGAGAAGGTCTTGCCCGAGCCGGTGACGCCCAGAAGCACCTGGTCGCGGTCGCCGTTGCGGGCGCCGGCGACGAGCTCGGCGATGGCCTGAGGCTGGTCGCCCGCGGGCTCGTAGTCGGAGGCGATCTGCAGGCGCCGCCCGCCCTCGCTCTTCTCCGGCCGCTCCGGCCGCTCCGGCAGCCAGACGGGGGCCTCCGCCTCCTGCAGCGCGCGCTGGAAGGAACTGTCGATCTGTCCGAGGGAGGTCGCCATGGGGGCCAATATGCGTCAGCGGGCAGCGTTCGAAAAGGCCCGCCGGTCGACTTTTGTTCTCCGCGGCGCCCGGATCGACTGGAAGTGGGAACGATCCCCGCCCCGTCCCTCCCCCTTCACACAAGGGGGAGGGTGGACCCGCACCGGCGGGGCCGGGAGGGGGCTTTTCAACCTGCCGCTCGACCTTTGCCCTTGTCGCCTGTGGCAACGCGAGGGCACACTCCGCCGCCATGCAGGCGGGGTGGGCGGAGACGGACTGGGACGTGCTGGTGGCGGGCGGCGGCAATGCCGCGCTGTGCGCCGCTATTACCGCTGCCGAACGCGGCGCGAAGGTCCTGATCGTGGAGAGCGCGCCGCGCGACTGGCGCGGCGGCAACAGCCGCCACACCCGCAATTTCCGCTGCATGCATGAAGGCCCGCTGGGGCCGCTCACCGATGCCTATTCCGAAGACGAGTATTTCGACGACCTGCTCAGGGTCACCAAGGGGCGCACGGACGAGGACCTGGCGCGCATGACCATCCGCGCCTCGGAAGCCTGCCTGAACTGGATGCAGGATCACGGCGTCCGCTTTCAGCCCTCGCTCTCCGGCACGCTCTCGCTCAGCCGCACCAACGCCTTCTTCCTGGGCGGCGGCAAGGCGCTGCTCAACGCCTACTACCGCACGGCGGAGGCGCTGGGCGTGACCGCGGTCTACGACGCCGAGGCGGTCCATCTGGAGCTGGAGGACGGCTTCTTCGCCGGGGCGGAGATCCGCGCCGGCGGCGAAACACATCGGGTGCGTGCGAAGACGCTGATCGCCGCCTCGGGCGGCTTCCAGGGGGACATCGACTGGCTCACCCGGGCCTGGGGGCCGGCGGCGGAGAACTTTCTGATCCGCGGCACGCCCTACAACCGCGGCGTGGTGCTGGCCGATCTGCTCGACCAGGGCGCGGAACCCGTCGGCGACCCGACCCAGTGCCACGCCGTCGCCATCGACGGCCGGGCGCCGAAGTTCGACGGCGGGATCGTGACCCGACTGGACTGCGTGCCCTTCTCCATCGTCGTGAACCGCGACGCCGAGCGCTTCCACGACGAGGGCGAGGACGTCTGGCCGAAACGCTACGCCATCTGGGGGCGGCTGGTGGCGGCGCAGCCCGACCAGGTCGCCTACGCCATCATCGACCGCACCAGCCGGGAGCTGTTCATGCCCTCGGTCTATCGGCCGATCGAGGCCGGCTCCATCACCGAAATGGCGGGCAAGCTGGAACTCGACGCGGCACGGCTGGAAGCGACGATCAAAGACTTCAACGCCGCCTGCTGCGGCGACCGGCCATTCACCCCGACCGAGCTGGACGGACTGGCGACCGAGGGGCTGGCGCCGCCCAAGACCAACTGGGCCCGGCCCATCGCCGAGCCGCCCTTCTACGCCTGGCCGCTGCGGCCCGGCGTCACCTTCACCTTTCTGGGGCTGAAGGTGGACGACCGCGCGCGCATGCAGATGGCCGACGGCGGCGCCGCGGCCAATGTCTGGGCCGCCGGCGAGGTGATGGCCGGCAACATCCTGGGCGAAGGCTACCTGGCGGGCATCGGCATGACCATCGGCACGGTCTTCGGGCGCATTGCGGGCGAGGAGGCGGCGAAGCATGTCCGCAACTGAGGCGATACCGGACGGGGACGCGGCGCGGGCCGAGGCGCGGCGCGCGCTGGAGATCTGCAACGCCTGCCGCTACTGCGAGGGCTATTGCGCCGTCTTCCCGGCCATGACCCGGCGGCGCGCCTTCGCCGACGGCGATCTCGATCACCTGGCGAACCTCTGCCACAACTGCCGCGGCTGCTACTACGCCTGCCAGTACGCGCCGCCGCACGAGTTCGCCCTGAACCTGCCGCGCGCGCTGGCCGACGTGCGCCAGCAGAGCTGGGCCGATTACGCCTGGCCGGGCTTCCTGGCGCGCGCCTTCCGCGACCGCGGCGCGGGGCTCGCGGTGCTCCTCGTCCTCGGCGTGGCGGCGATGTTCTGGCTCGCCGGCGCGGTGGCGGGCGATGGCGGCGGCTTCTATGCCGTCATCCCCCACGGCGCCATGATCGCGGTCTTCGCGCCGGTCTTCCTGTTCGCGCTGCTGGCGATTGCGGTGGGCGGGGCCCGCTACTGGCGGGCGACGCGCGATCTCGGCGCGGCCCCGGCGCACGGGCTGCACCACGCCATGACGCTCACCAACCTGAAGGGCGGCGCGGCGGAGGGCTGCAATTTCGAGGATGAAGACCGCTTCAGCCAGGCGCGCCGCCACTTCCACCAGGCGACGCTCTGGGGCTTCCTGCTCTGCTTCGCCGCGACCGCCGCGGGGACCGTGCTGCATTACGGTTTCGGCGCGCCGGCGCCCTACGATCTGGTCAGCCTGCCCAAGCTGTTCGGCGTGCCGGGGGGCATCCTGCTGGTGCTCGGGACCGGCGGCCTGCTCTGGCTGAAGCGCCGCGCCGAACCGGAGCTTGGCGTCAGCCGGGGCGCAGGCGGGGAGAGCGCCTTCACCGTGCTGCTCTTCCTGACCGGGCTCACGGGCCTCGCGCTCTACGGGCTTCGGGAGACGCCGGCGATGCCGGCCCTGCTGGTCCTGCACCTGGGGGCGGTGCTGGCGCTGTTCCTCGCCCTGCCCTACACCAAGATGGTCCACGGTCTCTACAGGACGCTCGCCCTGATCCGCGACGAGGGCGAGAAACGGCGGGCAAAGCCATGACCGGACGTCTGGTGCTGGTCGCCGGCCCGTCGGGCGTCGGCAAGGACAGCCTGCTCGACGGCGCGAAAGAGGCGTTGGCCGGCGACCCCGGATATCTGTTCCTGCGCCGCTACATCACCCGCCCCGCCGCGGCCGGCGGCGAAGATCACAACGAGATCTCCGAGACAGCCTTCGAGGAACGCCGCGCCGCCGGCGACTTCCCGCTCTGGTGGGACGCGCACGGGCTGCGCTATGGCCTGCCGGATTTTTCGGGCGAGTTGATGGCCGGGCGGACGGTGATCGCCAACGTCTCCCGCGGCGTGATCGGCGAAGCGCGGCGGAAGTTCGGCGCGGTCACCGCGATCCACGTCACCGCGCCGGCCGACAAGCTGCGCCAGCGCCTGCTGGCGCGCGGCCGCGAAACGGAAGCGGAGATCGAGCGCCGCCTCGGCCGCGCCGCCGCGCCGGGACCCGCCGGTCCGGGGGTGATCGAGTTCTCCAACGAGGGACCGCTGGACGCGGAGATCGAACGCTTCACGGCGATCATCCGCGGCGAAGGAGGCCAAACATGAAGATCCGCGACGCCGAGATCATACCCCTGAAGATCCCCTTCACCGATGGCAGCGCCGGCACGGGGCTGATGCCGCAGCAGTGGACGCATCTGGACGTGGCGCTGCTGAAGCTGACCACCGAGGACGGCGTCACCGGCTGGGGAGACGGCTTCGCCTATCACTGCGCCGGGGCGACGATCGCTGCGCTGCGCGACATGGTCCTGCCGCTGGTCGTCGGCGCGGAGATCGACGACATCCCCGCCTTCAACCGGATCCTGCAGCGGCGCCTGCACCTGCACGGCCGCTACGGCATCACCATCTTCGCCATTTCCGCGGTCGACATCGCCCTCTGGGACATCGCCGCGAAGGAGAAGGGCGTGTCCCTCGCCACGCTGCTCGGCGGGCGGGTACGAGGGACGATTCCGGCCTATGCCAGCCTCGTCCGCTACGGCGATGCGGGCCAGGTGCGCGAATACACCAGGGAAACCGTGGGCCGCGGCTACGAGACGGTGAAGCTGCACGAGATCGCGCTGCCCTGCATCGAGGCCGGCGTCGACGCAGCCGGGCCGGACGTGAAGGTGACGACCGACGTCAACTGCAACTGGACGCTCGAGGAGGCGCGGGCGCTGATGCCGGAAATGCGGCGCCTCGGCCTCTACTGGGTCGAGGAGCCGGTCTTCCCGCCCGACGACGCCGAGACGCTGGGCGCGCTGCAGTTGGCCTTCGGCGTCTCCATTGCCAGCGGCGAGAACGCCTGCACCCTGGTCGAGTTCCGCCGCACCCTGCCGAAGATCGACTACGTGCAGCCAAGCGTGATCAAGGTCGGCGGGGTCACGGAAATGGCGGCGATCTGCGACGCGGCGGCCGCGCTGGGCAAGACGGTGATGCCGCATTCGCCCTATTTCGGGCCCGGCTACTGGGCCACCGCCCAGGTGATGGCCGCGAAGCCGAGCGCCGGCCTGTTCGAGCATTTCTGGATCAAACCGGAAGCCTATCCCGACCCGTCGATCCCGCTGCCCGAGCAGGGCATGATCTCCGTCCCCGACCGGCCCGGCATCAGCTTCGAACCCGATCCGGAGGTGCTGGAGAGCTACCGCGTCGACCGCTAGGCGGCCAGCCCGCCGTCGCGTGCGCCACGGTCCTGCCTCAATCGCAGTCGAGCTCGCTCTTGACCCGGACGCGGCCCGACTGATCGGGGAACTTCTCGAACAGGGCGGTGATCATGTCGTCCAGCACCACGTCCAGCCGCCCGCAGGAGCCGCGGGCAGTGACCCGGCCCTCGTAGACCCGGGCCTCACCCTCCTCCCGCGCCGTGTCGTGGATGTAGACCATCAGCGCGCTGCCATAGGTGGTCACGCTGATCGGCACCCATTCGTAGCCGATGATGCCGTGCACCGGGGCAAGACGAACCTTGCCCCCGGAGGAGATGCGGGTATAGCCGACAATGCCGAAGACCGGCTGCGACAGTTCGCGGATCGTGGTCTCGCCCTCGCCCATCCGGTAATCGACCGCGGCGACATAGCGCGGCTCGGCATCGTTGGGGACGACGACGAAGCCCCGCTCGCGGAACTCCGCGGCCATACGATCCTTCGCGCGCCGGAAGATCAGGGAGCGGGCAATGTCCTCGCTGGCGCCGATGACGGCGATGGTCGCGCCGGCAGCGCGGCCCTCCGGCAGGTCGCTGACCGAGGTCACCTGGGTGTCGAGGACCCGGGCGCAGCCCATGAGCAGGACAAGTCCCGCCACAGCCGCCAGAAGGTTGAATGGACGCATGGAGATACCTGCCTTCCCTGGGCGCCGGGCACACGCCGTTCCCGATAGATGCGCGCTCCCCGCCGGGCTTCAAGCGGGTCCGCTCCGGCTTGCCGCTCCCGCGCCTTTGGGCCTACAGTCCGCCGCAACGGAAGACATGGCTTTTGCGGGGAGAGAAACCATGAAGCAGATCGGTCATTTCATCGGCGGCGAGCACGTCGCCGGCGGGTCGGGCAATACCTATCCCGTCTACAATCCGACCCTGGGCGAGCAGACCAAGGAGGTCGCGCTGGCCTCGACCGCGGAGATGGAGAAGGCCGTGGCCACCGCCCAGGCCGCCTTCCCCGCATGGGCGGCGACGTCGCCGATGCAGCGCGCGCGGGTGATGTTCCGCTACAAGGAGCTGATCGAGAAGAACATGGACGAGCTGGCCGAGCTCGTCTCCCAGGAGCACGGCAAGACCGTGCCCGACGCGAAGGGCTCGGTGCAGCGCGGCCTGGAAGTGGTCGAGTTCGCCTGCGGTATTCCGCACCTGCTGAAGGGCGAATATTCCGACGCCGTCGGCACCGGCATCGACCTCTACTCCATGCGCCAGCCGCTGGGCGTCGTCGCCGGCATCACGCCGTTCAACTTCCCGGCCATGGTGCCGATGTGGATGTATTCCATTGCCATCGCCTGCGGGAACACCTTCATCCTGAAGCCGTCGGAGAAAGACCCGAGCTGCCCCATGCGGCTGGCCGAACTGATGATGGAAGCGGGCGCGCCGGCCGGCGTGATGAACGTGGTCAACGGCGACAAGGTGGCGGTCGACGCCATCCTCGACGATCCGCGCATCCAGGCGGTGAGCTTCGTCGGCTCGACGCCGATCGCGCAGTACATCTATTCCCGCTCCGCCGCCGCCGGCAAGCGCTGCCAGGCGATGGGCGGGGCGAAGAACCACATGATCGTCATGCCCGACGCCGACATGGAGCAGGCCTCCGACGCGCTGATCGGATCGGCCTACGGTTCCGCCGGCGAGCGCTGCATGGCGATCTCGGTGGCTGTGCCGGTGGGCGAGGACACCGCCGACCGGCTGATCGATACGCTGAGGCCGAAGGTCGAAAGCCTGAAGGTCGGCCCCTCCAGCGATCCGGACGCGCATTTCGGCCCGCTGGTCACCGCCGAGCACCTGGCCAAGGTGAAGTCCTATGTCGACCTGGGCGTCGAGGAAGGCGCGGAGCTGGTCGTCGACGGCCGCGATTTCCGGATGCAGGGCTACGAGAACGGCTACTTCATGGGCGGTTGCCTGTTCGACCGCGTGAAGCCCGACATGCGCATCTACAAGGAGGAGATCTTCGGTCCCGTCCTGTCGGTGGTGCGCGCCCGGGACTTCGAGGAAGCCGTGAAGCTGCCCTCCGACCACGAGTTCGGCAACGGCGTCTCCATCTTCACCCACAATGGCGACGCGGCGCGCGAGTTCGCCCGCAAGGTCCAGGTGGGCATGGTCGGCGTCAACGTGCCGATCCCGGTGCCGCTCAGCTTCCACACCTTCGGCGGCTGGAAGAACTCGGCCTTCGGCGACACCAACCAGCACGGGCCCGAGGGCGTCCGATTCTATACCAAGATCAAGACGGTGACCTCGCGCTGGCCGGGCGGCGTCAAGATCGGTCCGGACTTCACCATCCCGACCATCAAGTCCTGAACCTTCGGGGCTACCAGGGCAGTTCCTGGCCCTGGTAGTCCCAGAAGCGCCCGGACTGGTCCTGGCGAAGATTGTCGATGACGCCGGCGAGGCCGCGGGCGCTGTCCCGTGGCGTCACCGCCGCGCTGGGCCCGCCCATGTCGGTGGCGACCCAGCCCGGATGCAGCGGCACAACCTTGACGCCCTGGCTGTGCAGGCCGTTGTGCAGCGCCTTGGCGACCTGATTCACCGCCGCCTTCGAGGTGCGGTAGACGATCTTCTCCGACGAGGCGTTCTGATCGATCGAGCCCATGCGGCTGGAGATGATGGCGACCGTCTTCCCCGCGCTCGCGGTGATGTTGCCGACCAGCGCCTCGGTGATGCGGAACGGCGCGAAGACGTTGATCCGCATGGTCTCGGCCCAGTCGTCCTGATTGAGGTTGCTCAGCGTCTGCGGCCCCTTGCCACCGATCACGCCGGCATTGTTGATCAGCACGTCGATCGGCCGGTCGCCGAGGTCCGCCGCCAGCCGGTCGATCCGGGTCTGGTCGGTGACCTCCAGCTCGAAGGCCTCGGCGCCGCGTTCGACCAGATCCGCCAGGTCGCCGGTGTCGCGCGCCGTGGCCAGCACCGTCTCGCCCTTGTCCAGGTAGTGTTCCGCCAGCGCCCGGCCGATGCCCCGGCCCGCGCCGGTGATGAGGATGGTGCGGCTCATGTCCTTGCCTCCCGTGTCTCGGTCTTCAGCAGGCGCCGGTAGAGCGGCGTCAGCAGCGCCGGCAGGGTGTACATGGGAAGCTGACCGACGGCGAAAAACATCGCCGTGTCGGGGTCGGCCTTGTCGGAGAGCGTGACCAGCACCAGCCCCATGTTGCAGTTGCCGCTCATCAGCCCGATCGACAGCGCCGTGCGCCGGCCGAGACGCCAGAACGCCGCCGCGCCGGCCACCTGCAGGCCGATATTGAACAGATAGGCCAGCAGGCAGGCCAGGATGACGTGGCGCGGCTGGGCCAGCGCCATCTCGGTGACGCCGTCGAAGACGCCGACGACGAACAGCAGCATCGACAGCACCGCTGCGCCGTCGAGATGGACGCGCGCCCGCGCCAGCCTTTCCGGGCCCAGCAGCCAGCGGCCGACCCATGCGGCGACGAAGGCGAGCGCGACCAGGCCCGCCAGGCGCAGCATGAAAAGCCCGAGCGAAATGTCGAGATGCAGGTCCAGCAGGTTCAGCGCCATGGGCGGCAGCACCAGCGGCGTCAGCCACATGGCGGCGACCGTGGCGACGACGATGATCGCCCCGTCGAGGCCGAGAAACATTGCGATCGCCGCCGCCGAGACGATGGGCGGGGCCGCGGCCATCAGCACGATGCCGGCCAGCACCCCCGGCGCCACGGCCGTGCCGTCGAGGATCAGGAAGACCGCCAGCGGCGAGACGGTGAGCATCCAGACGCACAGCACCGCCACCAGCGGCAGGCGGCGCAAGTAGCCCAGCATCTCTCCCCAGTCGATGCGCATCAGCGCGATGACCAGCGGGCCGATGATGAACAGCGCCAGCCAGGGACGCACCAGCGCGGCGAGGCCGGGAAAGGCGAAGCCGAGAAAGACGCCGAAGGCGAGGACCAGGGTGGCGTAGCGGCCGAGAAAGGCCAGCAGCGTCAGCATGCCCCCTCCCCGTCGGCCACCGTCAGCCGGCCAGTTCGGCGGTCTTGGCGTTCAGGGTCTCGATCAGGCCGGCCGCACCGGAACGGCCGAAGACCGACGACATCTCCGCACGCTGGCGCGCCAGTTCGCTGAACTTGTCCTGGGCCAGCACGTCGATGACCGCCGGTCCGGCGCCGCTGTCGCGCATGACATAGGTGAGATTGACCGGATCCTCGGCGGCGCGTTCGATCACGGTCGGCACCAGCACCAGGTTCTGGGGGCCCTCGCGGGTCTCCCCGATGCTGAAGCTGATCCGGCCGGACCCGTCGAAGCGGCTGGCATAGGTGGCGACGGACATGCGCCGGAAGGCGTCGATGATCGCCGCGCGGTCGGCCTCGGCGATGCCGTCCCAGTAGCGCTGCAGCCCGATCCGCGTCATCAGGCGGAAGTCGAAAACCTCCCCCAGCACCGGCTCCAGCAGGTCGAAGCGGCCCTGGAAACCGAGCTCGCCGCCATCGCGCATGGCGGCCTGCAGGGTGTCGTTCAGGCGCTCGATGGCCTCCCGCTCGCCGGCGGCGTGGGCGGCCTGGAACGGCGCGGTCAGGGTGACCGCGAGAAGCAGCGGGGCCAGAAGCCGGATGGATTTGTCGATTGCGTTCATGGTTCCCCGTCTCGACGGTCGCGACCGTCTCGGTTAGAGCATCATACGCGCCGCCGGCCAAGTGATGGCGGCGGCAGGCGGGACGGACAGGAGCGCATGGCACGCCGAAACGACCATATCGCGGTTATCGCCGCCGGCATCGCCGGTTTCTCGGCCCGGCGGCCGCTGCTGGTCATTCTGACGGCCGTCCTGCTGTCGGCCCTGTCCCTGGCGGTGTCGGGCCGACATCTGGGGATCAATACAGACAATTTCGACATGATTTCGGCGGAGACGCCGTTTCGCCAGGCGGCCATCGAATACCGCGACGCCTTCCCCTGGTATGGCGACCAGCTGGTCGTCGTGATCGACGCGCCGACGCCGGAGCAGGCAGAGATCGCTGCCGCCGGCGTCATGACGCACATGCGCGCACAGGAGAGGCTGTTCAGCCATGTCCGCGCCCCGGCCATCGACCCGTTCCTGAGGCGCAACGGCCTGCTCTACATGGAACCGGAGCAACTGCAGGACTTTCTCGACCGCCTCGCCGCGGCCCAGGGCCTGCTGGCGGTGCTGGCCGAGCGGCCGGATCTCGTCGGCCTGCTGGATATGCTGGAACTGGCGCTGGAACAGGCCGATCCGGAAAGCGTCCAGGCGGTCCAGCTTGCCGATCTGGTCGCCACCATGGCCGCCATGGCCGAGGACGACCCGGACGCGCCGGCAATGCTCTCCTGGCGGCGGCAACTCGCCGTCGAGGGCCAGGGCGGGCTGGACGGCCGCCAGATCGTCGTCGCCAAGCCGGTGCAGGATTTCGCCACGCTGTCTCCCGCCCGGGCGGCGATCGAAGACCTGCGCGCGCATTTCGCCGGCTATCCGGATGCGATCGGATTCCGTCTGACCGGCGACGCGGCGCTGGACACCGAGGAACTGGACAGCGTCAAACTCGGGGGCGCCTGGGCCGGCGCGCTCTCGGCCAGCGGAATTCTGCTGCTGCTGTTCCTCGGTCTGCGCGGCGTCCGGGACGTCCTCGCCGCCATCGCCGTGCTCGCCGCCGGCCTCTCGCTCAGCCTGGGTTTCGCCACACTCACCGTCGGCCAGCTCAATCTGCTGTCGGTTGCCTTCGCGGTCCTGTTCATCGGACTGGCGGTGGATTTCTCGATCCATTTTACCTTGCGGGCCCGGGAATCGGGACGCGGGCCGGCGGCGGTGCGCGACGCCGGGCGCAGCGTCGGCGCCTCGCTGGTGCTGAGCGCCCTGGCCGCCGCCATCGGCTTTCTCAGCTTCCTGCCGACGCCCTATCGGGGTCTGGCGGAACTCGGCGTCATCGCCGGCGGCAGCATGGTCATCGCCGTGGCGCTCAACCTGACGCTGCTGCCCGCCCTGCTGACGCTGGGCGTCCGCTCCCGCGAAGCCGAACCGCGCCCGCCGGCGAAGCCCGGCCGCCGCACGGGGCGGCTGGCGCGGCCGGTCGTGGCGCTGGGCGCAGTACTGGGCATGGGCGGCGCAATCCTGACGCCGTTCTCTGACTTCGACTTCAATCCCCTGCTGCTGAAGGACCCGGAATCGGAATCCGTCGCGACCTTTTTCGAACTGGCGCGGGGCGACGATGGCGGCGGCTACGCGCTGGAGGGGCTGACGGCCGGACCCGAAGCGGCCGCGCGCGCCGCCGAGGCGCTCGCCGAGCGGTCCGGCATCGGCCGCGTGCTGCACCTGGGCCGCTTCATTCCCGACAACCAGGCGAAGAAGCTGGCGGCCCTGCAGAACGCCGCCCTGTTCCTGTTCCCCGTGCTCACGGCGACACCCGCACCGCCGCCAACGGACGCGGAGCGGCGGCAGGCGGTCGACGGTTTCGACGCGGCCGTCTCGGCGGCCCCTGACAGCGGGGCGCTGAACGATGCCGCGCGCCGTCTGGCGAACACACTGCAGGCCATGGACACCGCCGGTCTGGCTGCGTTCGAGACCCGGGTCACGGGCCTGCTGCCGCACTGGCTGGCCGACATCCGCACCGCTTTCGACGCCGGACCGGTCACGGCGGACGACGCCCCGCCCGATTTCCGCCAGTACTGGGTCACCGACGACGGCCGCTATCGGGTGCAGATCTTCCCCGCCGACCCGATCGACTCGAACAGCGAACTGCGGTCCTTCGCGGAGAGCGCCCAGACCGTGCTGCCACAGGCGACCGGCACGCCCGCGATCGTCACCGCCGCCGGCGAAGCGGTGCTGGACAGCTTCCGCACGGCGACGGTGGTGGCCGCCGTTCTCGTCGCCCTGCTGATCGGGATGGTACTGCGCCACCCCTTCGACATCCTCCTTACCCTGGCGCCGCTGCTCCTGGCCGCGGTCATGACCCTGGGTGCGGCGGTGCTGCTGGGTGAGGCGCTGAATTTCGCCAACGTCATCGTCCTGCCGCTGCTCTTCGGGCTGGGCGTCGCCAGCTCCATCCATCTGGTGCTGCGCCGGCGGCGGCTGGAGGATCCCGACAGGCTGATGCGGTCGTCGACACCCCGGGCGGTGCTGTTCAGCTCGCTGACCACGCTGGCCAGTTTCGGCGGGCTGGCGCTGGCGCCGCATCTCGGTATGGCCTCCATGGGACGGCTGCTGACCATCGCCATCATCGCCATCCTGTTCGCCACGCTGATTTTCCTGCCGGCGCTCATCCGCGTGACCGGGCGCTCTGAAATGTCACAGTAACAGTTGGTTGTTCGACAGCGCCGCCGCGTCATGTTGCGGGTGCACAACCTGTCGTGTATCGATGCGACAGCACATTCGAACCATTCGAACCTCAGTGGGAGACGGATTTGGGTGTTCCCTTGCGCCAGCAGCTCCGCGTCGGAGCCTATATCCTGAAGCAACGGCTGACAGGCACCGAGCGCTACCCGCTCGTGCTGATGCTCGAGCCGCTTTTCCGCTGCAACCTCGCCTGCCCCGGCTGCGGCAAGATCGACTATCCGGACCACATCCTGAACCGCCGCCTGTCGGTCGACGAATGCGTCGGCGCGGCGGAGGAATGCGGCGCGCCCATGGTCTCCATCGCCGGCGGCGAGCCGCTGATCCACAAGGAGATGGGCGAGGTCGTCGCCGAGCTCGTGAAGCGAAAGAAGTTCGTCTATCTCTGTACCAACGCGCTGCTGCTGGAGAAGAAACTCCACCTGTTCGAGCCCTCGCCCTACCTGACCTTCTCCGTCCACCTGGACGGGCTGGGCGAGCATCACGACCGCGCGGTCGACAAGGACGGCGTGTTCGAGAAGACCGTGGAAGCCATCCGGCTGGTGAAGTCGAAGGGCTTCCGCGTCAACATCAACACCACCCTGTTCGACAACGCCAAGGCCGACGACGCCGTGGCGCTGTTCGACTTCGCCCGCGAACTGAGCGTCGAGGGCATTACCGTTTCGCCGGGCTACGCCTATGAGCGCGCGCCCGACCAGGAGCACTTCTTTACTCGCCAGCGGACCAAGACCTTCTTCCGCGAGATCTTCGCCAAGGCGAAGGCGAAGGGCGTGAAGTACCCCTTCAGCCAGTCGCCCCTGTTCCTCGACTTCCTGGCCGGCAATCAGGAATACCGCTGCACGCCCTGGGGCAACCCGACGCGCAACGTCTTCGGCTGGCAGCGGCCGTGCTACCTGTTGAACGAAGGCTATGTCGCCACCTTCAGGGAACTGATGGAGGAGACCGAGTGGGAGACCTACGGCACCGGTAACTACGAGAAGTGCGCCGACTGCATGGTCCATTGCGGCTATGAGGCCACCGCCGTGCAGGACATGGTGCGCAACCCGCTGAAGGGCCTGATGGTGGCGCTGAAGGGCATCCGTACCGACGGGCCCATGGCGCCCGAGATCAGCCTGGAGAACCAGCGCCCGGCCGAGTTCGTCTTCGACCGCGTGGTCGAGAAGGCGACGTCAGGCGCCCCCGACACCAAGGCACGGACCGGCGCGTCCGACGCGGCCTAGGGTTCGGAAGGCCCGCCCGCTGGCCCGCGCCAGCCGGATCAGCGCCTTGATCTCGTGCGGCCGGTAGAGCAGCGACAGCAGCACCCGGTGCGGGCGTTCGTCGCCCGCCGGCCCGACGCCGGCCATGGCCGCACGCGGCAGCAGCGAGCGCCGGTCGTCGGCGACGGCGCGGACGCACAGGAACGGCAGGCCGGCCTCCGCGGCCGCCCGCGCCAGATGATGGCTTTCCATGTCCACGGCCACGGCGGCCGGAAAGGCTGCGCCCAGGAAGACCTTCTGGCCGATGGTGGTCGCCGCCATGTCGACGCCGAGCACTGCATCCGGCCGGCCTTCAGGCCAGGCGGCCCGCAGCGCGGCGAGCCATTCTGGATCAGCGGCCCAGTCGCCATCGCACTGGTCCAGCACCCGCTCCGGCGTCAGCAGGTCGCCGGGCCGCGCATCGTCGGCCAGGCCGCCGGCGACGCCGAAACTCAGCAGGCGCGTGGCCCCCGCTTCCACCAGTTCCCGCGCGCCGCGTGCGGCGTTGGCGGCGCTGGCGCCGGAACAGCGCACCATGGCCGGCGTGCCTGCCGCGGCGGCCGCGGCCTCGATGATCCTGCCCTCGCGATGTATGCCGCAGAGTACGCCCAGCAAAAGAAAGACCCCGCCTTCCGGTCGCGCCGAGCGGGCACTATAGACCGGAAAGCGGAGCCGGTAAGGACCGGTCCGTGGGTGCCGGATCAGCCCTTCTTCTCTTCCGTCTCGCCGTCGCCGTAGCCGTGGTGGCGGCCGTGGCGATGGCGGGTCAGGCGCTCGACGGTGGCTCGCTGATCCTCGTCCAGGGCGGCGTAGAGCGGATCGAAGGCGCCCCGAATGCGGCGCGTCGCGCCCAGCGCCTTCTCCATCAGCATCTCCACTTCGGCCAGTCGGGCCGGCGCATCGCCTTCCTGCAGGGCGTCGAGCCGCTCGCAGGTCGTCAGCAGTTCGTCTCCGCCGGTGCGCACCGCCTCGGCGAAGGCGTTCCATTCGGTCATCTGGTCGTCGCGGATGTCGAGGCGGAAACGGGCGAAGGCGACCACGTCCTCCAGCCGCTCCTCGCCCTGGCTGCAGACCAGTTCGGCGCCGCGGTGCTTGCCCCAGCCGGCATGGCTGAAGGCGCCGTCCGAGGTTGCGGCGGCAATGCCGGCGGCGCCGGCCGCGACGCCAATCGCGGAAACGGCGCTGATCAGCAGGATCTTCATGCGGGTCTTCATCGGTGCTCTCCTCTGTCGGGCGTCGCCCGGTTCCGGTCGACCCATCCGATCTACGGTCCCGCGCCCCGGTCCGCGACCCGCCGGGGGCAACGGTGTGTAACCGCCGGTAACCGGGGCCGCCGCCGTTACCTTCGGTTACGAAAAAGCCGCGCCGCCGCCGCTCGGGCGTTATAAATCGGGGCCATGCAGCGCAAGCCACACATCCTCATCGTCGACGACGACCGGGAGATCCGGGATCTGCTGGCGAAGTTCCTGAGCCGCCACGACTTCCGCGTCGATACCGCCGCCGACGGGCGGGAGATGGACCGTCATCTCGCCGGCGGCCGTTTCGACCTGCTGGTGCTGGACCTGATGATGCCGGGGGAGGACGGCCTCGCCATCTGCCGCCGCCTGCGCCAGGAGTCCGGCATTCCCATCCTGATGCTGACCGCACTGGGCGAGGAAGCGGACCGCATTGTCGGCCTGGAGATCGGCGCCGACGACTACCTGCCGAAGCCGTTCAACCCGCGCGAACTGCTGGCGCGCATCCGGGCGGTGCTGCGCCGCGGCGGGGAGACGCCGGAGCGGACCGAGAGCGCGGCCCGGGCGAGGCGGCTGCGTTTCGAGGGCTGGCAGATCGACCTCCGGACCCGCGAGCTGCGTGACGAGGAGGGGACGCTGGTCACCCTGACCTCGGGCGAGTTCGACCTGCTGGAGGCCTTCGTCGAACGGCCACAGCAGATTCTCAGCCGCGACCAGCTCGCCGATCTGACCTCCGGGCGGGTGCTGGGGCCGCTGGACCGTTCGGTCGACGTCGCGCTCAGCCGCCTCCGCCGCAAGCTGGGCGAGGACCCGAAGACACCGCGCCTGATCAAGACCGTGCGCCATGGCGGCTACTACTTCGCCGCGGACGTCAGCCCATGCTGAGGCATTTCCGCGAGGGCGGCATCGCCGCGCGTCTGGCCATGATCCTGATGCTGCTGATGCTGCTGGCCCTGGGGCTGTCGGTGGGCTGGTACGTCAAGGACCGCGCCGACGCGGCGACGCACCTGTTCGCCAATTCGGCGGCGCGGCGCATCGACAACGTCGTCCGGCTGCTCGACCGGCTGCCGGCGGCGGAACGGCCGGCGCTCATCCGCGCCGCGTCCGGCCCCACCATGCGCATCGAACTGAAGGACGGACCGCCGCCGCCGGACGACGAGCTGATGGAAGACCGGCACGCCGTTCGGCACGCGCGCGATCTGCTCGGCGGGCTCGGCGACCGGCCGCTGGCGATGTCCAGGGTCGGCGAATGGGACCGGCCGCTGTTCGGCCGCCGGCCGCGCTCCGACGACCCCGATCTGTTTCCCAGCCGCAGGAAGCTGATCGTCGCCACGACGCTGGCCGACGGCCAGTGGCTGCACGCCACGCTGGCGACCGATCTCACCTCGCTCCGCTGGGCCCTGCGCAGCGCCTTCTGGGTGCTCTGCATGATGCTGGTGATCGGGCTGTTCTCGGTCTGGGCGGCGCACCGCGCGACGCGGCCCTTGCGCGGTCTGGCCGCCGCCGCCGACCGCCTCGGCCTGGACGTCGATGCGACGCCGCTGCCCGAGCGCGGCTCGCGCGAACTCAAGAAGACCGCGCGCGCCTTCAACACCATGCAGCAGCGCATCAAGCGCCTGGTCGACGACCGCACGCTGATGCTGGCGGCGTTGAGCCACGACCTGAAGACCATGCTGACGCGGCTTCGGCTGCGCGCCGAGTTCATCGACGACGCCGAACAGCAGCGCAAGGCCGAACGCGATATCGACGACATGCAGATGATGGTCGACGCGGCGCTGGGCTTCGTGCGCGGCGACCAGGCCAACGAACCGGTCGTGCGGCTGGATCTGGTCTCTCTGGTGCGCGACATGGCCGAGGACTGGCGCGATGACGGCGTCCGCTTCGAGGGACCTGCGCGCCTGGCCGTGAACGGCCGCCCCGTGGCCCTGAAGCGCGCCGCCGGCAACCTGATCGACAACGCCGTCCGCTATGGCGGCAGTGCCGAAATCCGGATCTGGCGCACCGACCATGACGCCGTTCTGACCGTGGCCGACGACGGACCGGGCCTGCCGGAGGCGGAGCTGGAGAAGGTCTTCCAGCCCTTCTACCGCGTGGAGGCCTCGCGCAGCCGCGACACCGGCGGCACGGGCCTGGGCCTGGCCCTGGCGCGCGACGTCTTCCGGCGGCTGGGCGGCGACCTGACTATCGCCAACCGCGCCGGCGGCGGACTGGTGGCCACCGCCCGCCTGCCGCTGCCGGCCGGACCGGCGTAGTCCGATGGGCCGTCAGAACCCGGCCGGTACCGGCAGGGTCAGGGTACGCGCGTTGCGCACCGCCTACCGCTTCGCCTGGGCCGCCCGGGCGGGGTTGCGGCTGTTGCCCTTCCCGCCGCTGGACGGCGCCATGGCGGCGGTCTGGTGCGAGGGCCATATCCTGCTGGTGCGGAATTCCTACAACCGCTACCACACCCTGCCCGGCGGCCGTCGCCAGGCCGGCGAGAGCTATGTCCGGGCCGCGGCGCGGGAACTGGCCGAGGAGACCGGCGTGGCGGTCGACGAGGCGCATCTGCGGCCCGCCGGCCGCGAGGTACTGCGCTACGGGCTCCGCCGCGACGTCGTCGAGGTGCACGAGATCGAGCTGGACGCCCGGCCCGCGCTCGTCATCGATCCGGTCGAGATCGCCGAAGCGCTGTGGGCGACGCCGGAGGAAGCGGCGCGGATGGCGCTGTTCGGACCGGCGCGACGCTATCTCGAAAGCCGCCGCTGAACCGGGTGGGCGCCGGTTTCAGCCATTCACAGCGACCACTGGCGGCGCATGTAGTCCGCCGCCTCGCGCGTGGCCACGAGGCCCTGCGGG
Organism: Rhizobiales bacterium NRL2; assembly: GCA_001664005.1. Taxonomy (NCBI): domain Bacteria; kingdom Pseudomonadati; phylum Pseudomonadota; class Alphaproteobacteria; order Hyphomicrobiales; species Rhizobiales bacterium NRL2. The sequence continues at coordinate 4,385,396 of CP016093.1, forward strand.
ATCGCCTTGGCCAGCATCATGAAGCCGTGAATCTGGCCGGGATATTCATGATAGGTGACGTCGACGCCGGCGTCCGCCAGCCGGTCGGCATAGGCCCTCGCCTCGTCGCGGAGGGGATCGAACCCGGCCGTCTGCACCAGCGCCGGCGGCTGCCCTTCCAGGTCGGCCATGCGGATCGGCGAGGCACGCGTGTCGGCCTTCGCCCGCTCCTCGGTCAGATACTGCTTCATGTACCAGAGGATGCGGTCGCGCGGGATGATCGCCCCTTCCCGGAAATCGGCATGAGAGGCCGTGTCCATGGCGAAGTCCGTCGCCGGGTAGATCAGAAGCTGGAAGTCCGGCGGCGTCTCGCCCGCTTTCGCGGCCTGCTGGCTGACCACGATCGACAGATTGCCGCCGGCCGAATCGCCGCCCACGGCGACCCGCGCCGGGTCGCCGCCCAGGTCACCGGCGTTGCCGCGCAGCCAGCGATAGGCGGCCAGGCAGTCCTCGACGCCGGCGGGGAACGGGTGCTCCGGCGCCAGTCGGTAGTCGAAGGAAACGACCATTGCGCCGGACCAGAGCGCGAGGCGCGCGCAGAGGCCGTGGTGACTGTCCAGGTCGCCCTGGACCCAGCCGCCGCCGTGGAAGAAGGCCAGCACCGGCAGTTTCTCTTTGCCGGCAGTCGGCCGGTAGACCCGCGCGGCGATCTCGCCGTCGCCGCCCGGCGCCCGGATATCGCGAATCTCGTGGAGTTCCGGCGCGGGTACGTCCAGCAGGCCGACCAGTGTCAGCAACTGCTTGCGCAGATCCGGGAGCGGCACCGCCTCGGGCGGCACGCGCACCGAATTCGAGAAATCGGCGACCACCTGCGCCTTCGGGTCCATGACCCGTCCGCCGACCTTCTGCCGCCGGCCTTCCAGCATGGGCAGGATCTCGGATTCGTCGAGCAGGCAGTGCTGCAGTTCGAAGGGCGTGCTGTCGGCCATGGTGTCGCGTCCTTTCCCCTGTGATCCGGCGTCCAAGAATCTATAGCATGGCCCCCGCGACGGGGGCAGCGGCAGGCGGAATCTTGACCCGACAGATCAGATATTTCGACGACTACCGGGTGGGCGACCGCTTCGTGACCGACAGCGTGACCGTGACGGAGGGGCAGATCCTGCAGTTCGCCCGCGCCTTCGACACGCAGACCTTCCATGTCAATGTCGACGAAGCCGGGGACGGCCCCTTCGGCGGGGTGATCGGCAGCGGCTTCCAGACGCTGAACCTCAGCTTCGCGCTGTTCTTCCGGCTGCAGCTCGTCCAGCCCGTGGCGCTGGGCGGCGCCGGGATCGACGGCCTGCGCTGGCTGAAGCCGCTGAAGCCGGGCGACACCATCCGGGTCGCCTGCGAGGTGATCGAGCTCATCCCCTCGCGTTCCCGGCCCGACAGGGGTACGGTCCGCATGCGCCACGACACGCTGAACCAGGCCGACGAGACCATCATGACCCTGGAATGCCTCCACATCCTGAAGACGCGCGGCGCGGAGTCCGGGGCTTGAGCGGCGCGGGACGGGCGGCGCTCGCTATGGCGACGATGGCGTTGCTCGCGGCCTGCGGGCCGATGCTGGGCGAGCCGCTGCCGCCGGCCAGCTATGATCAGCCCCGGCTGGAGGCCAGCGGCGCGCTGACCGGCGTGACAGGCGTCGACAGCCGTCACTGGGCCCTGCTGGACGAGGATCTCCGGCGCGGCGTCTACTGGCACAGCTTCCTCCAGGATCTCGTGACCAAGTGCCCGGCGATCTATCCCGAACACAAGGCGTGGATGGGCGAACTCGGCCTGCTGGTCCGCCGCGGCACCGGCATGGCGGTGGACCGGGCCGTGGCGGTCGAGGCGCTGCGGCTGCAGACCGTGGGCGAGGGCGCGGACCGCGCCGCCGTGGGGCTGGAGGCGCTGGGCAAGGCGGACGTCGACGTGCCCGGCATCATGGCGCGCTGGCTGCAGCCCGCGGTCGCCGGCGAGATCGATCCGGACCGGGCGATGGTCGCGGCCTGCAACCTGCTGTTCGAGCGCGACGACCTGCGCGGCCTGATGCGCAAGGCCGCCGACCCGCTGTCGCGCTATTTCGCCCGCATGGCCGAGGACCACCCGGCGATCCTCGCGGACTTCCACGACCTCGAAGCCATCACGCGGCGGCTCGACAAGATCTGACAGCGCCGAACATTGCCGGAACGGACGTCGGCTGGCATCCTGCGGCCATGGGCGCGGAAAGGGAAAAGCGGGTCTGGGAGCGGATCGCCGAACTCGGTTTCGCCGACGCGGTGGAATCGAAGGGATTCAAGCGGGTCGGCAAGACGCACTGGCGCCTCGACGGCGACGGCATCGTCCATCACGTCAAGCTCTACCGCGGCTTCGCCATCGAGCCCGGCTCGTTTCGGGATTTCAGCGGCATCTGCTTCCCCGCAATCGACGAATTGTGCCGCAAGATCGATGAACGGCCGCCCGGTTCGAAGGTTCCCTATGGTACGGCGCACTGCCACCTGGAAGGTACGATCTACGATGCCTACTGTTCCAGCGAAGTGCGGCGCTTCCAGAAGATGTATCCCGAACCCGGCCCCCCGAAGGGACTTCTCGAAAAGACGAAAGCCCTTCTGTTCGTGCCGCGCCGCCCGCATTTCGAACGCGAGTTCTTCCGGCCACTCCCTTGCTACGAGGAACGGACGACAGTCGACGCCGGCAGTGGCGCCTGGCTGACGCGGAACAGGGACATCCAGGACGTGGCGGATGTGGTCACGCGGACCTGGCTGGACTACGACTGGCCGGATACGGCGCGATGGCCCTCGTTTCACTCGTTCTACGAGGAACGCTGGAAAGAGCAACTCGAAGATCGTTCGATGCCGGATACGCACGATTTCCTGTTCGCGCGCCTGGCGGAGGATTGGGGCGTTATCGAACGTATGGCCGGGAAAGTCTTCGCCGATACCGGCAAGAACTTCGAGACCGAACTGCACGAATTGACGCGGCACCGCCTCCGCGTTGTCAGCAATATCGACTGGAAGACCTACATCCGGACAGACAAGGGACAGCGCCACATGCGGCGCGACGCCATGGTGCGTGTGGTGAGTCCGCTGAAGCGCGCCCGCCGGCTGTTGCAGCATTCGGTAACGCTCGGCTACGGCATCAAGGATCCGGGCATCGACTTTGGTCCGCTCATCGAAAGTGAGAAAGACCCAGGCTACTTCGAGATCTGATTCTGATGCTTCGCCGGGATCGTCGTCAGGTGGCGTCCTCGAATTTGGCATCGACGCTACTGCGGATCGCTTCTGCTGCTACCATCGCCGCGCCAACCGCTGCACCAATCGATATCATGCCCATGACCGTGTTATCGGTCTTGTACATTTCGCCGACACCCTCGATTACGCCCTCAATGACCTCGCTCGAATATCCTTTGTGAATGAGTTTTTCGGTAATCGCTTGTTCCAGATCTCTTCTGGAGATTTTGTTGATAGGAGCGCGGAGAATCTGAACCGAATCAATACTCGGACCAGCCTTTTTACCCCCTCTACCCGATGCGACTGCCGCAACCAGCGATTCATCTTTTTCAATTTCTGAATCAAACCGCTTTTGGGCGGTCGATCTGTTCGAGTTTGCGGATTTCAGCTCGCTTGCCTTGGCCTTCGCGAGCTTGACCCGGCGTGCCATGAGGCCACCAAGAAATATCTCAGCATCGAATTCCAGGACCGCGTCGTAGACGCGTCGATGCCCGTCTGGCAAGGCATAGACGCGCGAGATCGTCTTCCAGCTCTCTGGATCGACCATTCCGGCCCCTTCAAGGACCGTGCGCATGTAGATCTCCCCTTGTTCTCCTACGACAGGGTTGACGATGTTCTGCAGCCGGCGAATCGCGTCGGGCGACAGGCGCGCCAGCGCCGGATTGGTTTTCGCCATGTTCCTTATAGACAGGGGCTCGCCCTTCTTCGCGCCATCCCGAACCATCTGAAGATAGGCGCGGAGGCTCGCTTGTTCGCGGACGCTGCGCAGCAACCTGGTGTCCGCCAGGATGCCGCCGGTTCGTACACGAGCGCCCTTGGCAGCGAACTTGAGACTGTCTCCAACAACTGGCACCAGCCCCGCCATGGCGAGGGAAGCTTCTACGAGATGCTCGTAGCGCTCATCGTTCGTGTCGGCGTTGGCTGCGTGCCAGAGAGCAACGGCGCCTTCAGCCAGTGACATCGCGTCCCCGACGATCGGCACGAAATCGAGAAGTATCCGAGCGTGCTCGTCGGGTATCCCCATCCCTTCGCCGATGCGGGCGAGAACCCGTTGATTGGCTTCGGTGGCTGAAAGGTCCGGATCGGCGTCGAGATAGCGCTGCTTGAGAATGTCCGCCTGGGCCAGGACGCGGCGCCGGTAGTCGAGCCCGTCCGAAGCCTTCATGCTGTCGAGGTCCGGTCCGAAGGGATCCTGCACGCTGCGGCGCGTGTGGAGCGTCAGACGCCGCAGACGGTCCTCGATCTGCTCGGTGGTGAAGGATCCGACGATCCGCTCTTCCTGAGCGGTAATCTCGCTCAGGCGTTCCGGGTCTTCCGCGGCGCGCGCAAAGGGCGTGCTTCGGAGCATGCGATGGACACGGTCGAGGTCCGGATCACCCGTGACCCCGGGAACCGTGTCGAGGCCATCGGCCTCGTCGGATGCCTCGCCGCCCTGTGCTGGGCTCGCCGCGTCGCCGTGCGCTGCCGCCTCGGGCCGGGCGGCGTCTTCGTCTTCGCCGGCCGGTCCGGCCGCTTCCGGCTCGTCCCCGAGGCGGTCGTCGCCTGCCCCGCCTGCGTCGAGCGTGTTGTCGCTGTCGAAGCCGTAGAGCGCATCGGTGCGCCGGGTCTCGGCCATGTGGGCGAGGCCGTGGGCGCGGAGCGCTTCCAGCATCGCCGCCTGGGTCTGCGGGCGGGCCTCCGGGTCGGCGGAGATCAGCAGCGGTTCGGCTGCGGCGGGGCCGGATGCGGGGTTCTCGATGTCGAAGCCGAAGGCGCGGTCGAGGGCCGGCTGCAGCAGCTCGTCCAGCTTCGCCTGGGTCGGCCCGAAGGGGTCCATCCGCCGGTCGGTCTTCAGCCCGAAGCGGCGCTGGAAAGCACCGAGACCGAACTCGAAGTCATGATCGTCGGCCTTGCCCGTCAGGCCGTCGGGCCGGCGCACCTTCTCCGGCGGGTAGTAGCCCAGCAACCCCAGCGCCGCCTTGGCCGCCTTCACATCCGCCTCACGGTTGGCGCCGCCCTCACCGACCGACAGATCAAGCGGCAGGTTGGCGCCCCGGCCCAGCAGGTCCCGCGCCGGCCGCTTCGCGCCGGCCGTCGCCTTCGCATGCCGCGCCGCGTCCAGCGCCTGCGCCGTCGGGCCCGCCGGGCCCATCATGCCGTCCGGCGCCAGACCGGCCTTGCGCTGGAACGCCTTCAGCCCCTCGAACAGCCTGCGCTCAGCGACCGGCTGGAAGCCCAGATCCGGCCAGGGCCGGTAGTGCCCCACATCCGCCAGCGCCCGCTGCGCGCCCACGATATCCTCCCCGCGCATCGGCGTCTTCGCCGAAACCCAGTGGGCGGGGCGGAAGGCTTCGGGCGTGCGGAAGGACCGCTTCGGCGGGGTCGGGATGGCCGGCATCTGTCATGCTCCCTGGCTGGGCATCGCGCATGACAGAGGTATTTATACCGGCATAGCCTTAAGCGTGCCGGGATTCTTGAAGGGATCAGAGGAGAGGTTGGCCCTCACGCCCCCGCGCCGGGAGCGGCGAGATAGGGCTGGATGGGCGCGTCGATCAGCAACTGCCAGATCACCGCGACCATCAGGTCGGCGAAGGCGAAGCCGGCGGCGACGACGGGCGGGACCTCCAGCACGTCGCGGGCGATGACGAAGCGGTAGGACAGGATTGCCATCAGCATGACCATGTAGATCAGGGCCTTGCCGTCGTCGCCCAGGGCACCGCTGGCGAAGATCACGGCCACGGGCAATTGCAGCGCCATGATCCAGACCTCGGACCAGTTGCAGGCGACGATGTAGCGCCGGCAGCGCTCCTGCACGCCGGCCAGCCGCGTCAGTTCGAAGGCCACGACCGGCCAGACCAGCCAGGCCCCGGCATAGCCGACCAGTTCGATCACCGCGATGGCGCCCAGGTCGGTCCCCTCGGGCGCCCGGGAATAGTGCACGACCCAGAGCAGCAGCGCCGAGAAGGGCGCCAGCAGCACGGCGGCGAAGAAGGATTTCCAGAAGCCGCTCACCGTGTCGTCGAACAGTCCGACGCCGCCGCGGTCCAGCTTCGCCAGCATCAGCGCGCCGGCGAGGCCCGCCGCGATCTCCGGTTTCGAGGGAAAGGCCATGTCAGTCCGGCTTCCGGGCGGCGGCAATGGCTTCGGCCAGCACCTCGCGGTCGCCGACATGGTTGGCGAGCAGCAGGTTGAGCCGGGCGGAGAAGGCCAGCGCCTCCGCCGGCGACAGGCCCTGCACCGCCTCGATCAGCGCCTGATAGAAGCCGTCCGGGTCGGGGATGTTGGGCTCGCGTGCGAGTCTGCTCATGCCGCCTTCGCCTCCGGGTCGAGCACAGGTTCGAGGGCCGCGCGCACGTCCGCCGGCGATGCCCGGCGCCAGGTCGCCAGCACGTGCTGGTCGGGGCGGACGAGCACACAGCCGCCGGTTTCGGCCCCGAAGAGGGCCGCCAGCTCGCCATCGGCGTCCGCGAGGTCGCCGGGCACGCGCAGGACCTCGACCGGCGCCGGCATCCCGTCCAGCGCCGGCGCCTCGCCGAATGCCAGCAGCACGAAGCCGCCGCCCAGCAGATCGATCAGATGCGTGGCCCCGGGCCGGGCGGCCGCGCACACCGGCAGGGCGGGAACCGGATCGCCGGGGCGGATCGCCCCGTCCAGTTCCGCCCGGCCGTTCAGCGGGCTGTCGAGCAGCCGCTTCGGCAGCGAGAGGCGGCCGGAATTGACCAGGGTCCGGGCGAAGGGGAATGCGCCGGCGAGTTGCAGCACCGCGTCCCGGTAGACCTTCGAGGCGGGCGATTTCGGCGTGATGAAGTCCGTCGCCCGGGTGGAATTCAGGATGTTCTCGGCGGCCGCCGCGCGGCGCTCGGCGTCATAGCTGTCGAGCAGCGCCGGGCCCGCCGCGCCGGCGATCACCAGCGCCAGCTTCCAGCCGAGATTGTCGGCGTCCTGCACCCCGCCGTTCCCCCCGCGCGCGCCGAAGGGGCTGACCTGATGCGCGGCGTCGCCGATGAACAGCACCCGGCCGTGGCGGTAACGCTCCAGGCTGCGGCACTGGAAGGTGTAGATCGACTTCCACTCGATCTCGAAGGGCGTGTCGGGGCCGATCATGCGCTTGACGCGGGGAATGACGTTCTCGTCCTTCAGTTCCTCGTCGCGGTCGATGTCGGGACCGAGCTGGAAGTCCAGCCGCCAGACATTGTCGGCCTGCTTGTGCATCAGCGCCGAATCCTCCGGGCCCCAGGGCGGGTCGAAGTAGAAGCGGCGGATCGCCGGCCAGTCGCGCTCCATGACGATGTCGGCGATCAGGAAGTGGTCGGCGAAGACCTGGCCTTCGAAGTCCAGTCCCATCAGCTGCCGCACCGTCGAGCGCACGCCGTCGGCGGCGATGAGCCAGTCGCAGGGCTGGACGAAGGTTCCGTCGGGCGTCTCCACGGTCAGTTGCGCGCCGCCCCCGTCCTGTTCCAGCGCGGTGACGCGGTGACGCCAGCGCAGGTCGATCATCGGCTCGGCCGCGGCCCGGCGGACCATGAACTCCTCGCAGTAGTACTGCTGCAGATTGATGAAGGCGGGGAACCTGGCGGCCGGATGGTCCTGCAGGTTGAAGGTGTAGATGCGCTCCTCGCCGTAGAAGACATGGCCCTCGTTCCAGGTCACGCCCTTTTCCATCATCGGCGCCGCGACGCCGAGGCGGTCCCAGATCTCGAGCGTGCGCTTGGCCTGGCAGACCGAGCGGCTGCCGTAGGAGACGGTGTCGTCCTCGTCGAACAGGATCACCGGCACGCCCCGCTGCGCCAGGTCCAGCGCCATGGTCAGCCCCACCAGCCCGCCGCCGGCGATGGCCACGGGCCGACGCGGCGCCTCGCCGCCCAGTTCCGCCGGGCGGGCGTAGTCGAAGACGGGATTGGTGTAGGTGCGCATGGCGCCGATCCTACTACTTCGGACGGTTGTCCACTATGCGCTGCGCCTTGCCCATGGAGCGGTCGACGCCGCCGACGTCGCGCATGTCGATCTTCGCCGAGACGCCGCACATGGTCTTGATGCGGTGCTGCAGATCCTTCGCCGCCGCCTGGACGGCATCCGCGTCGCCGGCGGTCTCGTCGGCGGGCTCGATGCGGACCGTCAGCTCGTCCATGTGGCCCGGCCGCGCGATCACCAGCTGATAATGGGGGCTGAGGCGGCGGTCCTGCAGCAGCAGTTCCTCGATCTGGGTCGGGAACAGGTTGACGCCGCGGATGATCAGCATGTCGTCGGAGCGCCCGGTGATCTTCTCGATCCGCCGGTGCGTGCGCGCCGTGCCGGGCTTCAGCCGCGTCAGGTCGCGCGTGCGGTAGCGGACCATGGGCAGGGCTTCCTTGGTCAGCGTGGTGATGACCAGTTCGCCCAATTCGCCCTCGGGCAGGACCTCGCCGGTCTGCGGGTCGATGACCTCTGGGTAGAAGTGATCCTCCCAGATGTGCAGGCCGTCCTTGGTCTCGATGCATTCCTGGGCGACGCCGGGCCCGATGATCTCCGAAATGCCGAAGATGTCGATCGCCTGCATGTCCAGCGTGCCCTCGACCGCGCGGCGCATTTCGTCGGTCCAGGGCTCGGCGCCGAAGATGCCGATTTCCAGCGGCGACTTCCTGGGATCCAGGCCCTGGCGCTTCATCTCGTCGGCGATGGCCAGCATGTAGCTGGGCGTGACCATGATGATGCGCGCGCCGAAGTCGTGGATCAGCTGGACCTGCTTCTCGGTCTGGCCCCCGGACATGGGGACGACGGTGCAGCCCAGCCGCTCTGCACCGTAGTGGGCGCCGAGCCCGCCGGTGAACAGGCCGTAGCCATAGGCCACGTGAACGATGTCGCCGGGCCGGCCGCCGGCCGCGCGGATGGAGCGCGCCATCACGTTCGACCAGGTGTCGATGTCCTTTTCCGTGTAACCGACCACGGTCGGTTTCCCCGTGGTGCCGGAGGAGGCGTGGATGCGCACCACCTGCTCCCGGGGTACGGCGAACATGCCGAAGGGGTAGTTGTCGCGGAGGTCCGTCTTGGTGGTGAAAGGGAATTTCGCCAGGTCGGCGAGATCCTTCAGATCGTCGGGGTGGACGCCCGCAGCCTCGAAGGCGCGGCGGTAGTGGGGGACGTTCTGCCAGGCGCGCGAGAGCGACCAGCGCATCCGCTCCAGCTGGAGGGCGTGAAGCTCGTCGCGGCTCGCGGTCTCGATGGGCTCCAGTTCGCCGCGGGGATCGCTGCTCAAGATCGGCCTCCTCTCAGATCTCGCGGGTGACGGGCAGGTCTTCGACCAGCTTGCCCTTGATGGTCTGGGTCTGGCCGCGGAAGACGGCCACCGTCTCGCCCTTCGGGTTCTCGACCCGGACGTCGTAGATGCCCGAACGTCCGCGCACCGCCGTCTCGGTCGCCGTCGCGGTCAGCACGTCGCCGGCGAAGGTGGGCGCCATGAAGGTGATCTGGGTGGTGTGCGCCACGGTCCGCTGGTTGTAGGAGCTGGAGGCGTAGGCCATGGCCGTGTCGGCCAGGGTGAAGGTCAGGCCGCCATGGCCGATGTTGTGGCCGTTGACCAGGGTCTCCCGCACCGTCATGCGCAGCACCGAGCGGCCCGCGCCGATCTCCACGATGTGGATGCCCAGCGTCCGGGCGGCGTGATCGGTGGCATACATCCGCCGGGCCGCCTCCCGGGCGACCTGGTCGAGATCACGGCTCATGGCTCAGCCGCCGGTGAAGCGCGGCGGGCGCTTCTCCAGGAAGGCGGTCACGCCTTCGGCGAAATCCTTCGTGGAGCCGGCGATGCGCTGGCTGTCGCGTTCCAGGTCGAGCTGCCGGTCGAGGCCCTGTTCGAAGGATTCGTGCACCGCGCGGCGGATCAGGCCCAGCCCCCGGGTCGGCCCATTGGCCAGCTTGCGCAGCACTTCGCCGCCCTCGCTCATCAGCGCGTCGTCATCGACCGCACGCCAGATCATGCCCCAGTCGGCGGCCTCCTCGGCCGTGACCTTGTCGCCCAGCAGCGCCATGCCCAACGCCCGCGCCCGGCCGGCCGAGCGCGGCAGGTACCAGGTGCTGCCGGCGTCGGGGACCAGGCCGATATTGCAGAACGCCTGCAGGAAGACCGCCGATTTCGCGGCGATGACGATGTCGCAGGCGAGCGCGAGGCTCATCCCTGCGCCGGCGCAGGGACCGTTGACCAGCGCCACGATGGGCTTGGGACAGTCGCGCATGGCCTTGATCATCGGGTTGTAGGCGATCTCCAGCACGCGGCCCGCGTCCCGGTCGTCCTCGGCCGGCTTCGTCCCGCCGCCGGCCAGGTCGGCGCCCGCGCAGAAGCCGCGCCCGGCGCCGGTGATGGCGAGCGCCCGGACGGCGGCGTCGCCGCCGGCGGCCCGCACGGCGGCCAGGATTTCCAGCGGCATGGAAGGCGTGAACGCGTTCAGCCTGTCGGGCCGGTTCAGCGTGATCCAGCCCACGCCGTCCTTCACTTCGTAGAGAATGTGTTCGAAGTCGAGATCCATTCCGTGCCCCTAGCGGCCCCGATAGGCCGGTTGGCGTCCTTCCAGGAAGGCGCTTACGCCCTCGGCGAAATCCCCGGTGCCGCCTGCCCGGCGCTGCAGCCGGGCCTCCAGGGCAAGCTGCTCGTCCAGATCCGCGGTAGGCGAGCGGCGGAAGGCCTCCTTGATCAGGCCATAGGCCACCGTCGGCCCTTTGGCGAACCGCCCGGCCAGTTCGCCGGCCTTGTCAGCCAGCAGGTCATCGGGCACGCAGAGCCAGATCAGGCCGCCGGCGGCGGCGTCCGGGGCGGAAATGCGGTCCGCGGTCAGCGCCGCGCCTAGTCCCCTTGCCCGGCCTGCGGTATTCGGGAACAGCCACGAGCCGCCGATATCGGGCACGATGCCCAGGTTCGGACCGAAGGTGAGCTGGAAATAGGCCGAGCGCGCGGCCACGACGATATCGCAGGCCAGCGCGATCGAGGCCCCGCCCCCCGCCGCCGGGCCGTTCACCGCGGCGATCACCGGCTTGGAGATGGCGAACAGCGCCCGCATCATCGGATTGAACGAGGTTTCCATCGCCGTCGCGACACGCCCGCCGGGATCGTCGGCCCCGGCGATGCCGTCGAGCAGGGACATGTCCGCGCCGGCGTTGAAGGCCCGGCCCGCGCCGGTGAGCACGACCGCGCGCACCGCCGGATCGCGCTCCACGTCCAGAAAGGCGCCGTGCATGGCGTCGACGAGCGACCGATCGAGCGCGTTCAGCGCCTTCGGCCGGTTCATGGTCAGCCAGGCAACGCCGTCCCGGTCTTCGCGCAGCAGCGGGATGTCTTCAGTCATGCGCACCCTCCCCATCCCCTTATGATACAAAGGCGGAGCGGGATAAAGCCCCAAGAGGGGACGCCAGGGCAGGCTTCGGCCGGTTACTCGGCGGCGATGGCGGCGGCCGGGGCCTCCTCGCGGCAGACCCGGTTGCGGCCCTCGGACTTGGCGCGGTAGAGGGCGGCGTCCGCGCGGCCCACCAGCGCCGCTGGCGCTTCGCCCAGACGGTACTCGGCGACGCCGAAGGACATGGTCACGCGGGAGATCGTCTCACCCGTGCTCTTGCGCACGATGCGCTTGGCGGCAATCGTGTTGCGGATGTTGTCGGCTACCTTCTGCGCCCCGTCCACCGGCGTTTCGGGCAGAATCAGCGCGAATTCCTCGCCGCCATAGCGGCAGGGCACGTCGCGGCCCTTGAGGCTGCCGTGCAGCACGCCGCCGACGAGCTTCAGCACCTGGTCGCCGAGTTGATGGCCGTAGGTGTCGTTGAAGTTCTTGAAGTGGTCAATGTCGCACATCACCAGAGAGAGATGCGAGCCCTCTTCCGTCGCCCACTCGGTCTGGCGGCGCAGCGCCCGGTCGAATCCGGCCCGGTTGGTGATGCCGGTCAGCAGATCGGTCAGGGCCTCGCGCCGCGATTCCTCCAGCCGGTCCTGCAGGTTCCGGATCTCGTTCGCCGACTGCTTCAGATCCTGTTCCAGCTGGTCCGACTTCGCCCGCATGCGGCGGGTCACCATGATCATCTGGGAGACCAGGGTCTTCATGGTGCCGCTGCCGTCCAGATTGCCGAGATTGTCGGCCAGGCCGTCCAGGGCGTCGCCGAAGTCGTGGACGTCGTCGCCGGCGTCGTTGACCTGGCGGACGACCTCGCGGATCTGGTCCTGCATGGCGTCGCCGGTTTCGGTCACCAGGCGCACGCTGCGGTCGACGCCATAGTGGCTGGTGACCAGGTCTTCGGCCGCTCTGCGGAAGACTTCGGGCGTCTCGTCGCTGACGTCGCGCAGCTTCTTCGCGACCACGGGATCGCGTTCGGAGGCATAGTCGTAGAGGAGGCGGAAATAGTCCGGCGTGGCGTGGATGTCGTAGCTCTCGATCAGTTGCATCGCCGTTTCGGAATACCGCCGGGCGTCCTGCGGATTATCGAGTTCGTACATCATGGCGTCTTTCGGCCTTGCGGAATGCCGGCGCTTCCGCGCCCCCCGCCGACTATCCGGGCCAGCCATTGAAAATCCGTTAAGCCGATCTTAAGCCGGCCGGAGCGTCAGACGCCGATATAGCGCTGGACGATCCCGGGATCGGCCCGGAGTTCCGCCGATCCGCCGGACCAGGCGACGGCGCCCTTCTCGATGATGGTATGGCGGTCGGCCAGGCGCGTCAGAGCGGCGATGTTCTTGTCGATCACCAGGATGGCCTGCCCCTCGGCCTTGAGCCGGGCGAGAATGTCCCAGATCTCCGCGCGGATCAGCGGCGCCAGCCCCTCGGTGGCCTCGTCGAGCAGCAACAGCTTCGGATTGGTCATCAGCGCCCGCGCGATGGCCAGCATCTGCTGTTCGCCGCCCGAGAGCTGGTTGCCCATGTTGCGTTTGCGCTCGGCGAGACGGGGGAAGGCTTCGAGCACGTTCTCCAGGGTCCAGCGCCGCGGTCCCTCCGACCTGTTGCCAGCGGTGGCCACCAGATTCTCGCGCACCGACAGGTTGGGAAAGATCTGGCGTCCCTCCGGCACTAGGCCGAGACCCAGCTTGGCCACGGCGTAGGACGGCAGCCCGCGGATCTCGCGGCCCTCGAAACGGATCGAGCCGGCATGCGCCTTCGTCATGCCCATGATGGAGCGGATGGTCGTGGTCTTGCCCATGCCGTTGCGGCCCATCAGGGTCACGACCTCGCCCGCGCCGACCTTCAGCGCCATGCCGAAGAGCACCTGGCTGCGGCCATAGGCGGTTTCCAGCCCCTCGACCTCAAGCATCCTGGTCCTCCCCCAGATAGGCGGCGCGGACTTCCGGGTTGCTGCGGATCGCTTCCGGCGCGTCCGTGGCGATGGCGCGGCCGTAGACCAGCACGGTGATGCGATTCGCCAGGGCGAAGACGGCGTCCATGTCATGCTCGATGAGCAGTATGGTGACGTCGCCCTTCAGGCCGGCGAGAATCCCGACCATGCGCTGGCTGTCCTCCGGTCCCATGCCGGCCATGGGCTCGTCCAGCAGCAGCACCCTGGGCTCGGTGGCCAGCGCCATGGCGATCTCGAGCTGGCGCTGTTCGCCATGGGCGAGGCTGGCGGCGGGAATATCGGCGCGCGGGCCCAGACCCACCTTCTCCAGGACCGCGCGGGCGGGTTCCGTCAGCCGCTCGTCGCGCGCCGCCGGTTTCCAGAAGCGGAAGCTGTGGCCCGCATGGGCCTGCACCGCCAGGGCCACGTTCTCCAGCGCAGTGAAATCCGCCAGGATATTGGTGATCTGGAATGATCGCGCGAGGCCGATGGCGGAGCGGCGGTGCACCGGCAGGCTGGTGATGTCGCGGCCGTCGAAGAGGACGCGCCCGCCGTCGGGCCGGATCTCGCCGGTCAGCTGTCCGATCAGCGTGGTCTTGCCCGCCCCGTTCGGGCCGATGACCGCGTGCACCTCGCCGGCGCTGATGTCCATGGAGACATGGTCGGTCGCGGTCAGCCCGCCGAAGCGCTTGACCAGATTCTCGATCTTCAGCACAGGCTCAGCCATTGGGTCCCACCCGGCCCTTCAGCAGGCCCACGATGCCGCCGCGCGCGAACAGCACCACCAGGATCAGCAACGGCCCGAACCACAGCCGCCAGAGCTGGAAGAAGGCCGACAGCAGTTCCTCCACCAGCAGGAACGCCAGCGCCCCGTAGACCGGGCCGAACAGTGTCCCCATGCCGCCTAGGACGACCATGATGATGAGGTCGCCGGAGCGGGTCCAGTGCATCATGTCGGGGCTGACGAACTCGGTCAGGTTGGCCGTCAGAAAGCCAGACAGCCCGCAGATCATGCCCGAAAGGGCGAAGGCCGTGAGCCGGTAGCGGTAGGTCGGAAAGCCGATCGCCTTCATGCGGCGGTCGTTGGACTTCGCCCCCCGGATCACCAGGCCGAAGCGGGCGTTGATCAGGCGGTGCACCAGGAAGAGCGAACCGGCCATGGCGACCCAGGCCACGTAGTAGAGATCGCGGTCGTCGCCCAGCGTCGCGCCGCCGCCGAAGGTCGGCATCTCGTAGAGCGAGAGCCCGTCGTCACCGCCGTAGATGTCGAGGCCGACGAAGACGAAATAGACCATCTGCGCGAAGGCCAGCGTGATCATGATGAAGTAGACGCCGCGGGTGCGCAGACAGATGGCGCCGATCACCAGGGCCGCCAGACCCGAAATGCCGAGCGCGGCGACCAGCTGGATCCAGCCATTGTTCATCCACGCGTAACCGTCTTCGAAATAGTGGTGGAAGCCTATGCCCACCACATAGGCGCCGATGCCGACATAGGCGGCGTGGCCGAAGCTGACCATGCCGCCATAGCCCAGCACCAGATTGAGCCCGATGGCGCCGACGCCGACCACCAGCGTGCGCGCCACCAGGGTCACCCAGAAGGGCTCGTCCGCCATGTCGGCGATGCTCGGCAGGGCCAGCAGCACCGCCATCACGGCGAAGCCGACGATCCATTCGTAGCGGCTCATCAGCCGCTCCTCGGCGGGAACAGGCCCTCGGGCCGGAAGGCGAGAATCACCGCCATCAGCAGATAACTCATCATCGACGAGATCGACGGCGCGGCGGTGTCGGCGGCCAGCTGGCCGACGAACAGGCCCAGTATCTCGGGCAGGAAGGCGCGGCCGACGGTGTCGATCAGGCCGACGATCAGCGCCGCCACGAAGGCGCCGCGGATCGAGCCGATGCCGCCGATGACGATGACGACGAAGGCCAGGATCAGGATGTCGTTGCCCATGCCGATCTGCACCGTCAGGATCGGCCCGGCCATCAGTCCGGCCAGGCCCGCCATCATCGCGCCGAGACCGAAGATCAGGGTGAACAGCAGGCGGATGTTGACGCCGAGCGCGCCGACCATCTCGCGGTTCGAGGCGCCGGCCCGGATCAGCATGCCGATGCGGGTCCTGGCGACGAGGAAGTAGAGGAATGCGGCCACGGCGAGGCCGACGACGATGATCGCCACGCGGTAGGTCGGATAGACCACCCCGGGCAGGATCTCGAAGCTGGTGCGCAGGAACTCGGGCAGACGGATGTCCATGCCCGCCGGCCCCCAGACGAGCTGGACGAAGTCGTCGGCGAACAGGATCAGGCCGAAGGTGGCCAGCACCTGATCCAGGTGGTCGCGGTCATAGAGCGTGCGCAGGCAGAGCATTTCCACCGCCATGCCGACCAGCATGGTGGCCGGCAGGGTCAGGATCGCCGCCGCCACGAAGGAGCCCGTCAGCTGGGTCAGCGACGCCGCGATGAAGGCGCCGATCATGTACAGCGAGCCATGGGCCAGGTTGACCAGGTCCATGATTCCGAAGACCAGGGTCAGGCCGGCGGCCAGCAGGAACAGCAGCAGCCCGAGCTGTACGCCGTTCAGCACCTGCTCGACGAGTAGGATCCAGTTCATCGTCCGAATTCGCCTGTGAACACAGACGGCCCCGGGCAGGCGCCCGGAGCCGCGCGTGTCGTGTTCAGGACCGGAATGCTACATGCCGCACTCGGACGCGTAGGAGTCCTGGTGGTTCTCGAAGACGGTCTGCACCGTCTTCACGGTGTATTCGCCGGCCTCGTTCTTGTAGGCCTCCCGCAGGTAAAAGTTCTGGATCGGGAAGTGGTTGTTGCCGTAGCTGTAGCGGCCGCGGGTCGATTCGAAGTCCGCCTTCTTCATCGCCGCGCGCATGCCCGCCTTGTCGGAGAGGTCGCCGTTCACCGCCTCGACCGCCGAATTGATCAGCAGGATCGTGTCGTAGGACTGCGCGGCGTAGAAGGACGGGAAGCGGCCGGTCTTCGCCTTGTAGTCGGCGACGAACTTCTTGTTGGTGGCGTTGTCCAGATCCGGGCTCCAGCTCTGGGTGTTCAGGCTGCCGACCGCCAGGTCCTTGAGCAGAGGCAGGCTGATGGCGTCCACGGTGAACGCCGAGTAGAGCGGGATCTCGCTTTTCAGGCCGGCCTGTTCGTACTGCTTGAAGAACTGCACGCCCGCCTTGCCCGGATAGAAGACGAACACGGCCTCGGCGCCCGAGGCGCGTGCCTTGGCGAGCTCGGCGGAGAAGTCGAGCTGGCCCGGCCATTTGGTCATGTCCTTGCCGACGATCTCGCCCTTGTAGGTCCGCTCCACGCCCTCGACCATATTCTTGCCGGCGGCGTAGTTCGGCGCCATGATGTAGACTGACTTCACGCCCCGCTGGTTCAGCACCTCGCCCATGGCCATCGGCGTCTGGTCGTTCTGCCAGGACGTCGAGAAGAAATCCTCGTGGCAGAGCTTGCCGGCGATCTGGGACGGCCCGGCGTTCGACGAGATCAGGAACGGGCCGTTGCCGACAACCGACTTGTAAGACGCCAGCAGCACGTTCGACCAGATGTAGCCGGCGACGAAATCGACATTGTCGGAGTTGACCAGCTTCTCGGTCTTCTGCTTGCCGATCTCCGGCTTGAAGCCGTCATCCTCGTAGATGACGTTGATCTTCTTGCCGGCCATGGTGCCGCCGAGATGTTCGACGGCGAGATCGACCGCATCGGTCATGTCACGGCCGATGACCGCCGGCCCCACGGTCAGCGTGGTGACGAAGCCGATGTCGACCGACTGGTCGTCGGCCTGCACGGCCGATCCCAGCATGGCGAGCCCGGCCGCCATGGTCAGTGTCTTCTTCAGCATTTGCGAAGCCTCCCTGATTGCTTTCGCCTCAACCTGTCACGGGGGAGATTAGACCGGATCGCAAACGAATGCGACGCCGGCCTGCCCCTCTCGTCTCTTGCCGGACCCGCGCAGCGGACCCGGATAACTGCATTATGATGCATCCGATGCGCCCGGAATGCCAGCGGCTGCAGAATAATTCCGTCTAGTCCTCCTCCATTCTCGGATCGGCGGCGCTGGAGTGGTCCGTCGGCAGAGGTGTCGCCGTCATCACGGTGACCCCGTCCGGCGTCTCGAAGCGGTGCCAGCACCCGGCCGGCACGACGACGAACTGTCCGCCCGTCAGTTCATGGCGCTCCGCGCCCTCGGCCGTCAGGATCGTGATGGTGGTGACGCCATCCAGCACCTGCACCAGTTCGTCGCCATTGCGGTGGCGCTCCCAGGGCGTGGCTCCCGAGTAGCTGCCGGCGAATATCTCGCCGTTGTTGATCCGGCCCAGCCTGGCGAAGGCCGCGCCAGCTTCCGCCTCGTTGTCCGGCGCCCGGCCCCTGAAGAACGGCCTGTCCGCCAGCGCCGCCCTGATATCGACCTTCTCGACCATCAGCCTTCCTCTCCCTCGCGCAGCACGAAGCGCTGCACCTTGCCGGTCTGCGTCTTCGGCAGTTCGCCGACGAACGCGACCTGCCGCGGATACTTGTAGGGTGCGATCTCCGCCTTGACGTGATCCTGCAGCGCCTTCGCGGTCGCCGGCCCGTTCGCCACGCCCCGGCGCAGCACGACGAACGCTTTCACCACCTGCCCACGGTCCTCGTCGGGCGCGCCGACCACGGCGCACTCGGCGACATCCGGATGGGTCAGCAGCGCCCCCTCCACCTCCGGTCCGGCGATGTTGTAGCCCGAGGAAATGATCATGTCGTCGGAGCGCGCCGCGTAGCGGAACCAGCCGTCGGCCTCCATGGCGTAGCTGTCGCCGGTGAAGTTCCAGCCCTCCCGGGCGTAGTCCGCCTGCCGCTCCGGATTGTCCAGATAGCGCACGCCCGTCGGCCCGCGCACCGCCAGAAGGCCGACCTCGCCGGGCGCGCAGTCGCGGCCATCCTCGCCCACAACCCGCGCCTCGTAGCCCGGAATGGCGCGGCCCGTCAGCCCGGCGCGCATGTTCTCCGGCCGCTCGGCGATGAAGATGTGCAGCATCTCCGTCGAGCCGAGGCCGTCGATGATCCGCACCCCGGTGGCCTTGCGCCAGCCCTCCCAGACCGGGCCGGGCAGCGTCTCGCCGGCGCTGATGCACCTGGTCAGCGAGGAAAGGTCGTAGTCCGCAGCCAGGGCCGTCATGGCGCGGAAGGCCGTGGGTGCGGTGAACAGCGTCGTCACCCGGTAATCCTGGATCGCCTGCAGCGTGGTCTCCGGGGTGAACTGTTCGCTGAGCAGGGTCGCCGCGCCGACCGAGACGGGGAAGGTCACCAGGGCGCCCAGGCCGAAGGTGAAGGCGATCGGCGGACTGCCGGTGAAGACGTCGGTCTCGTCGGGCCGGAGCACATGACGGCAGAAGGTGTCGTTGATCGCCATGACGTCGCGGTGGAAGTGCATGCAGCCCTTGGGCTGGCCCGTGGTGCCGGAGGTGAAGGCGATCAGGCAGACGTCGTCGGCCGCGGTGTCCGCCGCAGCGAAGCTCTCCGGCTTCCCGGCCATGGCCCGCTCCAGCTCGTCCTCGGAGGCGAGATCCCCGGCGAAATGAACCACGCGCTGCAGATGATCGCTGGCCGCCACGGCCTTTGCCATGTCCTCCTCCAGCCGCCGGTCGCAGAGCGCCAGCGCCACCTCCGCCTTCCCGGCGATGTAGACCAGTTCCCTGGCGCGCAGCAGCGGCATGGTCGCCACCGCGATGGCGCCGGCCTTCATGACCGCGAACCAGATGGCCACGAACATCGGCGTGTTGGCGCCCCGGATCATCACCCGGTTGCCGGGCCGGACGCCGCAGTCGTCGACGAGAACGTGGGCGATGCGGTCCGTGCGCGCCTTCAGTTCGGCGTAGCTCCAGACATGGTCGCGGTAGAGATAGGCCGGCCGGTCGGGAAACCATTCTGCCGCGCGGTCGAGCAGCGCCGCGCCGCAATTGATCTGGCCCGGATAGGCGCGGAGTTCCGGCAGGCCGTCGAAGGAGATCGCCGGCCACTGGTCCTTCGGCGGCAGCCGGTCGCGCGCGAAGCTGTCGACATGGGCCGAGCGGCCCGTGGGCTGGAAGGGCTCAGCGGACATCGGCCGCCTCCCGGAACGGCAGCCCCTCCGGCAGGGGCATCTCCACGGTCACGGCCTCCGAAGGCGGCCCGGCATTGCCATGGGCGTCGAAGGCGCGGACGTAATAGGTGTAGGTCAGACCGCCCAGGACGGTGCGGTCGACATGCTTGGTGGACTTCACCGCCTCGGCGACCGTCGCCGGCCCGCCGTCCTCGGAGCGGTAGACGTCGTAGCCGATGACGTCGTCGACGGACTTCCAGGCGAGCCGCACCTGGCCGCCGTCGACCGCGGCGGTCAGCCCCGCGCCGTCTTCCGGCCATTGCGGCGCGGCGCCATCCGGATCGTCGGCCGGCGCCTGGCGCGCGCCCTTGGGCCAGAGGAAGCAGTGCACCTCCTTGAAGTTCTCGTCGAGCTGCTTGCAGACATTGCAGTAGATGCAGCGCACGATCCGGTCGGCGCGGTCCTGGCGCACCTTCTTCGGCCAGTCCGGATCGGCCAGCAGCTGACGCGCCATGCCGATGATGTCGGCCTTGCCTTCCTGAAGCAGGCGCTCGGCGTCCACGGGGTCGGCGATCTTGCCCACCGAAATGACCGGGGGATGATAGCCCTTGGCGTTGATGAAGCCCTTGATCTCGGCGGCAAGGTGGGCGTGCGGGAGGCCGGGATACCAGTTCCCCGGCATGCAGCGGTCGCCCGAATAGCCGGTATAGGGATAGAGCGGCTGGCCCTCGCGGTGGACCGCGTCCTCGAACTTGCCGCCGACCGACAGCGAGATGTAGTCGACGCCCGCCTGGGCCATGCGCAGCGCGATGCGCTTCGCCTCGTCGACCGTGTAGCCGTCCTTGATCGCTTCCTCGGCCAGAAAGCGGATGCCGACGGGGAAGTCGTCGCCGACGCGGCGGCGCACCTCCGCCATGACCCGCCCGAACATGGCCAGCCGGCCCTCCAGCGTGCGGCCCGAATAGGCGTCCTTGCGCCGGTTGCGGCGGCTGAGGAACGACGACAGCGTATAGGCGTGCGCCGAGTGCAGCTCGACCCCGTCATAGCCCGCTTCCCGGGCGCGCAGCGCGGCGAGGCCGAAGTCCTCGATGATGCTCTCGATGTCGCCGGCGCTCAGATCCTCGATCCGCTGCCGCCAGCCGGAGCGCGCCACCTTCATGAAGTGGATGATCTGCGGCACCACCTTCGAATCCGAGGCCTCGTGGACGGCGGCGGCCAGCCTGCGGTGGCCCTCGATGAAGTCATCATGGGAAATGCGCAGCAGCGGACCGGACTTGGAGCGATGGATCGCCATCGCCTCGACCACGATCAGGCCGACCTCGCCCTCGGCATAGCGGCGGTAGCGGTCGACGATGTCGTCATTGACATAGCCGTCCTCGCCCGACAGCCGCGTGACCATGGCCGGCACGGCGATCCGGTTGGGCAGGACCATGCCGTTGATGTCGAGGGGTTCGAGCAGTTTCACCGCGCGGTCTCCTGTTGCAGGCCGGTGCGCACCTTGCCCAGCAGGCCATAGAGCGCCTCCGCCTCGCCCGGCGTCAGGGCCGAAAGCATCGAATCGATCCAGCTTTCATGGGCCGGGGTCATGCGGTCGAAGGCCGTCTTGCCGGCCTCGGTCAGGCGGACGACCTGGGTGCGGCGGTCCTCCGGCAGGCGCGCCGTCTCCACCAGCCCCTCCTCGGCCAGGCGGTTGACCAGCCCGGTGACGTTTCCGGCCGAGACCATCAGCCGCCCCGAAAGCGCGCCCATGGTCAGGCCGTCGGCGGCGCGGTCGAGCTGGGCCAGCACGTCGAAGCGCGGCAGGGTGGTGTCGAATTCCTCGCGCAGGCGGCTGCGGATGGTCCGCTCGATCTGGCCCGTGCAGGCCAGCATGCGCAGCCAGAGCCGAAGCTCCAGCTTGGGATCGGGACGGAGCTTGCCGGCCGCGGACATCAGGCGCTCTCGCCGCCGTCGATGGCAATGACCTGACCGTTGACCGAGCGCGCGCCCGGCCCCGCCAGCCAGAGCGCCAGATCGGCGATCTCGTCGGTCTCGATCAGGCGCTTCTGCGGGTTGAACTTGACCAACTCCGCGCGGGCCTCCTCTTCGGAGCGGCCGGTCTTCTCGACGATGTTGGCGATGGTCTGCACCGTCATCGGCGTCTCGACGAAGCCCGGGCAGATGGCGTTGACGGTGATGTTCTTGCCCGCCAGTTCCAGCGCCAGCGCGCGGGTGAGCCCCACCGCGGCGTGCTTGGAGGCGACATAGCCGGCCACATAGGCATAGCCCTTCAGGCCGGCGGTCGAGGCGACGGTGATGATCCGCCCGCCGCCCACGTCCGCCATGGGCTTCGCGGCCGCGCGGCAGCAGAGGAAGACGCCGCGGGCGTTCGCCGCCATCATCCGGTCGAAGTGATCGACCGACATGCGCGACAGCGGCGCCGAACCCGACATGCCGGCATTGTTGACCAGCACGCCGACGGGGCCGGCCGCTTCCGCCGCCTGCTCGAACAGGCGGGCCACATCGTCCTCGACCGAGACATCCGCCGCGATTGCGTGGACCGCGCCGCCCATCTCGCCGGCCGCCTTCTCCAGCGCCTCGGCCTTGCGGCCGGTGATGGTGACCGGGTGGCCGGCCGCCAGGAACCGCTCCGCCACTGCCCGGCCGACGCCCTGCGCGCCGCCGGTCACCAGGACATGGGCCTTCCCGCTCTCGCTCATCTTTCCGCCGCCTCCCCGAAATTACTTTAAGCTTAAAATAATCCGGTCCGCCCCGACGCGCAAGCGCGGCGCAATATTGACCGACGGTCATTTATGCGTTGCAGTCCGGCGAAAGAGACAGAGGGAGGGGGACGCGGTGGCGTCATTCGACTACGTGATCGTCGGCGGCGGTTCCGCCGGCTGCGTGCTGGCCAGCCGGCTCTCCGAAGACCCGGACGTGACGGTCTGCCTGCTGGAGGCGGGGCCGGCGAAGCAGGACTGGTCGGTGCGCGTGCCCGCCGGGCTCATCAAGACGATGAAGGACCCGAACAGCAACTGGCTGCTCAGGACCGCGCCGCAGAAGAACCTGGACAACCGCGAACTGTTCTGGCCCCGCGGCAAGGTGATGGGCGGCTCCAGCGCCATCAACGGCATGGTCTATATCCGCGGCCACCGCGACGACTACGACCGCTGGGCCAGCGACGAAGGCTGCGCGGGCTGGGACTGGCAGACGGTGCTGCCCTATTTCCGCCGCTCCGAGCACAACGAGCGGCTGACCGACGACCTGCACGGCATCGGCGGGCCGCTCAATGTCGCCGACCCGCGCTCGCCCAATCCCATGTCGCGGATGTATGTCGAGAGCTGCGCCGCCCAGCAGATCGCCGAGAACGCGGACTTCAACGGCGACCGGCAGGAGGGCGCCGGCCTCTACCAGCTCACCCAGAAGGACGGCAGCCGCTGCAGCGCCTATCACGCCTATCTGGAGGGCGTGGAACGGCCCAATCTGGAGATCGTCGACCTGGCCCATGCCAACCGGGTGCTGATCGAGGAGGGCCGCGCCGTCGGCGTCGCCTACAACCGCGGCAACGAGGTCGTCGAGGTCAGGGCGAACCGGGAGGTGCTGCTGGCCGGCGGCGCGGCGCACAGTCCGCAATTGCTCATGCTGTCGGGCGTCGGGCCGGGCGAGGAACTGAAGGCCTTCGAGATTCCGGTGAAGGCCGACCGGCCGTCGGTGGGGCAGAACCTGCAGGACCATCTCGACGTCTCGGTGGTCGCCCGCACCACGACGGCGCTGGGCTTCGCCTTCACCATGAAGGGGCTGTGGATGGGCCTCCGGGCGCTGCGCGAATACCGCAGGGGCCGCACCGGCATGCTGACCAGCAACTTCGCCGAGGCCGGCGCCTTCGTGCGGTCGGCGCCGGAGAAGCAACTGCCAGACCTGCAGTATCACTTCCTGCCGGTGGTCAGCGACAGCCACGGCCAGAACCGCATCAAGGCGCACGGCGTCACCCTGCACTGCTGCGACCTGCGCCCGAAGAGCCGCGGGCGGGTCGGGCTGCAATCGCCGGACCCGCTGGCGCCGCCGCTGATCGATCCGAACTATCTGGACCACGAGGACGACCTGGCGGCGCAGAGGCGCGGCGTCGCGATCGGCCGGCGGATGCTGTCGGCCGCGCCGCTCGGCGAGCATGTGGGCAAGGAGATCTATCCCGGCCCCGGCGTCGAATCGGAGGCGGACATCGACGCCTTTATCCGCCGCAAGGCGGAGACGATCTATCATCCTGTCGGCACCTGCCGAATGGGCTCCGACCCGGAATCGGTGGTCGACCCGGAATGCCGCGTCCGCGGCGTCGAGGGACTGAGGGTGATCGACGCCTCGGTGATGCCCAGCCTGATCGGCGGCAACACCAACGCGCCGACCATCATGATCGCCGAGCGCATGTCGGACCTGATGCGCGGACGGGCCTGACAGCCGCCCCCCTTGTCGGTGTATGGTCGGGCCATGTCAGGCGCACCGAACGATTCCGGCTCCAACGTCCCCGCCTTCACGGTCAGCGAGCTGTCCCAGAAGCTGAAGCGGACGCTGGAGGACGCCTTCGGCCATGTCGTCCTGCGCGGCGAGATTTCAGGCTTCAAGCGCGCCGCCTCCGGTCATCTCTATTTCGGCCTGAAGGATGACAAGGCGGTCATCGACGGGATCGTCTGGCGCGGCCAGGCGGCGAAGCTGAACTTCCGCCCGGAGGACGGGCTGGAGGTGCTCTGCCGGGGCCGCGTCACCAGCTATCCCGCGCGGTCCAAGTACCAGATCGTCGTCGAGAGCATGGAGCCCGCCGGTGAGGGCGCGCTGATGGCGTTGCTGGAGCAGCGCCGGCGCAAGCTGCAGGCGGAGGGCCTGTTCGCGGCCGAGCGCAAGCGCCCCCTGCCCTGGCTGCCGGAGATCATCGGCGTGGTCACCAGCCCGACGGGCGCAGTGATCCGCGACATCCTGCATCGCCTGCAGGACCGCTTCCCGCGCCGTGTGATTGTCTGGCCGGTGCTGGTGCAGGGGGAAACGGCGGCCGAGCAGGTCGCCCGCGCCGTCGAGGGCTTCAACCGCTTCACCGCGCCGGACCGGCCGGATCTGCTGATCGTCGCCCGCGGCGGCGGCTCGATCGAAGATCTCTGGGCCTTCAACGAGGAAGTCGCCGTCCGCGCCGTCGCCGAAAGCGAAATCCCCGTGATCTCGGCGGTCGGGCACGAGACCGACACCACGCTGATCGACCATGCCGCCGACCGCCGCGCGCCGACGCCCACCGCCGCCGCGGAGATGGCCGTACCGGTTCGCGCCGAGATCGCCATGCAGGTCGGCGATCTGTCGCGCCGCAGCCTGGGCGCGCTCCGGCGGCTGCAGGCGGAACGGCGCAACGCGCTCACCGGTCTGGCGCGGGGGATCGTCGATCCGCGCCGGCTGCTGCAGCAGCATGGCCAGCGCCTCGACGACCTCGGCGATGCGCTGGGCCGCGCGCTCCGCATCGGCACCGCCCGGGGCCGCCAGCGCCTGACCGAGAGCGCCGGAGGCTTGCGCCCGCAACTGCTTCGCCAGCCTATCCGCGACGGCCGCGAAGGGCTGGGCCGCGCGGCGCTGGCGCTGGAGCGCGACTTCGGCCGACTGCAGCGCGACCGCCGCCAGCGCCTCGACGGGACGGCGCGGCTGCTGGAAGTCTTTTCCTACAAGGCAACGCTGCAGCGTGGTTTCGCCGTCATTCGCGACGATGCCGGCCAGCCGCTGACCCGCGCCGCGGCGGTGCAGGCGGGTGCCGCGCTCGAGATCGAGTTCGCCGACGGCCGCCGCAACGCGGTCGCCGCGGGCGACGGCAAACCCGCCGCGCGCCGGGCGAAGGAAGCGCCGAAGAAGCCCGAGCAAGGAGACCTGTTCTGATGCGTAGCGTTCTCGCGTTCTTCCTCCTCTGCCTTTCCCTGCCAGCCGCCGCCTACGAGATTTCCGGCAACGCCGTGCAGGGCGGGATGCTGACCGGTCGCACCGAACCGGGGACCGAAGTGCTGTTGAACGGGGAGCCGATCCGGGTCTCGCCCGACGGGCGGTTCGTGCTGGGCTTCGGCCGCGACCACGACGGGACCGCCGAACTCAGGGTCGGCGACAGCGTCGCGACGCTGGTGGTCGGCAAGCGCGACTACGACATCCAGCGCATCGACGGCCTGCCGGAGAAGATGGTGACACCCGACGCGGAGGCGCTGAAGCGCATCCGCCGCGAGGCTGCAGAAATCGCCGAGGTCCGCGCGATCGACACGTCCGAGACTTTCTTCACACAAGCCTGGCGCTGGCCGACGGTGGGTATCGTCTCCGGCGTCTTCGGCAGCCAGCGGGTTCTCAACGGGGAACCCCGCCGGCCGCATTTCGGCATCGATATCGCCGCCGACACGGGAACGGCGGTTCACGCGCCCACCGACGCCATCGTGCGCCTGGCCGCGCCCGACCTCTATTTCACCGGCGGCACGGTGATGCTGGACCACGGCCACGGCGTAACCAGCGTCTACTCCCACCTCTCTTCGATCGGCGTCGAGGTCGGTCAGCGCGTGGCGCAAGGCGAGAAGATCGCCGAGGTCGGCTCTACCGGCCGCTCCACGGGGCCGCATCTGGACTGGCGCGTGAACTGGTTTGCCGAACGCCTCGATCCGGCGCTCCTGGCCGGCCCGATGCCGGAGAAGCCGTAAGGCGCTCCACGGCCTGACCGGATCAACCGCCCAACCCACCGTCACCCCCGCCTTGTGCGGGGGTCCGGTGCGGCTTCGCCGCAGGTCCATGAACGACCGGATGCCCGCACAAGGCGGGCATGACCCTATGAGGCAATGGCCACGTCCGGATCGAACAAAAGTTCGTTGCTACAGGTTCGCCTTCAGCCAGCCGGCGATGCGGTCCATGGCTTCCTCGATGTTCTCGATCGAACTGGCGTAGGAGAACCTGAGATAGCCCTCGCCCAGCACGCCGAAGCTGGTGCCGGCGATGGCGGCGACGCCGGTTTCCTGCAGCAGGCGGTCCTGCAACGTGCCGGAATCCAGCCCCGTCGCGGTGATGTTGGGGAAGGCGTAGAACGCCCCCTTCGGCGTCACGCAGGAGACGCCGGGCAGTTCGTTCAGCCGTTCGACGATCCGCTTCCGGCGCCGGTCGAAGGCCGCGACCATCTCCGCCACCGCGTCCTGGGGACCCTGCAGCGCCTCGATGCCGGCATACTGGGTGGCGGCGTTGACGCAGGAATGGGTATTGACCGCCAGCTTCGCCGCCAGAGGGGCAAGCTGCTCCGGCCAGAGCCCCCAGCCCAGCCGCCAGCCGGTCATGGCATAGGTTTTCGACCAGCCGTCGAGCACGATCAGCCGGTCGCGGATCGACGGATAGTCCATCAGCGTGACATGATCGAGACCGTCATAGGTCATGCAGGAATAGATCTCGTCCGACATGACGGCGACGTCGGGATGCTTCTCCAGCCCCGCGACCAGCTTCTCGATCTCGGCGCGCGGAACGACGCCGCCCGTCGGATTGGCCGGCGAGTTCAGGATGATCAGCCGCGTGCGCTCGTTGATCTGGCCCAGCACCTCGTCGGCGGAGAAGGAAAATCCGGTCTTCTCATAGAGGCGGATCGGCACCGCCTTCGCCCCGGAAAACTGGATCATGGAGCGGTAGATCGGAAATCCCGGATCGGGATAGAGGATCTCGGTCCCCGGCTGGCCGAAGATCAGCATCGCGAAGGCCATGGTCACCTTGCCGCCCGGCACGCAGACGATCAGGTCCGGATCCACCTCGTGGCCGTAGCGGCGGTGGATGTCGCCGGCCACTGCCTCGCGCAGCGCCGGGATGCCGTTGGCGGGCGTGTAGCCGTGATGGCCGTCGGCCAGCGCCTTGCGTCCGGCCTCGACCACGTTCGCCGGGGTGGGGAAGTCGGGCTGGCCGATGCCGAGATTGATCACCGAGCGGCCCTGCGCGGCCAGGGCGTTGGCCCGGGCCAGCACCTCGAAGGCTGTCTCCGTGCCCAGATGGCTCATCCGTTCGGCCAGGATCATCTTTCCGTCCCCCCCAAGGCTCCCGCCTTCGGTTTAGTGCCTTCCCAACGCGGCTGCAATTGTGGTCATTGGCGGCAGACGTGAACACGGAGGCGGATCGGCATGAGGGAAATTGAGGACAGGATCGCGTTCGTCACCGGCGGCGCCAGCGGCATCGGCCTGGCGGTGGCGAAGGCGCTGGTGAACCGGGGTGCGCGGGTCATGCTGGCGGACATCGACGAAGACGCGCTGGCGCTGGCGAAGGCGGAGATCGGCCAGGCCGCGGAGGGCATCGTCTGCGACGTGGCCAGCGCCCGGAGCGTCGAAGAGGCCGCGCAGGCCACCATCGACGCCTTCGGCAAGGTCCACATGGTCTTCAACAATGCCGGCGTCGGCCTGGGCGGCAAGCCCGGCGAGGTCAGCCTGAAGGACTGGCGCTGGATCGTGGACATCAACCTGATGGGCGTGGTCCACGGCGTCGAGACCTTCCTTCCGCTGATCCGCGGGCACGGCGAGGGCGGCCACATCGTCAACACCGCTTCCATGGCCGGCCACTGGGCGAACCCGATGATGGGCCCCTATTGCGCCACCAAGTTCGCCGTCGTCGGCTATTCGGAATGCCTCCGCCAGGCGCTTGCGCCCGAAGGCATCGGCGTCTCGGTCCTCTGCCCCGGCTGGGTGAAGACGGCGATCACCGACAGCGGCAAGCGCCGCCCGTCCGGCCCGTCCGAGGGCGCGAGCGTCCTGTCGGAAGCCGAAGCGGTCGGCGGCAACGACGCCGCGACGGTCACCGACCTGATCGCCCACGGCATGCCGCCGGAAGTGTTGGCCGACTGGGTAACGCAGTGCATCGTCGAAGACCGGCTCTACATCTTCAGCCACGCGATGATGGAGCCGGCGATCGACATGCGCCACGAAGCGATCAAGGCCGACTACGCCGCCGCCATCACCAACGAGACGCTGACGAAGAACCAGACGAGTTGACGTGCTCCACCATCAGACGGCGTCCTCGAGCCTGACCCGAGGACCCAGCCAGAAGCAGCATCTGCTCCGGGGCCCCGGATCAAATCCGAGGGCGCCGTCATGTTATCGCGGGCCATGTCCATGACCGCCCCCGACCTGTCGCGCGCCGGCGGCGGGCCGACGGGCTGGTCGGTCCGGCTGTCGCTGTTCTACGGCTGTTTCTTCCTGACCGCCGGCGTGATGATGCCCTGGTTCCCGGTCTATCTCGACGCGCGCGGGCTGACCTCGGACCAGATCGGCCTGCTGCTCGCCGTCGGCTTCTGGATCAAGCCGCTGGCGAATCCGCTCGGCAGCCGTTGGGCGGACCTGAGCGGAGAGCGCCGACGCCCCGTTGTTCTGCTGGTCATCTGCGCCGGCGCGGCCTTCGCGCTCTATTCCCAGGCGGAGCATTTCGCCGTCTTCCTCGCCATCGCCCTGCTGATGCAGGCATTCAATTCGCCGGTGCTGCCGCTGGCCGACAACGTCACCATGACGGCGGCGGCCGAGCGCGGCATCGACTATGGCCGCGTACGGCTCTGGGGCTCGATCACCTTCATCGGCGCGGCCTATGGCGCGGGCTGGCTGCTGGAGGGCCGCGACGCGGACGTCATCCTCTGGCTGGTCGTCGGCGGCTTCGTGCTGACGGCGCTGGCTTCCGCGGGCCTGCCCGACATACGCTTTCCCCGGCCCGAACAGCGCCGGCGCAATCCCTTCGCCCTGCTCGGCCATCCGGTGTTCGCGATCTTCCTGCTGGCGACCGGCTTCAACTCGGCGGCGCACGCGGTCCTCTACGGCTTCGGCTCGCTGCACTGGAAGAGCATCGGCCTTTCGGAAGCCGAGATCGGCGTGCTCTGGGCCGTGGGCGTGGTCGCCGAGATCGTCCTCTTCGCCCTGTCGCGGCGGCTGATCGGCCGGATCGGACCGCTCGCGCTTCTGCTGATCGGCTGCGCCTCGGGCCTGGTGCGCTGGACGCTCACCGCGTGGGCCGAGACGTTCTGGCCGCTTCTCGGGCTGCAGGTGCTGCACGCCTTCACCTTCGGCGCGGCCCATCTGGGCGCCATGCACTTCATCCAGCGCGCCGCGCCCGACGGCATGTCGGCCACGGCCCAGGGGCTCTTCGCCGCCTTCGGCATGGGGCTGTTCATGGGCTTCGGCGCCATCGCCGCGGGCCAGCTCTACG
This sequence comes from Rhizobiales bacterium NRL2, assembly GCA_001664005.1. NCBI lineage: Bacteria > Pseudomonadati > Pseudomonadota > Alphaproteobacteria > Hyphomicrobiales > Rhizobiales bacterium NRL2. The sequence goes on from CP016093.1 coordinate 4,415,126, forward strand.
GCGTCTTCGGCGGCCAGGCCTATCTGGCCATGACCGCGCTGTCGGCGGCCTCGACCGTCGCCGCGCTGATCCTGCTCCGGCGCTGGGACGGGCGGCGGCTTAGTCTTTGACGCCCTCCGCCGCCTCGTCTAATCCATGCGGCAAGGGCGGTCCCGCCAGGGGCTGCAGCCGCAAATCGGATCGAGAGGGAGGGAGCCGCCATGTCGTCACCGGTGGTGCTTGAAAAACACGGGTCGATCGGGGTCATCCTGGTGCAGAACCCGCCGGTCAACGCGCTGAGCCAGGCCGTGCGCCAGGGGCTCGCCGACCGGCTGGCCGAGGCCAACGCCGACGACGACATCAAGGGCGTGGTGCTGGCCGGCGACGGCCGCACCTTCATCGCCGGCGCGGACATCCGCGAATTCGGCAAGCCCATGCAGGCCCCGGACCTGAACAGCGTCATCCGCGCCTACGAGGAAAGCCCCAAGCCGGTCGTCGCCGCGATCCACGGCACGGCGCTGGGCGGCGGCCTGGAGACGGCCTTCGCCGCCCACTACCGCGTCGCCGTGCCGAAATCCTTCGTCGGCCTGCCCGAAGTCAAGCTGGGCCTGCTGCCGGGCGCGGGCGGCACGCAGCGCCTGCCGCGCGTCGCCGGCGTGAAGACCGCCCTCGACATGATCACCTCGGGCGACATGGTCCCCGCGCCGAAGGCCAGGGAAGCCGGCATCGTCGACGAGATCGTCGACGACCTGATCCCCGGTGCGGTCGCATTCGCCGAGAAGCTGGTCGCCGAAGGCGCGCCGCTCAAGGTGATCTCCGCCGACCGCGGCAAGCTGGACGAGGCCGACCCGGCCATCTTCGACGAATACCGCGCCCAGCTGGCAAAGAAGGCGCGCGACGTGCTGGCGCCGCAGAACTGCGTCGCCGCGGTCGAGGCCGCGGTGAAGGCCTCGAGTTTCGAAGACGGGCTGAAGCGCGAGCGGGAGCTGTTCGGCGAGCTGATGGAGAGCCCCCAGCGCGCGGCCCAGATCCACATCTTCTTCGGCGAGCGCGAGGTCGCGAAGATCCCGGACCTGCCCAGGGGCACCGAGGCGAAGAAGATCGGCAAGGTCGCCATCATCGGCTGCGGCACCATGGGCGGCGGCATTGCCATGAACTTCGCCAATGCCGGCATCCCCGTTACGCTGGTCGAGAACGAGCAGGCGGCGCTGGACCGTGGCTTCGGCATCATCCGGAAGAACTACGAGAACTCGGCGAAGCGCGGACGCTTCCCCCTGGAGGAAGTCGAGACGCGCATGGGCCGGCTAACGCCCACCACCAGCTATGACGACATCGCCGACGCCGACATCGTCATCGAGGCGGTCTTCGAGGAGATGGGCCTGAAGAAGGAGATCTTCGCGAAGCTGGACCAGGTGATGAAGCCCGGCGCAGTGCTGGCCACCAACACCTCGACGCTGGACATCGACGAGATCGCATCCGCCACGAAGCGGCCGGAGGATGTCATCGGCACCCATTTCTTCAGCCCGGCCAACGTCATGCGCCTGCTGGAGAATGTCCGCGGCGAGAAATCGAGCCCGGAGACCATCCAGACGGTCATGGACATGGGCAAGAAGATCGGCAAGGTCGCCGTGCTGGCCGGCAACTGCCACGGCTTCATCGGCAACCGCATGCTGCATCCCTATCGCCGCCAGGCCGAGTTCCTGGTCGAGGAAGGGGCGCAGCCCGAGGACATCGACCGCGTCATCTACGACTTCGGCTTCGCCATGGGGCCGTTCGCCATGGGCGACCTGGCCGGTCTCGACGTCGGCTACCGCGTGCGCCAGCACCAGCTCAAGACCTGGCCGCAGGGCAAGCGCTATTCCTCGCTCGGCGACAAGATCGTCGAGATGGGCCGCCACGGCCAGAAGACCGGCGCCGGCTGGTTCCTCTACGAAGAGGGCAACCGTACACCGAAGCCGGATCCGGTCATCAAGGAACTGATCGAGAAGCATGCGGCCGAAGCCGGGCTCAAGCGCCGCGAGGTCAGCGACGAGGAAATCCTGGAACGCTGCATCTACGCGCTGGTCAACGAGGGCGCGAAGATCCTGGAGGAAGGCATCGCCATCCGGCCGGTCGACATCGACATCACCTATGTCTACGGCTACGCGTTTCCGAAGCACCGGGGCGGGCCGATGCACTACGCCGACCATGTCGGCCTGGACAAGGTGCTGGCGCGGATCCGCCATTTCCACGAGATCTCCGGCGAGGACGAGTGGAAGCCGGCGAAGCTGATCGAGGATCTCGTCGCCCAGGGCAAGGGCTTCCGCGACTTCACGCGTTGAGCTGCCTCAACCGGCGTTACGGCCGATCACGGTTTTGCGCCGATTGATCCCCCTCCCGTCCCGCTGACGCGGGCCACCCTCCCCCTTCGGGAAGGGGGACGGCCGGGGTGGGGGATCGGCCTGCGCGCCGCGGACTGACTGCCCGGAAAGAAAAAGGCCCCGGCGACGACGCCGGGGCCTTTCTTCGTTCTGCTTCTGCCGTTCAGTTCCGCGGGCGCCGCCGCCACCAGCCGCGCTTGGGCGGTCCGGCGTCGGCCACTTCTTCGGCCGGCTCCGGCTCGTCCTCGTTGGCGGGTTGCGCCACTTCCACGGGCTGGGCGGCATCGACGCTTTCTTCGGTCTTCTCTTCCGCAGCCTGCGCCGGTTCCGGTTCGGCCTCGGTAACAGGCTCGGCGCCGGCTGTCTCGCCGGCTCCGGCCGGGGTCTCGTCCGCCGGCGCGGCGGGTTCCTGGTCCGCGTCCGCTTGGGCGTCGGTCTGAACGGCTTCGGGCTCGGACCCGGTGGCCGGACGCGGCGCCGGTTCGGCAGCCTCGGCGGCGGCCGGAACGTCCTCGTTCACCGACTCTTCTGCCGCCGACGGAGTTTCCTGCGTCACCGACTCCTCGGCAGTCGCGGCCGGCTCCGTCTCGCTGTCGCCGGCGACCGGTTCCTCACCGCCCGTGGGCTGGATTTCCTCGGCGTCCTCGTCATTCGGCACCGCGGCGGCCATCACGAAGGGCGAATCCTCGCCATCGCTCCGGCGGCCCCGCCGGCGGCGGCCGCCACGGCGGCCCCGGCGACGGCGCTTGCCATCCTCATCCTCGTCATCGTCGGAAGCGCCGCCTTCATCCGTTTCGGACTTCGGCTGCGGATCCTCGGCGCGGTCGCTCTCGCCGTCCTTGTCTCCGCTCTCGTCGGGCTGCTGCCCGCCGCCGCGGCGGCGCCGGCGGGAGGACCGGCGGCGGCGTCCGCCGCGCTCCTCTTCGCCATCCTGCGCGTCGTCCCTGTCGCGCTCCTCCGCCTCATCGGCCTCGTCAGCCTCTTCGGCCTCGTCCGCTTCTTCGGCCTCGTCGGGCTCGATCGGCTGACGCCAGCTTTCGTCCAGCGCTTCCGCGCCGGGCTCCTTGACGGTCAGCCGCTCGATGCGGAAGTCGGGCGCCAGCAGTTCCTCGTCGGCGGCGATCTCGACGCGGAAGCCATAGCGCTGCTCGATCTCCGCCAGCGCGTGGCGCTTGTTGTTGATCACGTAGATCGCGATCGCCGTCGGCATGTTCACCCGGATCTCGGCGGAGCGGTCGCGGATGCCCTCCTCCTCGATGGCCCGCAGGATGTGCAGCGAGGCCGAATCGATCGAGCGCACGCGCCCGCTGCCGCCGCAATGGGGGCAGGCCTCCATGTTGACGTCCTGCACGCCCGGGCGGAGCCGCTGGCGCGACATCTCGAGCAGGCCGAAATGACTGATGCGGCCGACCTGGATGCGCGCCCGGTCGACCTTCAGGCATTCCTTGAGCTTGCGCTCGACCGAGCGGTTGTTGCGCTGGTCTTCCATGTCGATGAAGTCGATGACGATCAGCCCGGCCAGATCGCGCAGACGGAGCTGACGGGCGACTTCCTCGGCCGCCTCCAGGTTCGTCTTGTAGGCGGTCTCCTCGACGGAGCGGCCGCGCGTGGACTTGCCGGAGTTGACGTCGACGGCCACCAGCGCCTCGGCGGAATCGATCACGATGTAGCCGCCCGAGGGCAGGGTGACTTCCTTGGAGTACATGGTGTCGAGCTGCGGCTCGACCTGGTAGCGGTGCAGCAGCGGGATACGATCGCGATAGGGCTGCACCCGCTTGGCGTGCGACGGCATGATACGCTTCATGAAGTCCTTGGCGACGCGGTAGCCCTCTTCGCCCGCCACCAGCACTTCCTCGATCTCCTTGGAATAGAAGTCGCGGATGGCGCGCGTGATCAGCGAGGCTTCCTCGTAGACCAGCGCCGGCGCCGTCGACTGCAGCGTCAGATCCCGGATATCGTCCCACAGCTTGAGCAGAAACTCGAAGTCGCGCCGGATCTCGGATTTCGTGCGCGCGGCGCCGGCGGTGCGCACGATGACGCCCGTACCCTCCGGCACCTCCAGCTCGCCGACGACGCTCTTCAGCTTGCGCCGGTCCTGGGCGTTGGTGATCTTGCGGCTGATGCCGCCGCCGCGGGCGGTGTTGGGCATCAGGACGCAGTAGCGACCCGCCAGCGAGAGATAGGTGGTAAGCGCGGCGCCCTTGTTGCCGCGTTCCTCCTTGACGACCTGCACCAGGATGATCTGGCGGCGCTTGATCACCTCCTGGATCTTGTAGGGGCGGGAGGAGGAAATGCGCCTGGGCGAGACTTCCTCGTCGACCTCGTCGCCGCCGACGCTCTCGACCGGACCCTCGGCGTCATCGTCGCCATTGCCGTTCTCGGATGCAGGGGCGCGTCCGCCACGGCGGCGGCCCCGGCCGCGGCCACGGCCGCGGCGCTTCGGCTGATCGCCGCCGTCATCCTCGTCGTCGTCGGTTTCGGCGATCTCCGCCTCTTCCTGCTCGGCGACGCGGGCGACCTCCTTGCGCTGCTCGGCCAGCAGGGCTTCGCGGTCGGCGATCGGAATCTGGTAGTAGTCGGGATGGATCTCGTTGAACGCCAGGAAACCATGGCGATTGCCGCCGAACTCCACGAACGCCGCCTGCAGGGACGGTTCGACGCGGGTAACCTTGGCGAGATAGATATTGCCCTTCAGGGGCTTGCGGCTGCCGACTTCGAAATCGAATTCCTCGAGTCGGTTGCCCTTGACGATGACGACCCTGGTTTCCTCAGGATGGGCCGCATCGATCAGCATGCGCGTGGCCATAAGCCAAATCTCCTAGGCGGCGCGCGTCCGGGCGAGCAACGGAACGGCGACCGTCATATGTTGTCGCGGAGCTTGCAGGGCCGGGCGCCATTCACCGAACGGTCGCGCCGCATGAATCGGCTGCGCCAGGGCGTGGTCCCTTGCCGTGCGACCCGCCGCCATTTGGCGGCCGGGAAGCCTCGCAGTTTCACTTAAGATTCAATCGCCGACCGGTGGCTGTCGAAGAAACGCCTCGACAGGAAGAGCCCTTGCGCGTCTGGACCTTGGGCAGCGAACGACCGTATTCACGCTATCCGAATCAGGCGTTTCGATCGTGGAAATCTCTCCGGCCACCCGAGCTGACTATCCGTAGGGGTTCATCCTTCACCAACGTCCCGCCCCGCCAAACCGGCGGCTGCAGTACGGGCGATTGAAACTCGCGGATGGGACACTAGCAAATTGCGAGTCCGTTCAGCAAGCCTCCTCGACACCGCTTGTGACAATTGCCGCACCCTTCACGATGCGGCCGCGATTCGCCGCTATATTGGCCCCGATGATTCGCCTGCTCGCGATCCTCGCCGCCGTCGTGCTCACGGCTGCGCCAGCCGGCGCCGCCAGCCTCATCAAGGGTGTCCGCACCGGTGAGCATGTCGGTCTGACGCGCGTTGTCGTCGACCTTTCCGGGAAGGCCGAGTGGAACCTGTTCGTGCTCGATGACCCGTTCCGCGTGGTGATCGACATCGAGGACGCGGCCTGGCAGCTGGAGGCCCGGCCCGATCCGCCGCGTGGCCTGATCCGCGACATGCGCTACGGCCGCTTCGCCGCAAATACCGGACGGCTGGTGCTGGAAACCGAGCTGCCGGTCCTGGCCGAACGCCAGTTCATGCTGGCGCCCGCCGCCGGCCAGGGGCACCGGCTGGTGATCGACCTTCGTCCCGCCAGCGACACCGAGTTCCGGAGCGCCCGGAATGCGGCGGTGGCCCGCCTCACCAGCCCGCCGCCGTCGAGGCCCGCCGTCCGCGATCTTGGCGCCGGCGTCCCGCCACTGCCGCCCCCCCGGCCGGTCACCCGGATGACCGTCGTCGTCGACCCGGGCCATGGCGGCGTCGACCCCGGAGCGCTGGGCGTTCGCGGCACGCACGAGAAGCAGGTCGTGCTGGAGGTGGGCCGCCGGCTGCGGGACGTCCTGATCGCCACGGGACGCTATCGCGTGGTGATGACGCGGGAGGACGACCGGTTCATTTCGCTGCGCGATCGCGTCGAGATCGCCCGGCGCGCGCGGGCCGACCTGTTCGTCTCGCTGCACGCCGACGCGGCGCCGCGGCAGTCCGTCGGCGGCGCCGGCGTCTACACGCTTTCGGAAACCGCTTCGGACAAGGAAACGGAGGCGCTGGCGCGGCGCGAGAACCAGTCCGACCTGCTGGCCGGCATGGACATCGCCGGCAGCGCGGACGAGGTCACCAATCTGATCCTGATCGATCTGGTCCAGCGCGAGACGATGAACAACTCGGCGCGCTTCGCCCGCGTGGCCGTGGACGAGATCGGCCGCACCATAAAACTGCGCAGCAACCCGCACCGTTTCGCCGGCTTCCGGGTGTTGAAGGCGCCTGACGTGCCGTCCGTGCTGGTGGAGCTGGGCTTCCTTTCCAACCCCGACGAGGAGCGCAAGCTGATCTCCCACGACTGGCAGGACCGCGTCGCCCGGGCACTGACGGAAGCGATCGACGCGTATTTCCGCCTGCGACAAAAGTAGTGTTGCCCTTGCCTACCCGGCACCACATTTCAGGGTTAGAACCTGACCGGAACCGGTCGCGGACGGACCGGGGAACCGAGAAAGCGTCGGGACCGAACAACGGAGTTGGACCGCGAACATGAGAATCCTGTTCAGGATCCTGGCCTGGCTGTCGGTCCTCGGGGTGATCGGACTGATCACGGCGGCGGGGGCCGGCTACTACGTCTATTGGCATTTCGGCCGCGACCTGCCCGAACACGACCAACTCGCCAGCTACGAGCCGCCGGTGGCGACGCGCGTCTATGCCGGCGATGGCCGGCTGATGGCGGAATATGCACGCGAACATCGCCTGTTCGTGCCGATCGAGGCGGTGCCGCCGCGGGTCATCCACGCCTTCCTGGCCGCCGAAGACGCGGAATTCTACCAGCATCCCGGCGTCGACCTGAAGGCGATCGCCCGCGCCGTGGTCCAGAACATCCGCAACTACGGCAAGGACCGCCGGCCGGTCGGCGCCTCCACGATCACCCAGCAGGTAGCCAAGAATTTCCTGCTGACCAACGAGGTCTCGATCACGCGCAAGATCAAGGAAGCGATCCTGGCGCTGCGCATCGAGCAGGCCTATTCCAAGGACCACATCCTCGAACTCTACCTGAACGAGATCTACCTCGGTCAGGGCGCCTATGGCGTGGCCTCGGCATCGCTGACCTATTTCGACAAGCCGCTGGTCGAGCTGACGGTCGACGAGGCGGCCTTCCTCGCGGCCCTGCCCAAGGCGCCGAACAACTACAATCCGTTCCGCCACAACGAACGGGCACGGGCCCGGCGCGACTGGGTGATCGACCGGATGGCGGTCGAGAACATGATCGATCCGCGCACCGCCGACGAGGCCAGGGCGCAGCCGCTGCAGGCCACCCGCCAGCGCGAGGTGGAACTGGTGGAGGCAAGCTGGTTCGCCGAGGAGGTGCGCCGCGAACTGAAGAACCGCTACGGCGATTCCGGGCTCTACGCCGGCGGCCTGTCGGTACAGGCCACCGTCGAGCCGGCGCTGCAACGCATCGCCCGGCACGCCCTGCGCGAAGGCCTGGTCGCCTATGACCGCCGCCACGGCTATCGCGGCCCCTTCGGCCGGCTGAGCGAAACGGAGATGGCCGACTGGGCCGGATCGCTGGCCGCCACGGAACGGCCGGTCGGCGCGCCGGACCACTGGGAGACGGCGGTCGTGCTGGAAGCGGGGGCGAACGAAGCGCGCCTCGGCCTCATGGGCGGCGAAAGCATCGTCATGCCGCTGGAGCGGCTGCAATGGGCGCGCGAGCCTCTGTCCGAGGGCAAGACGGGTCCGACGCCGTCGCGGACCTCCGACATTTTCGGCCGCGGCGACCTGGTGCTCATCGGTCCCGATACCGAGGATCCCGACAAGCCGCAGCTCCGCCAGATCCCGAAGATCAACGGCGCGGTCGTGGCGATGGATCCGCACACCGGCCGCGTGCTGGCGCTGGTCGGCGGCTTTTCCAGCGAACGCTCCGAGTTCAACCGCGCCACCCAGGCGGCGCGCCAGCCCGGCTCCGCCTTCAAGCCCTTCGTCTACGCCGCGGCGCTGGAGAGCGGCTTCACGCCGGCCAGCATCATTCTCGACGCGCCCTTCGTCATCGACCAGGGTGCGGGACAGGGCAAGTGGAAGCCGTCGAACTACTCCAACCGCTTCTACGGTCCGTCGACGCTCAGGCTGGGCATCGAGAAATCGCGCAACCTGATGACCGTGCGCCTGGCCCAGACCCTCGGCATGGCGACGGTGGCGGACTATGCCGAGCGCTTCGAGATCTACGACGACATGCCGGAGGCGCTGTCCTACGCGCTGGGCGCCGGTGAGACCACGCTGCTCAGGCTGACCACAGCCTACGCCATGCTGGTCAATGGCGGACGGCAGATCGAGCCGACCCTGATCGACCGCGTGCAGGACCGCCGCGGCGCCACGGTCTACAGCCACGACGCGCTGAACTGCGGCGATTGCGGCATCGACAACTGGACCGACGAGGCGGAGCCGCAGCTCGTCGACCGGCGCGAACAGGTGATCCGCCGCAGCACCGCCTACCAGATGGTCTCCCTGCTGGAGGGCGTCGTGAAGCGCGGCACGGGCGTGCGCGTTTCGGCCGTCGGCAAGCCGCTCGCCGGCAAGACCGGCACCACCAACGAGAGCCGCGACACCTGGTTCGTCGGTTTCTCCCCGGACCTGGCTCTCGGCGTCTTCGCCGGCTTCGACGAACCGTCGCCGCTGGGTGACGGCGAAACCGGCTCCAGCGTGGCCGCACCGATCTTCCGCGACATCATGGATGCCTGGCTGAAGGACAAGCCGTCGACGCCGTTCCGGGTGCCGCCGGACATCCGTCTGGTGCGGATCGACGCCCGCTCCGGCACGCCGGTGTCCGGTTCCGGCAGCGACGTGATCCTGGAAGCCTTCAAGACGGAGGCGGAACAGCGCGCCGTCGCCACCGTGCGCGCCGACACCGGCATGGAGGCCCGCGGCGAGGGCGTGCTGGATGGCATCGGCGCCGATGGCGCGGTCCAGCCTGCCGCCGACCGTGCGCCGAACCGGGCGGATCCGACGCCGGACAAGCTGCCGGTCAAGCGCGACAAGGCCAAGGACCTGGTCGACGGCGTCTACTGACGCGCCGTCGGACGCCGGCGAATCTGCCGCGCAAACGGGTGGTTTTCATCCACCGTGCTTTTGCTCTAGTTTGCGCCTCCTTCCGATCCAACGGCAACGAATCGCGGGACGAACATGCGCGCCGAAACCGAAAATCTCATCCAGGAAATCAAGCAGTCGCTGGAACTGCTGAGGAGGCGTCTTTGACTGGGAAGACGCCCTTCGCCGACTGGATGAACTGAACGCCCTTTCCGAGGATCCCGACCTCTGGAACGACCCCGACCGCGCCCAGAAGCTGATGCGCGAACGCACGGCGCTGGAACAGGGCATCACGTCCCAGCGCGGCATGGAGCAGGAACTGGAGGATACCTCCGAACTGATCCTGCTGGGCGAGGAAGAGGATGACGCCGCCACGGTGGAAGAAGGCGAAGCTGCGCTCCAGCGGCTGAAGGAGAAGGTCGACAAGAGCGAATTGGAGGCCCTTCTCTCGGGCGAGGCCGACGCCAATGACAGCTATCTGGAAGTCCATGCCGGCGCCGGCGGCACGGAAAGCCAGGACTGGGCGGAAATGCTGCTGCGCATGTATGTCCGCTGGGCCGAGGCGCATGGCTACAAGGTCGAGTGGATCGAGGAGAGCGGCGGCGAGGAGGCCGGCATCAAGTCGGCCACGGTCCGGGTTTCGGGCCACAACGCCTATGGCTGGCTGAAATCGGAGAGCGGCGTGCACCGCCTGGTGCGCATCTCCCCCTTCGACAGCCAGAGCCGCCGCCACACCAGCTTCGCCTCGGTCGGCGCCTTTCCGGTGATCGACGACGAGATCGAGATCGAGATCGAGGACAAGGACCTGCGGGTCGACACCTACCGCGCCTCAGGCGCCGGCGGTCAGCACGTCAACCGAACGGACTCGGCGGTGCGCATCACCCACGAGCCGACCGGCATCGTGGTGCAGTGCCAGAGCGACCGCAGCCAGCACAAGAACCGCGATGCGGCGATGAAGATGCTCAAGGCCAGGCTCTACGAGCGGGAGCTGCAGATGCGCGAGGCCGAAGAGCAGGCGATGCGCGACGCCCAGTCCGATATCGGCTGGGGCCACCAGATCCGGTCCTACGTCCTGCACCCCTACCAGATGGTCAAGGACCTCCGGACGGGCGAGGAGACGGGCGACACCCAGGGCGTGCTCAACGGCAAGCTCGACCGCTTCATGGAGGCCGCCCTGGCCCACCGCGTGGGCGGCAGCGAGGAAGCCGGCGCCTGAGCGGAGACGGCCGCGTTCTTCAGGAGCCTTCCTCGCCACGCCAGTCGCCCGGCGTGAAACCCAGCGCGGCGACGTCGTCGGCCGGCTGTGTCGCGCCGACAAAGGCCAGGCCGTCGGGCGCAACCATGGCCACCCTCCCGTCGTCCAGCCGGTAGACGTCGTAACAGTAGCGATTGGCGTTCAGCCGGGGCGAGCCGATGATGCAGAAGCCGTCATCCTCGACGCGCCATTCGGAGCGGATCGTGTTGCCTGTCAGGTAGCTGCCCGGGAACCATTGCAGCAGGCCGCCGCCGGGTTCTGCCAACAGACCCCACCAGCCGCGCGGGCCAGCGGCGGGAAAGGCGGCGCGGCCGTCGAAGAACCGCCGCAGTTCGGCGTCCTCCATGCGCTCGCCACCGCGGGCCATGACGTGCTCACGGGTGGCGACCATGCCATCGTTCTCGAGCGACAGCGGATCGGTGCAGCTTTCGAAGGCGACCGGGACGCCCTCCAGAAAGTCCCGCACGCAGCGCGCATAGAGACCGTCGAAAGCGCGGTGCCAGGTGGCGCCGTGGCCGGCCAGGTCGGGCGGTCGGTCGAGCACGAAGATGCTCTCTCCGACCCGGTCGCCATGCAGTTCGCCGATCGCCTCGGCTCGGCCGCCGGGATCGTACTGATCGCCCCGGAAGAAGCCGAAGAACAGACGGTAGCGGCCGAGCGGCGCGATCAGTTCCCTGAAGTCGGCGTCGCTGTCCGCGTAGCGAGGATTGGTTCGGCCGTCCCAGGTCTCGGCGCGGCCGTGGGCCGCCGGCACCATGATGAAGGCGCCATCGATGGCGAGATCGCTGGCCTGGGCCGCGCCCAGGATCTGCCAGGCGCCTCGGGACTGGCCGTTGAGATAGACCCGGGCGTAGCCGCGGCGGCGCATCTCGCGGACCGTCTCGGCGATCCGGGCGTTGATCTCGGCCTCGTTGTCGATGCCGTAGTCGTAGTGGGCGATGTTGAGACGATAGGTGTCCCAGCCCTCCTTGTTCGCCTGGCGCAGGAAAAAGGGTGCGCGCTCATGGTCGAGGGAGGGGGGATAACGGTCGCCGCCGAAGCCGGGGATGTGGACGATCACGCCTCTGGCGCGTTCCGGTCCGATGTTGTCGTGCTTCCACGGCACGATCAGGCGGGAACGGACTCCGGTCTCGAAGACCTCCGGCCCCGGCCAGACCTTGCGGTCGCGGATCGAGTGCACCAGGCAGTCGCCCTGATGGCCGAAGCGGCGGCAGACCTCCTGCACCTGGGCGACGTATTCGCGGTCCGCGCCGTCGCAGCCGGGTCCGCTGCAGCGCCAGTAGGTGGCGTAGCCCCCGTCGGGGGCGACCACGAAGGCCAGCGGCCAGGGTTCCTCCCGGTATCGCGCCAGCTTGCGCTTGACGCCGAGCGAAAGCGTCGGCGGGTAGCCATCGGCAAGCGCCGGTCTGGCGCGCGAGACCAGGGTCTGGCTGACGTCCTGCTGGGCCGCGGACTGTTCGGCGGCGCAGGCATGAGCGACAGTGAGAAGCGCCAGCGCGGCAAGCGCCCGCAGCGTCAGACGAATGCTATGCAAGTGGCTCCTCGTCAGGTTTCCATCCTGGCGATGGTCTGTCCTTCGGCGACGGCTTCGTCCTTGGCGACCAGGATCTCGGTGACCTTGCCGGCCGCCGGCGCACCCACCGGGATCTCCATCTTCATGGATTCCAGGATCACCACAGGATCGTCCTCGTCGACCGACTGGCCCACTTCGGCCTCAATCTGCCAGACCTTGCCCGCGATTTCCGATTTGATCTCGATTTCAGCCATCCGGCTCCCTCCCCTAGCGAATTCCAGCGGCGCAAACTAGTGCCTCGCAAAGCGTTCCGCCAGCCCGTTCGAACTACCGCGAATTGGTTAATTCAATCCTTAGAGGGCGGCGGAAAGCGAAAGCGGAAATCGCAATGGCCGGCGCCGGAAAGGATTGTCTGGCTGCGCGTCAGGCTCGCTTCGGCGTTGAAACCCTCGGCGAAAGCGAAGTCGCGGTTGCAAGACAGGATCGCGCCGAGTTCGGGGATGCCCAGGGCGCGGTAGAGTTCGGCGTAGCGGCAGCGCGTGACGTTGAAGTCGAGCTTCTCCGGCGTCTGTTCCAGGACTTCGATCTCCAGCGCGCCGTCCTGGCGCCAGTACTTCATCGATTCCAGGAAGGTCGCCGGATCGTCGCCGCCCATGGCCTCGGCCAGATCGCCGCCCTGCGCCTTCGCCAGCCGCACCACCGTGTCGCGAACCACGTCCAGCACCCGCTCGCGGCCGAATTCCTCGGCCAGCGCCTCGATCAGCGGCGCGACGATGCGGGCCTCGGTCTCGCGCCGCGTCAGCACGCCGATGCGCTGGGTCAGGGTGTCGGCGGGGGCTTCGGGCTGTTCCTCGCTCACGGTCTCTCTCCGATCCTGGGCATGGGCTGGTCCCATGATAGGCGGCGGAGGGCGCTCAGGCCACCCGCGGCGCCAGCGCCGCGACCCAGGCGGCGGCCTCGTGCGGATTGACGGTGGCGCGGCGGATCAGGCGGTCGAAATGCTGGGTCAGGGCCTGAATCTGGTCGGTGCCGTAGAGCACCAGGTACATGTCGCCGACATAGACCGCCGCGCGCTGCGGGCCGAACACCGTGTAGGGGGCGGAGAAGGCCTGCTGCTCGTCATAGAGGAACAGCCGGAAGGTCGGGTAGAGTTCGGCCAGCAGTTCCGCCATCTGCCGCACCTGCTCCAGACGCTGTGCCGGCGGCAGCTGCCGCCAGCGCCCCTCCCCCAGGGCGAAGGATTCCAGCCGCTGCAGCGGCATGCACGCTTCCATGTCGGTCTCCGGCAGGCGGCTGTAGGCGAGCCGGCGCCCCGCCTCCCGGATCAGCGTCGACGGCCGCGGTCCGCCGTCGCGGCCATGTTCGAAGCGAATCACGTCGTCGGTACGCAGCAGGTCCGGCAGGGAAGCGGGCACATAGCGGATCTTGTAGCCGGCGGCCTCCCGGTGCCATTCCGCCAGCCGCGTGTCGTCGGCGCTGGCGGCCCGTTCCTCGATCTCCAGCGTCGGCGCCACCTCCGCGGCCGTCCGGTCGTCCTGGCTCAGGCCCAGCAGCCAGTCGAGACTGACATGATGGTGCTGGGCGATGCTGGTCAGCGTCTCCGCCCGCGGCAGGCGCGTCGAACGGCCCGACAGCAGCTGGCTCAGCGCCGAGCGGTCGAGCCCCACCGACTGGGCGAACCTGGCGTTCGAGCCTTGGAAGCGGCTCAGCACCTGCTCCAGCCGTTCGCGGAATATCGCACCCAGTTCCCGCTTGTCGCGCACTCGACGCCTCCATTTGATGACAACGCACAACAAAAATGGATTTGCAGCGCAGAATCAACATTTGTGATGCATAGGCGCGCTTTTCACCGCACACGCGCCGGTGTTCCATCGCGCCATGACGACATCGAGATGGACGACGCTCCGACCGGAATGGCCCACGGTCGGACTGATCATTCTGTGCACGTCGGCCTGGGCGGCCGGCGTCTGGGCCATCGGACATTGGGAGACCTGGTGGCTGCTGCCCTTGCTGGCGCTCCCGGTCGCGCTGCATTCCTCACTGCAGCACGAGGCGATTCACGGTCACCCGACACGGAGCCGCGCGGCCAACGAAGCGCTGGTCTTTCCCGCCGTCGGGCTGTTCCTGCCCTATCGGCGGTTCCGCGCCCTACATCTGCGCCACCATCGCTCGCCGGACCTGACCGAACCGCTGGGCGATCCCGAAAGCCCCTATGTGACGCCCGCCGCCTGGGCCGCCATGCCCCGCTGGCGGCGCGCGCTGCTGACCGTCAACAACACGCTGGCGGGCCGGCTCGTGCTGGGGCCGGCGCTGTCGCTCGTCCGGCTCGTGGCCGACGACCTCGCTGCCTGGCGTACCGGCCGCGGCGACATCGCCCGCGACTGGATGCTGCACCTGCCGGCGCTGGCGCCGGTGCTGATCTGGCTCTGGTTCAGCGGCGTGCCGCTCTGGCTCTACGCCCTGCTGGCGGCCTGGCCGGGCATGGCGGTGCTGTCGGTGCGCACCTTCGCCGAGCACCGCCGGGTGGCGGAACGGGCCGGGCGCACTGCTGTGGTTGAACGCGGCGGTTGGCTCGGGCTGATCTTTCTCAACAACCACCTGCACGCGGCGCATCACCGCTTTCCCTTCGCCCCCTGGTACCGCTTGCCGGCGCTCTGCCGGCGGATGCAGGATCACGGCATGATCACGGGCGACCGATTCCGCAGCTATGGCGAGATCTTCCGGCGCTACGCCTTCCGCGTGCGCGAGCCCGTGGCGGACCCGCTGGCGCGGCCGGGCCGGTGATCGCCGCGCTGCCCATGTACGACTGGCCGGTGCTGCAGCCGGCCAATGACCGGTTCTGGCGCGCCCTCGCGGAGCGCCTTCGGGACGCCGGCATCACTGCGCCCTGGGAACTGACCCGGCAGGACGATCATGCGGCGCTCTGGGAGCGGGACGACCTGCTGCTCGCCCAGACCTGCGGCCTGCCCTTCAATACTGGGCTGAAGGACCGCGTGCGCTATGTCGCGACGCCGGTTCACACGATGGAAGGCTGCCGCGAGGCGCGCTATTCGAGCGCCGTCGTCGCCCGCCGGGACGTCGATCCGGTCCTGCGAACGCCCGACGCGCTCCGCGGCCTGCGGCTCGCCATCAACGGCACGGATTCCTGGTCCGGCTACGAGGTCGTGAAGCGCTGGTTCGCCGCCGGCGGCACACCGATGCCGGCGCCCCATCTGGTCAGCGGCGGACATCTCCCATCGATGCAGGCGGTCGCCGAGAGACGGGCGGACTTCGCCGCGATCGACGCCATCGCCCTCGGCCTGGCGTGGCGGCATCTGCCTGAACTCGCCGGCCATATGCAGGTCATCGGCTGGACCGAGTCGCGGCCTGCGCCTCCGTTCGTCACCGCCGGATCGGCTGGCGACGAGTCCGTCGCCACGCTCCGGACGGCACTGCACGACGCCCTCGCGTCCGAACCCGGGATCCGCGAGGCGCTCGGGCTTCGCGGCGTCGCCGTACTGGCGGACGACGCCTACGAGGCCATGATCCCCGCCGAGGCCCAGGCGGCTATTTCATAAAGGGCGCGGCCACCATCACCTGATTGCGCTGGGCGACGAGGTTGCCGGCCTCGCGCGACTTCTTGAGGAAGGCATGCCAGTCCGGGTCGGCCTGCATGGCGGCCCGCTTCTTCTCCCGGTCGGCCTGGCTCTCATAGGCCCAGACATGGGTGTAGGTGTTCAGCTCGCCGACCTCGGAGAAGCCGTACATCACCGGCTGACCCAGATGCTTCGTCTGCGGCGCGAGACCGTACTCCTCATAGAGCTTGAGCTGCGCCGGCACGGTGCCCGGTTTGCAGGTATAGACGCGAACGTCGTAGATCATGGTGGCCCCCCTGATTATGTTGGCCGCCGCATTTGACCGGATATGCGCGGGGGAGGAAAGCACATGATCGATTTCGAGCCGACGGCCGAGCAACAGGAACTCAAGGCGCGGGTGGAGTCCTTCGTCCGCGACAAGGTGATTCCCTTCGAAAGCGACCCGCGGCGCACCGCGCACGGACCGACCGACGAACTGCGCGACGAACTGGTGGCGCTGGCGAAGGCGGAAGGGCTGCTGAGCCCGCACGTCTCCGAGGGCTGGGGCGGCATGGGGGCCGACCACATGACCAAGGCGGTGATGTTCGAGGCCTCGGGCTATTCCATGCTGGGCCCGATCGCCATGAACATCGCCGCGCCCGACGAGGGCAACATGCACCTGCTCGACGAAGTGGCGACCGAGGCGCAGAAGGAACGTTATCTGAAGCCCTTGGCCGCCGGCGAGGCGCGCTCGATATTCCTGATGACGGAGCCCTCCCCCGGCGCCGGCTCCGACCCCGGCGCGATGCTGACCGAGGCCCGGCCCGACGGCAACGGCTGGACGATCTCGGGCCGCAAGTGGCTGATCACCGGCGCCGAGGGCGCGAAGATCGGCATCGTCATGGCGCGCACGTTCGACGAGGCGGGCGAGGACATCGGCGCGTCCATGTTCATGACGCCGCTGCCGGCCGAAGGCCTTCGGGTCAGCCGGGTGCTCGACACCATGGATTCCAGCTTCACCGGCGGCCATGCCGAGGTCGAACTGGATGGTCTGAAGGTGGACGGCGACGCGGTTCTGGGCGAGGTCGGCAAGGGCTTCCGCTACGCCCAGGTGCGCCTCGCGCCGGCCCGTCTGACCCACTGCATGCGCTGGCTGGGCGCGGCGCAGCGCGCCCACGACATCGCCTGCGACTACGCCCGGGAGCGCGAGAGCTTCGGCACGAAGCTGATCGACCATGAAGGCGTCGGCTTCATGCTGGCCGACAACGAGATGGACATCCACATGTCGCGGCTGGCCGTCTGGCACTGCGCCTGGGTGCTCGACCAGGGCGAGCGCGGCGGCCGGGAAAGCTCCATGGCCAAGGTGATCTGTTCGGAGGCGCTCTACCGCGTCGCCGACCGCTGCCTGCAGGTGCTGGGCGGCATGGGCATGACCCGCGACACCGAGGTCGAACGCATCTTCCGCGAATTGCGCGGCTTCCGCATCTATGACGGGCCTTCGGAAGTGCACCGCTGGTCGCTGGCCAAGCAGATCAAGCGGCGCTGAGGTCGCGGGAGGCCGGATGACCGGCCTCCCTTCGCACGGCTTTCTAGAGCAGTCCTCGGTGAGATTGAATCGCCAGTGAAGCTTCGGTGTCATGCCCGCCTCCGAACAGCGTCATGCCCGCCTTGTGCGGGCATCCGGCCAGGATCATCGACTTGCGGCGAAGCCGCTCCGGACCCCCGCACAGAGGCGGGGTGACACGCTGAGTGAGTGGCGCTTCAATCCAAATGCGGAACGGTCTAAGGCGCCATGCGCCGGGGCTCGGCGGGACCGCGGGCGAAGGCGAGACAGCCGGCCAGCGTGCGGCCCGCGCCCACGTCGCGGAAGACCCAGTCCGCGCCCAGTTCCCGGCGCAGGCGGCCGACCGCACCCGGTTCGCGGGCCTCGGCCACCCAGCCTTCGGCGGCGCTCATCAGCCGGAGCGGTTCCGCGCCGCTGGCGGCGAGCCGGGCATAGGCCTCCCGGTCGGTCAGCGGCTCCTGGAAGAAGACCAGGATACGGCCTTCGTGATCGTCGGGCGCGCGGGCGACGCCGTACATGAACAGGCCCGCCAGCACGGTCAGCACCAGCGCCGCCGCCAGTGCGGGCCAGAGCATGCGGCGCTCCGCAGTCCGTCCGTTCATTCCTGTGCCTCCGACAGCGCGC
Source organism: Rhizobiales bacterium NRL2 (assembly GCA_001664005.1). Taxonomy (NCBI): domain Bacteria; kingdom Pseudomonadati; phylum Pseudomonadota; class Alphaproteobacteria; order Hyphomicrobiales; species Rhizobiales bacterium NRL2. The sequence continues at coordinate 4,433,172 of CP016093.1, forward strand.
CGATCAGCAATTCGCCCTCGATCTCCCGTAGCAGCTTCTCCCGCATGGCGCGGGCGAAATCGTCGTAGTTCCTCGCCGCGATCATGAAGGCGCCGGGACCGCCCACCACATTCTCCAGGAAATAGCGCTCCAGGTCCGGATCGTCTGTCAGGATCGGCAGGCCGTTCACGGTGACGCCCAGCGCCACGGCCTCCCGCCGGCCGGCGTCCGTCGCCGCCAGCGCGTCCAGGACATTGTTCTCCCGGCCGTCACCGGACAGGTCGACGACACGCCGGTCAGCGTCGAAGCCGCTGGCTTCCAGCATGGCGACGGCGCTGCGGATGGCGAAGTTGATCGCCGTCGCGCCGGGCCGGACGGGGCGCTGCAGGCGGCGCGCCGCCTCGGAGAATCGAGTGGCGGACGCGGCGTCTTCGACCACGTGCCAGCCGACGCCGCCCACGGGGTTGTCGAGCCCCGACCAGACCATCAGCGCCACGGCGATGCGGCCTCTGGGACCGCCGGCGACCGCCGCAACGACCGCGGGATCGCGGAAGGCGGCCGCGATGCCGTTCATCTGCAGCACGAACTCCTGGAAGTCGACGCTGGCGGAGCCATCCACTGCCAGCACCAGCGCCATGTCGACGTCGGCGCGCTGCGCTGTCGCGGGCGGCGCCCAGAGGGCGAGCAGCAACGCCAGCGCCGCAATTGCGGCGCGGCGCTCAGTAGGTGAACTCGATCCAGCCCACATGGCCGTCGGTGGCCCAGCTGCGGGCGGTGATCCGCTCTCCGTTGAACTCGGCCACCACCTTCTCGCCGCCCTTCTGGGCCTCATGCCAGCTCTTCCAGACATTGGGCACCGGGTTGTCGCCGATGCCCGGGGCCGGGGCGCCGTTGACCGTGACCGTATCGTCGGCGCCGAAATAGCCGCGCGGCCGCATGATGTTGACGCCCGCGGCCTTGGCCTTCAGCGCTTCATCCTGCGGAAAGAGCCGGAGGTTCACGTAATCCGAAGAGCGCGGAAAGGCCGAACGGTAGATGTGGTGGACCGGATAGCCCTCGGCGCGGATGACGAACTCGTAGGGCGTGTTCTTCTTCGCCGCGAAGGGTCCCCACTTGCCGCGCCGCCCGGCCGTCGCCTCATGGACCGGCGTATCGCCGATGCGGGCGCCGGTCTTCGTGTCCAGCTCCCAGACGCGGACCTTCGCGCCGTTCAGCGGCAGGTTGGTCGGCCGGTCGTTGGCCCAGCCGCTGACCTCGCCGTTGAGCGCGACATTGCCTTCCAGATTGATCTCGGCCGTCTTCGGCTTCTCGCCGGTGATGGCCTGGTACATCAGCGCGAAGGCCTCGGGAGAATAGGCGGTCTCGCGGTGATCGACGCCCGCCAGCACCAGGTTCTCGGCGCCCTTCAGCGCCGGGCCGTCGAAACTCGCGCCGGTGGGCTGGCCCGGGCGGCCGATGAAGTCGCCCATGGGCTGGTTGTAGAGATCGAACCTGTCGGAGCGGATGGTCACGGTCTTCACGCCCTCGACCACCTCGCCATCGGCGTTGAGCTGCGTCAGGAAGTGGCCCGCGCCGTTGTACTCGCTGTTCATGGCGACGCCCGGCGCGACGTAGACGCCGTGATGGACGCAGCCGGTCAGCACCAGCGTCTCGGCATGGGACGCGCCGCCGCCGTTCTCGACATAGTTGCGGATGGTCTGGCAGCCGCGCGAATTGCCCACCAGGGCCACTTTCTGCGCGCCCGTGGTGATCAGCACGCGGGTGACGAAGCCGCCCAATTGCGCGGCGACGTCGGTCGTCGACGAGCGGTTGGGCTCCTGCTTGGTGTTGTCGGCGCGGGCGCCCGGATTGTCGAGATCGATCGCGAACAGTCGGTCGCGTGGAAAGCCGTTGCTCTCGAAGCGCCAGATGGTGCTGATCCACAGCCCCGCCGTGTCGCTGTCGCCATGGACAAAGACCACCGGCGTCGGCGGTTTCGCTTCCTGCGCCAGGGCGGGTCCGCCGGCCAGCAGGACCAGCCCTGCACCGGCCGCCGCCGCGGCCCTGAGTAATGGAGTCGCGCGCATCGGTCGTCTCCTCATTTCGCTGTCGGTTGCGCCAAGGGTAGCCCCCATGGGCGGGAAGCGGGATCAAAACTTCGCGGGGGCCCGGGAGACGGCGCGCCCGGCTTGCCCCGGAGAGGCGGAAAACATAATGTCCGCGCCCATCAAGACACCGCCAAGACCTGGGGAGACCTCCGATGCAAGGGCTGATGCAGAACCAGCAGCTTCTGATCCACACCCTGATCGACTACGCCGCGCAATATCACGGCAAGACCGAGATCGTGACGCGCACGGTCGAAGGCCCGATCCACCGCTATACCTACCGCGACGCACAGGCCCGCTCCAAACAGGTGGCCAACGCGCTGAAGCGCCTCGGCGTCGAGCTGGGCGACCGCATCGGCACGCTGGCCTGGAACACGCACCGCCACTTCGAATGCTATTACGGCGTCTCCGGCCTGGGCGCGGTGCTGCACACCATCAATCCGCGGCTGTTTCCGGAACAGATCGTCTACATCGCCAACCACGCCGAGGACCGGGTCATCTTCACCGACCTGACCTTCGTGCCGCTGCTGGAAAAGGTGCAGGACGAGCTGAAGACGGTCGAGAAGATCATCGTCATGACCGACGCCGCGCACATGCCCGAGACCAGCCTGAAGAACGTCCTGTGCTACGAGGACCTGCTGGCCGCCGAGTCGAGCGACTTCGAATGGCCGGAATTCGACGAGACCACCGCCTCCAGCCTCTGCTACACCTCCGGCACCACGGGCAACCCGAAGGGCGTGCTCTACCAGCACCGCACCACGGTGCTGCACAGCTTCGCCGCCTGCATGGGCGACTGCCTGGCGCTGTCGTCGAAGGACACCATCCTGCCCGTCGTGCCCATGTTCCACGCCAACGCCTGGGGCCTGGCCTACTCGGCGCCCATGTGCGGCGCCAAGCTGGTGCTGCCCGGCAAGGACCTGGACGGTCAGTCCGTCTACGAGCTGATGGACCAGGAGGAAGTGACCATGTCGGCCGGCGTGCCGACGGTGTGGCTGATGCTTCTCAACCACATGGAGGAGAAGGGCCTGAAGCTGCCGCACATGAACCGCACGGTGATCGGCGGCTCGGCGGCCCCGGCCTCCATGATCCGCAAGTTCGAGACCGAATACGGCGTCACTGTCATTCACGCCTGGGGCATGACCGAGATGAGCCCGCTGGGCACCACCGGCGTCATGACGAAGGAGATCGAGAAGCTGCCCTTCGAGGAGCAGCTGCCCTACAAGGCCAAGCAGGGCCGCGTGATCTACGGCGTCGAGCTGAAGATCACCGACGACGAGGGCAACGAACTGCCGCGCGACGGCGTCGCCTACGGCAATCTCAAGACCCGCGGCTACTGGATCACCGCCGGCTACTTCAAGGGCGAGGGCGGCCAGGTGCTGGACGAGGACGACTGGTTCGACACCGGCGACGTCGCCACCCTGGACGAGGACGGCTTCATGACCATCACCGACCGGGCCAAGGACGTGATCAAGTCCGGCGGCGAGTGGATCAGCTCGATCGACCTGGAGAATGCGGCGATGGCCCATCCGGACGTCGCCGAGGCCGCGGTGATCGGCATCGTCCATCCCAAGTGGGACGAGCGCCCGCTGCTCTGCATCGTGAAGAAGCAGGGCCGCGATCCTTCGAAGGAGGACATCCTGCAGTCGCTGGAGGGCAAGATCGCCAAGTGGTGGATGCCCGACGACGTCGCCTTCGTCGACGAGATCCCGCATACCGCGACCGGCAAGATCCAGAAGGTGACGTTGCGCGAACAGTTCAAGGACTACGTGCTGCCGACCGCGCAGTCCGCCGCGGAGTAGACGCAGCCGATCCACCCCCTCCCCGCCCCTCCCCCTGGCCAGGGGGAGGGTGATCGAGCGCCGAGCGCGAGATCGGGAGGGGTATGCGCCGCCCCGGCATCCTTCCGATACTGCTATTCTTTCGCCTCCGTTTCGGTCAGGATACCGGTTGTCAATGACCGGGAGGGAATGGCCATGACCGAGATGTCCTACGAGCTTCAGGCCCTGGGCTGGGCGGCCCTGATCTGGGTGCTGCATTTCCTTGTTACGTCCATGGCCGCCAGCGGCCAGGTCGGCATGGGCTATCTGCTGGGCCCGCGCGACGAGCAGAAGGAGCTCACCGGCGCGGCCGCGCGGCTGAAGCGCGCGATGGCCAACTACAACGAGGGGCTGCTGCTTTTCGCCGTCGCCGTGGTTCTCGTCGTGCTCGGTCAGGCCTCGAGCGAACTGACGCAGTACTGCGCCGGCGTCTTCCTGGCCTCGCGGCTGCTCTACATCCCGGCCTACGCGCTGGGCTGGTCGCCCTGGCGGACGCTGATCTGGTTCATCGGCTTCGCGGCGACGCTGGTCATGGTGCTCGCGGCGCTGTTCTGAGCGGGGTCGATTGACCGGACGGCGCGCGCGCGCCTAGTCTGCCGCCACGGTTTCAGACGGGGGAGGAATGGCCGTGGCGCTACCGCTGGACGGGCTTGTGGCCTATGAATTCGGCTCCAACGTGGCCGGGCCGTTCGCCGGCTCGATCCTGGCCGAACTGGGCGCGACGCTGATCAAGATCGAACGGCCCGAGGGCGACGACGCCCGGGCCTGGGGGCCGCCCTTCGCGGAGGACGGCACGGCGACCATCTTCCATGCGCTGAACCGCAACAAGAAGTCGGTCACCGTCGACCTGAAGGATGCGGAGCGCGTCGAGGCGCTGCGCCGCAAGATCGCGGCCGAAGCCGATATCGTGGTGCAGAACATGCGGCCCGGCGCCATGAAGCGCCTCGGTCTCGACGCCGAGACGCTCTGCGCGCTGAACCCGAAGCTGGTCTACTGCAACCTCAACGCCTTCGGCGCCGACGGTCCGCTGAAGGACCGGCCGGGCTACGATGCGCTGATGCAGGCCTTCGGCGGCATCATGTCGGTAACCGGCGACGAGGGCCAGGCACCGGTGCGCTGCGGCATCTCCGTGATCGACATGGGCACCGGCATGTGGTGCGCCATCGGCATCCTGGCGGCGCTGTTCCGCCGCGGCGTCACCGGCAAGGGCGGGCTGGTGGACGCGGCGCTGTTCGAGACCGCGGTGCAGTGGATGACCTTCTACTCGGCCGACTACCAGACCACCGGCAACCTGCCGAAGCGTCACGGCTCGGGCGTGCGCGGCATCGCGCCCTATGAGGCCTTCCAGTGCGAGGACGGCTATCTGATCGTCGCCGCCTCCAACGACCGACTGTTCCTGAAGCTGGCCGACGCGCTGGGGCGCCCGGACTGGAAGGAGGACCCGCGCTTCTCCACCAACCCGCAGCGCGACGCCAACCGCGTGGAACTGAAGCGTCAGCTTTCCAACCAGCTGATCCAGAAACCCCGGGCGCACTGGCAGAACATCCTCGACATGGCCGGTGTGCCCAATGCGCCGACCCAGTCCATCGACGAGGTCCTGGACCATCCCCAGACCATCGCCGCCGGCATGGTGCAGCAGATCGCCGGCGCGCCCTTCGGCCTGGTGGGCATGCCGCTCAGCTTCGACCGGGAGCGGCCGGGCCTGCGCTCTAAGGCGCCCGACCTCGGCGCCGACACCGACGAGATCCTGCCGCCCGGCGAGAACAAGGAGAGCGCCTGATGGAGGCGGAGTTCGAGACGCTGAAGCTGGAGAACCCGGCGAAGCACGTCCTGGTCGTGAAGTTCAACCGCCCCGAAGCCCGCAACGCGATGAACACGCAGATGGGCGCGGACATCAAGCAGGTCTGGGAGCAGATGTACGTCAATCCCGGCGACACGCGCTGCATCGTGCTGACGGGCGAGGGCGACAAGGCGTTCTGCGCCGGCGGCGACCTGAAGCAGCGCAACAACATGACCGACGCGCAGTGGCAGCAGCAGCACGCGCTGTTCGAACGCGGCATGATGGCGATGATGGACTGCCCCGTGCCGGTGATCGCGGCGGTCAACGGCGCGGCCTTCGGCGGCGGCTGCGAGTTCGTCTGCGCCGCCGATTTCGCCTACGCCTCGCCCAACGCCCGCTTCGCGCTGACCGAGACCTCGCTGGGGATCATGCCCGGCGCCATGGGCACGCAAAACCTGCCGCGTGCGGTGGGCGTGCGCCGCGCCAAGGAAATCATCCTGACCGCCACGCCCTTCACGGCGGAAGAAGCCTTCGAATGGGGCCTGGTGAACAGGGTCTGTCCGGCCGTCGAACTGATGGATCAGGCGATCGCCACCGCCGAGCGCATCGCCTCCAACGGACCGATCGCCGTCCGCCAGGCCAAGAAGTCGATCGCGATGTCGACCCAGCTCGGCTACCACACCGGTTACCTCTACGAGATCGAGGCCTATAATCGGATGGTGCCGACCGAGGACCGCCTGGAGGGCGTGCGCGCCTTCAACGAGAAGCGGAAGGCGGATTTCAAGGGCCGGTAGCGGCCGCGCATGGTTGTCATCCCCGATCGAGCCTTGGCGAGACTCGGGGACCGCGGCCAGAATAGTATGCGACCTCCACCCGATCCCCGCATTTCGCCGCGCGAAAGCGGGGATGACAGGCGGTGGGGTCTTTCCGGGGAGGAAATGCCATGGAACGTGACGTCATCCTGCGCGAGGTCGGACTTCGCGACGGCCTGCAGATGGTCAAGTCGATCTTTCCGACGGAAGCCAAGAAGAAGTGGATCTCCGACGCGGTCTCGGCCGGCATGCCGGAGATCGAGGTCTGCTCCTTCGTGCCGGCCCACGTCGTGCCGCAGTTCCAGGATCATCAGGACATCGTCGAGCACGCGCTGGCGCAGAAGGATCTCACCGTCTCCGCGCTGATCCCGAATGCGAAGGGCGCCGAGCGCGGCTTCGGACTGGGCGTGCACAAGCTGAACTTCGTGCTCTCGGCCTCCGAGACCCACAACCAGAAGAACGTGAAGTGCTCCACCGAGGAATCGCTCGCGCGCTTCGACCAGGTGATGGAGGTACAGCGCTCGAACCCGGACTACGCGAAGACGGCGGTCTGCGGCGGCGTCTCCACCGCGCTGGGCTGCACCATGGAGGGCGAGATCGCGCCGGCCCGCGTGATGTGGCTGATCGAGGAGTATCTCAAGCGCGGCGCCACCGAGGTCGCCATCGCCGACACCGTCGGCTACGCCAACCCGGCGCAGGTGAAGAACGTCTTCCGCCAGGCCATCGACCGGTTCGGCAAGGACACGACCATCGTCGCCCATTTCCATGACACGCGCGGCCTCGGGCTCGCCAACGCGCTGGCCGCCTACGAGGCCGGCTGCCGCGCCTTCGACGCCTCGCTGGCCGGACTGGGCGGCTGCCCCTTCGCGCCGATGGCGACAGGCAACGTGGTCATGGACGACCTGGTGTTCATGTTCGAAGCCATGGGCGTGAAAACCGGCATCGATCTCGACCGCCTGCTGGAAATCCGGGGCCTGCTCTCGGAGAACCTGCCCGACGAGCCCCTGCACGGCATGGTCGCGAAGGCCGGCCAGCCCAAGGGCTTCAGGCCGGCCTCCCACGCTGTGGCCGCCGAGTAGGCGCGGGGAACCTGGGGGAGGAGAATTCATGAACGCCGATACGACGATGACGACCAATGACGGCGCCTGGATGGAGCTGGGTCCGGACTGGCCCGACCTGCGCGACCAGGTGCGCCGGATCTGCGAGAAGTTCCCGCAGGAGTACTGGCACGAACTGGACGAGAAATCCGAATACCCGGACGCCTTCGTCAACGCGCTGACCGAGAGCGGTTATCTCGCCGCGCTGATTCCGGAGGAATATGGCGGCTCCGGCCTGCCGCTCCGCGCCGCCTCCGTGATCCTGGAGACGATCCACGCCAGCGGCTGTTCGGCCGCCGCCTGCCATGCGCAGATGTACATCATGGGCACGCTGCTCCGGCACGGTTCCGAGGCGCAGAAGCAGCAGTACCTGCCAAAGATCGCGACCGGGGAACTGCGCCTGCAGGCCTTCGGCGTCACCGAGCCGACGACCGGCTCCGACACCACGCAGCTCAAGACACGCGCCGTGCGCGAGGGCGACGAGTACGTGATCAACGGCCAGAAGATCTGGACCAGCCGCGCGCGCCAGTCGGACCTGATGCTGCTGCTGGCGCGCACCACATCGCCCGACGAGGTGAAGAAGCGCACCGACGGCCTCTCGGTCTTCCTGGTCGATCTGCGCGAGGTCGTCGGCAAGGGCTGCGAGATCCGGCCGATCAAGACCATGGTGAACCACAACACCAACGAGGTCTTCTTCGACAACATGCGCATTCCGGCCTCCGCGCTGATCGGCGACGAGGGCCGTGGCTTCAAGTACATCCTCTCCGGCATGAACGCCGAGCGCGTGCTTGTGGCTTCCGAGGCCATCGGCGACGGCAAGTGGTTCATCGAGAAGGGCGTCGCCTATTCCAACGAGCGTGTGGTCTTCGGCAACGCCATCGGCTCCAACCAGGCGGTCCAGCACCCGATCGCCCGGGCCTATGCGGAAATCCAGGCCGCCGACATGATGGTGCGTCAGGGGGCGGCGCTGTTCCAGGCGGGCCTCGACTGCGGCGAGGCGGCGAACATCGCCAAGATGCTGGCCTCCGAAGCGGCCTGGCACGCGGCGGAAGCCTGCTTCACCGCCCATGGCGGCTTCGCCTTCGCCCGCGAGTATCACATCGAGCGCAAATGGCGCGAATGCCGCCTGTTCCAGACGGCGCCGATCTCCACCAACATGATTCTCAACTACGTCGCGCAGAACGTGCTCGGTCTGCCGCGATCCTACTGACAACGAAGTACCGGAGGGGAAACGAGATGCTGACCGTCGAAACGCCGCAGGACCTGAAGCAGCACGTGGGCGAGGACTGCGGGGTCTCCGAATGGGTGACCGTGGACCAGGAGATGATCGACAAGTTCGCCGACGCCACCGGCGACCACCAGTGGATCCACGTCGACGTGGAGCGGGCAAAGAAGGAGATGCCGGGCGGCAAGACCATCGCCCATGGCTTCCTGACCCTGTCACTGGTGCCGATGCTTTCGTCGCAGACCCTGGAAATCAGGAAGCGCAGCCGCGGCCTGAATTACGGCACCAACAAGATCCGCTTCACCAACATGGTGCCGGCGGGCAGCCGGGTGCGCATGCGCCAGAAGATCAAGGAAGTGAACGACGTGGCCGGCGACGGCGTGCAGCTCATCGCCGAGGTCTCCATGGAGATCGAGGGTCAGGAACGCCCGGCCATGGTGGCCGAGTTCATCAGCCTGTCCTACGCCTGATCATGGATTACGGCACAGAACTCATCCGTTGCGAGATCGGCGACGATCACGTGGCCACCGTGACCATGGCCGCCGGTCCGGTCAACGCGCAGTCGCAGCCCTTCCACGACCAGATGATGCTGGTCTTCGACCGGCTCGCCGACGCCCCTGAAGCCCGCGCGATACTGCTCTGCTCGGCCTTCAAGCACTTCTCCGCCGGCGCCGAGATCAAGGACCGGGCGAAGTCGAAGCGCGGTCCGGGCGATCACTGGCAGCACAGCCGCCGCGCCCGGGAATGCTTCCACTCGATCATGGAATGCCGCATTCCGGTCGTCGCCGCCGTCGGCGGCGCGGCGCTGGGCGCGGGCCTCGCCCTGGTCGCCTCCGCCGACATCATCGTCTGCGCCGACGACGCTTCGATCGGTCTGCCCGAAATCAATGTCGGCCTCGCCGGGGGCGGGCGTCACTGCATGCGGCTGTTCGGCCACAGCCGCACGCGGCGGATGATGTTCACCGGCATGCGCGTCTCGGGCGAGGAATGCTACCGGCTGGGGGTCGCCGAGGCCTGCGTGCCCCGCGACGAGCTGATCCCCGCCGCCCACGCCATCGCCGCCGAGATCGCCTCCAAGAGCCCGGTCGCGGTGGAAATCGCCAAGCATTCCGCCAACACCTTCGAGGAAATGAGCCTGCGCGACGGCTACCGCTTCGAGCAGACCATGACATGGGAGCTGGGGAAGACGGAGGATTCGAAGGAAGCTATGCTTGCCTTCGCCGAAAAACGCGAACCCCGTTTCAAGGGGCGCTGAGGGAGGATGCTGGCTGATGGCCGATACGGAGGTGACACGCACCCTGGCGCGGATGGCGTCGGGGCTGGCGATCGATGACATAGACGACGACGCCCGGGCGGTCGCCCGCCAGTGCCTGCTGGACTGGTTCGGCGTCACCATCGCCGGGGCGTCCGAGCCCTGCACGCGCCTGGTCGCCGAGGAGGCCGAGGATCAGGGCGGCCATCCGCAGGCGACACTGGTCGGTCTGGGACGCAAGCTGGCCAGCCGTCAGGCGGCGCTGGTCAACGGCACCGCCAGCCACGCTCACGACTATGACGACGTCAACATGACCCTGTCCGGCCATGCGACGGTGGCAGTCGCCGGCGGCCTGCTGGCCTTGGCGGAGAAGACCGGAGCCTCCGGCGCCGAGGTGCTGACCGCCTTCGTCGCCGGCTACGAGACCGCCTGCCGGGTCGGCGCGCTGGTCATGCCCGGCCATTACGCCATGGGCTTCCATTCGACGGCGACGGCGGGAACCTTCGGGGCGGCGGCGGCCTGCGGGCGGCTGCTGGGGCTGGACGAGGAGCGGATGGCCCGCGCCTTCGGCATCGCCGGCACCATGGCGGCGGGCCTGAAGAGCCAGTTCGGCACCGACTGCAAGCCCTTCCACGCGGGCCGGGCGACCGAGGCGGGCCTGCTGGCCGCGACCATGGCCCGCCGCGGGTTCTCCTCCCGCGGCGACATCCTGGACTGCGCCCAGGGCTTCGCCGACACCCATTCGAAGCACTTCAATCCGGAGGCCGCGACCGGCCCCGCGCCGGGTGGCGGCTTCCACGTGCGCAACAATCTCTTCAAGTACCACGCCGCCTGCTACCTCACCCACGCAGGCATCGAGTGCGGGGCCAAGCTCAGGACCGGCGAGACGCTGGACCCGGCCGACATCGTCTCCGCGACGCTTCGGGTCGAGAAGGGCGCCGACCGCGTTTGCAACATCCCCGCCCCGAAGACGGGTCTGGAGACCAAGTTCTCGCTGCGCATGACCGCAGCCTTCGCGCTGGCCGGCATCGATACGGCGGGCATGGCCAGCTACACCGAAGCCAATGCCACCGACGCCGGGCTCAACGCCATCCGCGAGAAGGTCGACGTCGACCTCGTCTCCGGCGTGCCGTCCACCTGGTCCGAAATCGTCATCGAGACCCGGGACGGAAGGCGGCTTTCTGTAGAGCACGATTCCGGGATTCCGGCGGATGACGTCGCAGCCCAGGGCGAACGCATCGCCCACAAGTTCGACATGCTGGCCGAGCCCGTCATCGGCGGCAACCGCGCCGGCGCGCTCAAGGCGGCCGTGATGGCGATCGAGGACCAGCCCTCCGTCGCCGACCTGATGCAGCTTGCCGCCTGACGCCGGAAGGACATCCATGAACGAGCCCCGTGACCTCACGGCGCTGATCACACCGCGGTCCATTGCGGTGATCGGCGCTTCGAACGAGCCCTACAAGTTCGGCGGCCGGCCGATCCGCTACATGCTCCAGGCGCCCTTCGAGGGGCCGATCTACCCGATCAATACCCGCGAGAAGGAGATCCAGGGCCTGAAGGCCTATGCCGACATCCGCGATGTGGGACAGCCGATCGACATGGCGATCGTCACCGTGCCCGCGCCGGCAGTCGTCGGCGTCGTCGAGGCGGCGGCCGAAGCGGGCGTGAAGTCCTGCGTCATCTTCTCCTCCTCCTTCGCCGAGGTCGGCGGCGAGGGCGCGGTCTGGCAGGAGCGCCTGCGCGAGATCAGCGCGCAGTCGGGCATGCTGATCTGCGGGCCGAACTGCCTCGGCACGCTGACGCCGGCGACCTGGGCCATCGGCACCTTCTCGTCCATGTTCGACCATGGCTGGCCGAAGCCCGGCGGCCTGACGATCATGACCCAGTCGGGCGCGGTCGGCGCGCACATCCTGGTACAGGCGCGGGAACTGGGCCTCGGCATCCGCACCTGGGTCGCCACCGGCAACGAGGTTGACGTCGACGTCGCCGACTGCATCGCCTTCGGCGCGCGCGATCCGGAAACGAAGGTCATCACCGCCTACATGGAGGGCTGCAAGAACGCCGACCGGCTGATTGCGGCGCTGAAGCTGGCGCGGGCGGCGCGCAAGCCCGTGATCGCGATGAAGGTCGGCGCATCCGCGGTCGGCGCGGCGGCGGCCGCGACCCACACGGCTTCGCTGGCTGGCGCGGACGCGGTCTTCGACGCCGTCTTCCGCCAGTACGGCGTCTACCGCGCCCACAGCCTGGAGGAGATGATGGACGTCGCCGCGGCGGCGCTGACCAGTCCGCTGCCGAAGGGCCGGCGGCTCGGCATCGTCACGGTCTCCGGCGGCGCGGGCGTCATGGCATCCGACGAAGCGGAGAAGATCGGACTGGAAGTGCCGGAGCTGCCCAAGGTGGCGCAGGACGGCGTCAAGGCGGCCATGCCCTACGCTTCTGCGCGCAACCCCGTCGACGTCACCGCCATGGCCACCAACCAGTTCGACCTGCTCGGCAAGGGCCTGGAAGCGATGCTGGAGCACGGCAAGGTCGACATGACCATGGTCTTCCTCTCGGCCGTCGGCTTCTCTGACCGGATCATGGTCGGCATGAACGAGATCTTTCCTGCGATCCGGAAGAAGTATCCGGACGCGATCATGGCCGTCTCCATGCTCTGCAACGATGAGAACCGCCGCAAGTTCGAGGCGAGCCAGTATCTCGTCATGGACGACATGAACCGCGGCCTGCGCATCCTCGAGGCGCTGGCGCGCATCCGGGAGGGCTTCGACCGTGGCGGCGACGACGATCCCCTGCCCGATGCGGCCGCCACCGCCGCGATCCCGGCAAAGACGCCGAACGAGTACGAGGCGGCTCAGCTTCTGGCCGCCGCCGGCGTGCCCTATCCGGAAATGAAGGTCGCGACCTCCGCCACCCAAGCCAGGGCCGCAGTCGAGGAGCTCGGCACGCAGACGGTGATGAAGATCCTGTCGGCCGACATCCAGCACAAGTCCGACATCGGTGGCGTCAAGCTCAACATCGGGCCGGAGGAGGCCGAAGCCGCCTTCGAGGCGATCATGGCCGGCGCGCGGGAGCATGCGCCGAAGGCCGTGATCGACGGCGTGCTGGTCGCGCCCATGGCGAAGGGCGGCGTCGAATGCATCATCGGGGTGCAGAACGACCCCGTTTTCGGACCGACGGTGATGTTCGGCCTGGGCGGCGTCTTCGTCGAGGTGCTGAAGGATGTCACCTTCCGCGTCGCGCCGTTCGGCCGGGGCGAGGCGCGGCGGATGATCGGGGAACTGAAGGGGCTGCCGCTTCTGCAGGGCGCGCGCGGCGCCGAGCCGGCGGACCTGGATGTTCTGGCGGATATCCTTTCCAGGCTGTCCGTCTTCGCCGCGGCCAATGCCGACCGCTTCGAGTCGATCGACGTCAACCCGATCCTGGCGGGACCGGACGGCGCAATCGCCCTCGACGCGGTGATCGCCCCGAAAGGCTGAGCGCGGGGACGGCGTTCAGCCCCCGTCCAGGGCGACGTTCAACCCTCGTCCGGGGCGGCGTTGACCGGCGCCGCCGAGGACCAGATGTCGGCCACGATGAAGACGTGATCCAGACCGCCCGCCTCCGACAGCAGCGGCGCGTAGAAGCCCTCGCCATTGAGCCACTCCCGGTTCTCGTAGCCCGAAACCGACGCCAGCCGCACGGGCCGGCCATGTCGGGCGACGTGGTCGATCGCGCCGCGAATGCGGTAGAGGGGTTTGCCGCTCAGATGACTGGAAACCAGCATCCCGGTGCCGTCGCCGTGGTTCGCCGCTGCGACCGTGCCCATCAGCCGGACCCGGTAGTCGCGCGCTCCGTTCGCGTCCCGGATGATGTCGATCAGCACGACATAGGGCAGCAGAGGCACGATGCTGGCGGGATCGAGATCGGATTTGCGCGGACCCGCGGCGTCTCCGCGGAGGTCGCGCCAGTAATCGTAGCCGCGTCGCGTCAGGCTGCGCTGGAACGCCAGTGTCCCGTCGAGGATAAAGCCGCCGCCTTCCTCATATGCATGCCAGACATCGGGCTCGATCGGCGCCCCTTCGAAGGACATTGGCTACTCCATCCTCCGCCCGTTCAGGGCGTTCGGCGCCGAAAGGCGCCTTCTGCCATAGATAGGTAGCCGGTTGCCTCACGAAATACTGTCGCCGCCGACACATTGTCTCGGGGGTCAGCGGCCGCGCGCCGCCCCCCAAACCTTCTCCGGGGTCAGCGGCATGTCGATGTGGCGCAGACCGAGCGCGTTGCAGACCGCCGAAACGATGGCCGGCGGGCCGGCGATGGTGCCCGCCTCGCCGCAGCCCTTGACGCCCATCGGCGAGGTCTCGGTCGGCGCGTCCTCGTAGAAGTCGATCCGGGTCGCGGGCAGATGATCCGCCCGCGGCATGGCGTAGTCCATGAACGTGCCGGAGACGAGCTGCGCCGTTTCCGCATCGTAGACCGTGTGCTCCAGCACCGCCTGGCCGAGCCCCTGGACGATGCCGCCCATTACCTGCCCGCGGACCACCAGCGGATTGACGATGCGGCCGAAATCGTCGACCGCCGTGTAGGTGACGACGTCGATCAGGCCCGTCTCCGGGTCGATCTCCACCTCGGCGATGTGGCAGCCATTGGGATAGGCGTTGCCGGCGCGGGTGTACTCGTCGTCGCCGGAAAGGCCCTGGCCGCTCTCCGGGCGGTCGGCTGCGAACGCCGCCACCGCCACCGCGTCCCAGCCGACGCTGCGGTCGGTGCCGACGACGCGGAACGCGCCGTCATGCAGTTCGATGTCGGCGGCCGCCGCCTCCAGAAGTTCGCCGGCCAGCGCCTTCGCCTTTTCGATCACCTTGTCCGAGGCGCCGAGAATGGCGCTGCCGGCGAGCTGCAGCGAACGCGAGCCGCCATGACCGTTTCCGAGCGGCGTCGCCGCCGTGTCCGACTGGCGGAAGCGGATCCTGTGGAAATCCACGCCCAGCTTCTCGTGCACGATCTGCGCGAAGGTGGTTTCGTGGCTCTGGCCGTTGGACTGGGTGCCGACCGAGAGCGTAACCCCGCCATCGGCGTCGAAGTCGATCCGGGCGTATTCATTCGGCACGCCCAGCGTCGCCTCCAGGTAACAGGCCAGCCCCCGCCCCCGGATGCGGCCTCGGGCGGCAGATTGCGCCTTGCGCGCCTCGAACCCGTCCCAGTCGGCGTTGGCGATGGCGCGGTCCATCAGGTCCTCGAAGCCGCCGGAATCGATCAGGTGCCCCAGCGACGCCTTGTAGGGCAGCTTCTCCGGCCGGATCAGGTTGCGGCGCCTGAGATCGATCGCGTCGACGCCCAGATCGGCCGCGGCAATCTCCACCACCCGCTCCAGCAGATAGCAGGCCTCGGGGCGCCCGGCGCCGCGATAGGCGTCGGTGGGCACGGTGTTGGTGAAGGCGCCGCGCACCTCGGTGAAGACGGAAGGGATGTCATAGGCCCCGCCCAGTACCGAGGCGGTGGCACCCGTCGGCACGACGGGGCCGTTGGTGGAGAGATAGGCGCCCAGATTGGCCGTGGTTTCGACATGGAGCCCGGTGAAGCGATGATCCTTGTCGAGCGCGAGACGGACGCGGGTCTGCTGGTCGCGGCCCTGGCCATCGGTCAGAAATCCTTCGGCCCGGTCGGAGACCCACTTCACCGGCGCTGCGAGATCGCGCGCGGCATGCATCACCAGGGCGTGCTCGGGCTGGATCTGGTTCTTGCCGCCGAAGCCGCCGCCGACGTCATAGGCGACCACCCTCAGCTTCGCCGGATCGATGCCGAAGATCTGCTCGGCGAGCAGGGTGCGGAACATGAAGACGTTCTGGATCGAGCCCGAGAGCGTGAACGCGCCGCTGTCGGCGTCGTAGAGGCAGAGCGCGCCACGCGGCTCCATCGGGTTGATGACGATGCGGTTGTTGACCAGCCGGAGCTCTGCGACGTGGGCGGCATCCGCCAGCGCCTTCTCCACCGGCGCCCGCTCGCCCTTCGACCAGTGGAAGGCGCGGTTGCCGGGCGCTTCCTCGTGCAGCAGCGGCGCGCCGTCGCCCAGCGCCGCCACCGAATCCGTCACCACGTCGAGTTCGTCATAGTCGGCCTCGACCAGATCGGCCGCGTCCTCGGCGGCGCGCCGGCTCTCGGCGACAATGAAGGCGACGCCCTCGCCGGCGTGGCGCACGCGGTCGATCGCCAGCGGCCAGCGCGGCGGCACGGTCAGCGGGCTGCCGTCCACATTTTCCAGCGCGGCGCGGATCGGGATCGGCTTCAGCCCGGCGTCGGGCCAGTCCTGTCCCACATAGATCGCGCGGACGCCGGGCGCCGCGCGGGCGGCCTCGACGTCGATCGAGCGGATGCGGGCGTGCGCGACCGGCGCGCGCACGACGAAGCCGTGCAGGCAACCTTCGGGCGCGGCGTCGTCCAGATAATTGCCCAGGCCGGTGGTGAACCGCCGGTCCTCGACGCGCGTGACCGCCTGTCCGATGCCGAACTTCATGATGTACCCCCGCTCCCGGCCCTGAGCGCGGCATAATCGTCCACATCGTCGATGTCGTTCAAGGTGCGCTGGCGCGCCACCCGCGCATGGGCGGGCAGCGTGGCGAGGCTGTCGGCCAGCGTCTCGGGCACCGACCAGCGCACGCCGCGGAACAGACGCGCCGGGCGGAAGCCCCTTTTCAGTCCCACGAGCCAGAAGCCGCCATCGGCAGCCGGACCGAAGACGGCATCGTGGCGGCGCAGCGCCGCGAAGGCCGCGCCGAGGTCGTCGGCGGTCATCCCGGGTATGTCGCAGCCGACCAGCACCGCGTCGCCCGGCGTGGCATCGAGCGCCCGCTTCATCCGCTCGCCGATGTCGCCGCGGCCCTGGGGCAGGCGTGGCAGGCCGGCGGGAAAGGCGCGGCTGCCGGTGGCGTCGTCCGGCGTCACCCGGATCAGCGTCCGGACGCCCTTCAGGCCGCACCCCAGGGCGATCGTCCGCGACAGCGTCGCGCGATAGAACGCCAGCGCGGCGGCGTGACCGATACCGCGCGCCAGCCGGGTCTTCACCGAGCCCATCCGCGGGGCCTTCGCGAAGATGATGAGGGTCCGCCTCATCGGCCGTAGAGCCGGGCGATCAGGCGCGGCGGGACCCCGGCGAACCAGAGGGTCAGGCAGACGAGATTGCGCGCCGAACGCCGCCGCCAGCCATCGCGCTCGAACTTCGCCGCCGAAGTGACCGCGGCCGCGTCGAAGAAATGCAGCCGCCTGCGGCCGATGCGGCGGACGATATCGACGTCCTCCATCAGGGGAACCGGGGCGAAGCCGGCGATCTCGTCGTAAAGGCGGCGTGAGATCAGCAGACCCTGATCGCCATAGGGCAGGCCCAGCCTGCGGCAGCGCCAGTCCACGCGGCCCTCCAGCCGCCGCGCCTCGGGGGCGCCGCTGTCGAGGCGGAACCGGAAGACGCCGGCCCGCCGCCGGTTCGACGGAATGTCCATGAAGTTGCCGGCCTCGGCCTGCCAGGACGGGCTGAGCCGGGTGTCGGCGTGCAGGAACAGCAGCCAGTCGCCGCCCGCCGCCGCCGCGCCGGCGCGCAGTTGAGCGCCACGTCCCTTCGGCGCTTCGATCACCTGCGCGCCATGAGCTTCCGCGACGGCCCGCGTGTCGTCCGTCGAGCCGCCGTCGGCCACGAGAACCTCGCTCGTTCGCGGGCCGGCCACGCTGTCGATGGCCGCGCCGATGGTCCGGGCGGCGTCCAGCGCCGGAATGACGACGCTGAGGGCGGCGCTCATAGCCGCCGGAACGGCAGGGCCATCATCCACAGCAGTCCCTGCCGCGCCCCGTCGCGATAGGCGCCGAGGCCGATGTCCATGCCCCGGTGACCTTTCTCCGGCTGCGCCCGCCAGGTGCGGAAGATGCGGTCCCAGACCGAGAGGTTGAAGCCGAAGTTCGAATTGTGCTCCCGGACGATGGTCGAATGATGCACGCGGTGGACGTCCGGCGTGATGATCAGCCGGCGCAGGGGACGCTCCAGCCAGCCGGGCAGGTCGATATTGGAATGGTTGAACATGGCCAGGCCGTTCAGCGCGATCTCGAACACCAGCACGGCCAGCGCCGGAGCGCCGAGCGCGGCGATGACCGCAAGCTTCAGCAGCATCGACAGGACGATCTCGCCGGGGTGGAAACGCAGCCCCGTGGTCACGTCGATGTCCAGGTCCGCATGATGCATTCGGTGCATCCGCCACAGGAACGGGACATGGTGGAAGGCGACATGCTGGCCATAGATCACAAGATCCAGCAGCAGGACCGCGATCAGGAAATCGGCCCAGTAAGGCAGCGCAACCACGTTCAACAGGCCAACGCCCTCGGCCTCCAGCAGCGCTGCAAAGCCGACGGCAAGGGCGGGGAGGAAGAAGAAGCCCAGGCGCAGCGCCGCGGTGTCGACGGCGACCACCGCAAGATTGGCGAACCAGCGGCGCGGACGCGGCTGGCCCAGCGGGCGCTTCGGCACGAGCCGTTCCAGCCCCGCCATGCCGGCCAGAACGGCGACGAAGACCGCGATGCGGACCGCCCCCTCGTTCTCGATCAGGAAATCGCCCATGACGCCCGATCTAGCGCCCGCGGCCGCTTCGCGCCAGTCACGGCTGCGCCAGCGCCCGCCCTAACCCGCCTTGCGCGACGCTTCATCCAGAACATCCTCCGCCCACTGGTTCAGGCTCTTGCCGGCCAGCTCGGCGGCGAGGGCCGCACGGCGGTGGGTTTCGGGGGCCACGCGGAACATCATGCGGCCGCTATAGGGTTTCTGCGGCGTCTTGCCGATGCGGGCGCAGGTCTCGAGATAGTCGTCGACCGCATCGTGGAACGCCGCCTTCAGGTCGCCGACCGTATCGGCGTGAAAGCTGACCGAATCCCGGATGCCGGCCAGACGGCCGAAGAAGATTTCGTCCTGGTCGTCATACTCGATGCGGGCGCTGTAGCCCTTGTAGCTCATCGTGTTCACGGCGTGACTCCGATCTCCATCAGAAAGCGCCGGGCTTCGCGGACCTGATAGCGTTTTGCTTCCGGGGCGGGATGCGGCCGGTGGAACGACGCGACCGCGCCGTCCCTGGCGAACCGGACGCGCGATCCGCGCCCCTCGATCGACTCCGCGCCCGCGGCGACGAGCAGCTTCTCGATATCAGACCAGAGGATGGTACCGGAGACGGGATCCCGGAACACAGACTGCAGCGTCCGACGTTGCTTGCTGTTCACGCTGGCAATCTAGTTATTGATGGCAAATTCTGCAAGCACGAATCTTCGGTCATTCCTCCGTATGCCCCCGCTTGCTGCGCTTCAGAGGCTGTAGACGGCGTTCGCGGTCGGCTCGCCGTCGGCCTTCACGCGGCCGTCGCCGGCCATGTGCAGCAGATGCGCGAAGACCGAGCGCGCCGCGGCCCGGTGCAGGGAGCGGTCGACATCGGCGTACATCACCGCGACCATCTCCGGAATGGTCTTCGGCCCGTCGGCGAGGACATCCAGGATCTGCTTCTCGCGCAGTTGCCGGTGCGCGCGGTAGGCGCGGACAAAGTCGTGGACGTTGTCGATCGGCACGCCGTGGGTCGGGTAGTAGCGGACGTCGTCGCGGGCCAGCAGCTTGTCCAGCGAGTTGAAATAGTCGGTCATGTCGCCGTCGGGCGGCGAGACGATGGTGGTCGACCAGCCCATGATGTGGTCGCCGGTGAACAGCGCCTTCTCCTCGCGCAGGCCGAAGCAGATGTGGTTGGAGGTGTGGCCGGGCGTGTGCACGCACTCGACCGACCAGCCGTCGCCCTCGATGACGTCGCCGTCGCGCACCTGGTGGTCGGGCGCGAAGTCGAAGTCGCCGCCCTCCTCCACCTTCGGGCCGTCCTTGCCGGAACCGTGCGGACCATAGGCCCAGGTCTCCGCGCCGGTGGCCTCCTTGATCAGGCGCGCGCCGGGGCTGTGGTCGACATGGGTGTGGGTGACCAGCTGGTGGGTCACCGTCTCGCCTTCCACGGCCTTGAGGACCGCCGCGATGTGATTCGGGTCCGCCGGGCCGGCGTCGACGATCGCGACCCTGCCCTCGCCGATGATGTAGGTGCCCGTGCCCATGAAGGTGAAGGCGCCCGGATTGCGGCAGACGACACGGCGAATCAGCGGGCTGAGCCGGTCGGGCTCGCCATATTCGAAGTCCATCTCGCGCACGAAAGGTATCGCGTAGGCCAAGGTATTCCTCCCCTTCCCGAGCCGATTGACAGGTCATGACCGTCGCTTATGCTTCGCCGACCTGCCGGATCAAAAGCTAGCGCCTCGGACACGACAACGGAAGGCGCACCGGCGGAGGGAGAGGTCCGGGTCACCGGATCGACAGATTCAGGATGCCGGGCGGCATTGGGGAGGATGAACGCCTGTGGATACCATGCAGATCTACATCTCGTTGCTGATCAACGGGCTTTCGCTCGGCTGCATCTACGGCCTGATCGCGCTCGGCTTCGTGCTGATCTACAAGGCGACGGAAGTGGTCAACTTCGCCCAGGGCGACCTGATGATGGTCGGCGCGTTCGTCGCCTTCGGCCTGATCGGCGTGCTCGGGCTGAACTACTGGCTCGGCTTCCTGCTGACCATCGCCGTGATGATCGTGTTCGGCTTCTTCCTCGACATCGTGGTCATCCGACGGCTGATCGGCCAGCCGCAGTTCTCCATCGTCATGGCGACGATCGGCATCGGCTACGTGCTGCGCTTCGTCATGCCCTACGCCTACAATGTCGAGCAGATCGCCTTCCTGACGCCGTTCACCGGCAAGGCGATGCAGGTCGCCAGCGTGACGCTGGACGTCGGCAAGCTGGCGGCCATGGGCGGCACCCTGGTGCTGTGCGCGGTGCTCTACTTCTTCTTCCAGCGCACCCGGGTCGGCGTCGCCATGCAGGCGGCCTCGCAGAACCAGCTCGCCGCCTACTACATGGGCATTCCGGTGGCGATGATCTTCTCGCTGATCTGGGGCATCTCCGCCGGCGTGGCGGGGATCACCGGCGTCATGATGATGCCCATCGCCAACGTCATGGATCCCTCGATCGGCTTCATCGCCATCAAGGCCTTCGCCGGCGCGGTCGTGGGCGGCTTCGGCTCGATCCCGGGCGCCCTGGTCGGCGGCATCATCATCGGCATGGTGGAGCAGTTCTCGGACTATCTCCTCCCCGCCGGCTACAAGGACATCATGGTCTTCTCGGTGCTGCTCGCGGTGATGGTCTTCCGGCCCGAGGGCATATTCTCGCAGATGGGCCGGAAGAAGGTATGAGCCGATGAGATTCGTCCTCAAGACCCGCTACGAACAGGATCTGCGCCTGTGGCGCCACCGCGGCGACCTGATCGCCTACGGGCTGTTCCTCGCCTTCCTGCTGCTGCTGCCCGTCTTCGCCGACGTCTATTATGTCGGCGAGGCCAACATGTGGCTGATCTACGCCATCGCCGCGCTGGGCCTGATGATCGCGCTGGGCTTCACCGGCATGGTCAGCCTGGGCCACTCAGCCTTCCTCGGCATCGGCGCCTACGCCCACGCCTATTTCCTGCAGCAGGGCGTGCCGTTCCTGATCTCGCTGCCCATGGCCGGGCTGCTGTCCGGCGCGGTGGGCGTCGCGGTCGGCCTGCCGACGCTGCGCATGCACGGCATCTACCTGGCCATCGCGACCCTGGCCGTCGCCCTGATCACCCAGGAGGTGATGTCGAAATGGTCGTCTGTGACCGGGGGTTTCGACGGCCTGCCGGTGGCGGCGCCCGACTTCCTGTCGTTCCAGACCCAGGCGATCTACCAGGGCGAATGGTTCGCCGTCGGCGGCCTGCATGTCGGCTGGACCGAGTTGTGGAACCCGGTCTCGCTCTATTACATCTGCGCCATCGTCCTGGTGCTGGCGGCCCTGCTGGCGCGCAACCTGATGCGCAGCCCGACGGGCCGGGCCTTCGTCGCCATCCGCGATTCTGAGATTTCCGCCCAGTCCAACGGCATCAACCTGGCGCGCTACAAGACCACCGCCTTCGGCATCTCGGCCTTCGTCACCGGCATCGCCGGCGGCCTGTTCGCGCACCAGATCAGCCATCTGGCGCCGGACGCCTTCAACATCTTCATCTCCATCGAGCTGCTGCTGATCTGCGTCGTCGGCGGCATCGGCACCATCCAGGGCGCGGTGCTCGGCGCGGCCTTCCTGGTGGTGCTGAAGGTGATGCTGCCGATCGCCCGCGACTGGGTGACCGCCGGGTTCGGCGATGTCACCTGGATGGAATGGCTGGTCCGCTTCGTCAACGCGCCGGGCCTGGAGATCGGCATCTTCGGGCTGCTGCTGGTGAGCTTCATCATCTTCGAGCCCTTCGGCCTCTATGGCCGCTGGCTGAAGATCAAGACCTATTTCGACCTCTTCCCGCTGTACAAGAAGGCCACCTTCAAGCGGCAGAAATCGTACCTGAAGACGGAGCGGCTGCGGTGACGTTCTTCAAGGCAGACAGCCTGGCAATCCACTTCGGCGGCGTGAAGGCCGTCGACGGGGTCGACTTCGAGGTCGGCGCCGGCGAGGTGTTCACCATCATCGGGCCGAACGGCGCGGGCAAGACCACCATCTTCAACCTGATCAGCCGCATCTACGAGCCCTCCGAGGGGCGGCTGATCTACGACGATCAGGACATCACCGGGGTGGCGCCGCACCTGATCGCGAAAATGGGCATCGCGCGCACGTTCCAGAACATCGAGCTGTTCGAGCAGGCGACGGTGCTGCAGAACCTGCTGATCGGCCGCCACGCGCACCGCAGCGGCAACTTCCTGGGCGACATCTTCTTCCTGCCCTCGGTGCGCCGCCACGAGCTGGAGCACCGCAGGAAGGTGGAGGAGGTGGTCGAGTTCCTCGACCTCGCCCGCTACCGCGACCAGCGGATCGCCAACCTGCCCTACGGGGTACGCAAGGTGGTGGAGCTGGGCCGCGCACTCTGCACCGAGCCGCGGCTGCTGCTGCTGGACGAGCCGTCGTCGGGCCTCAACGTCGAGGAGACCACCGACATGGCGTTCTGGATCAAGGACATCCGGGACCTGCTGGGCATCACGGTGCTGATGGTCGAACACGACATGAGCCTGGTGAACCGGGTTTCCGACCGCGTGCTGGCGCTGAACTACGGCCGGGTCATCGCCATGGGCACACCCGCCGAGGTGCAGTCCAACGACGAAGTCATCCGCGCCTACCTGGGGGGCTGAGGAGTTGAGCGAGCCGATACTCACCATCTCCAATGTGGAGACCTACTACGGTCCGATCGTGGCCATCCGCGGCGTCAGCCTGGAGGTCAACCAGGGCGACATCGTCACCGTTCTGGGCTCCAACGGCGCCGGCAAGACCACCATCCTGAAGACCATCTCCGGCGTGATGGACCCCCGCAAGGGCAAGGTCACCTATCGCGGCCAGGACATCACCTCGAAGGAACCCGACTGGGTGATGCGTCAGGGCATCAGCCACGTGCCCGAGGGCCGCGAGGTCTTCCCCTTCCTGTCGGTGCAGGAAAACCTGCGCATGGGCGCCTACACGCGCAAGGACGCGCGCGGCGTCGCCGACGACATCGACATGGTGTTCAACTACTTCCCCGTCCTGAAGGAGCGCCGCGACCAGCCGGCCGGGCAGCTTTCGGGCGGCGAGCAGCAGATGCTGGCGATCAGCCGCGCGCTGATGTCGAGGCCGACGATGATGCTGCTGGACGAGCCGTCGCTGGGCCTGTCGCCGCGGCTGGTGAAGGAAATCTTCGAGATCATCACGCGTCTCAACCAGGAGCGGAAGATGACCATGCTTCTGGTCGAGCAGAACGCCCACATGGCGCTCAAGACCGCGAAGTACGGCTATGTCCTCGAGGTCGGCCGCATCGTCATGGAAGACACCTGCGAACGGCTGATCGAAAAGGAAGACATCCAGGAGTTCTATCTGGGCGTCCAGGAGGAAGGCCAGCGCGCCGAGCGGCGCTGGAAGAAGAAGAAGCTCTGGCGCTGAGGCGGCGGAGCGCAGGGAGCTTTCTGATGGTGACCACGTCTCTGATCGAGCACAGCTACGAGGGCGAAACCGGCCGGGTCGTGTGGCACGAGGACCCGGACGCGCCGACCATTCCGAAGATGTTCTGGCATCGGGTGACCGGCTGGTCGGACCATGTCGCCATGCGCAAGAAGGAATACGGCATCTGGCAGGAGATCACCTGGGACCTGTTCGGTGAGCGCGCGCGCAATGTCGGCATGGCCCTGGACAAGCAGGGCCTGAAGAAGGGCGACGTCGCCTGCGTGCTCTCCAATACCCTGCCCGAGTGGATGTACGCCGACATGGGCATCCAGTGCATCGGCGCCGTCTGTGCGGGCATCTACCCCACCGACGCCGCGGCGCAGGTGGAATACCTGGTCAACGATTCCGCCTGCCGCACGATCTTCGTCGAGGACGAGGAGCAGCTCGACAAGGTGCTGAGCGTCCGCGCCAGGTGCCCCAGCCTGGAGAAGATCGTGATCTTCGACATGGAGGGGCTGGCGGATTTCGACGACCCGATGGCGACCAGCTTCGCGGACTTCATGGCCGAGGGCGCACGCCACGCGGAGGCCAATCCCGGCCGCTGGGCGGAACTGCTGGAAATGGCGCAGCCCGGCGACCTGGCGATCCTGGTCTACACTTCCGGGACCACCGGCCCGCCCAAGGGCGCCATGATCAGCCACAACAACCTGGTGTTCCAGATCGTCAACGGCACGCAGCTGCTGCCCCAGGAGACGGGCGGCGAGCGCATGGCCTTCCTGCCGCTCTGCCACGTGGCCGAGCGGACGCTGACCTATTTCGCGCTCTACACCGGCAATGTCGCGAACTTCGTCGAGAACCCGGAGACGGTGTTCGAGAACATCCAGGAGATCCAGCCGACGACCTTCTTTGCGGTGCCGCGCATCTGGGAAAAGCTGTTCAGCCAGATCAACATCGCGGTCAAGGACGCCACGAAGCTGCAGCAATTGGCCTACCGGACCGCGCTCGGCTGGGGCTACGCGATCGCCGAGAAGAAGCTGGAGGGCCAGACGCCGGGGGCGCTGGAACAGCTGCGCTTCCGCATCGGCGACTTCCTGGTGCTGCGCAACATCAAGAACCTGATGGGCCTGAGCCGCGTCGACTGGGTCGGCACGGGTGCGGCGCCGATCTCGCCGGACCTGATCAAGTGGTACCTGGCGCTGGGCATCGAGATGCTGGAACTCTATGGCCAGACCGAGAACAGCGGCCTGGCCACCACCAACGTTCCCGGCGACCTGAAGCTGGGCTGGGTCGGCCGGTCCGTGCCCTATGGCGAGACAAAGCTGTCGCCTGAGGGCGAGATCCTGCTGAAGGGCCACCACATCTTCATGGGCTATCTGAACCAGCCGGAGAAGACCGCCGAGACCATCGTCGACGGCTGGCTGCACACCGGCGACGTGGGCCGGATCGACAATCAGGGCTATGTCAAGATCACCGACCGGATGAAGGACATCATCATTACCGCCGGCGGCAAGAACATCACGCCCTCGGAGATCGAGAACCAGCTTAAGTTCTCGCCCTACATCTCCGACGCGGTGATCATCGGGGACAAGCGCAAGTACCTGACGGCGCTGATCATGCTGGACCAGGAGAACGTCGAGAAATACGCGCAGGACAACGACATCATCTTCACCAGCTTCGGCAGCCTGGCGCGGGCGGCCGAGATCGAGGCGCTGATCGCCGAACATATCGAGCAGGTCAACCAGAAGTTCGCGCAGGTCGAGACGATCAAGAAGTTCAAGCTGATCGACAAACAGCTCGACCCCGAGGACGAGGAAGTCACGCCGACGATGAAACTGAAGCGGAAGTTCGTCGAGAAGAAGTACGAGGCGCTGATCGAAAGCATGTATGCAGACGCTGCATGATGAATTTCGCTCGCGTCTGTTAGTGTTGCCGGGGAGGCAACGTCGCCACGTGTAACGGCGGCAGACATACAGGGGAGTATTCCATGAAACGCTCAACGCTCATCGCGGGCGCGGCGGCGCTTGCGTTCGCCGGCGCCGCCCAGGCCCAGACCCGCGGTGTCACCGACGAGGAGGTCCTGTTCGGGATCCACACCGCCATGTCCGGACCGGTCGCGGTCTGGGGCGTGCCCTCGGTCGAGGGCATCAAGATGCGCTTCGACGAGGTCAACGCCAATGGCGGCGTCCATGGCCGTCAGCTCAGGCTGCTGGTCGAGGACAACGAATACCAGGTGCCGAAGGCGGTGCAGGCGGCGAACAAGCTGATCAACCGCGACCAGGTCTTCGCGATGCTGGGCGCGCTGGGCACGCCAATGAACAACGCGGTGCTGCCGCGCCAGCTCGCCGCCGGGATTCCCAACCTGTTTCCGCTGACCTCCGCGCGGCAGATGTACCAGCCGTTCCACGAGCTCAAGTTCGTCGCCGGCTCGACCTACTACGACCAGATCCGGTCAGGCTTCAAGCTGTTCGCCGAGCAGCACGGCAAGACCATGCCCTGCGTGATGTATCAGGACACGGACTTCGGCCGCGAGATCGAGATGGGCGCCAAGGACCAGGCCAAGGAGATGGGCCAGGAAGTGGTCGCCGAGACGGCGCACAAGCCGACAGACAAGGACTTCACCGCGGCCATCACCAAGCTGCGCGAGGCCGAATGCGACGTCGTCTACATGGGCACGATCGTCTCCGACACGATCATCCCCTACGCCACGGCCCGCAAGATGGGCTGGGACGTGGACTTCGTCGGCTCCATCGCCACCTACAACGGCTACACCGCCGCGGCGAAGGGTGGCGTGACCGAAGGCTTCATGGCCATGACCGGCTTCCAGATGGCCTATTCGGATGCGGAAGACGAGCGGGTTCGCCAGTGGGCCAAGGCCTATTCCGACGAGTACGGCAAGAACCCCGACTTCCCCTCGCAGCTCGGCTATCTGATCGCGGACCTGACCGTGGTCGGCCTCGAGAACGCCGGCCGTGAACTGACCGTCGATTCCTTCATCGGCGGCATGGAAGCGATCGAGGATTACCACGATATCTTCGGCGGTCCGGTGCAGAGCTTCGGCCCCGAAAAGCGCCAGGGCTCCGATCAGTCCTTCCTCTCCCAGGTCCAGGACGGACGCTGGGTCCGGATCGGCGAGAACATCGGCTACTGACCCGCGCAAACAGCGCCGTCAAACGGGGCCCGGTCGCCATTGGCGGCCGGGCCCTTTGCGTTTCCGCGGCCTCGCCTGCGCCCCGCCACAGCGGCCTCCCACGATGCGTTTTTTTGCTGACGCCGGGGAAAGCCTTCTCTTTGCGATCGTTGCATATCTGCTAAGCTGCATGGACAAGCTGCCGAGAACAACAAACGGGCGGCTCTCACAGGGAGGAAATCCATGAAACGCACACTGCTCATGTTCGGCGCGGCGGCGCTCGCGGTCACCGCGGCGGGCGCCGCCCAGGCCCAGACCCGCGGCGTCACCGATACGGAAATCGTCCTCGGCACCCACACCGCGCTGTCCGGCCCGGTGGCGGTCTGGGGCGTGCCTTCGGTCGAGGGCATGAAGATGCGCTTCGACCCGGTCAACGCGGAAGGCGGCGTGCACGGCCGTCAGATCCGCCTGATCGTCGAGGACAACGAATACCAGGTGCCGAAGGCGGTCCAGGCCGGCAACAAGCTGATCAACCGTGACCAGGTGTTCGCCTTCATTTCGGCGCTGGGCACGCCGATGAACAACGCGGTGCTGCCGCGCCAGCTCGCCGCCGGGATTCCGAACCTGTTCCCGTTCTCGTCGGCCCGGCAGATGTTCGAACCGTTCCACAAGCTGAAGTTCGCCGGCGGCTCGACCTATTACGATCAGATCCGTTCGGCCTACAAGCTGTTCGCGGAGCAGCACGGCAAGACCAAGCCCTGCGTGATGTATCAGGACACGGATTTCGGCCGCGAGATCGAGCTGGGCGCCAAGGATCAGGCCGAAGTCATGGGCCAGTCGGTCGTCGCGGAAACCGCGCACAAGCCGACGGACAAGGACTTCACCGCGGCCATCACCAAGCTGCGCGAGGCCGGCTGCGACGTCGTCTACATGGGCACCATCGTCTCCGACACGATCATTCCCTACGCCACGGCCCGCAAGATGGGCTGGGACGTCGATTTCGTCGGCTCCATCGCCACCTACAACGGCTACAGCGCCGCGGCGAAGGGCGGCGTGACCGAGGGCTTCATGGCCATGACCGGTTTCCAGATGGCCTATGGCGACTCCGAGGATCCGCTGGTCCGCAACTGGTACAACGGCTACAAGGAGAAGTTCGGCAAGAACCCCGATTTCCCCTCGCAGCTCGGCTACATCTTCGCCGACATGACCGTGATCGCGCTGGAGAACGCCGGCCGCGACCTGACGGTCGACAAGCTGGTCGAGGGTTTCGAGCAGATCAAGGGTTACCGCGACATCTTCGGCGGCCCTGTGCAGAGCTTCGGCCCGGACAAGCGCCAGGGTTCGAACGAGTCCTTCCTGTCCCAGGTCCAGAACGGCCGCTGGGTCCGGATCGGCCAGAACATCGGCTACTGATCGGCTGACCTGTGGCAAGGGGCCCGGCCGCGGCGCGGTCGGGCCCCTTCGCTTTTCGGGGAGAGAACGCCCGTCACCTCGCCGGAATACGAGGCGCAGAACCGCCCGCGGCTCAACGGCATGGCGCGCGACCCGTCCTCATCGTATTCCCGCAGGCCTGTGACTGGTTACGGCAGGACCCCGACCCGGTCCGGGCCGCCGCGGCGGCTTCAGCCGATCACTTCCATGACATACCAGTCCCCGCCCTTGCCGCGCACGTCGCCGGGCTCATCGTCGCCGGCGAAACGGTAGAGCGGCTTGTCGGCGAAGGTCAGCACCCAGGCCTTCATGTCATCGTTCCACGCCTTGCCCCAGAGCCCTGTCGTCTCCGTCGTCTCCGGGACCGTCAGGGGCCGCCACTTGTCCAGCGCCGCGCCCGTGACCGAAGAAACCCGGTAGTCGCGATCCTGTGAGGTTGCATAGAGCGTCATGTCCTGCAGATCGGTCAGGATCTTGCCGACGCCCTTGAAGTACTTGACGTTGGTGCGCCAGTAGCCGGCGCCCCGTAGCCCCTTGCGCGGGATGCGGTCGACGATGGGCCGCTGCGCGCGGCCAAAGCCATCCGAGGTCTGCCCGTAATAGGGCGCGCCCAGCTGCTCCTCCAGGACTTCCTCCAGGCTGAGCGGATCCTGGTCGCTCGGTCGGTTCTGCGCTGCCGCCGGCTGGGCGGCGATCAGGGCGGCGAAGGCCGCCATCAGTGCAATTTTGAGCATGACGTCACATCCTCGATCAGAAGCCGAGCCTGACCTCATTGTGGGGACGCGGCGGCGGAACACCAATCACAAGACGACGCAGTGTGTCATGCGCCACATGCAGGACCGAAATTCCGGCGGGCGAAAGCCTCAGTCGTTGCCGCGCTGCTCCCGCCAGAGATCCAGCTTCTGCTGGATCGGCCGGTCGGAGAAGCTGAAGATCACGCAGTCCTCCGCCGCCTCGAAGCGGTACCAGGCCCAGGACGGCGCGACGAAGTGGTCCCGCGGCCCGAACTCGAAGCGCTGCTCGCCGATCTCCACCGTCCCTCGCCCCTCCACGACCGAGAACACGGTAGCGTCCGTGGCGCGGTAGGGCACGCCCGCGAAACCGGCGGGCAGCAACTGCATGAAGGTGCCCATGGTCGGGATGGCGAAGTCGCCGTTGACCGGGTTGACGTAGGACAGCTTCAGCCCCTGGGCCGCGTCCCATTCCTCGCGCCGGCGCATGGTCTCCAGCGCCTCCCGCGTGCGGTCATAAGGGTAGCTGAAGACCGGCGAGGTGTGACTGCGCCGCTCGTAGCCGTCGGGCAGCAGGCCCTGGCCGTAGCGGGCCAGCGAGTCGCCTTCCGGGCGGCTGATCGGCTGACGGTCCTCGCCCCATTTCTCGGCGAAGCTCGCCCCGAAAAAGCCGACGACGGGAATGTCGAGGCCGTCCAGCCAGACCATGGGTTCGTCCGAATCGTTGCCATGGTCATGCCAGGTCCAGTTCGGCGTGATCACGAAGTCGCCCGGGTGCATGGTGGTTCGCTCCCCGTCGACCGCCGTGTAGGCGCCCGCCCCCTCCACCACGAAGCGCAGCGCCGACTGGGTATGGCGGTGCGCCGGCGCGACCTCGCCGGGCAGGATCAGCTGCAGCCCGGCATAGAGCGAGGTGGTGATCTTCGATTCGCCCGGCATGCCCGGGTTCTCCAGGATCAGCACCCGGCGCTCGGCCTCCTTCGCCGTGATCAGTTCGCCCGAGGCCATGATGTCGTCGCGGATGTCGTTATAGCGCCAGATGGCCGGCTGCACCCGGTGCACAGGCTCCGGCGTCACCAGCCCGTGCAGCACCTCCCACAGCGGCGCCAGGTTCTTCTTGCCGATGGCGTCGTAGTATTTCCGGCGTTCCCCGGCGTTGCTCTCGCCCATGACTGGATCCTCCCGGCAGGCGCGAAATTGCCCGCAGCGCGATCTTCGGCCACTATCGCCCCGGGGTCAAAGGAGGGCGGGAAATGCAGGTGACGTCGGACCTGGCGGCAGGGCTGGCCCTGATCCGCCGCTCGCCACTGGTCTACTTTCTCCTGTCGCTGCTCTTTCCGGCAAGTCTCGCCGCGGTGTTGCTCGGGTTCGGCCTGACGCCGGGAAGGCATCCGATCACGCTGCACACGGCGGGCGGCTTCCTGACCATCTTGCTGTCGCTGTGGGCATTCATCTATTTCACGATGATGGCGGCAGTCCGTCAGATCGCCAATGACGACGGTTCGGCGCGCGGCTTCCTGCGTCTCCGGGCCGGACCCCTGTTCGGCCTTCCGCTCGCGGTGGTCTTCACCGTCGGGCTGTCGCTGATCGCCATGATCCCCGTCTTTCTGGTGCAGTGGCTGATCGTCTCGGAAGGTCGGGATATGGTTCTCCGGGGCGCGATGCTCGGAGGCCAGGGCGATCCCGCATATTTCGTCAGCTTCGCCTTCGTCTATTCTCTTTCCACCGCGCTCGTCAGCACGGCGATCGGCAGCTATTTCTTCGCCGGCTTCGTCGTCGCGCCGATCCTGAGCGGTCTGCGCGGATCGGGGACATGGCGGGCCATCCGGGAAGGCCGCGAGGTCGCCGCGGCGGTCCGCTCACGCATCTTCCATGTACTTTTCGCGCCCATCGCCGTGACCCAGACGGTGGTCATCGTCGCTGAAGCGCTCTGGCCGATCGCGGCGATCATGCTGGGATTGATGTACGTGCAGGTGCTGACGATGGCCATGCTTCCACTGGCGGCGACTGTGGCGATCGTCGGTGAGCATCTGTCACGGACGGCCGCGCCCGGCGAAGTTCCGGAGCCGCCGGAATGAACGCCAGCCGATCGGATTGGCCTCCCGACGATCTCGCCCTATTGTCTGCGCCAATCAGGGGAGATTGACGCATGAACATCCACACGCAGTTCGCAGATGTGACACGCCACGACGCCGCCGACGTGGCCGAGACGGCGGAGGAGGCCATCGCCACGCGCCGTTCGGTGCGCGGCTTCCTGCCCGATCCGGTGCCGCTGGACCTGGTCCGCCATATCCTGGACGTATCGGCGCGCGCGCCATCGGGCACCAACATGCAGCCCTGGCACGGGCACGTGATGACGGGGACGAAGCTGAAGGAACTCTGCGACGCCGTGGTCGAGGCCTCGCTGCACGACCGGGCGAGCCACGAGAAGGAATACAAGTACTACCCGGACCAGTTCTTCGAGCCCTATCTGACGCGGCGGCGGACGGTGGGCTTCGGGCTCTACGATCTGCTCGGCATCAGGAAGGGCGACAGCCAGCGCATGGTCGAGCAGGGGGCGCGCAACTTCACCTTCTTCGACGCGCCGGTCGGCATGATGTTCACCATCGACAAGCGTCTCGAGATCGGCTCCTGGCTGGACTACGGCATGTATCTGGAGAACATCATGATCGTCGCCCGCCAGTACGGCCTGCACACCTGTCCGCAGGCGGCGTGGCCGCAATACCACCGCATCGTCAAGCCGATCCTGGGCATTCCCGACGACCACACCGTGGTCTGCGGCATGGCGCTGGGGTATGAGGACACCTCCCTGGTCGAGAACTCTCTGCGTACCGACCGCGCGCCGCTGGAGGACTACATGACCTTCCACACGGACTGACGGCGATGGCCTGGGAAACGGCGAAGGCGGCGCTGAGGGAGGCGGCGCACAGCGCGAAGGCGATGACGAGCGGCGGCGCGCGCGTGCTGCCCGATTTCGTCATCGTCGGGGCGCAGAAGGCCGGCACGACCTCGCTGTTCGCCTATCTGGCCCAGCATCCGCGCATCGCCGAACCCTCGTCGAAGGAAGTGCACTATTTCGACTACAACTACCACCGGGGCGGAAACTGGTACCGCGGGCACTTCCCCCGCGCCGAGGAGATGGCGGCCCGGGCGGAAGAGCGCGGCGGGCCGATGCTGACCTTCGAGGCCAGCCCCTATTACATGTACCACCCGCTCGCCATCGAGCGGATGGCCGCCGACCTGCCGGCGCCGAAAGCCGTCGCCATGCTGCGCGACCCGATCGCGCGCGCCTACTCCCACTACTGGCACGAACACAACAAGGGCCAGGACGACCTCAGCCTGGAGGAAGCGATCGCCCAGGAGCCCCGGCGCCTGCAGGGCGAGGAGGAACGCATCCGGGAACAGCCCGAATACCGCTCCTACGCGCATCAGCACTTCTCCTATATCGGGCGCAGCCGCTACGCCCCTCAGGTGGAGCGGCTGTACCGGGTGCTGGGGCGCGAGAATGTCTGCCTGGTGAAGTCGGAGGCTTTCTTCGCCGATCCGGCGACCGAGACCGAGCGCGTCTTCGGCTTTCTGGGTCTGCCGCGCGCCGACGGCATCGACTACGCGCCGCGGAACGTCGGCGCCTATGACGACGAGATACCCGAGGCGACGCGCCGCCATCTGCGCGATCTGTTCGACGCCGACTACCGCCGGCTGCGCGAGGTCGCCGGCCCCGAATTCGACTGGTTCGAATAGGGTCTGGGCCGGCTCGCCGGGGCCAGCGGTTGCGCCACGGCCGCTCAATGCCTACGCTTGGCACCGACGACCCACGCTGACGATTTGCTCGCCGGGTTCGATCCTCCCGCACCGTGACCGTTCTTCTGGTCCGCCGCGAGCAGCGGTGGTCGTCGTGTTGTGTATCACCGGTCGCACCCGACCGAGAGAGGAGACATGAACAACTACAATCCCGAGAAGGGCTACGTGGCGCTGCTGGGCTGGAGCCTGAACGCCATCGACGCCGTCGACCGTTTCGACCGGCGCTACATTGTCGTCGCGCCCCCGTGGGCGGAGGACTACTGCAAGGAACACGGCATTCCCTACATGCCGTGGAATTTCGACCGGCTGAACGAGCGCTCTCACGAACTGGCGCACCAGCTCAAGGACGAGGGCGTGGATGTCGCAATCCCGCTGTTCGAGGAGACCGTGGAGTGGGCCGGCGCGGTCAATTCCGTGTTGCTGGGCAATCCACGGCTGCTGGGCCAGTCGATGCTGTTCCGCGACAAGTCGCTGATGAAGCGCCGGGCCCAGCTGGGCGGCATCCGCGTCGGCGTCTTCGAGGAGGCGCAGGACCGCAGCGACGTGATCCGGTTCCTCAAGCGCGTCAACCAGACGCTGCTGAAGCTGGACGGCGACCCGAACGATCCCATTCACTTCAAGGCGTTCGACAAGTCCGGCACCGCCGGCCACCGCGTCATCCGCACGCCCGAGGACGTCGACAACATTCCCGACGAGGAATTTCCGGCGCTGCTGGAATCGCATCTCGACGGCTGGGAATTCGCTGTCGAGGCCTGGATCAAGGACCGCAAGATCCAGTTCCTGAACATCTCGGAGTACGTCACCCTCGGCTATTCGGTGTTCGTACCGGCGACGCCGGAACTCGAGTCGCACCGGGCGCGTATCACCGAGGAAATCGAGAAGCTGATCGAGACCTTCGACATCGATTTCGGCTTCATCCACCCGGAATATTTCCTGACCAGCGACAACAAGCTCTACTTCGGCGAGGTCGCCTACAGGCCGCCGGGCTTCAACGCGCTGGAGCTGATCGAGCGCGCCTACGGCTTCAACGGCTATCAGGGCCTCGTCGTGATGTTCGACCCGAAAACCAAGCAGGAGGAGATCGACGCCTTCTTCCCCGAGCCCGTGAAGGGCGCCAGGGGACATGCGGGCTGCTTCGGCGTCTATCCGCGCCGCCGCGTCGTCAGCCAGCTAAGAGTGCCAGAGGAAACCGCCAATCACCCCTATTTCGAGTTCCACGAACTCGCGGATCCGATGGAGCAGAAAGTGGCGAAACGCACCGCCTTCGGCACGCACTGGGGGCTGGCCTATTTCTTCGGCGACGATCCGCACAAACTGCGTGATCTGCTGAAAGCCCAGGAAGAACTGGACTTCTACGTGTGATGGAAGCCAACGGCCCGCCTCGCCGGAGCGAGGCGCCATGACGGAAGCGAGTGCGGAGGTCGAGCGTCTCGCCGGGACGCTCGACGTCGCCCTGCAGCGCCTGGAACAGGCCCGAAGCTTCGCCAAGCAGCGCCATCAGCGCCCGGTTCTCGACGTGATCGGGCGGTTGCTCCGGCTTGCCGGTGGCCCGGATGCCGTCTATCAGCGCGCGCCGCGCCTTGACGCGGCCGGGCTCTTCGCCGGCTCGGACTGGGAGAATCCGACGGTGCTGCTGCCGCAGCTGGTGAGCCCGTCTCTGGACAGCCCCGATGAGGCCCTGGCGAGTCTGGAGGCGGCCAGTCTGCTGCGCTTTCTTGCCGTCGCCTGCGGCGAGGCCCAGCATCCGACGCTGGGCGGGGATCATGCGCAGCATTTCCTGACCCAGATCCTGGCCCTCAACCTGAGGCGATTCTTCAACCTGTCCGACGAATCCAGCCGGACGAGCGGGGAACGGGCCGACGTGAACGCGCGGCTTCTGCACTTCATCGCGGCGCGGATCGGCCTGCGCGACGTGCTCGGCGTCCTCGTTGCGGAAATCTGGCGGATTCTCGAACAGCGGCCGGTCCAGGTCGGGCCGGTCAAGGACATGATCACGCAGATCGCCGTCGCGCTGAACCGGCAGGGCAGCGAGCCGGGCGCCGAACGCCTCGGCGCGGAGCGGCTGGTCAGCGCCCTGTTCGGGCCGACGGCGGAAACGCTCGACGACCCGGGTCTCGAAGCCTATCGCGAGCGGCTGTCGCACATGGACGATTCCGGGTTGTCGCGGGAAGCGATGGGTTTCGCGCGATCGATGCACGACACCGGCCTCGTATCCGACTATCACGTCGCCTTTCTTCTCTGGGCCCTGGATTATCCCGACCGGCCGCTCGTTCCCGAGGCGATGGGGCTGGGCTCGACCGGGCTCGACTGCTGGCGGAATTTCCGCGGCCTGACGGAGGAACTCATCCGCGCCGCGGTCACGCCGGCGACGCCGCAGGCGCTCTACGGCCTGGCGTCGCTGATGGAGAGGGGCGTGCTGCATCACGCGCCCATGCCACCGTCCCTCAAACGCGTTCTCCGCCTCGAACCCACAACCGCGGTGCGCGAACGCCTGGCGCAGGCCTTCGGCCCGGGAACTTCGCCGGAGTCCCATCTCCTGGCGGGCGCGCTGGAAGTGCTCGGCCTGCCCCTGGGCGTCGGCCAGGGCGCCAATCCGACCTGCCAGTCCGCACGCGCGATCTCCATGTGGGCGCTGAACGACCCCGACTACCTGCTGCATCTGATCGTGCAGGCGGGTGAGGCCGAAACCATCCTGATGCACTTCGAGGGCGAGGCGGTGAACTCCGCCGACCTGCCGGCGGGGCTCGCCGGGTTCGGCCCGATCGACGCCGATCCGGTCTCGGTCCTGCTGGTGCCGCATCTGGACCGGATCTATGCCGAGATGGGCCGGCGCTGCGCGGGGCGGCCGGGCGACCCCCATCGCTGGATCAATCCGGAGTTCCATGGCTGGTGGGTGGCGCGCGACTGTGCTGTGGCCGTCGACATCGCCACCGGCCAGCTTGCCGACTACGAGGGGTTCGTCGCCCGGTTCCACGAGACCTATCACCCCGCCTACAACGGGGACCGCCCGCTGATCCATCCGCAGCCGGCCGGGATCGCCTTCACGGACGCCACGGGCGCGTTCGTCGGCTGGCACGCCATCACCATCCTGCGCGTCGCGCCGGGACGGTCGGGGGAGATGCGCGTGTACTTCTTCAACCCCAACAATGACAGCGGTCAGGACTGGGGCCATGGCGTGACGGTGACCACAGGCGGCAACGGGGAGCGCTCCGGCGAGGGATCGCTGGAGTTCGAGCAATTCCTTTCGCGCCTCTACCTGTTCCACGACCAGCCGCTCAGAGAGGCGCGGCGCGGCGCCGTTCCGCGCGACGTGGTCGAGCGGGTTAGGGAGATGGCCGTGGGCAGCTGGGCCGCCGACCGCATCCCCGTGACGTCGCTGGCCGGAGAAGCACCAGGCGGATAGGCGCGGGGCAGGACCGGTCGCGGGAGAGCGGGACGCCGGAGATGGCTTGGCCTCGCGCGTCGCAACGCTACATTGCCCCGCAGCCAGTCAATGAAATCAGCAGGGAGCGGAAGAGATGAAATTCGGGATCGTGCCGGTGAATGTCGGCGTGCAGTCGGCGGCGCAGATGATCGCCATGGCGCAGGCGGCCGAGGAACTCGGCTTCGACAGCGTCTGGACCTTCGAACACGTGATCGTGCCGCATGACTACGATTCGAAGTATCCCTACAACAAGTCCGGCAAGATGGGCGCGGCCCCGGAGACCAACTTCGTCGATCCGCTGATCGCGCTCACGGCGATCGCCCAGGCGACGAGCACCATCAAACTGGCGACGGGCATCAACATCGTCTCCCAGACCAACCCGCTGCTGCTGGCCAAGCAGGCGGCGAGCCTGGACTTCGTCTCCGGCGGGCGATTCATGCTGGGCGCGGGCATCGGCTGGCTGCGCGAGGAGTTCGAGGCCATGGGCACGCCGTTCGAGCGCCGCGGCGCGCGCTTCGACGACTACATGGTCGCCCTGAAGAAGGTCTGGTCCGGCGAGACGGTCGAGCACGAGAGCGAGTTCCTCAGCTGGCACAACTTCAAGAGCTATCCCGTGCCGGTGCAGCGCCCGGGCGTGCCGATCCACATGGGCGGCAACAAGGGCAGGATCTTCGAACGGATCGCCAAATACGGCGATGGATGGTTCATCCCCGGCGCCGACCTGCGGCAGCTTCCCGGCCAGCTCGACGAGCTGAAATCGGCGCTGGAGGCCGAGGGCCGCGAAATCGGCGAGATCGAGCTGTCGACCATCTGGGTACCGCAGATGGGCCGGGAGATGCTGGAGGGCCTGGAGAAGCTGGGCGTCGAGCGCGCGGTGATCATGCCGAGCGCGCTGGGCGGCGACGGCGGGCCGGAGGCGTTGAAGGACTTCGCCAAGGACTTCATCGCCGGCTGATCCCTGACGGGCCGCAGCCGGTGGGGGCGCGCTTCGCGAAGCGCGAACTGCGCCCCCTGCGCAACCTGCGAAACCTGCGGCGCAGCCGGCGCAATCGCGCTGGCGGCGTGCCGGCGGCCTCTGCATCTCTCCGCCATCGCCAACCCGATGCGGAGAGACCGCCATGGAATTCGCCCATACCGCCCTCGCCTTCGCCGCCCTCATTCTCGGCGCCGTCCAGATCGCCGGGCGCAAGGCCGGCCGCCGCCACCGCCTTGTCGGCCGTGCCTACGTGGCGGCCATGGCGCTGACGGCGCTGAGCTCCTTTTTCCTGACTTCGCTGACCGGCGGCTTCAGCTTCCTGCACGCGCTCTCGGCCTGGACGCTGTTCACGCTGGCCTGGTCCATGGCGATGGTCCGCCGCGGCAATCTGGCCGGCCACGGCTATTCGATGATCATGCTCTATGGCGGACTGGTCACCGCCGGCTTCTTCGCCGCTCAGCGCCATGGCCTCGACCTGCCCGCGACCGCCCTCGTGACGCTGGTCGCCGGCTTCTGGATCGTCTGGATCGCGTTCGCAGAGATGCTGCGCCGGCGGCTTGCGCGGCGGACGGCGGATTTGCGATCCTGAACCTAAGGCAATCATGGCCGGACACGACAGCCGATGAGCGGCAAGGATCCGAATGAGGTGGATGAAACGAACGTGAGGACCGCCGCCCGCCGTGGGCCGCCGCCGCCGACCGAGCCGGCCTGCCCGGTCTGCCTGTCCGCGCGAACCGCGGTCCTGCTGGCAGTGGACGGGCGCGACTACTGGCGATGCCGCGATTGCGAGGCCCGCTTTCTCGATCCGGCTCAGCTGCCGGCGCGCGCGGCCGAGCGGGCCTATTACACAGGGCACCAGAACGACGTTGGCGATCCGAGCTACCGGCGTTTTCTCTCGAAGCTGGCGCTGCCGCTGCTCGACCGTCTGGAGTCCCCGTCGGCCGGACTCGACTATGGCTGCGGGCCGGGCCCGGCTCTCGCCGCGATGTTCCACGAGGCCGGTCACGAAGTGGCGCTCTACGATCCCTTCTTCGCGCCCGATCCGACAGTGCTCGAAGACGTCTACGATTTCGTCGTCTGCAGCGAGACGGCGGAGCATTTTCACCGGCCGGCGGAAGAGTTCCGCCGGCTGCGCCGGCTCGTACGGCCCGGGGGCTGGCTCGGCATCATGACGTGTTTCCAGACGGACGACGCGCGCTTCGCCGCCTGGCACTACCGCCGGGATCCGACCCATGTCGTGTTCTACCGCGAATCGACCTTCCGCCATCTCGCCGACAGCTGGGGCTGGTCCTTCCGCACGCCCGTCAAGGATGTCGTCCTGATGCAGCGGCCCGAGCCGGGGAATGACGGCGAATGACCACCTTGCTGCATACGCAACGGCTGGATTCGGTCTGCGCCGCCATCGACGAGAGCGGGCCCGCCAGCCTCGTCGATCTGGGCTGCGGCGACGGCGATCTCCTCGTGCGACTGGCGCGGAATTCCGGCATCGGACGGCTGGTCGGGATGGATCTGTGTCCCCGGGCGCTGGACCGTCTGAGGGAGAGACTGAAGACCGAGGCGGACGGCGCCGGGCGGATCGAAGTCCGTATGGGTTCGATGCTGGAACCCCAGACGGACCTGCGGGGGTTCGACTGCGCGGTGCTGCTGGAGACCATCGAGCATATCGAGCCGGAACGGCTGTCGAAGCTGGAGCGCGCAGTGTTCCACGACCTGCGCCCGAAGACCGTCATCGTGACGACGCCGAACGTCGAGTACAACGCCATCCTCGGCGTGCCGGCCCGCCGCTTCCGCCATCCGGGCCACCGCTTCGAATGGCCTCGGGCCAGGTTCCGGAAATGGGGCGCCAGGGTCGCCGGAAGCGCCGGCTACCAGGTCGAATTCCGCGATATCGGAGGCGTTCACCCCGAGTTGGGGGGCGCCAGCCAGATGGCGGTTTTCCGGTCGGACGCGCATGATGCGTTGGCGCGGCGGAATCCCGGCGGTAGCTTGGACGCATGAATGCCATCGACCCGATTCAGGCGGCGCGCTGGGACGCGGCGCGCGAACTGCACCACCGCTACTTCATCGGCCTGATCCTCTTCGTCCTGCAGAAGCACGGTACGGATGCCGCAGCCGAGATGATGAAGCGCACCTTCGAGCGCCAGCGGGGGCAGAAGTTCCTGCAATCCATCGAGAAACTCGGCCTTGCCGGCCTGCCGCCGGCCGAGACGGCGGCGAAGTTCCTCTATCTCGCCAACAAGCTGGGCGGTGTGCTGGTCGAATGCGCCGTCGAGAGCCCGGAAAAGGCCTGGATCCGCTATCCCACGCCGCGCTGGATGTACGACGGCACGGCGATCTGCGCCATTCCGCCCGAAGTCTCGACCGCGCCCATGCGCGGCTTCCACAGCCAGATCGGCGCCACCCTCGGCGTCGAGAGTCTCGGCTATGTCTGCGTCGGGCAAACGGCGGAGGGCCACCCGGGCCTGGAAGGGTTCTTCATCGACCGGGGCCGGCCGCTGGCGCCCCATGAACGACTCAGTTTCGAGCCGGACCACCCCCGGCCCGACTACGACCCGGCGCAATTCCC
This sequence comes from Rhizobiales bacterium NRL2, assembly GCA_001664005.1. Lineage (NCBI taxonomy): Bacteria > Pseudomonadati > Pseudomonadota > Alphaproteobacteria > Hyphomicrobiales > Rhizobiales bacterium NRL2. The sequence continues at coordinate 4,473,256 of CP016093.1, forward strand.
GACGGTCGACTGGCCGGAAGACCGGCTGCTGAAGGTGAAACGCAACTACGCCGTCACCTATCTGACCAACGCCCTGCCGGCGCTGATCGAGGTGCTCGGCGCGCGCGACGCCGGGGAGGCCGGCCACGGCGCCGGGGTCAGGATCGGCCTGCACTACTATGGCAAGCTGCGCGATATCATGGGCGAGTCCGGCGACTTCGGCGATTTCCTGCTGGCTCTGCTGTCCGGGATGGACGAGGCGGCCGGGCGCGAGGACGCCCATACGGTCGCGCAGACCGGCTGGCGCACCATGCGCGGCCGGGAGGACCAGTTCGATCCCCTGCTGCGCGCCTGGTCGGGACTGATCGAGGGTTGTCTTCTGGTCCACGACCGCACCCGGCGCTTCCGCGTCGAACGCGACGGCGAACGGATCGTCTGGCGGTTCTGATCCGCGGCGCCGCGCCACTTGACCCAGATCAAGCCTGCGGCGGCCGTCCCGTGATCTATTGTCCATCTGAACCCTGTAAAATGGAGGTGGGCGATGATCCTCTCGCCACGCAATGGCGGCATCCTGCTGGGTGTCGTCTTCTTCGCCGCGGTCCTGCTGGTGAAGCCCATCGGCGTCTCGACCCAGTTCGTGATCCTGGACGGCATGATCTGGGACCTGTTCGCGCCTGAAATCGTCGTCGTCGACGAGACGGCGAAGAGCGGCTACGCCAGCCCCAACGCCTATCTCGACAAGAGCGGCGGGAGCTATGCGAAGAATGTCGCCAACCCGCTGAACTACAGTTTCGTCTTCGTCATCGCGATGATGGCCGGCGCCCTCGTCTCGGCGCTGCTTCGCGGCGGCGTCGGCCGGGAAGAGCGTACGATGCCGGCGGTCTGGCGCGCCAACTTCGGCGACTCTCCGGCGAAGCGCTACACCGCGGTCTTCGTCGCCGGATTCATCGTGCTCTTCGGCGCCCGCCTGGCCGGCGGCTGCACCTCCGGCCACATGATGAGCGGCATGATGCAGACCGCCCTTTCCGGCTACGTCTTCGCCGCCGGCGCCTTTCTCGCCGCGATCCCCGTGGCCCTCATCCTGTTCCGCAAGGAGGCCTGAGCCATGACCGAGATGCTTCTCGCCATCGTCCTCGGCGCGGCGTTCGGCGCCACGCTGGACCGGATCGGCGCCACCAATCCCGGCTACATCATCCGCATGCTGAACCTGACCGAAACGCACCTGATGAAGACCATCTTCACCGGCATCGGCGTCGCATCGGTGCTGCTGTTCGGGGGCCTGCTGCTCGGCGTGGTCGACCCGGGCCACCTGTCGGTGAAGTCGGCCTATGCCGGCGTCTTCATCGGCGGCCTGCTGCTCGGCGCGGGCTTCGCGGTCGCCGGCTACTGCCCCGGGACAGGGCTGACGGCGCTGGCCACGGGGCGCAAGGACGCACTGTTCTTCGCGATCGGCGGTCTCTGCGGTGCGGCGGCCTACATGGTGAGCTACGAGGACTTCGCCGGCAGCGCGATGCTGGCCGACATCGCCGGCGGCAAGACGACCCTGGGTCTGATCGAGGGCGCCGGCTACCCGGCGCTGTTCGAGAGCCTGAGCGGCGAGATCGTCGGCATCGTCATCGGCGTCGTCTTCATCGCCATCGGTCTGCTGCTGCCGCACCGTCTGGCCGGCAAGCCACGGTCGATCGCCGCGGAATAGCAGACCGGCAACCGGGGCCGGACACCGCAGTCCGGCCCCATTTCGTGCCGTCCCTAGAACGGAATTTCGTCGTCCAGGTCGCTGCCGCCGCCATAGTCGTCGCGGCCGCCGCCGCTACCGCCGCCGGCGCCGCCACTGCGGCCGCCGCCACCGTAACCGCCGCCGCCATCGCCATAGCCACCGTCATCGCCGCCACCGCTGCCGCCACCGCCGCCGCGGCTGTCGAGCATCTGCAATTCGCCCCGGAAGCGGTTGAGCACGACCTCGGTCGAGTAGCGGTCCTGGCCCGACTGGTCCTGCCATTTCCGGGTCTGGAGCTGGCCCTCGATATAGATCTTGGAGCCCTTCTTCAGATACTGCTCGGCGACGCGGGCAAGGTTCTCGTTGAAGATCACCACGCGGTGCCATTCGGTGCGCTCGCGGCGTTCGCCCGAGTTGCGGTCGCGCCACTGCTCGGACGTGGCGAGGCGCAGGTTCACCACCGGATTGCCGTCGTTCATGCGGCGCACTTCCGGGTCGGCGCCCAGATTGCCCACCAGAATGACCTTGTTCACCCCTGCCATGTTCAGCCCTCCGCGCCGGAATCGATTCTGCCCCGAGTCTTAGCCCCTCGCGGCGGCGGACGCCACCGGCTTGCGACTGTCGGCGAAGGGGGCGGCTGATCGGCGCACGCCGCAGCCGGGGCGGTCCAAATCCGGCTGCACGCCCTATATTGTGCGGAGACGCGCCGAGGGTCTGGTCTGGCCCGGCGAGGCGCGATAGGTTTTCCATTCGTTCCGCTTTTTCCGGCAGATGGTGTTTCATGCAGAAGGTCATCAGTGTCCGCGGCGCCCGCGAGCACAATCTGAAGGGCATTGACGTCGACATTCCCCGCGACCGGCTGGTGGTGATTACCGGGCTGTCCGGTTCGGGCAAGTCGTCGCTGGCCTTCGACACCATCTACGCCGAAGGGCAGCGCCGCTATGTCGAGAGCCTTTCGGCCTATGCGCGCCAGTTCCTGGAGCTGATGCAGAAGCCCGATGTCGACCACATCGAGGGACTGAGCCCGGCCATTTCGATCGAGCAGAAGACGACGTCGAAGAACCCGCGCTCCACCGTCGGCACCGTGACCGAGATCCACGACTACATGCGCCTGCTCTGGGCCCGGGTCGGCATCCCCTATTCGCCCGCCACGGGGAGCCGATCGAGAGCCAGACGGTCAGCCAGATGGTCGACCGGGTCATGGCGATGGAGGAAGGCACACGGCTCTATCTGCTGGCGCCCATGGTGCGCGGCCGCAAGGGCGAGTACCGCAAGGAGTTCCGGGATCTCAGGAAGGGCGGCTTCCAGCGCGTCAAGGTGGACGGCGAACTCTACGACATCGAGGACGTGCCGGCGCTCGACAAGAAGCTGAAGCACGACATCGAGGTGGTGGTCGACCGCATCGTCGTCCGCGACGACATCGCCACCCGCCTCGCCGACAGCTTCGAGACCGCGCTGGCGCTGGCCGAGGGCATCGCCATCGCCGAGAACGCCGACGGCGGCGAGCGAACCGTCTTCTCGGCCAAGTTCGCCTGCCCGGTCTCCGGCTTCACCATCGAGGAAATCGAGCCCCGGCTGTTCAGCTTCAACAATCCCTTCGGCGCCTGCCCGGCCTGCGACGGCCTGGGCACGGAGATGTATGTCGACGCCGACCTCGTGGTCCCCGAGAAGGACCTGAGCCTGCGCGCCGGCGCCATCGCGCCCTGGTCGAAAACCACGTCGCCCTACTACATGCAGACGCTGGACAGCATCCTGCGCCATTTCGGCCAGTCCATGACCACGCCCTGGGAGGAACTGCCCGAGGCGGTGCGGGACGTGATCCTGTTCGGTTCGGGCAAGGAGCAGATCGAGTTCCGTTATGATGACGGCCTGCGCAGCTACAAGACCGCCAAGGGCTTCGAGGGCGTCGTCCGCAATCTGGAGCGGCGCTGGCGCGAAACCGATTCGGCGCGCATGCGCGAGGAGATCGAGACCTATCAGGCGAAGACTGCCTGCTCGGTCTGCGGCGGCTACCGGCTGAAGCCCGAGGCGCTGGCGGTGAAGATCAACGGCCTGCATATCGGCCAGGCCTCCGAATTCTCCATCAAGGGGGCGGCGGAGTGGTTCGGCGGGCTGGAGCCGAAGCTGACCCCGAAACAGCGGGAGATCGCCGAACGTATCCTGAAGGAAATCAACGAACGCGTCGGCTTCCTCAACAATGTCGGCCTGGAGTACCTGACGCTCAGCCGCAATTCCGGCACGCTGTCGGGCGGCGAGAGCCAGCGGATCCGCCTGGCCAGCCAGATCGGGTCCGGCCTGACCGGCGTGCTCTACGTTCTCGACGAGCCCTCCATCGGCCTGCACCAGCGCGACAACGGCCGCCTGCTGGAGACGCTGAAGAACCTGCGCGATCTCGGCAACACGGTGATCGTCGTGGAGCACGACGAGGAAGCCATCCTGTCGGCCGACCACGTCATCGACATCGGCCCGCTGGCCGGCGCCCATGGCGGCGAGCTGATCGCCGAGGGCACGCCCGAGCGGATCATGCAGACCGAGGCCTCGATCACCGGTCAGTATCTCGCCGGCATCGCCCAGGTGCCGGTGCCGCAGCGGCGGCGGGAGGGCCATCGCGACCGCTTCCTGCGCATTGTCGGCGCCACCGGCAACAACCTGAAGAACGTCACCGCCACCCTGCCGCTCGGCGCCTTCGTCTGCATCACCGGCGTTTCGGGCTCGGGCAAGTCGACGCTGACCATCGAGACCCTGTACAAGGCCCTGGCGCGGCGGCTGCACGGCGCCAAGGCCGCGCCGGCGCCGCATCAGCGCATCGACGGGCTGGAGTGGCTGGACAAGATCATCGACATCGACCAGTCGCCCATCGGCCGCACCCCCCGCTCCAACCCGGCGACCTATACCGGCGCCTTCTCGCCGATCCGGGACTGGTTCGCGGAACTGCCCGAGGCCAAGGCCCGCGGTTACAAGCCCGGGCGCTTCAGCTTCAACGTCAAGGGCGGGCGCTGCGAGGCCTGCCAGGGCGACGGTCTGATCAAGATCGAGATGCACTTCCTGCCCGACATCTACGTCACCTGCGACGTCTGCAAGGGCCGGCGCTACAACCGCGAAACCCTCGACATCCTGTTCAAGGGCAAGTCGATCTCCGACGTGCTGGAGATGACCGTCGAGGAAGGCCAGGAGTTCTTCAAGGCGGTGCCGGCGGTGCGCGAGAAGCTGGACACGCTGATGCGGGTCGGGCTCGGCTACATCAAGATCGGCCAGCAGGCGACGACGCTCTCGGGCGGCGAGGCCCAGCGCGTGAAGCTGGCCAAGGAGCTGTCGAAACGAGCCACGGGCCGCACGCTCTACATCCTCGACGAGCCGACCACGGGCCTGCATTTCGAGGACGTGCGGAAGCTGCTGGAAGTGCTGCAGACGCTGGTCGACAGCGGCAACAGCGTTCTGGTGATCGAGCACAACCTGGAGGTCATCAAGACCGCCGACTGGATCGTCGACATCGGCCCGGAGGGCGGCGACGGCGGCGGCGAGATTGTCGCCTGCGGCACGCCCGAGGAGGTCGCGACCGTCGCCGAGAGCCACACCGGCCGCTATCTGGCCGAGGTGCTGGCCCGGCGTGCGTCGAAGGCGCTGCCGGCGCCGAAGAAGGCGAGGACGCGGAAGCGGCGCAACGCCGCCTGAAGCAGGCCGCGGTGCGGCGGAGGGGAACAAGATGGCGGATACCGAATCCTTCGGCCTGGAGGGCAAGGCGGCGCTGGTCGTCGGCGGCGGCGCGGCGGGCGACGGCATCGGCAATGGCCGGGCGGCGGCGATCCTGCTGGCCCGCGCCGGCGCGCGCGTGATGGTCGCCGACCGCGACGGGACGCTGGCCGAGCGCACGACGGAAATGATCTTGAGCGAGGGCGGCGAGGCCCGCGCCTTCGAGGCCGACGCCACCGACGAAGCACAGTGCGAGGCCATGGTGCGGGCGACGCTGGACGCCTTCGGCCGGCTCGATGCCCTCGACAACAATGTCGGCATCGGCAGCCGCGGCAGCGTCGTCGCCACCAGCCAGACCGACTGGGAGCGGGTGATGCGGGTCAACGTGGAAACCATGTTCCTGGTCTCGAAACACGCCATCCCGGCGATGATCGACAGCGGCGACGGCGGCGCCATCGTCAACGTCTCGTCGATCTCGGCGCTCAGGCCGCGCGGTCTGACCGCCTATTCCGCCTCCAAGGGCGCGGTGATCGCGCTCACCCGGGCCATGGCGGTCGACCATGGACCCGACGGGGTCCGGGTGAACTGCGTCGCGCCGGGGCCGGTCTACACGCCCATGGTCTATGGCCGCGGCATGAGCGAGTCAGCGCGCGCCCAGCGGGCGAAGGCCTCGCGGCTGGGCATCGAGGGCACGGGCTGGGACGTGGGCCAGGCCGTGCGTTTCCTGCTGTCCGCCCAGGCGCGCTATGTCACCGGCCAGACGCTGGTGGTGGACGGCGGGGTGACGCTGACCGGGCCGGAACGGGATTCGGCCGGCTGAGGCAGCCAGAGGGGGGACCGGAAAATGGCGCGCGTGAAATACCTGACGAAAGATGACCTGGCAGAGGACGACAGGCCGCTGCTGGAGCGTTCGGGCATCAACCTGTTCCGGGCATTGGCCAACAATCCGTCCGCCGCGCGGGCCTTCGCCCGCCTGGGCAACCACATCCGCAACGTGAGCGAGCTGGACGGGCGGATCCGGGAACTGGCCATCCTGACCGTCGGCTGGCTGGCGCGCTCCCCCTACGAGTGGTCGCATCACATCAGGATCGGCTACGACTTCGGCGTCAGCGATACGGATATCGAGGGCCTGATCGCCGAAGCGGAAGGCTGTGAAAGCGAACTCGATCCGCTGGCGAAGCTCGCCTGCCGGGCAGCGCGGGAGATGACGCTGGACGGCGCGGTCGCGGACGCGACCTTCAGGGCCCTGGAGGATCATCTGGGCCACGACCTGATCATCGAACTCGTGCTGGCCGTGGCGACCTACAATGCGGTCGTCCGCATCCTCGGCAGCCTGCAGATCGACGTCGAGGACGCCTACATGCCCTATCTCGAGCGCTTCCCCCTGCCGGAGAAGTAACTGCCGCCAGCGGAGAATATGATCTGACTGAATCGCCGCGGATCATTTCTTTGTCATGCCCGCCTCCGTGCGGGCATCCGGTGAACTATTGACTCGCGGCGAAGCCGCACCGGACCCCCGCACAGGGCGGGGGTCACAGGCCGGGCGGGTGGCTCTCCAGTCAGATGCTGGACGACATCAATGGCTCTCCAGCGTCAGGCGCAGACCGCTGCGGAAGTCGGTCTCCGCGGGGACGTTGAAGGCGGCGTCGGCTTTCGCGGGATCGCCCAACGAGGTGCGGATGTCACCGGCGCGCGGCTCGGCGAAGGTGATGTCGGCTTCGGCGTCCGACAGCTCCGCGATCGTGTTCGCCAGATCCAGCACCGAGGTCTTGCGGCCGGTGCAGACATTGAAGACCGTCCCCTCGCCGCCGCCGCCGTCCATCGCCGCCAGCAGGTGGCGCACCACGTCGCCGACATAGACGAAGTCCCGGACCTGCTCGCCGTCGCCGAAGATCGTGATGCCCTGACCGGCGCGGATGCGGTCGGTGAAGATGGCGATGACGCCGGAATAGGGCGACTTCGGATCCTGGCGCGGCCCGAAGACGTTGAAGAAGCGAAAGCCAGTATTGGGCACGCCGTGCACGCCATGGGCGACGCGGCCGTGCAGCTCGCAGCCCAGCTTGTCGGCGCCATAGGCCGAGAGCGGCCTGGTCCGTGCGTCCTCGTCCAGCGGCACGTCGGGGTTGTCGCCGTAGACGGCGGCCGAGGAGGCGTAGATCACCGGCCGGCCGCCGGCCTGGCGGGCGGCGTCGAACACCGTGATGGTGCCGGTCAGGTTGGTGCGGTGGCTGGTCACCCATTCCTCGGTGCAGCGCTGCACCGAGGCCACGGCGGCGAGGTGGAAGCAGCCATCGGCCTTTTCCATCAGCCGCCGGACCAGCGCGGCGTCGGCCACGTCGCCCTCGACGACCTCCGCCTCGGCGGGTGCGTTCTCCCGCTTGCCCGTGGACATGTCGTCCAGGATCGTCACCGCGTCGCCGCGCGCGGCCAGGGCGTCGCAGAGATGGGAGCCGATGAAGCCGCAGCCGCCGGTCACGAGCCAGTGCGCCATGGCCGGATCAGCCTTCCAGCGTCCGGCGGACGGCTTCGATGAACTCGTCGACCTGGATCGGTTTGGGCAGATAGGCGTCGGCGCCCGCCGCCCGGATCATCTTCTGGTCGCCGGCGGTCGCCATGGTGGTGACGACGATGATCGGCACGTCGGCGAGCTTCGGATCGGCTTTCATCTTCTGCACCAGGTCGAGCCCGGAAACGCCGGGCAGCATGATGTCCATGATGATCAGGTCCGGCCGCTCCTCCTCGGCCAGCGCCATCGCCTCATGGCCGTCATCGGCGGTGACGATGTCGCAGTCGAGCTTCTGCAGCGCCGACGCATAGACTTCCTGGACAAGCATGTTGTCCTCGACCACCAGAATACGCTTGTTCATACGCTTCCCTTTTCTCCCCTCGGCGGCGTCCGGCGTTCACGGCAGGCCGGGAAACGTCTCGCGGATGGCCGCCGCCGTCTCCGGCGCCAGCGCAATCAGCGCGCGGGCGTGCTCCAGCGCCGCATCCTCGCGCCCCTCCTTGACCGCGAATTCGCATTCGCTCGCCTTGTCCCTCATCGCGCCCAGCCCCACAGAGCCGGAACTGGAGGTCAGATCGTGAGCCTGCTGGCGCACCTGGGCCATGTCGCGGGCCTCGACGCCCTGGCGCAGCAGGCCGATCTTCTCCTCCATCTGCACGAGATACTTTCCGAGCAGCATCCCGACCATCTCGTCGCCCAGGGTCTGCCTGAGCGCGCCGAAGGCCGCCGCGTCGAAATGTTCGGTCATGACCAGTCACCCCCCGGAACGAATCAAGCCGGCCGCACCGGTACCGGCCGGCAAGCTACAGCAAGTGCCGCGCCAAGGCGAGCGGCCGCATGGCGCATGCGCGCCGCCCGCGCCGGCAGGCTTGATCGTACCCGCGAGTAGACCTAGTTTGCCGGCCAGCTACCGAAGGAACCAGATGACGGGGATGGAGTGAACATGCGTTTCGAAGGCACCAGCACCTACGTGGCGACCGAAGACCTGATGGTCGCGGTGAACGCCGCCGCTACCCTTGAACGGCCGCTGCTGATCAAGGGCGAGCCCGGCACCGGCAAGACCATCCTGGCCCACGAGGTCGCGAAGGCTTTCGACACCCAGCTCATCGAATGGCACGTCAAGTCGACCACCAAGGCGCAGCAGGGTCTCTACGAGTACGACGCCGTCAGCCGCCTGCGCGACTCCCAGCTCGGCGACGAGCGGGTCAACGACATCCGCAACTACATCAAGCGCGGCAAGCTCTGGGAGGCCTTCACGGTCGAGAAGCGCCCCGTGCTGCTGATCGACGAGGTCGACAAGGCCGACATCGAGTTCCCCAACGACCTGCTGCTGGAACTCGACCGCATGCAGTTCTACGTCTACGAAACCGGCGAGACGGTGGTCGCCAAGCAGCGCCCGCTGATCATCATCACCTCCAACAACGAGAAGGAGCTGCCGGACGCCTTTCTGCGCCGCTGCTTCTTCCACTACATCCGCTTCCCCGACGACGACACCATGCGGGAGATCGTGGACGTGCACTATCCGGGCATCCAGCGCGAGCTGGTCTCCGAGGCGCTGCGCATCTTCTACGACATCCGCGACGTCCCGGGCCTGAAGAAGAAGCCCTCGACCTCGGAACTGCTCGACTGGCTGAAACTGCTGATGTCCGAGGATCTGCCGGCCGAGACGCTGAAGTCGCGCGATCCGAAGAAGCTGATCCCGCCGCTGCACGGCGCGCTGCTGAAGAACGAGCAGGACGTGCACCTGTTCGAGCGGCTGGCCTTCCTCGCCAAGCGCGAGCAGAACAAGTAATGTCGGCTGGGGCGAAGTCGCCGGCCCCCGGGCCGGCATGCTTCGCTCCCATGACGGATCATGCGAAATCCGCCCTCGGGGCGGCCCTGCGGACGGATTTCACGATTTCGGCCGGCCGGCGGCGTCGCCGCCGGGACAGGCGCGAAACAAGTTGGTCGACGCGGCGCAGAGCCGCCTCAAGCCGCGTCGACGCCGGATTGACTGGCAGGAAAGTACACCGAGCGCAGCGAGGGACTTTCCGCCAGGGGAGGATGCCGTGTTCGTGAATTTCTTCCTCGAGCTGAGGCAGCACAAGGTGCCGGCGACGCTGCGCGAGTACCTGACGCTGCTGGAGGCGATGAAGCAGCACGTCACCGACTACCGCGTCGACGAATTCTACTACCTCGCCCGCGCCACGCTGGTGAAGGACGAGAAGAACATCGACAAGTTCGACCAGGTCTTCGGCAAGTGCTTCAACGGCCTCAACTTCGTCTCCGCGGAGGAGACCCACGAGATCCCCGAGGAGTGGCTGGAGAAACTGGCCGAGAAGGTGCTGACGCCCGAGGAAATGGCCGAGATCGAGGCCATGGGCGGCTTCGAGAAACTGATGGAGGAGCTGAAGAAGCGCCTCGAGGAGCAGAAGGGCCGCCACCAGGGCGGCAACAAGTGGATCGGCACCGCCGGCACCTCCCCCTTCGGCGCCCATGGCTACAACCCCGAGGGCGTCCGCATCGGCCAGAAGGAGAGCCGCCACCGCCGCGCGGTGAAGGTATGGGACAAGCGCGAATTCAAGAACCTGGACGACGACGTCGAACTCGGCACCCGCAACATCAAGGTGGCGCTCCGGCGCCTGCGCCGCTTCGCGCGCGAGGGCGCGGAGCTGGAGCTCGACCTGCCCAACACCATCAAGTCGACCGCCGACAACGCCGGCTATCTCGACATCAAGATGGTGCCCGAGCGGCGCAACACGGTGAAGGTGCTGCTGCTGCTCGACATCGGCGGGTCGATGGACGACCACATCCGCACGCTCGAGGAGCTGTTCTCGGCGACCAAGACCGAGTTCAAGCACCTCGAATACTACTACTTCCACAACTGCCTCTACGAGAAGCTGTGGAAGGACAACCGCCGCCGCCACACCGAGTTCGTCGACAGCTGGCAGGTGCTGCACACCTTCCCCGCCGACTACAAGCTGATCTTCGTCGGCGACGCCACCATGAGCCCCTACGAGATCGTCTATCCCGGCGGTTCGGTGGAGCACTGGAACGAGGAAGCCGGCGAGGCCTGGATGCGGCGCTTCCTGGACGTCTACCACAAGGCGATCTGGCTCAACCCGGTGCCGCAGAAGTACTGGGACTATACGCCGTCGATCAAGCTGCTCCAGGACCTGATGGGCAACCGGATGTTCCCGCTGACCCTCGAGGGCCTGGAAGACGGCATGAAGGAACTGTCGAAGTAGGCTGACGGTCCGCCGGTTGGCAGGGCCGCCGGCGCTCGCCACATCCGTGACCGGAGCGATCCGGACACGGAGACCATCCCATGCAGAGATTGATGATTTCAGCCGCCGCCGCGCTGCTGACGCTCGCCTCCGCGGGCGGAGCCGCCGCGCAGGATCAGGGAACCGCCTATCGCTGCGGCGACGTGGATGTCGACCTCCAGCGGACGGACAGCGGACCGGAGATCATGATCGGCGATGAGCGCCGCCAGCTCATCCGGGTGCGGTCGGCCTCGGGCGCGCGCTACGAGTCAGCGGGCGGCGGCGAGCCGGTACTGTTCTGGGACAAGGGCGCCACGGCGCTGCTCAAGGTCGGCGCCGCGGAGACCCTGGACTGCCGCCGCGCCGAACACGGACCCTTCCTGCCCTTCGAGGCCAGGGGACAGGAACCGGGCTGGCTGCTGGAGATCACGGCGGACCGCCTCCGGCTGGAGGCCGACTATGGCGAGCGCACCGTCACCATGCCGACGCCGCCGCCCGAAACCGGCCCCGGTGTCCGCACCTACCGCGCCGCCACGGAAGACCACGCGCTCGATATCCGCATCGACGACCGGCTCTGCCAGGATTCCATGGCCGGCACGCCCTATCCGAAGACGGTGACGGTGACCCTCGACCATGAGACCTGGGAGGGCTGCGGCGGCGAGCCGCGCGATCTGCTGGTGGGCGCGCGCTGGGCGGTGACGGCGCTGGCCGGAGCCGATTCCGTGGGCGAGCGACCGCCGTCGATGATCTTCGACCGCGAAGGCCGTCTCTACGGGCAGGCCGGCTGCAACGCCTACACCACCAGCTACGACCTGAACGGCCCCGAGTTCTCCACCGGGCCGGTCGCGGCGACGAAAAAGGCCTGCGCCGGGCCTCTGATGGAAACGGAAAGCCGTTTCCTTCACCTGCTGGGCGAGGTCCGCGGCTACCGGATCGGCGAAGACCGCGTCCTGGTCCTGGACGCGGGTCAGGCCGGAGAGATCACCGCGCGGCGCACGGAATGAGCCGCACTCATCCCGTTTTCGCGGGCGGCAGGGCGTAGGAGCCGGTGATGTGGGCGACCATGTCGTCCTTGCCCTCCGAATAGATCGCGACCTCGCCGACGGCCAGCCGCCGGCCCAGCTTCATCAGCCGGACGTCGGCGATGAGATCGGCGCGTTCCGGCTTGCTGAGGAAGTTCACCGTGGCGTTGGCGGTCACCGCCATCGCGGCCGCCTCGGTTCCCAGGTCCGCCAGCACGGCGATGTAGAGCCCGAGATCGGCGAGCCAGAACAGCGTCGGCCCGGAGACCGTGCCGCCGGGGCGCAGATTGTCCTCGCCGATCGGCATGCGCACCCGCGCCTTGCGGCCGCCGGCCTGCTCCACGCGCAGGTTGAGGTCGGCGATCTGGGGGAAGGCCTCGGCCAGAAAGGCCTCGATCTCGCGGGGGGTGGCTTCGGGCACGGACGCTCTCCTCTGCTGCGGCGCGCGGAGGGGACCATTGGCCCGGCGGCCGGTCAAGCGCCTGAATGCGGGCTTGCGTCTGTCCCATTTTCAGGATTTATTCCCGAATATGGGAGGACAGGATACCGATCTGACACTGCGCCTGGCCGGACGGCTGAAACGCCTGCGCGGCGAGCATGGCCTGTCGCTGCAGGAGCTGGCGGCGCGGAGCGGCGTCAGCCGGGCGACACTTTCCCGCCTGGAGAACGCCGAGGTCAGCCCGACAGCCGAGGCGCTGGGCCGGCTCTGCGCCGCCTACGGCCTGCCGATCTCGCGGTTGATGACCATGGTCGAGGACGACTGGCGGCCGCACATGAAGCGCGGGGAACAGCCGGTCTGGACCGATCCGGACGCGGGCTTCGTGCGCCGTTCGGTCTCACCGCCCGCGCGCGGCCTGGCCGCCGAGGTGATCGAGTGCGAGCTGGCGGCGGGCGCGGAGATCGCCTACCCGTCCCCGCCGGTCGCCGGGCTGGAGCATCACCTGGTGATGCTGAACGGCGCGCTGGAGATCGAGCACGAGAACGCCGCCTGGCGGCTCGGACCCGGCGACTGCCTCCGCTACCAGCTGCACGGCGCCAGCGCCTTCCGCACGCCCGCCGGCAGCGGCGCCCGCTACATCCTCGTCGTCGTCTGAGAAGGAAACGGACATGGAAGGCATCAGGATCGAGGAGGTCGACGCGGCCGGGCTCCAGGCGCGGCTGGACGGCTTCACCGAGGTGCTGCACGCCGCCGTCCAGGCCGGCGCCAACGTGAACTTCATCTGGCCCTTCCCCCGCGAAGAGGCCGAGGCCTTCTGGAGGATGAAGGTGCTGCCGCCGCTCCGGGCCGGCGGACGCATCCTCTGGGCGGCGCTCGACGGGGAGCAGGTCTGCGGCACGGTGCAATTGCTGCTCGACATGCCGCCCAACCAGCGCCATCGCGGCGAGGTCACCAAGCTGCTGGTTCATCCCGGCTGGCGGCGGCGCGGCATCGGCCGGGCGCTGATGGCGGCGCTGGATGCGAAGGCCGCGGCGCTGGGCAGAACGCTGGTGACGCTCGACACCCGGACCGGCGATGCGGCCCAGCCGCTCTACGCGGCCGCCGGCTACCGGGTGGCGGGCGAGATCCCGCGTTTCGCCATGACGCCCGAGGGCGGGCGCTACGACGCCACCACCTACATGTACAAGCTGTTCCCGGCGGACCGGCAGAACGCCAGGTGACCGATTGAATCGGTCCTGGCCCTTCGGTGTCATGCCCGCCCCCGTGCGGGCATCCGGGCCATTTTCAAAGTTGCGGCGAAGCCGCTCCGGACCCCCGCACTGAGGCGGGGGTGACGCGCAGCGCAAGTGGCGGTCAGGTCAGGTGCGGAACCGGTCCGGCGTCAGGCGCGCTCGCCCCAGGGCGGCAGGCGGCCTTCCTCGACGGCGTGGCAGGCGACCATGGACGGCCCGGCGTGGATCGCATTCGGCACTTCGACGCGGCAGCGGTCATTGGCCAGCGGGCAGCGCGGATGGAACGGGCAGCCGGGCGGCGGATCGATGGGGCTCGGCACCTCGCCGGCGACCGGCGTGCGCGCGCGTCCCGACATTTCCAGGTCCGGGATGGCGTCCAGCAGCATGCGCGTATAGGGGTGCCGGGGCTCGGTGAACAGCGTGTCCGTCTCCGCCCACTCCACCAGCCGTCCGAGGTACATGACGCCGACGGTGGTGGAGACGTGATAGACCACGGCCAGGTCGTGGCTGATGAACAGGTAGGTCAGGCCGAGCTCTTCCTGCAGATCCTTCATCAGGTTCAGGATCTGCGCCTGCACCGACACATCGAGCGCCGAGGTCGGCTCGTCGCAGACCAGGAACTCGGGCTCGCCGGCGAGCGCCCGTGCGATCGAAACCCGCTGGCGCTGGCCGCCGGAGAACTCGTGCGGATATTTGGCCCCGTCCTTCGGGCTGAGGCCGACCTGGGAGAGATGCTCGCCCACCCGGCGGCGGATTTCCGCCTCGCCGGTCGCCAGCTTGAGATGGCGGATCGGCTCGGCCACGATGTCTTCGACCCGCCAGCGCGGATTGAGCGAGGCGTAAGGGTCCTGGAAGATCATCTGCATGCGCCGCTGGGCCGACGGGTTACGCCGCCGCGCCCGGTCGCCGGCCACGTCCATCCCGTCGAAGGTGAGCCGGCCCGCCGTCGGGTTGTAGAGACCGACCACCAGGCGGGCGACGGTGGACTTGCCGCAGCCCGACTCGCCCACCAGGCTGAAGGTCTCGCCACGCCCGATCTCGAAACTGACGCCGTCGACGGCCTTCACGAAGGCCTTGGGCCGGCGCTCGATCACCCGGTTGAGCCAGGGCGGCGAGACGTCGAAATGGCGGACCAGCCCCTCGACCTCGAGCAGGACGTCGTCGCTCATACCACGCCCTCCTCGACCGGCTCGTGCAGCCAGCACGACGCGTCGTGGCGCCCGTCGCCCATCAGGTCGGGCCGGACGGTATGGCATTTGAACATCACCTTCGGGCAGCGCGGGTGGAAGGCGCAGCCGTTGGGAATGTCGGTCAGGCGCGGCATGGAGCCGTCGATCTGGGTGAGCTTGCCGACGCGGCTGCCGAGCGCCGGAATCGCGCCCATCAGCCCCTCGGTATAGGGATGCTTCGCCCGCTTGATGACGTCCTGGACGGGGCCGATCTCGGCCACCCGTCCGGCATACATCACCGCCACGCGGTCGGCGGTCTCCGCGATCACGCCCATGTCGTGGGTCACCAGCATGACCGAGGTGCCGTGCTCGGCGCAGAGCCGCTTCAGCAGGGTGATGATCTGGGCCTGGATGGAGACGTCGAGGGCCGTCGTCGGTTCGTCGGCGATGATCAGCTTCGGCTCCGCGCACAGCGCCAGCGCGATCACCACCCGCTGGCGCATGCCGCCGGAGAACTGGTGCGGATAGTGATCGATCCGCTCCTCGGCGGCGGGGATGCCGACTTCCTTCAGCAGGTCCAGGGCGCGCTGGCGGGCCTGCCGGTCGGTGAGGCTGGTGTGCGTCTGGATGGTCTCGACCAGTTGTTCGGAGACCTGGTAGAGCGGATTGAGGCTGGTCAGCGGATCCTGGAAGATGGCGCCGATTTCCTTGCCCCGGACGCGCCGCATCAGCTCGTAGGGCAGATTGTCGATACGCCGGCCGTTGAGCAGGATCTGGCCTTCGGCGATACGCCCGGGCGGCTCGATCAGGCCGATGATCGCCGCGCCGGTCATCGACTTGCCGGCGCCGGATTCGCCGACGACGCCCAGCACCTCGCCCTCGTCGATGGTCAGCGAGATGTCGTCGACGGCCACCAGCGTGCCGCGGCGGGTCGGGAACTCGACCCTCAGATTCTTCACTTCCAGAACCGGCGTCGCCATCGGGCTACCTCAGCTTCGGGTTCAGGGCGTCGCGCAGCCAGTCGCCCAGCAGGTTCACCGACAGGACCAGGAGCGCCAGGAAGATGCCGGGGAAGATGACGATCCACCACTCGCCCGAGAACAGGAAGTCCTGACCGATGCGGATCAGCGTCCCCAGCGACGGCTGGGTCGCCGGCACGCCGACACCCAGGAATGAGAGCGTCGCCTCCAGCAGGATCGCGACGGCGAGGTTGATGGTGCCGATGACCAGCACCGGCCCCATGACGTTCGGCAGCACGTGACGGAACATGATCGCCCCGCGCGACAGGCCGATGACCCGCGCGGCCTGCACGTACTCCTTGCCCTTCTCCACCATTGTAGAGCCGCGCACAGTGCGCGCGAACTGCGGCCAGATCGACAGTGCGATGGAAATGGTGATGACCGCGATGGCGATGTCCGTATGGCTCTCGCCGGGAAAGAAGGCCTTGGAAACGCCGCTGATCAGCAGCGCGATCAGCAGGGCGGGAAAGCTGAGCTGCACGTCGGCGATGCGCATGATGATCGAATCCGCCGTGCCGCCCAGATAGCCGGCGAGCAGGCCCAGCGTGACGCCGATCAGGATCGCCAGCAGCACCGAGGCGAAACCCACCAGGATCGAGACACGCGAGCCGTAGAGGATCGCCGAATAGAGGTCGCGGCCCTGGTCGTCGGAGCCGATCAGGAACGGCCAGTAGCCGTCCGGATGCCAGATCGGCGGGGTGAAGGCGTCGAAGATGTCCAGCGAGGCCGGATCGAACGGGTTCTGCGGCGTGATCAGGGGCGCGATCAGCGCGGCGACGATCATCAACAGCGCCAGCGAGGTGGCGGCGACGGTCACCGGCGAGGTCCGGAAACTGTGCCAGATGTCGCTGTCCAGAAAGCGGGCCAGATTGTCCTTCAAGCGCGCCCAGGGCCCCATCAGTGGCCGCCCCCCGTGCGCTCGACGCGAAGCCGAGGATCGACGGCGTAATAGAGGATGTCGACCAGCAGGTTGAGGGCCACGAAGATGAACGCGACCAGGATCAGGTAGGTCGACATGACGGGGATGTCGACGAATTGGATCGCCTGCAGGAAGAGCAGCCCCATGCCGGGCCACTGGAACACCGTCTCGGTGATGATGGCGAAGGCGATGAGTGAGCCGAGCTGCAGACCGGTGATGGTAATGACCGGCACCAGGGTGTTCTTCAGCGCATGGCGATAGTGGACAGCGCGGTTGCGCAGGCCCCTGGCCCTGGCGAACTTGACGAAATCGGTGCGCAGCACCTCCAGCATCTCGGAACGCACCAGACGCATGATGAGCGCGAGCTGGAACATGCCCAGGGTGAAGGCCGGCATGATGATCGACTTCCAGCCGGAAACCGTCAGCAGCCCGGTCGTCCAGAGGCCGATGTCGACGGTCTGGCCGCGTCCGAAGGTCGGCAGCCAGCCGAGCACGACGCCGAAGACGAGGATCAGCAATATCCCGATCAGGAAGGTCGGCAGGGAGATGCCGATCAGCGACACCGTCAGGAAGACGTGACTGAGCCAGCTTCGGGGATAGAGACCGGTGTAGACGCCCAGCGGCACGCCGACCACCAGCGCGAATATCGCCGCCAGTATGGCGAGCTCCAGCGTCGCCGGCAGACGCTCCTGCAACAGTTGGTCGACCGGCCGGCCGATTCGGTAGGAGATGCCGAAATTGCCCTGCACGACATTGCTGACATAGCGCCCGAACTGGACCGGAACCGGGTCATTGAGCCCCAGCCTCTCGCGCAGTTCCGCCCGTTCGGCCAGCGAGGTGTCCTGGCCGACCATCTGCGCCACAGGGTCGCCCACGAAGCGGAACATGGTGAAGCCGATCAGCGCCACGACCAGCATCACGATCATGGCCTGGATCAGGCGTCGAATGACGAATGCAATCATGCCGGCCCCTTAACGGAACGGCCCCCCGCCGCCGGGTGGCGGGCGGAGGGCCGCAATCACGTCCGCGTCGATCAGTCGATCGTGACGTGGCGCCACGAGAACTGGTTGTCGGCGCGCTGCTTGACGTTGACGCCCTTTCGCACGCCCCAGGCCAGAGCCTGCTGATGCAGCGGAAGATACGCCACCTCGTCGGTGGTGATCGTCCAGGCCTGCTTGATCATGGCGTTGCGCTTCTCCGCGTCGGTTTCCGACAGGATCTTCGCGGTCAGAGCGTCCACTTCCTCGTTGCAGTAGCGGCCGAGGTTGAACTTGCCGTTGCCGGTTTCCTCGTTGTAGCAGCCATGCAGGTTGTAGAGCGCATTCCAGCTGTCGAAGGAACCCGGCGTCCAGCCCAGCAGGTAGAACGACGTGTCGAGGCTCGGCGCCAGAATCTTCTTGAAGTAGAGCGCCTTCGGCTGTGCCAGCAGGTTCACCTTCACGCCCACCTGCGCCAGCATGGAGACGACGGCCTGGCAGATCGCTTCGTCATTGACGTAGCGGTCGTTCGGGCAGTCCATGCCGACCTCGAAGCCATCCGGATAGCCGGCTTCGGTCAGCAGCGCCCTGGACCTGTCCGGGTCGTAGGGCAGACGCTCGAAGGACGGGTCGGAGCCGTTGATGCCCGGCGCCACCATCAGCGCGCTCGGCTCGGAGAGACCGCGCATCACCTTCTGCTTGATCGCGTCGGCGTTGATCGCGTGATGGAAGGCCTGCCGCACGCGGACGTCCTTGAAGGGGTTCTTGCCCTTGACGCTGGAGTACAGCAGTTCGTCGCGGTGCTGGTCCATGCCCAGGAAGATCGTGCGCAGTTCCGGTCCCACCAGCATGGAGGTGCCGTCATTGCCATCGACGCGGTTCATGTCCTGCACCGGAATCGGATAAGCCATGTCCACTTGGCCCGAGAGCAGGGCCGCGACCCGGGTCGCGTCCGAGCCGATCGGCTTCAGCGTCACCTTGGTCAGGTTGTGCGACTTGTTCGCGTTGTCCCACCAGTCCGGATTGGCTTCCGCCACGGTCTCGACGTCGGCCTCGCGGCTGACCAGCCTGAACGGGCCGGTGCCGTTGGCATTGCGGGTGGCGTGGTTCTCCTGGTCGCCGGTCGCCGACTGGGCGGTGACGGCGCCGTTCTCCTCGGCCCAGCCTTTCGACATGATGCCCCAGGTTTCCCACTCGAAGTGCAGGATCGGGTTCGGCTCGTCGGTGACGAAATCGACCGTGTAGTCGTCGACCTTGATCACCTCGGCAACGCCGGCAAGACGGGTCTTGAGGTCCGAGCCCTCGCCGCGGACGCGATCGGCGGAGAAGACCACGTCGTCGGCGGTGAAGTCGCGGCCGTCATGGAACTTCACGCCCTTGCGCAGGTGGAAGCGCCAGCGCGTCGGCTCGATGATCTCCCAGCTTTCGGCCAGGGCCGGTTCGATCTCCAGATTGGCGCCGCGCCGGACCAGGCCCTCGTACATGTTGCCCATGAAGCCGAGGGTGAAGGTCTCGTTGAGGTTGTAGGGGTCCATCGAGTTGGCGTCGCCCTGGAATGCGAAGGTCATGTCCTTCGCCGACGCCGTCCCCACGCCCAGCGCCAGCGCCGCAGCACCGGCCAGAAGCATGTTCCGCATTTTCATGTGAAGCCTCCCGCTTGAGTCGGGTTGAAATGGTGAGGCGCGCCTTGCGCACCCACGACCGGGGCATAGTGGCGATGCCCCCGAACAGCCGTCAACGGCTTTGTTCCGGAGTGATGCGCGTGTCAGGTCGCCGCTGCGTCAACATGCTCGCCATTGGCCACGCGCCGGGTGGTGTTGATCCGCCACCATCGATTCATCGTTCAAGTTGGGGAAAGATCCATGGGGTGGAACCACCGCCGCCGCATCCTATCTGACAGACGGCGCGCGCCGGTCCGGCCGCGTCGCACACGGAGAGACGAGACGACCATGAAGAAGAAGATTCTGACCCTGCCCGTGTTCCTGCTCGCCCTCGCGCTCGGCGGCGCGGCGCAGGCCGAAGGTGACCCGGCGTCCGGCTTCAAGGTCTTCAAGAAGTGCGGCGCCTGTCACAAGATCAAGCCGGGCCAGCCGAGCCAGGTGGGTCCCAACCTGCACGGCCTGTTCGGGCGCGAGGCCGGGACCGCCGACTTCGGACGCTACTCCGAGGCCATGAAGGCGTCCGACGTGGTCTGGACCGAGGAGACGCTCGCAGCCTGGCTGCGCGACCCCCGTGGCTTCATGCCCGGCAACAAGATGGCCTTTCCCGGCCTGAAGAAGGAGGAGGACGTCCGCGACCTCATCGCCTTTCTGAAGCGCGCGACCAGGTAAGATTCGTCAGTCGCGCACCAGCAGCGCGGCGAGCTCCACGTCCGGCGCCCAGAAGAACTGATCCAGCGGCTCGACAGCTGCCAGCCGGAAGCCGGCATCGGCCAAGATGCGCGCATCGCGGGCGAAGGTCGCCGGCGCGCACGAGACGTAGATCACCCGCGCCACGCCCGACCGGGCGATCTGTTCGCACTGCTCGCGCGCGCCCGCCGCGGGCGGATCCAGCATCACCAGGCCGAAGCCCGAAAGCTCGCCGGCCTGGAAGGGCCGGCGCTGCAGGTTGCGGACCGCGGTTTCGAGTTCGACGCCGGGCGCCCGGTCGACGCCCGCCTTCAGCGCCGCCACGGCGGCCGCATCCGAATCGGCGGCCAGATCCCCGGCCCTGAGCGGCAGCGCCGAGGCCAGGGTGCCGACGCCGCAGAAAAGGTCCGCGGCGCGACCGGCGTCCGCCGACCATTCGGCCACCAGTTCCCGCATGCGCGCTTCTATCCGGCGATCCGCCTGCAGAAACGCCCCCGGCGGCGGGGTGACGCTCAGCGGTGGCCAGCGCAGCTCGGGCCGGCGGCGTTCGACCAGCGTCGTCGGCGCATCGCCCGCCCGCTGCAGCGAAAGCCGCGCCAGGTCGCGGGCGGCGGCGAAATCCGCCAACCGTTCGTGCAGCGCCAGGCTTTCGGTCAGATCGCCGGCGATGAGCAGGTCCGCGCCCGCGTCCGTCAGGTTGACGGTCAGCCGCGCCTCCCCGCGCAGCGTCAGCAGACCCTCCATTGCCAGCTTCAACGCCGGGATCAGGGACTCGATCTCCGGCTCCGTCACCGGGCATTCGCCAATGTCGACCAACGCCCGGCCGCGGCGTTCGTGGAAACCGAGCGATATGGCGCCGCGGCGGTCGGCGCGGGCCGTGAAGACGGCGCGGCGGCGGCGCGCCGGGCCGCCCCGGAATGTCGGCGCAACCGGCGGCTCCTCGAAGCCCCGGCGGCCCAGCGCCGTGATCACGGCGGCGCGCTTCCAGTCCGCCAGAAAGCCTTCCGAAAGATGCTGCAGCGCGCAGCCCCCGCAGCGGCCGAAATGCCGGCAGGGCGGCTCCACGCGGTCGGGACCGGCCTCGATCAGGCGGCCGATGCGGCCGCGCCTCGGCGACCCGCGGCCCGTCTGCGGTTCCACGCGCAGTTCGATCAGGTCGCCCGGCGCGGTGAAGGGCACGAAGACGCGCTCGCCGTCCGCCGTGACGACGCCGTCGCCGGCCTGGCCGACGGTCTCGACCCTGAATTCCATGATGAAGCTACTCCGGTGCGAATGCTGCGAGCAGATATTCCCGATTGCCGTCCGAGCCCGCAACGGGACTGTCGGTCACGCCCGCGGCCCGCCAGCCCGGATCCCCTTCCAGCCAGTCGACGACGGCGTCGACCGTCCGACGCCGGACCGCCTCGTCTCGGACCACGCCGCCCTTGCCGACGCTCTCCGGGCCGGCCTCGAACTGCGGCTTGATCAGCGCCACGAGGGCCGCCCCCGGCGCCGCCAGAGCCAGGGCTGCGGGCAACGCGGTCCTGATACCGATGAAGCTGACGTCGCAGACGACGAGTCCGGGCGGCTCGGGGATCAGCCCGCGATCGAGCGCGCGGGCGTTGACGCCTTCCAGGGAGATCACCCGCGGATCCGCCGCCAGGCGCGGATGGAGCTGGCCGTGACCCACGTCCACGGCGTAGACGCGGGCCGCACCGCGGGCCAGCAGAACATCGGTGAAGCCGCCGGTGGAAGCCCCAAGATCGAGCGCCACCTTCCCGGCCGGATCGATCTGGAAATGCTCCAGCGCCGCCTCGAGCTTCAGGCCGCCCCGGCTGACCCAGGGATGGTCCGGTTTCGTCAGTTCCACATGCGCCGCCCGCGCCAGCATCTGCCCTGGTTTGGCGACAGGTTGGCCGTCGGCGCGGACCTTGCCGTCCAGGATCAGGGCCCGGGCGCGCGCCCGGCTGTCGGCCAGACCGAGATCGACCAGCAGCCGGTCCGCGCGCTCGCGGCCGGCGGTCACATCTGGGCCGGCAGCCAGGTGATGATCGCGGGGAACATCACCAGTCCGGCGACGGTCAGGACGTCAGCGATGAAGAAGGGCCCGATGCCGCGGAAGATGTCGGATAGCGGAATATCCGGTCTGACGCCGTTGACGACATAGCAGTTCAGTCCGATCGGTGGCGTTATCAGACAGATCTCGACCATCTTGACGACGATGATGCCGAACCAGATCGAGACTTCCGTGGCGCTCTCGAAGCCCAGTTCCGGGCCCAGCTTGATCACCGCCGGATAGACCACCGGCAGGGTCAGCAGCAGCATGCCGATGGCGTCCATGAACATGCCGAGCACGGCGTAGGCCAGCAGGATCAGGATCATCACCACCCACGGGTCGAGCGGCAGGTTGACGATCCAGTTGGCGAAGGCGTTGGGCAGACCCGCGAAGCCCAGGAAGCGCACGAAGATCAGCACGCCCCAGATGATCGAGAAGATCATCACCGTGAGCTTGGCCGTCTCCAGCAGGGCGTCCTTCAGGCTGTCCCATTTCATGCCGCGGAAGATCGCCATCACGAAGACGACGAAGGCGCCGAGCGCGCCGGCCTCGGTCGGCGTCGCCAGACCGAAATAGATGCCGCCGATGATGATCGCCATGACAAGCAGGATCGGAAAGGTGCCGGGCACCGACTCGAAGCGCTGGGCCCAGGTGAAGCCCTTGATCGGCCGGCCGAGTTCCGGATTGCGCCAGGCGCGGAAGACGATCAGCATGGCGTAGATGACCGCCGAGAAGATGCCGGGCAGAAAGCCCGCCAGCAGCAGCGCGCCAACCGATTCCTCGACGATGATGGCGTAGAGCACCAGGATCGCGCTGGGCGGAATGAGCGACGCCAGCGTGCCGCCCGCGGCGACCACGCCGGCGGCCAGTCGCCGGTCGTAGCCGTTCTTCAGCATTTCCGGAATGGCGATGCGCGCGAAGACCGCCGCGGTGGATGTCGACGCGCCGGAGACGGCGGCGAAGCCGGCGGTGGCGAAGACGCTGGCCACGGCGAGGCCGCCCGGCACCCAGCCGATCCAGCGCCGGGCCGCTTCGAACACCGCCTTGGTGATGCCGGCGTAGAAGGCCAGGAAGCCGATCAGGATGAACATGGGCAGGACGCTCAGCGGATAGGCCACCGCCTTCGAATGCGGCGTCTGGCCCGCGATGCCGCCGGCGACCTCGAAGGCGCGCAGCAGATCGAAATTGGGTTTCACGTAGAAGATCGCCACGAGGCCGAGCAGACCGACGAGCGCGGTGGCGAAGACCACGCGCATGCCGATGACGATGAGCACGGCCAGAACGGCCATGCCCAGCACGCCGATTGTCAACGGATCCAAGGCTCAGCCCCCCTGCCGGTAGCGCGATTCATCCGATTCGTCGATTTCGTGACGCGCGATTTCTTCGATGGTCTGGATGGTCGGCACGGCCACCGGCTCCTTCTCCGGGGAGGCGACCAGCCGCAGGAAGGCCACGAACTGCAGGAGCAGGCGGAGCCAGAGCAGGGAGAAGGCGACCGGGACGAGCAGTTTCGAAGGCCAGACCGGAAGACGGATGTCGATCGTCGAGTCCTCGGATTCGACGGCGCGAAGGAAATGCTCGATTCCGTAGTAGACCAGCACGGCGACCACGAAGAGCGACAGCAGGATCGCCGTCGCTTCGGAAATCCAGAGCGCCCGCCGCGAGAGGCCGCGGAGCGCCAGATCCATGCGCACGTGCCCGCCCATCTTCTGGCAGTAGGCGATGCCGAGAAAGGCGAACAGCGCAATGGCCTGCTCGACGACGTCGATGTAGCCGACGATCGAAAAGCCGAGACCGAGTTCGAAGCCCCACGCCGCGGTCATGCTCTGGTCGAGCCAGAGCAGGATGCGGCTGAACACCTGCACCACGCCGAGCAACATCAGCCCGAAGATCGAGAACGCGGCGATCAGGTTGAACGCCGTTTCGATCGCAAAGAGCCACCGGTCCGTGCGGGACAGACCGCCGGCCGCACTCTGTTCTGTCATGTATCTATCCTGGAAAGGGCAGCGTCAGGGCGGCCGCCGCGGCGGCCGCCCATTGGCCGTGCCTCAGGAGCCGCCGCGCACCTTCTCGGCTTCCGCCAGCAGGAAGTCGAGCAGTTCCTGCGTCGGCAGACGGTCGGCATAGCGATCCACGAAGCTTTCCTGCCAGATCGGCACGCCGATCTGCTTGCGGAACTCGGCCAGCTCGTCCTCGGTGAAGCGGACCTCGGTCAGCTGCTTCTGGAACATCGGAATGTTCACTTCGTCGGCGGCGAGGTAGGCGGCCTTCTGCTTCTCGTAGACCTCCCACTTCAGCTCCATCAGCAGATCCTGGTACTGCTTCGGCAGGGCGTTCCAGGCGTCGATGTTGAAGACCGTCGGGCAGTCCGCGGTGCCGGGCTGGAAGTTGCCGGTGAACCAGTCGGCGACCTCATGCACCTTGTAGGCGGCATGGGCGTAGGAATACGGGAACGAAACCGCGTCCACGGTGCCGCGTTCCAGCAGGGTGTAGACTTCGGTCGCCGGCACGGTCATCAGCGTGGCGCCGAGCTTCGACATCGCGTCGGCGACACCGCCGCCCGCACGCACCTTCTTGCCGTTCCAGTCCTCCAGCTTCCGGGGCGGCTCGCCGCGGCCGAGGAACTCGTACTGGGGCAGCACGCCGGCCATGTAGATCATGGCGTTCATGCCGGCCATTTCCTTCTTCACGGCCGGATGCTGGTAGTAGGCGTCCGAAGCCTTGATCCGCACTTCCCAGTCGCCGATCGGCAGGAAGGGCAAGGAGAAGATCATGGCCGACGGGGTGCGGTCCGGGCTGTAGAAATTGCAGAAGTTCGCGGCCTCGAAGGCCCCGATCTCGATACCGTCGAGATTCTCCTTCGGCTTCGAGAGGCCGCCATAGTTCAGGTTGTACTCGAACTTGCCGCCGGTGCGGCGCGCGAGTTCATCCGACAGGTGTTCGAGACCCATGGTGAAGGCGCGGGGCTTGCCCCAGAGCGAATGGTTCCAGGTGACGGCCGGACCGTCGACCATGTCGTCGGCCGACCAGGCCGCGCCCGCGAAGGCGAAGGTCGTCGCGGCGGCGACCGCAAGACCCGTCAAGGTACGATGAAGCATTAAGAAGTCCTCCCTGATTAGCTTTCTTTTGAAGCTGTTTATGGAGAGTACCTTAACCGCCGGCCCCGGGGGGATCAATTCGGTTCTGATGCAGTCCCTTCGGCGATCATGGCGTCGATCCCGGCGTCGTCCAGTCCCGCCTCCCTGAGATAGCGCCGCGTGTCCGCGCCCTTGAGCGGCGGCGGGCTCGGCGTCTCCACCTGAGCCGAGGCGTCGCCGAACAGGAAGCCGGGCCCCAGCACATCGATACCGCGGCCCAGCCCGGGCACGTCGTCGACATGGCGAATCAGTCCGCGTGCGGCGACCTGCTCGTGCGCCGCGATCTCGCCGACATGGCGCAGCTTGCCCGCGGGCACGGAAGCCGGCGCCAGCAGCGCCTCCCACTCCAGCGCCGAGCGCGTGGCGAAGGCCGCCGCCAGCAGCGGCTGGACGCGCGCCGATATTTCCGGGCGGCCCTGCCAGGGCATGACGTCCGGATTGCCTGCCAGATCCTCGCGCCCGATCACGCGGCACAGCGACGACGCCTGCTTCGGCGTGTTCGCCGCCACCACCAGAATGCCGTCGGCGGTGTCGAACATGCCGGAGAAGGGACTGCCGGACGCCGCCTGGCGGCCGGTCTTCGCCGGCAGGCGGCCGCTGGTGAGCCAGGGACCCACGGCCGGTCCCATGATCGACAGCGCGGCGTCCAGCATGGCCACATCGACATACTGCCCTTCGCCGCTCGCCTGCCGGCGGTAGAGCGCCGCCGACAGCGCGAAGGCGGCGGCCAGCCCGGCGACGTAGTCGATCACCGGCCAGCCGACGCGCATGGGCCCGGTCGATTCGTCGCCCTGCAGCGCCATCATCCCCGAGATACCCTGCACGAAATGGTCGTAGGCCGGCACGTCGCGCAGCGGCCCCGTCTGGCCGAAGCCCGAAACCGAGCAGTAGACAAGCCGCGGGTCCGCCGCCATCAGGTCCCCGGGTCCCAGCCCCAGCTTCGCCATCGTGCCGGGGCGGTAGTTCTCGATCACCACATCGCTGGTCTTCGCCAGCCGGCGGAAGGCGTCCTGGCCTTTCGGCGACTTCAGGTCGAGCGCGACGGACGCCTTGTTGGCATTCTGGATCAGGAAGGCGTCGGCCATGCCGGCGCGCTGCTGGTCCTCATCGGGCGAGGCGTAGCGGATGAAGTCCAGCGGCTCGACCGCCTCGACCCGGATCACCTCCGCGCCCAGCCAAGCCATCTGGTAGGTGCAGAACGGCCCGGCGAAGACGTGCGTCGCATCCAGGATGCGGATGCCCTCGAAAGCCTTCATCGCTGCCCCTCCCCGCCTTTCGGCACCCACAGGATCAGCCATTCGGCGTAGGCGATGGGGTCCGGATTGCCGTCCTGCTCGAAATGGTTGGCGGTCTTGACCATCAGCCGTCCGCCGGGCCGCCACGTCGTTTCCATGATGGAGATACGGTCGCGTATTCGGGTCTGCGGGCCCGTCACCAGCGGCGCCAGATAGCGCACCCGGTCATAGCCGTAGTTCAGCCCGAAGGCGGCGTCGCACGGGCGCATGCGGACATTGTCCATGAAGTGGCTGAGCAGGCTGGTGACCAGGAAGCCGTGCGCCAGCGTGCCGCCATAGGGGCCGTCGCGGACCGCGCGCTCCGGGTCCAGATGCAGCCAGTGGCGGTGCTCGGTGGCCACGCCGAACATGGTCACGCGTTCCTGGTCGATCGCGACCCAGTCGCTGACCGCGAACTCGCGGCCGGCGAGTTCCGGATAGTCGGCGATCGCCAGTTCGCCGGGCTGCGGATCCGTCGGCTCGGTATTCATCATCGCGCTTGCGCCTCCCCGCGCCGTTCATGCCTCCCGGCGGCAGGGTATCGCCAAACTTGTCCGAAGCCCGAGGAAAATTGCCTCGTCCGCGGCCGCGCCGCCGCTAGTTCATTCCCGCGAACCAGGAATGAAAAGGACACGCCGATGAATGCGAGGACCGCGCGCAGCCGCACCGCCCTGCTGGAGGGGCCGATCGGGCCGACGCTCGCGCGGCTCGCCGTCCCCGGCATCGCCGCCATGGCGATCCAGTCGTCCATGAGCATCGTCGAGGCCTGGTATCTGGGCCGACTGGGCACGGTGGAGCTCGCCGCGGTCGCGCTGGTCTTCCCGATCCTGATGCTGGCCAACATGCTCTCGGCCGGCGCGGTGGGCGGCGCGGTCAGCGGGGCCACGGCCAACGCCACGGGTGCCGGAGACGAGGCGCGTGCGGAGACGATCCTGCGCGCGGCGCTGCTGATCGCGCTGGGCTGCGGCCTCGCCATGGCGGCGCTGTTCCATCTCGCCGGTCCGGCCTTCTATCGCCTGCTCGGCGGCGAGGGCGACGTGCTGGCTGCGGCGCTGGCCTATTCGGATCGGCTGATGCCCGCCCTGGTGCTGATCTGGCTGTTCAACATGGCCGCCGGAGTGATGCGCGGGGCCGGTGACATGCTGCGCCCGGCGATGCTGCAGGCGCTGGTCGCGGCCAGCCATTTCGGCCTGAGCTGGCTGCTGATCCTGCGCCTCGACCTCGGCATCGCCGGCGCCGCCTGGGCCATGGGCGGCGCCTATGTCGCCGGCCTCGCGGCAATGGCGCTGCTGTTCGCGGGCGGCGGCGCGACCGTCGCCTTCCGCCCCGGCCCGGTCCCGCGATCGCTGGTGACGCCGCTGTTGCGCATCGGGTCGCTGGCCGGGTTCCAGGCGGTGATGACCATCGTCACCGCGCTGACCGTGACCGCCCTGGTGGGCCGCCTCGGACCCGTATGGCTGGCCGGTTACGGCATCGCCGCCAGGCTGGAGTTCCTGATGATCCCGATCATCTTCGGCATCGGCTCGGCGATGATCGCCATGGTGGGCGCCAACCGCGGCGCCGGGCGCATGGACCGGGCGCAGGCCGTGGCCTGGCGGGGCGCGGGGGCGGCGGCCCTGATCGTGGGCGCGATCGGTGTGGCCTCGGCCCTGTTCCCGGCCTTCTGGGCGTCTCTCTACACCGCCGATGCGGCGGTGATCGAGGCCTGCGCCGTCTACATGCGCCGCGTCGCGCCATTCTACGCCTTCTTCGGCCTCGGTCTGTCGCTCTACTTCGCGGCTCAGGCGATGCAGACCATGGGCGTGCCGGTGATCGGCTCGCTCAGCCGCTTCGCCATCATCGCCGGCGGCGGCGGCGCGTTGCTGGCGGCCGGACGCGCCGAGCCGGTCGCCGTGTTCATCTGCGTCGCCCTCGGCATGGCGGCCTATGGCGTGATCGTCGCCGCGGGCCTCAGATGGGTCTCGTGGCGGCCGCGTCCTGATCGTCGGCCGGCATGAGCGCCGCGCGCCGGCGCCGCCGCCAGCCGAACCAGTCGTCCACCAGCCCCACGGCGAGCACCAGTCCCACGGTCACCGCCGCCAACCCGGCGAGCTGATAGAGCGTCGGGATCTCGCCCAGCACCGGCGCGCCGATCAGGATGGTCAGACCCGGCACCAGCGACGGAAAGACCGCCGCCCTGGCCGGCCCGATCTTCGAGACCGTGATGACGAACAGCAGGGTCGCCAGGAAGCCGTTCATCACCCCCTGTCCCAGCAGCTGCACGCCGATCTCCCCCCAGCCGATCCGCATCAGCGCGTCGTAGTCGGCGAAGGCGATGTGGAACGGGATCAGGCCGATCGAGCCGATCACGACGACGGCGGCGGTGCCGCGCACCGGATCGATCCGCCAGACCCGGAGCAGCAGGGTAAAGACGGCCCAGCAGGTCGGCGCGCCGATCACCAGCAGGTCGCCCATCAGCACGTCGGCGTTGAAGGTCGCCAGGAAGGAGAGGCCGGCGACCATGACGACGCCGGCCGTGATCAGCACCAGACCGGCCAGGCGCAGCCGGCTCAGCCGCTCGCCGATGAAGATCACCGCCAGCAGCGTCGCCATCAGGGTCAGGGAGGCCGGCGCGATGACCCCGGCGTGGGAGATGGGCGTGTAGCTCAGCCCGAAACTCATGAACAGCGCGAAGGGCGGGCCCGCGAAGACGGTCAGCACCAGCCCGCGGCCCCAGCCGACGCCGCCCAGGTCGCGGAGCCCCGCGCGCAGCAACACCGGCAGCATGATCAGCCCCGCGGGCCAGTAGCGCGCGGCGGCCATGTCGATGGGCGCGAAGCCGCCAGTGACGCCGTCGCGGACCAGCACCATGTAGGCCGACCAGATCAGCGCCGTGGTCAGGCCGAGGGCGACGCCGAGGCCGAGCGAGGCGGTATCGCCCGCGCCGTGAGGGGCGCCGGACGGGCTGGACGGCGGGGATGACATGGGCGGCCTCTTCTCGGGATCGGAATGCTGCCCAACATGTTGCGCCGCAGCGGGATCCGGCAAGTCAAACCCGCCCGCGCCGGACGCAATGCGGCCATGCCCGGACGCCGAACATTGCCGGAACGGAGGGCGGCTGGCATCCTGCGGCCATGGGCGCGGAAAGGGAAAAGCCGGTCTGGGAGCGGATCGCCGAACTCGGCTTCGCCGATGCGGTGGAATCCACGGGGTTCCGGCGGGTCAACGCCACCCACTGGAAGATGGAGGGCGAAGGGCTGACCTGGCGGATGCGGCTGGTCCGGGGCTACAAGGCGACGCCGACCTCCTTCCTGCCGGTCCACGGCGCGTTCGTGCACGGCCTGGACGAACTCTACGCCAGATGGGACGGCTCGAAGGCGAGCCAGTATCTCCACGGCGGCGGCCAGCGCGTCCACATGCAGAGCGATACCGGCATGGACGTCATCCTGGCGCAGAAGCGCGAGTTCGACCGTCTGCATCCGCCCCCGCCGCCTCTGCCCGGGCGCGGCGGCTGGCGGGGATTGCTCGACGAAATCTTCCAGCCCGTTCGGCCCGACTTCGAGAAGGAATTCCTCGACATCAGGTACTGGGGCCGGGCGGGCAATGACCTGCGCGCGCAGGCCTTCCTCACCGAGGGGCACGACCTGCGGGACGTAGCCGCCACCATCATCGGCTACTGGGAACGCTACAGCTGGCCCTGGATCGAGGCGCGGCTGGACTTCCGGAACCTCTACCGCTTCCACTGGGGACCGGGGACGATTCCCGATATCCGCCATCCCGATCCGTTCTACTACGCCGTGGCCAGGCTTGCCGGCGACCAGGCGCATATCGAACGCATGGCGGATGCCGCCTTCGCCGAAGCCCGCAAGAGCTACGAGGACGTCTGGAAGGAATGCGAGCGGGAGGGCTCTTTCGAGCGCTCGAATGTAACATCGGGCGAGATTTCCAGGGATCAATTGGCAAAGAACAGTCAGATGCTGCGGCAAGGGCGAGCATACCGGTTGGAGAAGATCGGGCGCGCGCTGGATATACGCCTTCCCCCCTCGGGCATCGACTACACCGAGTTCTTGGCCGTCATTGAACAGGACAGAACTCGCTGACCGCGTGCCGTCCGGCCATGCCCGGACGCCGAACATTGCCGGAACGGACGGCGGCTGGCATCCTGCGTGGATGGCGGAGAGCAAGGAAAAGCCGGTCTGGGAGCGGATCGCGGAGCTGGGTTTCGCCGACGCCGTGGAATCGAGGGGATTCAGGCGAGTCGGCAGGACGCACTGGCGCCTCGACGGCGACGGCATCGTCCACCACGTCAAGCTCTATCGCGGGTTCTCGACCGAACCCGGTTCGTTCCGGGATTTCCTTGGTGTCTATATCCCCCAATTGGACGAAATGTGCGAGCGGGTGGGCGAATGGCGGCGAAGCCGTCGAATACCCTATGGGACGGCCCCCATCCATTTTGAAGATAGTATTTACGAACGCTATGTTGATGCCGAATTTGAGCGATACTGCCATATGTATCCGGCGGGCCGAAAAGGCAGACCCAGCTTCACCCTTGGTTTCTTGCGACCATTGCCATTTTACGAATCACGAATCACCGCCGATTCTGGAAGTGGCGCATGGTTGAGCCAAGGGGCCGACCTTCACGAATTGACGTGTACCGTGGCGGAATCGTGGCTCCGCTACGCTTGGTCGGATATTGGACAGGGCCCTGACTATCTGTCGTACTATGCTCAGGTGCTAAGAAAGGGACTTGGTCGCACCCACTTTCCGAGATCGGTCAGCTTCATTCTGGCAAAGATTGCGGAGGATGGAGAAATGATTGAAAATCTGGGCCACAAGCTCTTCGAGCGCGCCTCTCTCGATTTTGCGACCGAGCAGGATCGTGTGAAAAATCACCGAATGCGGCTGGCTGGCGGCCCTGGCTCAAAGAATCCCGTTCTGCAGCAGGAACTCCGGATCGAAATAGAGAAGGAAACGGTCCAGAACGTCTTCAGACCCAGACAGGTCGCGAGGAAGATTTTGCGTCATTCGCAAATTCTCGGCTATGACATCAAGGATCCCGGCATTGATTTTGACGAACTCGAACGAGCGGAGCGGAATAAAAGATGGGGGCAATGGCTGGGAGCCAAGTGATCAAAGCGAGAGGCCTTCTGCCGCCACAAGGGCCGCTTCCACGGCCGATTCAAGAGTGATAATGACAGAGGTATTGCGATCCAATTCGTGAATCGTTCCTACCCCCTCCACAACAGCAGCAACGACTTCGCTTGAATATCCCTTGCTTTCCAATACCGCACGAATTTTATGTTCCAGCCTGTCTCGCGGTATTATATGAATTGGCGTCCTGATAATCTCCGATGAGGAAATTTCGATTTCCAGATCCGTTGCCCGTAGGGGCATGATTTCATTTTCAGCGTCACCGATACTGTCGTCGAATTTCTTCTGATTTGGTGAAAGTTTCGCCCGCCCGGATTTCACATCACCCGCCACTCCCTTGACTCGGTCAACGGTCTCAAACATGCCTTTCCGGGTCGAAGGCACAATGTCTCGCATTCTCATAGTATCAAATATTCTCACTATTCCAGCTCGATTCTGGAAGGCAAGGGGCAACCTCCGCCCCGCGCTATCCATGGCTAGATCACCCAATTCAAATAGTGCTGCAACGACCTCTTGCCCCTTTCTTCCGCTGATCGGATTCAAGGTATTTTGTATTCGTGTAAGTTCTTGGCGTGGCAAGGTGGCCAAGGCCGGA
Source organism: Rhizobiales bacterium NRL2 (assembly GCA_001664005.1). Lineage (NCBI taxonomy): Bacteria > Pseudomonadati > Pseudomonadota > Alphaproteobacteria > Hyphomicrobiales > Rhizobiales bacterium NRL2. Next base: position 4,505,689 of record CP016093.1, read on the forward strand.
TTTTTCTTTGCCATCTCGAATACGGAGAGTGCCTTTCCCTTCATTCTGTATTTTGAAATCATTTCGGTAGTCACAAGGAAGACTGCCTGCCGCCTGATAAAATCTTCATGCTCTTCGTCAGGAATGCCGAGTTTCCTCAGGTTTCGCCGCGCTTTCAGCGAGAACTTTATCGGGTCGCCGATGATCGGCACCAGTCCGACCATGGCGAGGGACGCGTCGGAGAGGTGCTGCAGGCGCTCTTCGGCCGTGTCGGCATTGGCGGCGTGCCACAGGGCAAGAATGCCGTCGTGTATGGCGAGCGCATCTCCGGCGACAGGTACGAAGTCGAGCAGGAGGCGGAGGTCTTTTGGGCGGAGCCCCATTCCTTCGCCGATTCGGGCGAGAACGCGCTGATTGGCTTCGGTCGCTGAAAGGTCCGGATCGGCGTCGAGATAGCGCTGCTTGAGAATGTCTGCCTGGGCCAGGACGCGGCGCCGGTAGTCGAGCCCGTCCGAAGCCTTCATGCTGTCGAGTTGCGGCCCAAAGGGATCCTGCACGCTGCGGCGCGTGTGGAGCGTCAGACGCCGCAGACGGTCCTCGATCTGCTCGGTGGTGAAGGATCCGACGATCCGCTCTTCCTGAGCGGTAATCTCGCTCAAGCGTTCCGGATTTTCCGCGGCGCGCGCAAAGGGCGTGCTTCGGAGCATGCGATGGACACGGTCGAGGTCCGGATCACCCGTGACCCCGGGAACCGCAGCGGCCTCGACACGGTCGGATGCCTCGCCGCCCTGTGCCGGGCTCGCCGCGTCGCCGCGCGCCGCCGCCTCGGGCCGGGCGGCGTCTTCGTCTACGCCGGCCGGTCCGGTCGTTTCCGGGTCGCCGCCGAGGCTGTCCTCGCCCGAACCGCCGTCGAGCGCGTCTTCGCCTGCTTCACCATCGAAGCCGTAGAGCGCATCGGTGCGCCGGGTCTCGGCCATGTGGGCGAGGCCGTGGGCGCGGAGGGTCTCCAGCATCGCCGCCTGGGTCTGCGGACGGGCCTCCGGGTCGGCGGAGATCAACAGCGGTTCGGCTGCGGCGGGGCCGGATGCGGGGTTCTCGATGTCGAAGCCGAAGGCGCGGTCGAGGGCCGGCTGCAGCAGCTCGTCGAGCCTGGCCTGGGTCGGCCCGAAGGGGTCCATCCGCCGGTCGGTCTTCAGCCCGAAGCGGCGCTGGAAGGCGCCGAGGCCGAATTCGAAATCATGATCGTCGGCCTTGCCCGTCAGGCCGTCGGGCCGGCGCACCTTCTCCGGCGGGTAGTAGCCCAGCAACCCCAGCGCCGCCTTGGCCGCCTTCACATCCGCCTCGCGGTTGGCGCCGCCCTCACCGACCGACAGATCAAGCGGCAGGTTGGCGCCCCGGCCCAGCAGGTCCCGCGCCGGCCGCTTTGCACCCGCCGTCGCCTTCGCGTGCCGGGCCGCGTCCAGCGCCTGGGCCGTCGGGCCCGCCGGACCCATCGCGCCGTCCGGCTCCAGACCCTTCGACTTCTGGAAGGCCTTCAGCCCCTCGAACAGCCGCCGCTCGGCGACCGGCTGGAAGCCCAGATCCGGCCAGGGCCGGTAATGGCCCACATCCGCCAGCGCCCGTTGCGCACCCACGATGTCCTCCCCGCGCATCGGCGTCTTCGCCGAAACCCAGTGGGCGGGGCGGAAGGCTTCGGGCGTGCGGAAGGACCGCGTCGGCGGGGTCGGGATGGCCGGCATCTGTCATGCTCCCTGGCTGGGCGTCGCACATGACAGAGGTATTTATACCGGCACAGCCTTAAGCGTGCCGGGATTCTTCAGGCAGGCCGAGAAGGGGTGCTCCGGGAACAGGGCGGTGCTGCTCCACCACGGCGAGCCTCACCCCCCTCTCCCTTCGAGGGGAGGAGAAGTCATTTCGTCCGAAACCAGGAACAATGCCGAATCGCGACCGCTCAGAGCGGGATGTTGTCGTGCTTCTTCCAGGGGTTCTCGAGTTTCTTCGACTTCAGCATCCGAAGCGACTTGATGATCCGGAAGCGGGTGTTGTGGGGCATGATGACGTCGTCGATGAAGCCCCGCGCGCCGGCGATGAAGGGGTTGGCGAAGGTCTGGCGGTACTCCTCGGTACGCGCCGCGATCTTCTCCTCGTTGCCGATGTCGGCGCGGAAGATGATCTCCACCGCCCCCTTGGCGCCCATCACCGCGATCTCCGCGTTCGGCCAGGCCATGTTGACGTCGCCGCGCAGATGCTTGGAGCTCATGACGTCATAGGCGCCGCCATAGGCCTTGCGCGTGATCACCGTGACCTTCGGCACCGTCGCCTCGGCATAGGCGAACAGCAGCTTGGCGCCGTGCTTGATGATGCCGCCGAATTCCTGGGTCGTGCCCGGCAGGAAGCCCGGCACGTCGACGAAGGTGACGATCGGGATGTTGAAGCAGTCGCAGAAGCGCACGAACCGCGCCGCCTTCTTCGCGCTGTCGATGTCCAGACAGCCGGCGAGCACCATCGGCTGGTTGGCGACGACGCCCACGGTGTGCCCTTCCATGCGGCCGAAACCGCAGATGATGTTCTTGGCGAATCCCGGCTGGATCTCGAAGAAGTCGCCCTCGTCCACGACCTTCTCGATCAGTTCCATCATGTCGTAGGGCTTGTTCGGATTCTGCGGCACCAGGGTGTCCAGCGAATGCTCCTGGCGCTCCGGGTCGTCGAAAGTGGGCCGGTGCGGCGGCTCCTGCCGGTTGGAGGCGGGCAGGAAATCGATGAAGCGCCGGGTCTGGGCGATGGCCTGGACATCGTTCTCGAAGGCCAGGTCGGCGACCGAGGACTTCGTCGTGTGGGTCACCGCGCCGCCAAGCTCCTCCGCCGTGACGGTTTCGGCCGTGACCGTCTTCACCACGTCCGGACCGGTCACGAACATGTAGGAGGTGTCCTTGACCATGAAGATGAAGTCGGTCATCGCCGGGCTGTAGACCGCCCCGCCGGCGCAGGGGCCCATGATCATGGAGATCTGCGGCACCACACCCGAGGCCAGCACGTTGCGCTGGAAGACGTCGGCATAGCCGGCCAGGCTGTCGATACCCTCCTGGATGCGGGCGCCGCCCGAATCGTTGATGCCGATGACCGGCGCGCCGACCTGCATCGCCTTGTCCATGACCTTGCAGATCTTGCGCGCGTGCATCTCCGACAGCGCGCCGCCGAAGACGGTGAAATCCTGGCTGAAGACGAAGACCAGCCGGCCGTTGACCGTGCCGTAGCCGGTGACCACGCCGTCGCCCGGCACCTTGTTCTCGGCCATGCCGAAATCGGTGCAGCGGTGCTCGACGAACATGTCCCATTCCTCGAACGAGCCCTCGTCCAGCAGCAGTTCGATGCGCTCGCGCGCGGTCAGCTTGCCGCGGCCGTGCTGCGCCTCGATGCGCTTCTCGCCCCCGCCCAGGCGCGCCTTGGCGCGCTTCTCTTCCAGCATCCGTACGATGTCCTGCATCCGCCTCTCCCGGCGCCATTCCCCAGATATGGCCCCTCGATAGCATCGGGCATTCGGCCCCGCCAGCCCTTTGGCGGGACGCAGCCCTGTCAGAGCGCGCCGATCAGGCGCTCCACCCGGGCCAGTTCGCCGCGGATCGCCGCGCGCCGGTGCGCGGCCTCCGCGTCCTCGCCCCACTCCTCGATCTGGAAGCTCTCGTCGAGCTGCGCCGCATCGAAGGCGGCGGCGGCGTCCACCCGGCGCTCCACCAGGGCCAGGCCGATGACCAGCGAGCCCGCCGCGCCGGCGGCGACCGACAGGCCGACCAGCCGGAAATCGTCATAGCTGCGGACGGCGCCCTCCAGCGCCGCCAGCGCCGCCGGGCTCTGGCGCACCGGGTTCAGGCTGGAGGTCACCTGCAGCCTGGCGCCGAAACGGTCCTCCGCCCAGTCCAGCAACGGCCGCCAATGCGCCTGCTGACGCTCGATCAGGCGCTGAGGCTGGTCCGCCCAGTAGCAGAGCATGTCGGCATCGGCGAAGCGCGCGACAGCTCGCCGGGTGTCCTCGCGGCGGCCTGCGAAGCCGTCGACGGCCGTGCCGGCCATACGGGTCAGCGGCATGGACTGATGATCGATCTTCTCGCCCTGAGCCGCCCATTCGCCCGCCACCAGATCGGCCAGCGCCCGGGTCGGGAGACGGAAGGGCTGCCGCGCGGGCGTGCGCATGGCGCGGCCGTCCAGGCGGACCTCCCAGCCCCCCGGCGCCTCTTCCACGCCGACTTTCTCGTAGAAACGCTTCACGCCGCCCGGGCTCCCCCCAGCAGCGCGGCGACGGCGGCCGGGATCTCGTCGCCATGACCCACGATCCGCGCGGCGCCCGCGCCTTCCAGTTCCCCGGGCGGATGATAGCCCCAGGCGACGCCGATAGCGCCGCAGCCGGCGGCCCGCGCCATCTCCATGTCGTAACTGGTATCGCCGATCACCACCGCGTCCGCCACATCCACGCCGGCCTCGGCGCAGGCCTGCAGGCACATGTCGGGCGCGGGCTTGCCGGCCATGACGTCGTCTGCGGTCTGCAGCGTGACGAAGCGGCCCTCCAGCCCCAGTCGCTCGACCACCGCGAACAGGCCGCGCCGCGACTTGCCGGTGGCGACGCCCAGCAGGTAGCCCGCCGCATCGAGCGCGCCGATGGCGTCGAGCACGCCGGGAAAGTCCGGTTCGGGCAGGTCGCCGCCGGCGCGCAGCTCCCGGAACAGCGCCTTGTAGGCGCCCGCCACCTGCCAGACGTCCGACGCGCCTAGTTCCGGCGCCAGCCGGCCCACCGCCTGGTCGAGGCTGAGCCCGACGACGCGCTTGACCGCGTCCGGGTCGGGTGCGATCAAGCCGAAGCTCAGGAACGCCTGCTGCATCGAGCGGACGATACCGTGCTGGCTGTCGACGAGCGTGCCGTCGCAGTCGAAGATGACGAGCCGAAGGGTCATCCCGCCAACCTGCCACAGGACCGGGCCATGAATGATGCGGTAAAATATCTCGGAAAGCAGAGCGCCGTGCCGGAGAGCCCCGGGGAAGCGGTGCTGGACGCCGTGCCCGATCCGCATCCGGACGCCAAGTACGTGGTGCGGTTCACCGCACCGGAGTTCACCTCGCTCTGCCCGGTCACGGGCCAGCCGGACTTCGCGCGGCTGGTCATCGACTACGTGCCGGCCGGCCGCATCGTCGAGAGCAAGAGCCTGAAACTGTTCCTGGGGTCGTTCCGCAATCACGGCGCCTTCCACGAGGACTGCACGGTGACGATCGCGAAGCGGATCGTGGCGGCGATCGGGCCGGACTGGCTCAGGATCGCCGGATACTGGTACCCGCGCGGCGGGATACCGATCGACGTCTTCTATCAGACGGGAGAGCCGCCGGCAGGAGTCTGGCTGCCCGAACCGGGCGTCGAGACCTATCGCGGGCGGTAGGGTAGCGACATGAAGGGGGACCGGCCCGGAGGCCGGCCCCGATCATGTGGGTGCTCCGCCGCCGGCCTAGCCGAACAGCGAGAGGATCGACTGCGGCGCCTGGTTGGCGATCGAAAGCGCTTGGGTGCCGAGCTGCTGCTTGATCTGCAGCGCCTGCAATCGGGCGCTTTCCTTGGCCAGGTCCGCGTCCACCAGGTTGCCGACGCCGGTGTTCAGGCTGTCGATCAGCTTGTCGACGAAGTTGGTGTGGATATCCAGCGTCTTGGCCCGGGTGCCGAGCACCGCGAGCTGCTGGTTGGCGGCGTCGATCGCCGCATCGATGCCAGAGCGGGCGGCGGCGGCGTTCGTCGCCGTGGACAGGCTGAGCGCGCTCAGCGTCAGTCCGGCCGTCCCCGTGGTCATGTTCTGCGCCGTCACCGTGATGGTGTCGCCGTCCGGATTGGCCAGCACCGACATGGAGCTGACGGAACCGTCCAGGGCGTTGAAGCCGTTGAACTCCGCGTTGCCGACGATGGTCGCGATCTGGTCGCGCAGCGCGGCAAAGTCATTCTGCAGCGCATTGCGGCTGGAGGTCTCGAGCGACTGATCGAGGGCCGCGACGGCCTTCTCCTTCATCTCGATCAGCAGATCCGAAACGGACTGGCCGGCGGCCAGACCCACATCGATGACGCTGACCGCGTTGTCGAGGGCCGTCTTCACGGCCTCGAAGCCGGCGATCTCGCCGCGCATGTTCTGCGCGATGGCGAAGACGGCGCCATCGTCCTTGGGACCGGCGATCTTCAGGCCGGTGTTGATCCGGGTCTGGACCTCGGAAAGATCCCTGTTGGTCGCATTGAGCTGCTGCAAGGCCAGCATCGCGCCCGTATTGGTGTTTACCGAAAGCATTTCTCTCTCCTGTTCAGACGGGCTGCCTTCATGAGCCCCGCGGTTCACCCACAAGCGCCGATATGGCGCAGGCCTCACAACTCAACCGCCGTGCCAGTCGAGAAAATCCGCGCCAAACCGTTGTGTTAAATAAGCTTTCTTGAATCTTCCGGACGCGGGCCGCCAGGACGCCCCGGCAGGATTTGCCGCTGCAGGGCGCGCTTCGTCGTCGAAACAGGGTCAGAACTTGCCGGGCGCGGCCCGGCCGCGCTCAGGTTTCGCCGGAACCGTCGCCGTCCGGAACGGGGGCGATCGTGGCCCGGTCGATCGGCAGGGTCCCGCTGCTCATGACGGCCAGCACCGTGTCGGCCAGCATGTCCGGCATGACCGGATCGTCGATCAGGATCGGCCCGGGCCGGTTCAGCACCGCGTTGGAGCAGGTGGAGAGAACGATCTGGAAGCCGAAGCGGAAACGGGCGCGCACCGCCTCGTTCGCTTCCTCGGGCCAGAGCCGGCCGTAGAAATCCCAGGCGCGGCTCACGGTCTTCTGTGCGACCGGCCTCAGCGGCGAAAAGGCTTCCTTCTCGCCCAGATGACGGGCGACGACGGCGCGGACGAAGCCGGGATTGTCGCGGAAGAACTCGACGATCAGCGCGGTGACGCACCGTATCGCGTGACGCCGGTCGCCGCCGCCCAGCGCCTCGAGAGTGATCTCCCGATCGACCCGCTCGGCCATACGCGCCAGGCGCTCGCCCACAAGGGCGTCGAGCAGCCCGTCCTTGTCGCGGAAGCGCTGATAAAGGGTGCCGACCGAGCTGTTCGCCTCGGCCGCGATATCCTCCATCTTCATGCGCTCGTAACCCAGTCCTTCCACAAGACGGTTCGCCGCGTCCAGGATGGCGCGCCGGCGGCGCTGGCTACGCAACTGCTTGGCCGGAAGGACGCCTTCCGAATAGGGATCCCTGTCCATCGGTTCCTGTCATCGTGATCCGCGCCGTCGGACGTCGTCGTCGGCAATCGGCGCTTGACGGAGGCGGCGGGGCCGCCGGAGACAAAAGTGAAGTGACTTTGCTTGACGCCGGGCGGGAGATCAAGTCCCCAGCCGGGAACCCCTTTTCGGTTGACGCCGCGCGAGGCCGGGCCTAGGTTTCAGCCCATGTCCGGCGCAAAGCGTCATATCCTGCTAGGCCTCGTCCTAGGCAGCCCGGCTCTCGGATAGAGTCGGGTTAAGCCTTTCGCGCGTCGGGGCCGGGCATCCGGTCGACATCATTTCTCGAAATCGCCAAACGACTGAAGACCACGCTGCGTGCGCGGTCCGACACGGGTCACAGACCCCGACGCCTCCAAAGCTACAAGCGTCACCGGAGACAACGACCATGCCCACCATGCCCAACCTCCACAAGTACCGGGCCTTTCCGAAGATCGACCTGCCGGACCGGACCTGGCCGACGAAGACCATCGACAAGGCGCCCATCTGGTGTTCCGTCGATCTGCGCGACGGCAACCAGGCCCTGATCGAGCCGATGAACCGCGACCGCAAGGTCCGCTTCTTCCGCCACCTGCTCGCGGTCGGCTTCAAGGAGATCGAGGTCGGCTTCCCCGCCGCCTCCGACACCGACTTCGATTTCGTCCGCCACATCATCGAGAACGACATCATTCCCGACGACGTCGCCATCCAGGTGCTGGTCCAGTCGCGCGAGGAGCTGATCCGCCGCACCTTCGAGGCGGTGAAGGGCGCGAAGAACGTCATCATCCACTTCTACAACTCGACCTCGACCGTGCAGCGCCGCGTGGTCTTCGGGCTGGAACAGGAGGGCATCACTCGGATCGCCGTCGACGCCGCGAAGCTGATCCGGGAACTGATTCCGACGCTCGAGGGCAGCAATGTCCGCATCGAGTACAGCCCGGAAAGCTTCACCGGCACCGAGCTGCCCTATGCCCGCGACATCTGCCACGCAGTGATGGACGTGTTCGAGCCGACGCCGGAGAACCCGATCATCATCAACCTGCCGGCGACGGTCGAGATGGCCTCCCCGAACTACTACGCCGACCAGATCGAGTGGATGCACCGCAATCTGCGGAACCGCGATTCCGTCATCCTCAGCCTGCATCCGCACAATGACCGCGGCACCGCGGTGGCGGCAACCGAGCTCGGCGTCATGGCCGGCGCGGACCGCATCGAGGGCACGCTGTTCGGCAATGGCGAGCGCACGGGCAATGTCGACCTCGTCACGCTGGCGCTGAACATGTTCACCCAGGGCGTCGATCCGGCGCTCGACTTCTCCAACATCACCGAGTCGATCGCGGTGGCGGAATACTGCAACCAGCTGCCGGTGCACCAGCGCCATCCCTATGCGGGCGAGCTGGCCTATACCGCGTTCTCCGGCTCCCACCAGGACGCCATCAAGAAGGGCATGACCGCGGTGAGGCAGTCGAACGACGGCCTCTGGGAAGTGCCCTACCTGCCCATCGACCCGATGGACGTGGGCCGCGCCTATGAGGGAATCATCCGGGTCAACAGCCAGTCCGGCAAGGGCGGCACGGCCTATATCATGGAGAACGATTTCGGCGTCGAGCTGCCCCGGCTGCTGCAGGTGGAGTTCAGCCAGGTGGTGCAGAAGATCGCCGACACCACGGGCAAGGAGATCCTGCCCGCCATGATCTGGCAGAGCTTCGAGGACACCTATCTGGAGACCACCGAACCCTTCGAACTGGTCCGCTACAAGGTCGCCCCGGGATCGGGCGACGGCATGTCGGCGGTCGAGGCCGAAGTGATCCGTGACGGCGAAACGGTGACGGTCGCCGGCGAGGAGAACGGTCCGATAAGCGCCTTCTTCCAGGGCATGAAGGACGCCTTCGGCATCCGCGCCAACCTGACCGACTACCGCGAGCACGCCATCCACGCCAGCGAGAAGGGCAGCCGCACGCGCGCGGTCTGCTTCATCCGCCTGGCCAACCGGCATGGCGAGCAGCGCTTCGGCGTCGGCATCGACGAGAACACCACCACCGCCTCGCTGAAGGCCATCGTCTCGGCGCTGAACCGCCTGGCGAAGGTCTGAGGCCCGGGCGCAGTAAGGCGCGCGCCAAGGACGATGCGTGTCCCGGGGACGACCTCCTGCTGGGCGCCGGGATCGAGTCCCGGCGCGGGCAAGTGAGGCTGACTGGCCGGCGACAAACTCTCCCCCGTCCCGGGGCTTGACCCCGGGACCCAGGGGCGACCTTCGGGAGGGACGCCCCTTCCATGCCGGAATCGCCTTTGGTTCCCGGCCTGACGTCGCGTATATCTTCGTTGCGGAGACGACACAGGGGAGCGCGGCGTCATGCACGATCTGGTCATTCGGGGCGGCACCATCATCGACGGCACCGGCAGGGCAGCCTTCACCGGGGACGTGGCGGTCCGCCGCGGCGTGATCGTGGAGGCCGGCGGCAAGGCCGGGCCGGCGCGGCGCGAGGTCGAGGCCGGCGGGGCGATCGTCACGCCGGGCTGGGTCGACATCCACACCCACTACGACGGCCAGGCGACCTGGGACGGCGACCTGACGCCCTCGGCCTGGCATGGCGTCACGACGACGGTCTTCGGCAATTGCGGCGTCGGCTTCGCGCCGGTGAAGCCGGGCGCCGAGCCCTATCTGATCAACCTGATGGAAGGCGTCGAGGACATCCCCGAGATCGTCCTCTCGGAGGGCATCGACTTCCGCTGGGAAAGCTTCCCGGAGTTCATGGACGTGCTGGCGGAGACGCCGCGCACCATGGACATCGGCTGCCAGGTGCCGCACGCGGCGCTGCGGTTCTACTGCATGGGCGACAGGGGCGCGGACTACCAGGCCCTGCCGTCGGACGACGAGATCGCCCATATGGGCCGGCTGCTGGAGGAGGCGCTGGCCGCCGGCGCGCTGGGCTTCACCACCTCGCGGACCATCAAGCACAAGGCCGCGGACGGCCGCTTCACGCCGTCTCTCACCGCGCGCGAGGCGGAGCTGTTCGGCATGGCCGACGCCATGCGCCGCGCCGCCAAGGGCGTCCTGCAGGTCAATTCGGACTTCGAGGACGGCGACTTCGCCATCCTGCGCGCCGCCGCCGAGCGGGCCGGACGGCCGCTCTCGGTGCTGCTGATCCAGGTCGACAACGCCCCCGACCGATGGCAGGAAACCCGCGACGGCATCCGCGCCGCCAACGCGGCCGGCATCGCTGCCAACGGCCAGGTGGGCACGCGCCCGATCGGCATCCTCATGGGGCTGGAAACCTCGGTTCATCCCTTCCTGCGTCACCGTACGTGGAAGGAACTGGAGCATCTGTCACCGCGCGAGCGGTACCTGACGCTGAAGAACAACGCCGAGGTCCGGGAACGGCTGCTGGCCGAGGACCGCAGCCACGGCCACGCGAAGTGGATGGAGTTCGGCCTCGACAAGGCGCACCCGCTGGCCCTGCCGCTGGACTACGAGCCCGATCCGGCCAACTCGGTCGGCGCCCGCGCGAAGCGGGAAGGCCTGGACAAGTGGGAACTGGCGCTGGACCTGATGATGGCCGACGAGGGCAAGGCGATCCTGCTCTACCCGTTCGAGAACTATTATCACGGCGACCTGGAGGTCGTGCGCGAGATGATGACCGACCCGTACACGGTCTGCGGCGTGGCCGACGGCGGCGCCCATGTCGGGCTGATCTGCGACAGCTCCGCGCCGACCACCCTGCTTACCCACTGGGGTCGCGACCGCCGCCGCGGCGAGCGCTTCGACCTGCCCTTCCTGGTGAAGAAGCAGACCCGCGACACCGCCCGCGCCTACGGGCTCACCGACCGCGGCACGATCGAGGCGGGCATGAAGGCCGACCTCAACGTCATCGACTTCGACAATCTCGCCGTGACCATGCCGGAGGTGGTCTACGACCTGCCCGCCGGCGGACGGCGGCTGATTCAGCGCGCGAAGGGCTACCGCCACACCATCAAGGCCGGCGTCGAGACGCTGGCCGGCGGGGAGCTCACCGGGGCCCGGCCCGGCGGCCTGATCCGAGGGTAACGGTCAGGAGGCGAATTTCGCATCCTAAGTTGTTGTTGCTAGGAGAATTCCGCAGGGCCAAAATGATATTCATAATCAACGCGTCGCACGATCAACTTATTTATACACCGCACCGCCACCTTACCATCAGCCACCGGATGACCAAACAGCGCTAGATTTGGAATTGACAAAGATTCCTCAATTTCTTTTGTAGATGGGAATCTGCGAAGCGAAATACCGTATGCCGTACGCAATGGCTCCGCACCAGTTCTAAGAACGCTAAAAAAGGACGGAAATAATAATCCATCATAGCCCTTCTTATACGCCGTTTCTGCAATGAATCTTGCCAAATCATATGAATGCAAGCCGGCCATAAAAAGAAAATGAATTGCCAAATCCAAACTTTCAAATTCCGTACAGTTTTCATCCAAAAGTTTGGTTAAATTTAGGAGTTTCAGTTCCTTTTTTGGCTGGAGCGTGGCGCAATATATTTCATCTTCTACAGTGAATCTACACTCGTGAATGCATGTATCTATGTCTTCCGACGCATACAATACAGATAGATTATCTGAATCTAAACGACCGTGCCCAGATAATTCAACAGGAGGAGAGTCATACTCTTTATCATTATCGGGATTTTTCGGCAATTTTCTAATTCTATAGAATTTTTTTCATTTCCAATAACTACACTTGGGTATTTTGAAAAAATCTCATTTACCTGACCATTTCTCCGGACCGGATCAAGCAATCTTTTAAGAGGCTCAATTTCACCTATCATCCATAACCTAGGGCCATAATGGAAGAAGCCGACCCCCAATTGCCTGCAAGCTAACTCTATATCTTCATTCAGTTCTTTTTGCGAACTTATTTCATTTTCTCTCTTGTCATTGAATTGAATAATGGGAGCAAATCCATACTCCTGCCTTGTCATGGTTCCCATCACGAAAAATCTGTGGACGAGGTGTATGCCCGTTTCAGTGTCCAATTTTCTCCCGGCGCTAGATCCGCAATGACTGCAGACAACGTTGTCGACCGCTCCTAGTCGTTCCGCATCAAGGCGCAGACCTTCATCACGAAAGCAGTCTGAGCAGAATGCGTAACTCTGACTCGGCTCATCCACGATCTAGAACACCAGCGTACGGCGGACATATTGCCGCCAGTCATCCTTCGGGCTCTGGCAGATGCGGTCGCGGCCCTGGCGGGTGATCAGCGCCACGGCGCCGCGCCGCCAGAGCCGGACGAACAGCTCCGGGTCGGAGAGCGCCACCTGATGCAGCGCCGGGCCCTGCAGCGGGCGGATGTGCTTGCGCGAAAACAGCACCAGCGCCAGCAGCAGCAGCGCGAAGGTGATGAAGCCGAGCGACATCTGGGATCCGACGACGCGATAGCTGATCTCGTGCAGGCCGAGCCACTCGGCCAGCGCGAACCAGGCCGCCATCAGCGCCAGCGAAATCGGCAGGAACCAGTCGCGGATCAGTACCGCGCGCCGGCCGACCTGGGCGGCCAGTACGTCGCGGAACCCCTCGACGCGGCGCGCCTTGCGGTAGCTGATGTGCATGGACATCTGTCCCTGTTCCATGCCGAGCCGCATGGCCTCGAGCAGTTCCGGATCGCCATCACGCGCCATGGTGCGCTCCAATCCGGTCTGCCTCTCCCCTGGTGGGGGAGGCCGGCGCGCGGCGCCGAATGGGGGGCAAAAGCGAGTGGGTGCAGGTGTGCCACCCCCTCCCCGTCCCTCCCCCATCGAGGGGGAGGGCGAGCCCCCGCCCGCACTTGTGCGCCCTACCCACGCTCGCCGGCCTTCCAGCGGTCGATGAAGGTGCGGCCCTCGGGCGCGGGCATGTCGCGGCTCTTTGTCCAGGCGCGCGCCAGCGGCAGGTCGCGGAACCGCCCGCCGCGGCGGCGGCCCAGCCGTCCCATGACGCCGATGCCGATCCGCGCCGCCAGCCGGTAGGCCCAGGGATGCCTGGCCATCCAGGCCCAGCCCTTCAGCGCCAGCCGCTCCCGAGCCGGCGGCAGGCCGCGCTCGAAGGCTTCCTCGCGCCAGTGGCGCATGATCTTCGGCAGCGGGATGCGCATGGGACAGACCTGCTCGCAGCGGCCGCAGAAGGTCGACGCGTTGGGCAGATGCCGGGCCTCCTCCAGCCCGACGAAATGCGGGTCCAGCGCCGCGCCGATGGGGCCGGGATAGACCCAGCCATAGGCGTGGCCGCCGACGGCGGTGTAGACCGGGCAATGGTTCATGCAGGCGCCGCAGCGGATGCAGCGGAGCAGATCCTGCTTGTCGGTGCCCAGCAGGTCGGACCGGCCATTGTCCAGCAGCACCACGTGGAAGCCCTCGGGCCCGTCCAGGTCGCCCTCCCGCTTCGGCCCGGTGGAGAGCGTGGTATAGGCCGACATCTCCTGCCCTGTCGCCGAACGCGCCAGCACGCGCAGGATCGTCGAGACGTCCTCCAGCGTGGGCACCACCTTGTCGATGGCGGAGATGACCACATGCGCCTTCGGCAGCATCTGGGTCAGATCGCCATTGCCCTCGTTGGTGACGATGATGGTGGAGCCGGTCTCCGCGATCAGGAAGTTGGCGCCCGTGATGCCCACATCGGCGTCGAAGTATTTCTGGCGCAGCACCTCGCGCGCTTCGGTCACCAGGTCCTCGGCCTCGGTCAGGCGCTCGGTCCGGCCGTATTTCGCATGATGCTCGTGGAACAGGTCGGAGACCTGCTCCTTGGTCTTGTGCACCGCCGGCCCGATGATGTGGCTGGGCGGTTCCTTGGCGAGCTGGATGATGTATTCGCCGAGATCGGTCTCGACCGGTTCGATGCCGTTGGCCTCGAGGAAGGGGTTCAGCGCCACCTCCTCGGCGACCATGGACTTGCCCTTGGTCACCGACTTCGCGCCATAGCGGCGGCAGAGTTCGAGGATCGTCTGGCGCGCCTCTTCGGCGGTGGCGCAGAAATGCACCGTGCCGCCGGCCTCGGTCACCTTTTCCTCGAAGCGCTCCAGGTAGAAGTCGAGATTGGCGAGGATATGGTTCTTCAGCGTCACCGCCTCGTCGCGGAGCGCCTCGAACTCGTCCAGACCGTCGGCGGCGCGGGCGCGCGCGGCGACGAAGCCGGTCTGGAGATTCTTCAGGGCGGACTGGAGATTCGCGTCCCCGATCGCCTTCGTCGACTCTTCCTTGAACAGATGCGACTTCGGCTGCATGGCTCAGTTTCCCGTCATGTAACCGGCGCCCTTGGACTTGATCCAAGGGCCCAGCAAAAAGAATGACTGGGTCCTGGGGTCAAGCCCCAGGACGCCGCATGGAGAGTCGACCACGCAGCACATCACCCCTCCTCACCGATGGCGGGGCCGTCGGTCATCCCGGCCAGCACCTCGGCGACGTGGCGCACCTGGATGTCCGCGCCCTCGCGCTTCAGCTTGCCAGCCATGTTCAGCAGGCAGCCCATGTCGCCGGCCAGCAGCAGGTCCGCACCGGTGGCCTGGATGTCATCGGACTTGCGCCGCACCATCTCCGCGGAGACGTCGGAATACTTGATGCAGAACGTGCCGCCGAAGCCGCAGCAGGTCTCGGCGGTCGGCAGTTCGACCAGTTCCAGTTCGTCCACGGTCGCCAGCAGCCGTCGCGGCTGTTCCTTGATCTTCAGTTCGCGCAGGCCCGAGCAGCTGTCGTGATAGGTCACGGTCCGATCCAGCTTCGCCTCGACCTCGGTCATGCCGCAGACACCGGTGAGGAAGGAAACGAGCTCGAAGGTTCGGGCGCCGAGATCTGCCGCGCGCCGCGCCCAGTCGCCATCGTCGGCGAACAGTGTCGGGTAGTGATGGCGGATCATGCCGGCGCAGGAACCCGAGGGCGCCACGACATAGTCGAAGCTCTCGAAGGCCTCGATCACCTGTTTCGCGATGGCGGCGGTGTCCTCCCGGTCGCCGGAATTGTAGGCCGGCTGGCCGCAGCAGGTCTGGGCCAGCGGCACGTCCACCGCGCAGCCGCCACGCTCCAGCAGCTTCACCGCGGCGAAGCCGACGCTGGGCCGGTAGAGGTCGACCAGGCAGGTCACGAAAAGCCCCACGCGGGGCCGGGCATTGGCATTGTCGCTCATGGCGACGGTTATAGAGGAACTGGCTGGCGCTGCTAAGCGTCTATGCGACATCGCGCGCCGCGCGGCGGGTCAGGCGACCGGCAGCGGCGGCTTCCGGGCCGGCCAGAGCGCCAGGGCAAGGCCGGCGAAGACCAGCAGGCCGCCGGAAACCTGCAGCGCCGACAGGGTCTCCCCGAGAACGAGGGCCGACAGCGCGACGCCGAACACCGGCACCAGCAGGAAGAAGGGTGCGACGGCCGCCGACGAGTAGGCAACCAGCAGACGGCCCCAGATGGCGAAGACGAGGACCGTCGCCAGCACGCCGGACCAGACGAGCGCGATGACGGTCGGCCAGGTGACGGTCGCCGCGAGATCCGCGGCCGAACCGTCCGATTCGAGAACCAGGGACAGGCCCAGCAGCGGCAGCGGCGGCACCAGGCTCATCCAGACCGAGACGCGGAGCATGTCGGTCTGGCCCAGCGACTTCATGATGTTGTTGCCGATCCCGCCGGAGAGCGCAGCCAGCAGGATCAGCAGCAGGGCGACGGCCGAGCCGGCGCGGCCGCGGTCGATGGCCAGGACCGCGATGCCCGCGGCCGCGATCAGCAGCGCCAGCAACTGCCGGCGCCTCATCCGTTCGCCGAACACGGCCATTGAGATCAGGATGGTGAAGAAGGCCTGGGTGTGCACCAGCACCGAAGCCAGCGACGCGCTCAGTCCCTGCGTCATGGCGATGAAGGTCAGCGCGAACAGCACCGCGCCGAGGAACAGGCCAAGCAGGATCAGTTTTCCGGCCGGGATCCGCGGCCATGGCACCACCACGACGAAGCACGCCGCACAGGCGAAGCGCAACGCGGTGAAGAAGATCGGCGGCGTGTCCTGCAACGCGATAGCGGAAAACGGGTAGGTCGCCCCCCAGATGAAGGCGGCCATGACGGCCAGCAGGGTGTCGCGCCGGGTCATCGACACCTTCAGAACACGCCGCCTTCCTTCATCGCAGCGATCTGGTCGTCGGTGTAGCCCAGTTCCTTCAATGTGGCGGCGGTGTGCTCGCCGACTTCGGCGAAGGCGAGGCGCGGCCTGCCGGGCTCGGCGGCGAACTTGATCGGCACGCCGATATGCTCCCAGCCACGCTCGTCCTCGAAGATCATCTCCCGGTGGCGCACCTGCGGGTCGTCGCAGGCCTCGCGCAGGTTCTTCACGGGCGCGAAGGCGGCGTCGACGCCCTCGAACCACTCCACCCACTCGGCCTGGGTCTTCGTGCGGAAGGTCTCGCGCAGGAACTGACGCGCCGGCTCCTGCGTCGGGCCCGGCGGCGGCTTGCAGGCCTCGATCAGGTCCTCGCGGCCGAACTTCCGCATCACTGTCTCGGCGAAGTGCATCTCCGAGGCGCCGAGCACCACGTGCCGGCCGTCCTTCGTCTCGTAGATCTGGTAGAAGGCGTAGCCGCCGCCCGTCCGCTCCTCCTTCCAGACCGGCGGCGTCTTGTGGGCGAAGGTGGAGCCCATCAGGTTCGGCATGGCCGCGAAGAGCGAGTCCATCATGGCGAGGTCGATATAGTCGCCCTTCCCCGTCTTCTCGCGGCGGAGCAGCGCCATCAGCACGCCAGACAGGCCCATCATCGACGACAGCATGTCGGCGTTGGCGATGCCGGGGATGGCCGGCTTGCCGTCCTGACCCTGGTTCAGCGAGAGGACGCCGGCCAGCGCCTCGGTCGCCAGGTCGTGCGCCGGCTTCTTCACATAGGGGCCGCTCTGCCCGAAGGCGGAGATCGAGAGATAGACGAGGCGCGGATTGCGGGCGCTGACGCTCTCGTAGTCGCAGCCGAGGCGCTTGACCACGCCGGGGCGGAAGGCCTCCACCATGACGTCGCAGCTTTCGACCAGCTTCATCAGGGCCTCCCGGCCCGCATCGGTCTTCAGGTTGAGCTGGATCGACTTCTTGCCGCGATGGGTGTTGGCGAAATAGACGGTGACCCCGTCGCGCACCTGGCCGATCTCCCGGTTCGGCTCGCCCGAGAGCGGCTCCAGCTTGATCACCTCGGCGCCGTGGTCGGCCATCATCTGGGTCAGCAGCGGCCCGGGCAGGAACAGCGACATGTCCAGGACGCGGATGCCTTCGAGTTTCATGTGGATCTCCGGATTACCTTGATCGGCGTCCTCGGGCTTGACCCGAGGACCCAGTCATTTGTTTCGCTGGGCCCTCGGATCAGGTCCGAGGGCGGCGTGAAAGGGCGCGGCAGCGCGCCCCTTCACGCCGGATTCCGCGCCAGCATCTGCCGCGCGATGATGATGCGCTGCATCTCGTTGGTGCCCTCGCCGATGCACATCAGCGGCGCGTCGCGGAAATAGCGCTCGACCGGGAACTCCGCCGAATAGCCGTAGGCGCCGTGGATGCGCATGCATTCGGTGGCGTTCTCCAGCGCGGTCTCGGAGGCGAAGAGCTTGGCCATGCCGGCCTCCATGTCGCAGCGCTCGCCCCGGTCGTAGGCCATGGCCGCGTCCAGCATCAGAAGCTCCGCCGCCCGGCGTTTCGTCGCCATGTCGCCGATCTTCAGCTGGATCGCCTGGTGTTCGCCGATCGGCTTGCCCATGGTTTCGCGGATCTGGGCGTATTCGACCGCGCGGTTGAGCGCCGCCGTCGCCACGCCCACGCCGCGGGCGGCGATGTTGATGCGGCCGAGCTCCAGCCCGCCGACGGTCTGGTGGAAGCCCTTGCCCTCCACGCCGCCGATCAGGTTGGCGGCCGGCAGGCGGTAGTCCTCGAAGATCAGCTCCGCCGAATCGATGCCCTTGTAGCCGAGCTTCTTCAGCTTGCGTCCGGTGGTGAAACCCGGTCCCTTTTCGGCGATGAACAGGCTCATGCCCTTGTGGCGCGGTTCGATGTCCGTGTCTGTCTTCGCCAGCAGGGCGACCGCCCCGCCCTCGATGCCGTTGGAGATCCAGGTCTTGCCGCCATTGACCACATAGTCGTCGCCGTCGCGCACCGCCTTCGTGCGGATCGCCTGCAGGTCGGTGCCGCAATGCGGTTCGGTCAGCGCCAGCCCGCCGCGCAGTTCGCCCGAAGCGAAGCGGGGCAGGAAGCGGTTCTTCTGCTCCTCGGTGCCGAAGCGCTCGACGGCCGCCGCCATCATCAGGTGCGAGTTGAAGATGCCGGTCAGCGACATCCAGGTCTCGGAGATCGTGGCGACGATCTTCGCATAGGTCTGGGCCGGCAGGCCGAGGCCGCCATATTCGGTCGGGATGGTGGCGCCGAACAGGCCGAGCTCCTTCATCTGCGCGACCATCTCGTGCGGATATTCGTCGGCGTGCTCCAGATCGAGCACCTTGTCCTCGACATCGCGCCTCAGCCAGACGCGGATCGTGTCGAGCAGCTGGCGTTCGTCCGCCTCGCTGATCTCCGCGCCCGACCGGCTGCGTATGATCTTTTCCATGTCTGCGACCCTCCCCGTCGTTTCATGGATAGTTGACCCCCGCCGGCCATGCTAGGCGAGAATCCGGATATCCATGAGAACATAGCCATGCTGCTGTCGGAACTGCTGGAAAAACGCGATTGCCTGCTGGCCGACGGCGCGACCGGCACCAACCTGTTCGCGATGGGGCTGCCGCCGGGCAATGCGCCCGAAGCCTGGAACGCCGACGAGCCGGAGAAGATCCGCGCGAACTACCGGAGCTTCGTCGACGCCGGCTCCGACATCATTCTCACCAACACTTTCGGCGGCACCCGCTATCGCCTGATGCTGCACGGGCTGGAGGACCGGGCGGAGGAACTCAACCGCCTCGGCGCGGCGCTGGCCCGCGAGGTCGCCGACGCCGCCAACCGGCCGATCGTCGTGGCCGGCTCCATGGGGCCGACGGGCGAACTGATGGCGCCGCTGGGACGGATGACCCACACGGATGCGGCGGCGGCCTTCGCCGAACAGGCGCGCGGTCTCAAGGCCGGCGGCGCCGACGTCGCCTGGATCGAGACCATGTCAGCGCCCGAGGAGATGCGCGCCGCCGCCGAGGCCGCCATCGCCGAGGGCCTGCCCTATGTCTACACCGCCAGTTTCGACACCGCCGGGCGCACCATGATGGGCCTGCCGCCGGAACTGCTGGCCGGCGTCGCGGCCACCTTGCCCGTCCCACCGGTCGCCTTCGGCGCGAATTGCGGCGTGGGCGCCTCCGACCTGCTGCTGGCGGTGCTGGGCATGGCCACCGAGACCGGCGTCGTCATCGCCAAGGCCAATTGCGGCATCCCGCAGATTCGCGGCGACAAGGTGGTCTATACCGGCACGCCCGAGTTGATGGCCGCCTATGCCCGCTTTGCTCGGGACGCCGGGGCGCGGATCATCGGCGGCTGCTGCGGCACCACGCCCGAGCATATCCGGGCGATGCGGCTCGCCCTGGACACCAGCGAGCGCGGCCCGCGCCCGGACCTGGCGGAAATCACCGCGGCCCTCGGCCCCCTGATCGCGCCGCCTGCCGCCAATACGGAGAGCATCCGTCACGTTCGCCGGCGCCGCCGCGCCTGAGACCAATCCCTGACGCGCGGCATCTTGTTCAGGTCACGCGATGATAGCGGGCGGTGAGTCCGAAGCCGGACCATTCGAGCCTGAGCCATGCGCCATCGGAGCCGTACCAGATGTCGAAGGCGCGGCTGGTGTCGACGAAATAGCGCCTGGCCGGCCGCTCCCGTCCCAGCGCCTCGATGGTCTCCAGACCCCGATAGGCGATGTCGACGGGGCGGATGACACCGGTCGCGACGTCGAGGAATCGCTCCCGCTCCACCGCCGCCGGCCGCCAGAAGGCCGAGGTCGGCCACATGTCACCGTCGACGATCCGGTCGCCGGCGCGGCGGCTCTGCACAGCAATCCGCCCCTCCCCGTTCCGCTCGGCGACCACATGATCGCGGTCATCGCCATCGACGGTGCGGGATTCGAGACGCAGCAACCGGTCGCCGCGCCAGGTCTCCTCGGCCTGCTGGCGATAGTCGAACACGGTCACGAACATCAGCCGCACGCGCATGGCCACATCCACCGTCACCCGCAGGTCGCCCGCGGCGTCGCGGCGGAAGGCCAGCCGGTGGTGACCGACCGACTGGCCGGCGATCCGCACGTCGAAGTCGATATCCCAGGCCGTCGGCGCGGCGGCGAAGGCAGGCGCCGCGAGGCTCGCGGCCGCGCCGGCCAGGAATGCGCGTCGGTCGATCATGGTCATAATCTGGTAAGCCGCTTTGGATTTCCGAGTGCGCGCCCAACATGAGGAAGGGAATGAACGGAGCCTGACCGAATGATTCCGCTGCATGACGACGCGCCGGCGCACCGCACGCCCTGGGTCGTGCGGTCGGTGGTCGGCCTGTGCGTCCTCGTCTTCCTCTATCAGCTCGTCCTCGACGAGCGCGCGGAAGTCGCGCTGATCTATCAGTTCGGCATGATCCCGGCCGCCCTGTTCGGTCATGGCGCCCTACCCGCGGATCTGGCCGTCGTTCCGCCGGTGCTGACCCTGGTCACGACGATCTTCCTGCATGGCGGCTTCATGCACCTGATCGGCAACATGCTGTTTCTCTGGGTCTTCGGCGACAATGTGGAAAGCGCCATGGGCCACTGGCGCTTCGTGGCCTTTCTGCTGCTGACCGGCGCCATCGCCGCGCTGTGCCATGGCCTGTGGGACACGACCTCGGAAGCGCCGCTGATCGGCGCGTCGGGCGCGGTCTCCGGCGTGCTGGGCGGCTACATCATCCTCTATCCCAGGGCCCGGATCCTGGTCGGCATCCCCATCGGCTTCCTGTTCATCCCGCTGCGCCTGCCGGCGCTGGTGCTGCTGGGCCTCTGGTTCGGGCTGCAGGTCCTCAACGTGCTGCGCGTCGGCAGCGAGAGCGACCCCATCGCCTGGTTCGCCCATGTCGGCGGCTTCCTGGCAGGGGCGGCGCTGGTGCTGCTTTTCCGCGACCGCGATCATCCGATCCTGTCGAAGGAGAAGGAGATGGCCCTCGCCCCCTTCGGCAAGGACGCCGCGATCCGCATCCTGCGGCCCGAGCCGCATCCGGACTCGCCCTACAAGCGCGGTCCCTGGGGCTGAGATGCGGCAAGCGGCGCCGCCAACGCCTCAGACCAGTATGGTTTCGGCCTCCGCCGGGGCGTAGCAGGCAACCGGCGAGCCGCGTTCGGACAGCATCTGCTGCGCCGCCTCCAGCTTGGCGTCGATGGCGGCGTCGTTCTGGTCGGGGTCGTGGTGGAACAGGTAAAGCCCCTTCACGTCGGCCTGGCAGGCCAGTTCCACCACCTGGCTGAGGCAGGAATGGCCCCAGCCGATCTTGGAGCGGTATTCGTCGTCGGTGTAGGTGGTGTCGGTGACCAGCATGTCCGTGCCGCGCACGAAGTCGGCCAGGTTCTGCATGTAGTCGGGCGCGTGATAGTCCGAATCCGGCAGGAACATCTCGTTGTCGGTGATGTAGCAGAACGACCGTCCCGCATAGTCGACGCGATAGCCCAGGCAGTAACCGGGATGGGACAGCAGCATGGTCTTCACCGGAATGCCGGAGACGTCGTACTCGCCCTCGCGCAGATCGCGGTAGGTCACGCGGGCGCCGAACTCGCGCACGGTGATCGGGAAGTAGGCGCCGCTCATCTGTTCCGAAACCAGCTTCTCGATGCCCATGGAGCCGTGCATCGGTCCCAGCACCTCGTAGTCGTTGCCGGGAATGAACAGCGGCGCGAAGAACGGCAGGGCGTTGATGTGGTCCCAGTGCGGATGGGAGATGAAGATCTTCCCCTCCGAGCGGGTCTTGCCTTCGGCCAGCAGGTTGGAGCCGACCTCGCGGATGCCGCTGCCGGCGTCGAAGATGAAGAACTGCCCGCGCGGGAAGGAGAGCGTCACGCACGAGGTGTTGCCGCCGTATTTGAGGCTGTCCGGCCCGGGCTTGGGCAGGGTGCCTCGCACGCCCCAGAACTTCACCGCGATCCTGTCGGACAGCACGCGCTCGACCGTCTTCAGGAAGCTGTCGGCCTTGATCGGCTTCAGGATGTAGGCGTCGGCGCCCAGCTCCATCGCGCGGGCGCGGTCGTACTCGAAGGCCTTGCCGGAAAAGACGAAGATGCGCATCTCGTCGAAGGACGGATCCTCGCGCAGTTTCTGCGTCAGTTCCATGCCGTCCATCTCCGGCATCATGACGTCGGTCAGCACCGCGTCCGGCCGGTCGCGGCGCACCGCTTCCAGCCCCTCGATGCTGGAGGCGAAGACGCTGACCTCGTAGCCGGCGCGCTCGAGCACCGCGCGCGCGTGCCCCGCAGTCAGGCGATCATCGTCGATGATAACGAAGCGTCCGCTGGCCAATGGACTGTTCCCCTCATGCGCGGCCGCGAGGCCGCCGTTCCCCTCGGGCGAAAATGAACGATCTTGCGGACATATGCAATTTCAGGTCCGCGGCGGTCAGCCGCCGAAGACCCGTTGCAGCAGCGCCGTGGTCCGCTCCGCCGGATTGTTGCGGATCGCCGCCTCCTCGCGCGCCAGGTAGTGGAAGATGCCGTCCAGCCCCAGGGTGAGCACATGATCGGTGAGGTCGGCGCGCAGGTCCGGCACCATCGGCATGCTGCGGAACTCGCCGACGGTCTGTTCGTATGTCTCGATCGCGCCGACCTCGGCCAGGCTTTCGTCCACCACCGGCTTCATCTCGGCGCGCAGGCCGGGCGTCATCTGGCGGCGGAAATACTGCGTCGCCGCGTCGTCGGGACCGTTGAAAATCTCCATGACGTCCTGGATCGTCATCGCCTCGACGGCGTCCACGAACAGCGGCTTCGCCCTGGCCGCCGCGGTCTCCGCCGCGCGGTTGAGCCGGTCCTCCAGCGCGTCCAGCTGGTTCGACATGCCCAGCCGGCCGAGGATCGACTGGGCCCTGGCGAGGTTCTCCGGCAGCGGGATGTGGATCGCCGGATCCGCGTCGAAACCGTCGATGGCGCTGACCTGATCGACCACCCGACCCGAGCCGACGCGCAGCGCTTCCTTCAGGCCGGCGCCGATCTCCGAGCGGCTGAGGCCGCCCTGCCGCTCGCCGCCCGCGGCAGGCGCGTTCTTCACGGCGCCGCCCAGCAGGTCCTTCGCCTTGCCGAAAAGGCCGTCGGCCTGAACCGGGCCCGCGATGGCGAAGAGCAGCACTGGCAATATGAACATGCGGCGCATGGCCGAACCTCTTGATCGATGGGACCGGAAGCCATGGTCGCAGACAGGGGGGCGTGGGGAAAGCCGAAGACCACGGCGGCCGACGCGGCATGGATTGGGGGGTCGGGGATCCTGATTACCGCATCAGCCGCCGGGAGCCTTCCGGCTGACCGACAGTCAGCAAGTAGCAGGCCATGCGACCGCCACCGGCGCCGCGCGGGCCAGATTGTGATCGAGGATTCATCTAACCGATTGCGGCGGCATGATCTTTCTTGCCGCACACTTTCCGTGAAGGCACCCGGCGGCGTCTCCGGAATACGGCGCGCCATGTGCCGGAGACGCGGAATCCGCCGCGGATCGCAAACTGACAGCCATTTGGTTCGGGCCGACGCGGGGCGCAGGTGCAAATTGCGATTCGCCTGTCGCGGGTGCGGCGGCCGGCGGGTTCAGCTCTTCTTGCGGAACGCGTCCAGGGAAACGACCTCGCCCTGCTTCTCCTCCTCGGCCGGGGCCTCGTCGGAGATTTCGTCGGCCTCGTCACTGTCGCCGCCGACGGGCAGGTTCCGGGCCGGATCCACCGGCCCTTCGGCCGGCGCCCATTCGCCCTGGGGCTGGAACTGCAGCCCGAACTGGACGCTGGGATCAGCGAAGGATGTGATGGCGACGTACGGTACCCGGATGCGCGTCGGCAGCTTGTTGAAGCTGAGCGAAACCTCGAAGGCCTCGTCGCCGATCTCCAGATCCCAGTACTGGTGCTGCAGGACGATGGTGATATCGCTGGGATAACGCTCCAGCAGATGATCGGGCAGTTCCACGCCGGGGAACCGCGTCAGGAACGTGACATAGAAATGATGGTTGCCGTGCAGCCCGTCCGTCGCGGCCTTCTGCAGCGCCGCGCGGACCACGCCACGCAATGCGTCTTCGACCATTTCGGAATAATTCATCCGAGCCTCCCGGACCTTTCGGCCCACGCCCCCTTCTGGCCGCCCCCACGGCGGCGCGAATTCAGTGGGGGACTTCTGTTGCCCGGCGTCCCCCGTGCCGCGCTTACCTGGCAATATTAGGCAGCGAGCGCCATTTCGTTGTCATTGGCACTTGTGAAAACGGCCCGATAACGGCGGAGCCATTCCGGGCGAAAACCACGTCTTTACCACGCACGTCGATCCTGTTTCGCCCCCATGAAGCCCCCGCGAGGCGGGAAATTGGTGGAGGCGCCGGGTACTGCCCCCGGGTCCGTTACGCTTATTCCACGTAGCGTTTATCGCCATAGTCGGTCACCCGACGCCTGCAATATAAGCAATCGGCTGGAATTTTCCAGCGCGCCGAAGAGCCCCTTCGGCGGACGGCCGCGAATCGGCTTATGATCGCCGTTCCCCTGGCTACGGAGCATCACGACATGCCGCTTTCCGCCCAACAGCTTCGCGAGATCGAGGAACAGCGGGCCGAGGCGACCCCGACGCGGCGCGCGGTCTCGCCGGCGCTGGAGGAAATGCTCTACCGCCCCATCGAGGTGCTGGACCACGGCTTCGTGCGGGTCATCGACTACATGGGGGACGACGCGGCGGTGGTGCAGGCCGCACGCGTTTCCTACGGCCGCGGCACGCGCAAGGTCAGCCAGGATTCGGGCCTGATCAACTACCTGATGCGCCACCGGCACAC
Source organism: Rhizobiales bacterium NRL2 (assembly GCA_001664005.1). NCBI lineage: Bacteria > Pseudomonadati > Pseudomonadota > Alphaproteobacteria > Hyphomicrobiales > Rhizobiales bacterium NRL2. The sequence continues at coordinate 4,530,816 of CP016093.1, forward strand.
CACGCCGTTCGAGATGTGCGAGATCAAGTATCACGTGAAGCTGCCGATCTTCGTCGCCAGGCAGTGGATCCGCCACCGCACCGCCAACGTCAACGAATACTCCGCCCGCTACTCCATCCTGGACCGGGAGTTCTACATCCCGGCGCCGGAGCAGCTCGCCGCCCAGTCGCGCTCCAACCGCCAGGGCCGGGGCGACGTGCTGCAGGGGGAGGAGGCGGAGCGCGTGATGCGCCTGCTGCGCGAGGATTCGGAGCGCGCCTACGAACACTACCAGGAGATGCTGAACGAGGACGACGCCGGCGCGCCGCTGGATGCGGAGCGCAGCGGGCTGGCGCGGGAACTGGCGCGGATGAACCTGTCGCTCAACTTCTACACCCAGTGGTACTGGAAGACGGACCTGCACAATCTGATGCATTTCCTGTCGCTGCGCGCCGACAGCCACGCGCAATATGAAATTCGCGTCTACGCGGATGCAATGATGGAGACGCTGCGCGCCTGGACGCCGCTCTGCGCCGCCGCCTTCGAGGAATACCGCATGGGCGGCGCGCACCTGTCGGCGAAGGGCGTGGCGGCGCTGCGCCGGATGCTCGACGGCGAGGCCGTGACGCAGGAAAACAGCGGTCTTTCGGCGCGCGAATGGCGGGAGATGATGGCCGCGCTCGGCCGATGATCACGAAGCCCACAGTCTTTGTTGTAGGTGCAGGAGCGAGTGCCGAAGCCGGATTGCCTATCGGCGACACACTAAAATCGAGCATCGCCACGAAATTAGACATTCGCTTCCCAGATGGGTATCAACAAACATCAGGTGATACAGAAATAACACGCGCACTCAAGCATGTTGTGCGTCAATCAGATTCGGAAAATATCAACCCCCTTCTTCACAAATGTTGGTTTATTAGAGACTCCCTTGTTCAAGCTGCATCAGTTGATAACTTTGTGCAAGCCCACAATCACGATGAGGATATTGGGATGCTGGCCAAATTGGCCATTACCCGCTGCATTCTGAATTCAGAAAAGAAGTCGATGCTTTACATTGATCCGCGAGCCGCAAATCCCCGCATGAATTTTGATTCTCTTAATAAAATATGGTACAGTAAGCTATTCAAAATTCTAATTGAAGGTGTTGATCGAAATAACATAAAGAGTCTACTTAACAAAGTATCGTTTATAATATTTAACTATGATCGATGCGTTGAGCATTATTTATTTAACGCTATTCAATCATACTACGACCTTAGCGACGAGGAAGCAGGTGAAGTTTTGAACCAATGCTCGTTTGTACACCCGTACGGAACCGTTGGAACCCTTCCTTGGCAAGGAAGCTCAAATACGGTCCAATTTGGCAAAGAACTATCAGCTATTCCCACCATTTCTGCGTCGAACAGTATTCTGACATTTAGTGAAAGCATGAAATCAAAGGAAGTTGATATATCAATAAGGAAAATAAACAATTCTGGAAATCGTATCATTTTTCTTGGTATGTTTTATCATAGACAAAATTTGGAAATTATATTCCCTAGTAATAAAAACACTATACGAATATTTTCGGAACTGCTTTCAAAATATCTGACTATGATACTGAAGTCATAAAGAATATGTTATCTCAAAAATTTGGGAGCCCCAGCCATCTAGCTGAAATTCACATTAGAAATGATCTAAAATGTGGTGATTTCTTTGATCATTTTAGACTCGGAATTGCAGATTAGGTGGCTGAATGAACACTCTCAAGCACCTCAGCCTGATTGGTGTGAAAATTGCTTGCAACGTAGGGTCGCGCCCATTGCCTTGATGGGTCAGAGGGGCTAGAGGGAAGGGGTTTCCGTGCGTGTCCGCAGCCGGCAGGAAAGAGACGTTTTGCGATGAGCGAACCCAGCGGCGAGTCCCGTGCCGATAGTCCGGACGCGGCGATGACGGAACGCTTCGACCGCTGGCTCCAGGCCTTCGGCAGCGCCTGGCAGAACCAGAACGCCGAGGAGATGGCGGCGCTGTTCGCCGGCGACGGCGGCTTTTTCGAGACGCCCTTCGGCCCGCCCTGCCGGGGCCGGTCCGAGATCCTGGCCCACTGGCAGGAAGCCCTGGGGCGCCAGGACAACGTGGTTTTCATGTACAGGACGATGGCCGTGCGCGACGACTTGGGCGTGGCCCGCTGGGCGGCCCAGTTCGATCTCACCGAGGCCGGCCTCCGGCTGGAGTTCGATGGCGTCATCGAATGCCGCCTCGCCGCCGACGACACTGCCCGCCTGGTGCGCCTGTGGTGGCACGACCGCGAGGCGCCCCGACGCAAGCAGCCCGCCTGACTCGTCGCATTTACCTTCGCGCCCGCGCCGTTATCATCGCCCCTCGCATCGAAGGGGAGGATGAGACATGGCGGTCAAGGTCTATGACTGGCTGGCGAAGAACGCGGCGTTCCGCGGCGATCACCTGGCAATGTGCGACCTGGCGAGCGGACGGCGCTTCTCCTACAGGCGCGCCAACGACCGCGCCGGCCGGGTCGCCACCTGGCTGACGGAGGATTTCGGCATCGGGCGCGGCGACCGCGTCGGCGTGCTGGCCCCCAACACCACGGACGTGCTGGAAATCCAGTTCGCCTGCGCCAAGCTGGGCGCGGTCTTCCTGCCGCTGAACTGGCGGCTGACGGTGCCCGAGCTCTGCTTCATCGCCCGGGACGCCGGTCCCAAGGCGCTGATCCACGGCGAGGAGTTCGCCGACAGCGCCAGAGCCGTGGCGGCGGAAGTCGGCATCCCGCACCTGGCGCAGACCAAAGGCGACGGCTCCGATTCACCCTATGAGCGCGGCATCGCCCGCCACCTGGTGCCGACGGAGATGGTGGCTCTCGACCACGACGACCTCTGGACCATCATGTACACCTCCGGCACCACGGGCCTGCCGAAGGGCGCCATGATCACCCACGGCATGACCTTCTGGAACACGGTCAATCTGGGACTGCCGCACCGGATCACGCCGGACGCGGTGCAGCTCACCGTGCTGCCCCTGTTCCACACCGGCGGCCTCAACTGCTACACGAACCCCGTGCTGCACGCCGGCGGTACGGTCCATGTGATGAAGGCATTCGACCCGAAGGCATGCCTGGACCTGCTCACGGACCGCAAGCTCGGCATCACCCACTTCTTCGGCGTGCCCGCGAACTACCAGTTCATGGCGCAGCAGCCCGAATTCGAGACCGCCGACCTCTCCGGGGTCCGGATGGCCGGCATCGGCGGCGCGCCGTCATCGCTGTCGCTCCTCGAGACCTGGGACCGGAAGGGGCTGGGCCTGGCGCAGGGTTTCGGCATGACCGAGACGAGCCCGTCCGTGCTGGTGCTGGACGCCGCCGACGCCATGACCGCGCCCGGCTCCTCGGGCAAGCCGGTGATGCACAACGATGTGCGGATCGTCGACGAGAACGGCGAGGACGTGGCGCCAGGCGAGGTCGGCGAGCTCTGGGTCCGGGGGCCGAATATCACCCCCGGCTACTGGAACCGTCCCGAGGCCACGGCGGAGACCATCACCGACGGCTGGCTGCACACCGGCGACGCCACGCGCATGGACGAGCGCGGCTTCTACTACATCGTCGACCGCACCAAGGACATGTACATCTCCGGCGGCGAGAACGTCTATCCGGCGGAGGTCGAGAACGTGATCTACCAGCTCGACGGCATCGCCGAGGCGGCCGTCATCGGCCTGCCCGACGACAAGTGGGGCGAGATCGGCTGTGCGGTGATCGTGCTGAAGAAGGGCGCCGAGCTGACCGGAGAGGCGATCATCGCCCACTGCCGGCGGAACCTGGCCACCTACAAGACGCCGAAGCGGGTCGAGTTCATCAGCGAGTTGCCGCGCAACGCCACCGGCAAGGTGCTGAAACGGGAACTGCGCGACAGCATCGGCAAGGCCGACGCGGCCTGAGCCGTCAGGCCGCCTCCGCCGGGGTCAGGGTCTCCAGCGAGAGCGCGTGCACGCGCTCGTCGAGCTCCGCCTTCAGGGCGCGGTAGACGGCGCGCTGGCGGGCGACGCGGTTCTGGCCGTCGAAGGCCGCCGCGACGATGCGGACGTGAAAATGGGTCTCGCCCTCGGGACGGTAGCCGGCGTGACCGCGGTGCTTTTCGGAATCGTCGCGGATCGTCAGTTCGGCCGGGCTGAAAGCCGCGTTCAGCTTGCTCTCGATCCGCTCGCGATAGGTCATCTCGTTTCCCTTTCAGGGGCGCGGTCTGTCGCGCCTGTCAAGCTTGTTCGTTGCTCCGGCCGCCACCATACTCCGCAGCATGCTGAGAGGCCGGAACAAGAAATATCAGACCAGCGCGGAACGCAACCGCCCCATCGAGCGGTTCTGCGATCGCGAGGAATGCGAGGCCGAAGGCGCCTTCCGGGCCCCGAAATCGCGCAATCCGGCCGACGGCTATCACCATTTCTGCCTCGACCACGTGCGCGAGTACAACAAGTCCTGGAACTACTTCGAGGGCATGAGCGAGGTGGAGGTGGAGAACTTCCAGCGGTCCGTGCACTGGGCGCACCGGCCGACATGGAAGCTGGGCGAGCGCGTCTCGCGGCGCTTCCACCCGGACGATCTGCGCGACCCGTTCGGCCTCTACGACCATCCGGAGACGCCGCCGGAGCCACGCCCAAAGCCGGAGAAGCGCTTCACGGCGGCGCAGCGCCGCGCGTTCAACGTATTGCAGATCGAACCGACCGACGACTTGCGTGAGGTCAAGCTTCGTTATAAGCAACTCGCCAAACGCTTTCATCCTGATGCCAATGGCGGCGATCGCGGCTATGAGGATCGGTTGAAGCACATCAACGAAGCCTATGGCGTGCTGAGCGCCAGTCTTGGCTGACGGACCTACTTCCCGTTCCACGATCAGGGATTACGCATGACCTCCACCGACTATGCCGCCGACCTGCCGACGCTGCCCCAGGGGCTCCCGGACATGACCGTTTCCGTGCGGCAGGCGTTCGGAATCGATAGCGACATGGAAGTGCCGGCGTTCTCGGAGTCCACCGACCGCGTGCCGCAGTTGGATCCCGCCTACCTGTTCGACCATGACACCACGCTGGCCATTCTGGCCGGCTTCAAGCACAACCGCCGCGTCATGATCCAGGGCTTCCACGGCACCGGGAAGTCGACCCATGTGGAACAGGTGGCCGCACGCCTGAACTGGCCCTGCGTGCGCGTCAACCTGGACAGCCACATCAGCCGTATCGACCTGGTCGGCAAGGACGCCATCGTCCTGCGCGACGGCCAGCAGGTGACCGAGTTCCGTGACGGAATCCTGCCCTGGGCGCTGCAGAACCCCGTCGCCATGGTGTTCGACGAGTACGACGCCGGCCGGCCGGACGTGATGTTCGTGATCCAGCGCGTGCTGGAGCATGACGGCAAGCTGACCCTGCTGGACCAGAACCGCGTGCTGAAGCCGCACAGCTGCTTCCGGCTGTTCTCGACCACCAACACCATCGGACTGGGCGACACCACCGGCCTCTATCACGGCACCCAGCAGATCAACCAGGGCCAGATGGACCGCTGGAACATCGTCACCACGCTGAACTACCTGGAGCATGACGCCGAGTGCGACATCGTGCTGGCCAAGGCGCCGGCCTACGACACCGCCGAGGGCAAGAAGGCCATCAGCGCCATGGTCAACGTCGCCGACCTGACCCGAGCGGGCTTCGTCAACGGCGACATCTCCACGGTCATGTCGCCGCGCACGGTGATCACCTGGGCGGAGAACGCCGAGATCTTCGGCGATATCGGCTTCGCCTTCCGCGTCACCTTCCTCAACAAGTGCGACGAGATGGAACGCCCCGTCGTTGCCGAGTACTACCAGCGCTGCATGGGCAAGGACCTGCCGGAATCCGCCGCCAGCGTCACGGTGAACTGAGGCAGGCTTGAGCAAGGGCAAGGAACCACCGACCGAACCGTTCAAGCGCGCCGTCGCCGCCGCGCTGCGCGCCGTCGCCGAGGAGCGGGACGCGGAGGTCACCTATGGTCCGGAGACGCCCGCCCTCCGGGGCAAGCGCGTGCGCCTGCCCGTGCCCAGTCGCCGCATGGAAAAGGCCGAGCTGGCCCAGATCCGCGGCGCCGCCGACGCCTTCGCGCTGAAGCTGAAACATCACGATGCCAAGGTGCACCGGCGCAACCTGCCCCAGGGCGGCACCGCGCGCGCGATCTACGAGAGCATCGAGCAGGCCCGCGTCGAGGCGATCGGCGCGAAACGCATGTCTGGCGTGGCGGAAAACCTGAACGCCGCGCTGGAGGAGCGCTGCCGCGTGCGCGGCTACGGCCGTCTGCGCGACCAGTCCGAGGCCCCGCTCTCCGAGGCGGTGGGCTTCATGCTGCGTGAGGCGCTGGGTGTCCAGCCCCTGCCCGACGATGCGCGCAACGTGCTCGACCTGTGGCGCGACGAGCTGATGGAGAAGGCCGGCGGCGACGTCTCCGAGCTTCTCGACAATCTCGACGACCAGGAAGGCTTCGCCAGGGCCGCGCGGCAGCTGATCCGCGATCTCGGCTACATGGAGGACGAGCCCGCCGAAGGCGAGGAGGACGATCAGGACTCCGAAGAGGACAACAGCGAACAGCAGCAGCAGTCGGAGCAGGAAAGCGAAGACGGCAGCGATCAGGCCTCCGAGCCCCAGTCCGCCGAGCAGGGCGACGGCGACGAGGGCGCCGACGAGCAGGGCGAGCAGGTCCAGGCCGCCGGCGAGGACGAGATGGAGGGCGACGGCGAGGAGGCCGGCAAGGGCAAGCGCCCGGTCTATCCGGACGATTTCGCCAACGACCCCGAGCGCAAGCAGTACCGCCCCTTCACCACCGCCTTCGACGAGGTGATCGAGGCCACCGACCTCTGCGACGCCGAGGAACTCAGCCGTCTGCGCGGCCAGCTCGACCAGCAGCTCCACAGCCTGCAGACGGTCGTCGCCAAGCTGGCCAACCGCCTGCAGCGCCGCCTGATGGCGAAGCAGAACCGCTCCTGGGAGTTCGACCTGGAGGACGGCTATCTCGACACCTCGCGGCTGGCCCGCGTGGTCGCCAACCCGGTCCTGCCGCTGAGCTACAAGATGGAGCGGGACATGGATTTCCGCGACACGGTGGTGACCCTGCTGATCGACAATTCCGGCTCCATGCGCGGCCGCCCGATCACGGTCGCGGCCATGTGCGGCGACATCCTGGCGCGCACGCTGGAGCGCTGCGCGGTGAAGGTCGAGATCCTGGGCTTCACCACGCGCGCCTGGAAGGGCGGGCAGTCGCGGGAAAGCTGGCTGGCGGCCGGCAAGCCGCCCAACCCGGGCCGGCTGAACGACCTGCGCCACATCGTCTACAAGCCGGCCGACGCGCCCATGCGACGGGCGCGCAAGAACCTCGGCCTGATGCTGCGCGAGGGGCTGCTGAAGGAGAACATCGACGGCGAGGCGCTTGGCTGGGCGCATGACCGCCTGATGGCGCGGCCGGAGCAGCGGCGCATCCTGATGGTCATCTCCGACGGCGCCCCGGTCGACGATTCCACGCTTTCGGTGAACGCAGGCAACTACCTCGACCGCCACCTGCGCCAGAGCATCGAATGGATCGAGAAGAACTCGCCGGTCGAACTCATCGCCATCGGCATCGGCCATGACGTGACCCGCTACTATCGCCGGGCCGTCACCATCGTCGACGCCGAGCAGCTCGGCGGCGCGATGATGGAGAAGCTGGCGGAACTGTTCGATGACGACACGGGGGCCGCAAACCCGCAGCCCCGCCGCCGGCGCAGGACCACGGGCGCGCTGGTTTCCTGACACCGCGCCGGCGCGCGCTTTGCGCTTCGGCTCCCGCGGCCCCATATATCCCCCCGACACGTCTGTCGAAGAACGAGAACGGGGGAATCCGCCATGTACATCTCGCCCACGCTTGTCGAAGGTCTGATCGCCCTGATCGGCGGCATCGCCATCCTGATCGCGCCCAGGCTGCTCAACTACATCGTCGCCGCCTATCTGATCATCGTCGGCGCAGTGACGCTGATCGGTCTCACCTGACCGCCCGGCCAGGGGCCGAAACGAAAAGGGGCCCGGCGCGAACGCCGGACCCCGGATCGGTTGCAGAAGACGCGGAGCGTCAGGGGATCATGGTCGTGTCGCTGCCGAGGACGCCCTTGATGTCCTCCAGCTGCGACAGTTTCTCCTCGATCGCCGTGCGCTTCTCCTCGTCGTCGCCGGCATCCTCAAGATCCTCGCGCGCGTTCTGGATTTCCTGATCCAGGTGATCGCGGCTGAGATCCTCCAGCGGGATCGCCGTCTCGGCCAGGACGGTGAAGCTGTCCAGCGCCACTTCGGCAAAGCCGCCCGCGACGAAATAGCGGGCGGAAGGCGCCCCACCGTCGTCCTCGTAGATCTCCAGCGCGCCAGGGCGCAGCGTCGACACCAGCGGCATATGGCCGGGCATCACAGCGAAATTGCCCTCGGTGCCGGGTACCACCACCATCTCGGCCTCGACCGTGGCGAGCAGCCGCTCGGGCGAAACCAGCTCGAAGTTGATCTTGTCGGCCACTGTCTACGCTCCCTGATCGGATGGCGACGGACGCTGCACGGGCAGGACCTCTGTCCTACGCCGCCTCGGCGGCCAGCTTCTTCGCCTTGTCCAGCGCCTCGCCGATGGTGCCGACCATGTAGAAGGCGTTCTCCGGCAGGTCGTCGTGCTTGCCTTCCAGGATTTCCTTGAAGCCGCGGACGGTCTCTTCCAGGTCCACGAAGACGCCCGGGGTATTGGTGAAGACCTCGGCGACGTGGAACGGCTGCGACAGGAAACGCTGCATCTTGCGCGCGCGGGCGACGACCAGCTTGTCCTCTTCCGAGAGCTCGTCCATGCCCAGAATGGCGATGATGTCCTGCAGCGCCTTGTAGCGCTGCAGCACTTCCTGCACCCGGCGGGCAACCTCGTAGTGCTCCTCGCCGACGACGCGCGGATCGAGAATGCGCGAGGTCGAATCGAGCGGGTCCACCGCCGGGTAGATGCCCAGCTCCGCGATCTGACGCGACAGCACCGTGGTGGCGTCCAGATGCGAGAAGGACGTCGCCGGCGCCGGGTCGGTCAGGTCGTCGGCCGGCACGTAGATGGCCTGCACCGAGGTGATCGAGCCCTTGTTGGTGGAGGTGATGCGCTCCTGCAGGGTGCCCATGTCGGTGGCCAGCGTCGGCTGATAGCCCACCGCCGAGGGGATGCGGCCCAGCAGCGCCGAAACCTCGGAGCCCGCCTGGGTGAAGCGGAAGATGTTGTCGACGAAGAACAGCACGTCCTGGCCTTCCTGGTCGCGGAAGTATTCCGCCAGGGTCAGGCCGGTCAGGGCGACGCGGGCGCGGGCGCCCGGCGGCTCGTTCATCTGGCCATAGACCAGCGCCGCTTTCGAGTTGCCGCCCTCGAGGTCGATAACGCCCGACTCGATCATCTCGTGATAGAGGTCGTTGCCCTCGCGCGTGCGCTCGCCGACGCCGGCAAAGACGGAATAGCCGCCATGGCCCTTCGCGACGTTGTTGATCAGCTCCATGATCAGCACGGTCTTGCCCACGCCCGCGCCGCCGAACAGGCCAATCTTGCCGCCCTTGGCGTAGGGCGCCAGAAGGTCCACGACCTTGATGCCGGTCACCAGAACCTCGGACTCGGTGGACTGGTCGGCGAAGGACGGGGCTTCGGCATGGATGGGCGCCGTCATCTCAGCGCCGATCTCTCCGCGCTCGTCGATCGGCTCGCCGACGACATTGATGATGCGGCCCAGCGTCTTCGGCCCCACCGGCACCATGATCGCCTCGCCAGTGTCGGTCACTTCCTGGCCGCGGACCATGCCCTCGGTGGCGTCCATCGCGATGGTGCGGACAGTGCTCTCGCCCAGATGCTGCGCCACTTCGAGCACCAGACGCTTGCCGTCCAGTTCCGTGTGCAGCGCGTTCATGATCGCCGGCAATTCGTTCTCGAACTGCACGTCGACGACCGCGCCCAACACCTGCGTGACCTTACCGACAACATTGGTAGCCATTTTCTGCTCCCGCCTTCTGAAAGGTTGGACCTTTCGCTAACCCTTATCCGCTACAGCGCCTCGGCGCCGGAGATGATTTCAATAAGCTCGTTCGTGATCGCCGCCTGGCGCTGCCGGTTGTACTCCAGCGTCAGCCTGTCGATCATGTCGCCCGCATTGCGCGTGGCGTTGTCCATCGCGGTCATCCGCGCGCCCTGTTCGGAGGCCGCGTTCTCCAGCAGACCGCGGAAGATCTGCACCGAGATGTTGCGCGGCAGCAGCTCGCGCAGGATCTGGTCCTCGTCGGGCTCGTAGGTGTAGACCGCGCCTTCGAGATCGGGCGGCTCGACATCGCCGGAAACCTGGGCGGGGATGAGCCGCAGCACCGTCGGCTCCTGCGTCAGCACGGAGACGAACTTCGAGAAGATCAGGTGACAGACGTCGAACTCGTCGTTCTCGAACATCTTCAGCAGGCGCTGGCCGATCGGGCTGGCGTGCTCGAAGCCGACATTGCGTACGCCCGCGAGTTCGATCGTGTCGATGATCTTCCGGCCGTGCATGCGGCGCAGCGCGTCGCGGCCCTTGCGGCCCACGCAGAGGATCTGCACGTCCTTGCCGGCTTCTTCGAGCTCGGCGATCTTGGCGCGGGCGCGCTTGGCGATGTTGGCGTTGAAGCCGCCGCAGAGACCGCGTTCGGCGGTGGCGACGACGATCAGGTGACGCTGGTCGGCGCCCGTGCCTGCCAGCAGCGGCGGTGCGTCGTCGCGGCCTTCCATGCCGGAGGCGAGCGTGCCGATGACACGCTCCATCCGCTCGGCATAGGGCCGGGAGGCTTCGACCGAGTCCTGCGCGCGGCGCAGTTTCGCCGCGGCGACCATGTTCATCGCCTTGGTGATCTTCTGCGTCGACTTGACCGACGTGATGCGGCCGCGCAGCGCTTTCAGATTGGCCATGGGCTTGTCGCTCCGGCTTTACTGTTCAGGCGGCGAAGGTCTTGGCGAAGTCGTCCAGGATGGACTTCAGTTTCTCCTCGGTCTCGCCGGAGAGCTCGCCGGAGTTCTGGATCGTGTCCAGCACGTCCTGATGCCTGGCGTGCATCTCGCTGAGGAGCGACTGCTCGAAGTCCGTCACCTTGTCGACCGGGATGCCGTCCAGATAGCCGTTCACGCCCGAGAAGATGGACACGGCCTGCTCGGCCACCGTCATCGGCGAGAACTGATCCTGCTTCAGCAGCTCCGTCAGCCGCGCGCCGCGGTTCAGCAGCCGCTGGGTCGAGGCGTCGAGGTCGGAACCGAACTGCGCGAACGCCGCCATCTCGCGGTACTGCGCCAGCTCCAGCTTGATCGAGCCCGAAACCTTCTTCATCGCCTTTGTCTGCGCCGCCGAGCCCACGCGGGACACGGACAGGCCGACGTTGATGGCCGGCCGGACGCCCTGGAAGAACAGGTCCGTCTCCAGGAAGATCTGGCCGTCGGTGATGGAGATGACGTTGGTCGGGATGAAGGCCGACACGTCGCCCGCCTGGGTCTCGATGATCGGCAGCGCCGTCAGGGAACCCGCGCCGTGCGCGTCGCTCATCTTCGCGGCGCGCTCCAGCAGGCGGCTGTGCAGGTAGAAGACGTCGCCCGGATAGGCTTCGCGGCCCGGCGGACGGCGGAGCAGCAGGGACATCTGGCGATAGGCCACGGCCTGCTTGGACAGATCGTCATAGACGATCACGGCGTGCATGCCGTTGTCGCGGAAGTACTCGCCCATGGTGCAGCCGGTATAGGGCGCCAGGAACTGCAGCGGCGCCGGCTCCGAGGCGGTGGCGGCGACCACGATGGAGTATTCCATCGCGCCGTTGTCCTCCAACTGCTTGACGACCTGCGCCACGGTGGAGCGCTTCTGGCCGATGGCGACGTAGATGCAGTAGAGCTTCTTCGATTCGTCGTCGGAAGCGTTGATGTTCTTCTGGTTGATGAAGGTGTCGATGGCGACGGCGGTCTTGCCGGTCTGGCGGTCGCCGATGATCAGCTCGCGCTGGCCGCGGCCGACGGGGACCAGGGCGTCCAGCGCCTTCAGGCCCGTCTGCATCGGTTCGTGCACCGACTTGCGCGGGATGATGCCCGGCGCCTTGACCTCGACGCGCTTGCGCTCGGCGCCCTCGATCGGCCCCTTGCCGTCGATGGGATTGCCCAGGCCGTCGACCACGCGCCCCAGCAGGCCCTGCCCACGGGCACGTCGACGATGGTGCCGAGGCGCTTGACGGTGTCGCCTTCCTTGATCGCCCGGTCTGAACCGAAGATCACGACGCCGACATTGTCGGTCTCGAGGTTGAGCGCCATGCCCTTGATGCCGTTCGGGAACTCGACCATCTCGCCGGCCTGGACCTTGTCGAGGCCGTAGATGCGGGCGATGCCGTCACCGACGGAGAGCACCTGGCCGACCTCGGAAACATCGGCTTCGGAGCCGAAGTTCGCGATCTGCTCTTTGAGAATGTCGGATATTTCTGCGGCGCGGACGTCCATCATCCAACCCCTTTCATCGACAACCGTAGACTGTTGAGTTTCGTGGCCAGCGAGTAGTCGACCATGCGGGAGCCGACCCGGACGACCATGCCGCCGAGCAGCCCCTCGTCCACGCTGGTTTCAATGTTGACGTCCCGTCCCACCGCCTGCTTCAGCGTATCGGACAGCTTCTGGCGCTGCTCCTCGCTCAGCGGCTGGGCCGAGGTGACCGAGGCCGAAACCTCGCCCCGGTGCCGGGCCAGAAGCTCGTTGTAGGCGCGGATCATGCCCGGCAGCGCGAACAGCCGGCGGTTCTGCGCCACCACGCCGACGAAATTCCTGACCGTCTGGCCAGCGCCGGCCGCCTCGAGAACGGCGTCCATCGCCCTGGCCTGATCCTGGCGGCTGATGACGGGCGACCGCACCACTTTCACCAGATCCGCGCTCTCTTCGAGAAGGCTCGTGATCGTCTGCAGGTCGCGCTGTACGTCGTCCAGCGCATTCTGTTCTTCCGCGAGATCGAACAGAGCCGTCGCGTATCGTCCGGCGATGCCGGCTGTAATCGATTTATCGGCAGCCAAAAAATCCGTCCCCGAAGGTGAGTGCCCTGCCCGACGTTCTCTAGCGTCTTCGCTTCGGGAACAGCCGGGCCTCCAACGCTCAGACAAAGCGGTCACAGCGCGGTGCCCCCTGCATCGCGTGCAACCCGGCGGCTTCTAGCATGCGCTCTTTCAGAACGGCAATCCCCCCCATTGCGGCATTGTGTCCATTGCGGCGCCGGGGGCCGCCAGGTCCCGGAAATCAAAGGAAACTGTGGGGGTCCACGTCGATGACGAGACGTGCGGCGGCGGGCAGCTTCACGTCCTTCAGCCACTGGCGGACATAGGGCTGCAGGGCCCGGCCGGAACGGCTGGAGACGAGGAACCGGAAACGATGGCGGCCGCGCACCACGGCGATCGGCGCCGGCGCTGGACCCAGCACGCGGATGTCGCTGTCGCCCGCCCCCGGCACCGCGCGGGCCAGCATGGCCGCCAGGTCGCGCGCCTGGGCGTGTTCCGGCGCCGAGAGCACCAGGGCCACCAGCCGGCCGAAGGGCGGCATCCCCGCCGCGCGGCGCGAATCGAGTTCGCGCTCGACGAAGGCGTCCGTGTCGTGGCGCGCCAGCGCCTGGAGGACCGGCGATTCGCTCTGGTGGGTCTGCACCAGCACCCGCCCCGGCTTCTCCGCGCGCCCGGCGCGGCCCGCGACCTGATGGAGCAGCTGGTGCGTGCGCTCGGCAGCGCGCAGGTCCCCGCCCTCCAGGCCAAGGTCGGCGTCGACCACGCCGACAGTGGTCAGTCCCGGGAAATTGTGGCCCTTGGCGACGATCTGGGTGCCGATCATCAGGTCGATCTCGCCGCGGTTCATCGCCTCGATCAGTTTTTCGGCCTGTTCGGGCCCGCGCACCAGATCCGAGGTCATCAGCGCCAGCCGCGCCTCCGGAAACAGCGCCGCCGCCTCCTCGGCCAGACGCTCCACGCCCGGCCCGCAGGCCTTCAGGCGGTCCTCCGCGCCACAGGAAGGACATTCCTTCGGCTTGCGGGTTTCGTAGCCGCAGTGATGGCACTGCAACCGCCCAAGATAGCGGTGTTCGACCAGCCAGGCGGTGCAGTGCGGGCACTGCAGGCGGAAGCCGCAGGCGTCGCAGAGCGTCAGCGGCGCATAGCCGCGGCGGTTCAGGAACAGCAGCGCCTGCTCGCCCGCTTCCAGCGATTTACGGACCGCCTGCTCGAGCGGGGGCGAGATCCAGCGCCCGGGCGGCGGCCGCGCCTCGCGCAGATCGACCAGCGTGATCGCCGGCAGTTCGGCGACGCCGTAGCGCTGCGGCAGGCGGACATGGGCGTAGCGTCCGTCGCGGACGTTCTTCACCGTCTCCAGGGAAGGCGTGGCCGAAACCAGCACCGCAGGCCGTTCCAGAATCGAGGCCCTGAGCACCGCCATGTCGCGGGCGTGATAATGCAGCCCATCCTCCTGCTTGTAGGAAGTATCGTGTTCCTCGTCGACGACGATCAGGCCGAGATCGGGAAAGGGCAGGTATAGCGCCGAGCGCGCGCCGACGGCGATCCGGGCCTCGCCGGTGACGATGCGGCGGTAGGCCAGCCGCCGGTCCCGGTCGCTCAGGCCCGAATGCCACTGCACCGGCGCCGCGCCGAAGCGTTCGGCGAAGCGGCCGACGATCTGCTGGGTGAGCGCGATCTCCGGCAGCAGGACCAGGACCTGCCGGCCCGCCGCCAGCGTCTCCGCCACCGCCTCGCAATAGACCTCGGTCTTGCCGGCGCCGGTCACGCCCTCCAGCAGAGTGACCGAGAAGCCCTGCCCCACCGCCCGGCGCAGCGCGTCCGCCGCCTTCTGCTGGTCGGGGTTGAGTTCGGGCCGCCGCGCCGCCGGATCGGGCTGGGCCAGCGGCGGGTCCGCCGCGCGCTCGAAGGCCTCCAGCGCGCCCTGTTCGGCCAGTCCCTTGACCACCGAGGGGCCGACGCCGGCGATCTCGGCCAGGTCCTTCGCCGTCATGGGCGGCGCGCCGCCGGCGGCCTCCAGCACGCGCTCGCGCGCCGGGGTCATTCGCTTCGGCGTCCCGCCGGTGGCGCGGTAGACGGTGACCGGCCGGGGCGGCCGGGCGTGGCCCAGCCGGCGGGTGACCATCGACAGCACGTCGCCCAGCGGCCGGATATAATAGCGTGCAGTGACCGTGAGAAAGCGGCGGAAGGCATCGTCCAGCGCGGGCAGACCGTCCAGGATCTCGAGCACCGGCTTCAGCTTCGCCGCCGGGACCGGCGCGGCCTCGCCCCCCTCCGGTTCGTCCCAGACGACGCCGGTCACCTCGCGCGGACCGAGGGGGACGCGAACCACCGCGCCGGGCGGCGGAACCCGGTCCCCCGGCGCCAGATAGTCATAGGGCTCCCGAACGGCAGCGGCAGCAAGACCTTGACGCGGGCCGGGCCGGACGCAACAAGTCGGGGGGAGGAACCGGGGTCGGACATGCCGGCCAGTCTATGGCGGCCGGTTCGCGCAGCAAGCCGCGCAGGGCCCCGCCAGCAAACGCAATGGGTTAAGCATGAAGTTCTTTGTCGACAGCGCGGATGTGGCGGCGATTCGCGAGCTCAACGCGACCGGGCTGGTGGACGGCGTCACCACCAATCCTTCGCTGATCGCGAAGTCGGGCGCACGCATCCTGGACGTGGTGGCGGAGATCGCCGGCCTGATCGACGGCCCCGTCTCCGCCGAGGTCACCGCGACCGACCACGAAACCATGCTGAAGGAAGGCCGGAAGCTGGCGAAGATCGCGCCCAACATCGCCGTCAAGGTGCCGCTGACCATGGACGGGCTGAAGACCTGCAAGGCGCTGAGCGACGACGGCGTCATGGTCAACGTGACGCTGTGCTTCAGCGCCAACCAGGCGCTGCTGGCCGCCAAGGCGGGCGCGAGCTTCATCTCGCCCTTCGTCGGCCGGCTGGACGATATCGGCCAGGACGGCATGGAGCTGATCTCCGACATCGTCGAGATCTACGAGAACTACGCCTTCGAGACCGAGGTTCTGGTGGCCTCGATCCGCCACCCCATGCACCTGCTGCAGGCGGCCAAGATCGGCGCCGACGTCGCCACCCTGCCGCCGGACGTGCTGCACCGGCTGGCGGACCACCCGCTGACCGACAAGGGCCTGAAGGCCTTCCTCGACGACTGGGCGAAAACCGGCCAGTCGATCCTGGACGCCGACACGGCCGAGGCCTGAACGGTGGCCGCCCGGTGTCCCGGACAGAACCCGCCAGACGGCCCGACCGAGGACGAGGTCGCCGACTTCCTGGCCCGCCATCCCGATTTCCTGAACCGCCGGCCGGAGCTGCTGCGCCGGCTGGCGCCGCCGTCCCGCTTCGAAGAGGCCCCGGGCGACGGCGCGGAGATCGTCGACATGCAGGGCTTCATGGTGACACGCCTGCAGCAGGACCTGGCCCGCACCCGCGACAGCCATGACGAACTGATCCAGTCCGCGCGCTCCAACCTGTCCAGCCAGGCCCTGATCCACCAGGCGGTGCTGGCCCTGCTCGACGCCCGCGACTTCGAGGAACTGATCCACACCGTCACCCACGACCTGCCGCTGCTGCTCGATGTGGACGCGTCTTCGCTCTGCATCGAATCGGATGGCACGCCGGCCTCGCGGACCCAGGGCGTCTACGTCCTGCCCGTGGGCGCCGTCGACCAGGCGCTGGGGCCGGAGCGCCGCGTGCTGCTGCGCGAGCGGGCCGAGGACACGGAACGGATGTTCGGCCCGGCGGCGGCGCTGGTCCGCTCCGACGCGCTGGTCCGGCTGACGCCGAACAGCCACGCCCCGGTGGCGCTGCTGGCGCTGGGCAGCCGGGAGGGGGGCCGCTTCCACCCCGGCCAGGGCACCGAACTGCTCGCCTTCATGGCCGAAGTGCTGGAAAGATGTCTGCGCAAGTGGTTGAATCTTCCCGCGGCCTGAACCGCCGGCGAGGGAGAACGCAATGAAACCCGAAATGATCGTGCCCGACGGACAGGGCTGGGCGCCGAAGCACTTCCACATGGCCCCTGCGACGCGCGCGAAGGGCATGATCTGGATGTCCGGCGTGGTCGCCAACCAGAGCGAGGCGGGCGACGGCGCCATGGAGGCCGCGATCGAGCAGGCCTTCGAGACCATTGGCCAGACGCTCGCCGCGGCGGGCAGCGACTGGGAACACGTGGTCGACATCACCTCCTACCACACCGATCTGGACGGCCAGATGAAGACCTTTATGGCGGTCAAGGACCGCTATCTGAAGGGGCCGGACTACCCGGCCTGGACGGCGATCTCGATCACCGCGCTGGCCATCCCGACGGGCGTCGTGGAGATCAAGGTCACCGCCGTCGAGAAGGACGGGTGAGCGGAGTTTCCCAGGACTTCCTACGATCGGCCCGCCGGGCCTGGCTCGACTGGCTGGAGCACGAACGCCGCCTGGCGGCGCGGACGCTGACCGCCTACGCCGCCGACTTCGACGACCTGACGGACTTCCTGACCGGCCATCTGGGCGGTCCTGTCGACCATGCCGCGTTGAGCGCGCTCCGGCCGGCCGACCTGCGCGCCTGGCTCGCGGCCCGGCGCCGCCGCGGCGTCGGCGCGGCCTCCAATGCGCGCGCCATCGCGGCCGTCCGCAGCTTCTTCCGCCGCATGGACCAGATCGGCCGTCTGAGCAATCCGGCGGCCCAGTCGCTGGAGCCGCCCCGCAGCCCCCGCCGCCTGCCCAAGCCGGTCTCCGAAGCGGCGGCGCGGGCGCTGGTCGACGGGCCGGTGGCGACACGGCGCGACTGGCAGGCGCTGCGCGACCGGGCGGTGCTGCTGCTGCTCTACGGCGCCGGGCTGCGCATCTCGGAGGCGCTGGCGCTCACCGTCGACGACGCGCCGCTGGGATCGGCGGTCACGGTGGACGGCAAGGGCGGTCGGGCGCGCCGCGTGCCGCTGCTCGCGATCATCGGGGAGGCGGTCGAGGACTATCGCCGCGCCTGCCCGCACGAGGAGACGCCGGACCGGGCGCTGTTCGTCGGCGCCCGCGGCGGCGCGCTCAGGCCGGAGATCGTGCAGGCCGCGGTGCGGCGGCTCCGGGGCGCGCTCGGCCTGCCGGAGACGGTGACGCCCCATGCGCTCCGCCACAGCTTCGCCACCCATCTGCTGGGCGGTGGCGGCGACCTGCGCGCGATCCAGGAACTGCTCGGCCACGCATCGCTCTCGACCACCCAGCTCTACACCGAAGTCGACGCCGAAGCGCTGTGGGAGACCTACCGCCGGGCCCGTCCGCGCTTCGACCGCGGCGGTGGATGAATCGGCGACCATCGGGCTTGATCTGAGGACTCGCGCGGCTATAGTCCCGGCCTTCCGGAGGGATGGCCGAGCGGTTTAAGGCGCACGCCTGGAAAGCGTGTTGGGTGCAAGCCCTCGGGGGTTCGAATCCCCCTCCCTCCGCCAGTTCTCCTATCTAACATATTGACATTTATAAATAGTCTGTGGATTGATCTGCGAAAACCCCACCATCAACCCCACTATCTGATGGCCAAAGGCAGTGTTTTTGCCCCTGCGGCTGCGCCATCTTGCCATTCATCCGCCGCGCTGCGCCATCTACGGTCGGGCCTTTAGTCCGGCAGATCGACGCCCTGGAGGGAACAATCCCGCGAAAGGGGGGCCTCCCCCAAACGGCGGGGGGTGTCGTTTGTGTTCCTTTGGTACACCGGCCCGTTCAAAAATTTTTCGGGGCTTGTTTCAGGCCGTTTCGCCCCAAGCTGAGGCCAAACAAAGCAGGGGAACCGGAGCGCATGAAGCGTAGCAGTCCCAAATATGAGGGCATTCTTGCTGCGCCCATGAAACCAAGTGCCAGCAACCCGCTTGATATGCTCGAACGCGTGTTCGCTTTGAAAGAGCACTACAGGATCACAGGGAACCTGGACGAGGGCGGCTTGATGCAGCTCTTGCTTGCGCTTGCAGCTGATCATGTTCCTGGGTTCCGCTTCGCGGATGAGTCAGCGGCTCTGATTCCAGAAACGAGCGCCACCAGAGATTTGGTGCTCTTAGTGGAAGTCCACAAGTTGAGCAAGGATGGGGGCGGTCCGCACAGCGTAAGAAATGCAGCTGCAATTGTTGCGAAGCAGCGTCCAGACTTAGGCCTCACCGCTAAGAGTGCAAGAGTCAGATACGCAGAAATGATATCGAAAAATAGCGACAGAGGGTCAAAGCGACGTCTCGAGCTGGCGAAGCTCATTTCTCTTTTAGAAAAATCAGGGTTTCCAAGAAAGTTGTAGTCATCGGGATTTCAGCCTCCACTACAACTCCAAGATAGTTGTCTTCTCTGCTCAGGAAGCACCCCTCCGTTTCCGCACGGGTGCGCACTGGCAAGCAGCGAGGACGATATGAACACACGATCTGGAACCCGCATTGTCCGCGAGCGCGAGCGCGCGTTCATCACCGGTATCAGCCGCTCCACCTGGTGGCGACTTCATCAAGCTGGCGAAACACCCAAGAAGGTTCGACTGAGCAAAAACAGCGTTGGGTGGTTGCTCGATGACCTTCAAGACTGGCTGCGGGAACGCGCCGGCCGGGAGGTGGTGTGATGCAGCGCCTCTTCAAACTCGGTCCAATCTGGATGAGCATGGTCTCCGGGTGCCATACCAAGCCTTGGCGTAGGCCCGGCAGAGGCGCCGCGATGTCCGCTCTGGGGGTTGCATGTGATCTGTCTGACTGCGCATGCGCGGGCGCCCGGTTGCCGGAGTTCTATCATGAGGGATCGCTTCTTCGGGCAGTTCGTGTGGCTCATCGCCTTGGCGTCGATCAGCCTTCAAGGCCGATCGACAGCGTGTCGCCTCTGGCAGCTGGGATACTGCTAGCCAAGGGGCTACATATCTTCACGGTAAGCACCAGCGACGAGTTCGCAGAGGAATGGCTGAAATTCCTCACATGGGCTGCGCCCGACACCGAATTCCTGGAGCCGGGCCGATGAAGTCGATCTTCGATCTCTGGCCCGAGAAGGGCGAGCACTGCCTGTTCTCAGCCCGCGACGGTGGTCACCCCGAACACCATTGGGTCTCCGATCGCGCGGAGGCCGAAGCGAAGGCGCGGGAACTGGATAAGGCCGGTTGCGAGGTGTACTTCGCCCCTGCGGCCTTCGAGAAACAGAGCCGCAAGCAAGAGATGGTGGTGCAGGTCCAGAGCCTGTGGATCGACATCGACTGCGGGCCGAAAAAGCCATATGCCGCGGTTCAGGAGGGGCTTGCCGCTTTCAGTGAGTGCGTAACAACCGGGCGGCTCCCTCCCCCGTCCGCCGTCGTTCAGTCGGGACATGGCCTGCACGCCTACTGGAAGTTCAGTGAGCCAATCGTCTGTGAACGGTGGAAGCCGCTCGCCGAAGCCTTCAAGGCGTATCTGCGTTCTATCGACCTGAAGATCGACCCTGCCTGCACGGCAGATGGGGCGCGCGTGATGCGTGTTCCTGGTACGCACAACCGGAAGACTCAGCCGTTGAAGGTCGAGGTGCATTTCTCGGAAGCCGCGTACGACCCCGCAGAACTGGAAGAGCTGACAAGGGACTTCGCCAAACCGGAGTCCGGTCGGCCAGAGAGTTCGCGGTGGACGGCCGGCATGGAGCAGGAGTTTCCGCCGGCGCGTATCGAATCCATCGAGGAAGGGTGCGCCCAGATGGCCCATGTGAAGGCGGAAGGCGGCGCTGTCAGCGAACCCCTATGGCGTGCGGCACTGTCCGTGCTCTGGCGCTGTGAAGGCGGCAAAGACCTGATCCACGAATGGAGCAAGGGTGACCCTCGCTACGACACGGCGGAGACAACGGCCAAGGCTGACGGGACGCAAGGCCCCTATACCTGCGAGACGTTCGCGGAGCTAGGGGGCGACGAGCGGTGCACCGGGTGTCCGCACAAGGGCAAGGTGAAGAGCCCGATCATCCTGGGCCAGTCGCGTCTGCCCGCATTACCTGTTGTGCTTGATGGCGAGGTGCTTCCTCCGGGTGGCACCTGGACCGACGAGCGGCTTGCCGCCGCCTTTACGCACAAGTTCGCAGACCGCCTGCGATATGTCGCAGCATGGGGCGTGTGGATGATCTGGGATGGCCGACGCTGGCGAAGGGATGAGACCCTGGAGGCCAAGGATCTTGCCCGCCGCGTCTGCCAGGCCGTCGCGTCACAGGCCAAAGATAACGGCAAGGGGCTTGGCTCGCGTAGAACCATCGATGCCGTCGAGGCGCTGGCAAGGGCGGACAGAAAGCACGCGGCAACGGTGGATCAGTGGGACGCCGATCCGCTGCTGCTCAACACGCCCGGCGGAATGATCATGCTCGGGAGTGAGCCTGAAGTTCTGCCACATGACCCCGAACGCCACCAGACCAGGATGACGGCAGTAGCGCCCGATTTCGAAATGGACACGCCCCTGTGGGATGCCGTTCTCGACCGAATCACAGGGGGCGACGTGGAACTGCAAGCCTTCCTGCAACGGGTGATGGGCTACGGCCTGACCGGTGAGACAGGCGAGCACGCCGTGTTTTTCCTTTATGGCAAGGGCGCCAACGGCAAGTCCGTATTCGTGGAGACGGTTGCGGGGATCTTGGGCGACTACAGGTCCAACGCCCCGGTCGATACCTTCATGTCATCGTCGAATGACCGGCATTCAACTGAACTCGCGCGGATGCAGGGGGCGAGGCTGGTGACCGCGACCGAGACGCCGGAAGGAAGGCGCTGGGATGAGGCCAAGATCAAGGCCCTGACTGGTGGCGACATGATCACGGCTCGATTCATGCGACAGGACGACTTCGAGTTCAAACCGCAGTTCAAGCTGGTGATCTCGGGCAACCACAAGCCCGGCCTGCGAAGCGTCGACGAGGCTATGCGGCGGCGCATGCACCTGATCCCTTTCGACGTAACGATCCCGCCGGAAGAGCGTGATCCCCAGCTCTTCGAGAAGCTGAGAAGGGAATGGCCCGGCATTCTCGCCTGGATGGTGAAGGGCTTCATGGAATGGCGACGGATCGGGCTGGCACCGCCTGCCAGTGTCAGGGCGGCGTCGGATGAGTACCTGGAAGACGAGGACAGCTTTGGGCAGTGGCTGGAGGGGAACGTGGAAGAGGACCCTAGCGGCTTCATGTTGACCGGGCTGTTATATGCAGACTGGCAAGGGTACTGCATCAGGGCCGGGGAACATGCGGGAACGGAACGCCAGTTCAGTCAGAAACTCCGTGACAAAGGTTTCGAGCGGCACCGCACCAATACCGGGCGGGGCTTCAAGGTCCGTCTTGTCAAAAAATCTGGACATACTTCCGGGGCTGGTGACGGCAGTGACGCTTGTGACGGTAAAAACCCATAGTGCTCTATAGGCGAAACGAATGAACTTTTCCTAGAGGGTAATAGGAATCTCCCGTCACAAGCGTCACTCGCGTCACTTGTGCCGATATGGCACAATGCCAATAGCTTGCAGGCTTGGAACAACCGCATCTGGAACAAGACAATGAGCACAGGACATCGAGCCCCGACCGGCCTCACCGTCGACCAGGAGCGGTTTGCCCACCTGCTGTTGTCAGGCTACAGCCAGAGCGACGCCTACCGCGAAGTCTGGCCGCGTTCCCGGCGCTGGAAACCGGAGAGCGTCCACACGGCAGCCTCCAGGATGGCCGCCAAGGTCGCGCCAAGGTGCGCGGTGCTGCTGGAACTGGAACTCACGGGTGCGCGCCTCACGATCGAGCAGACAATCGAGGACCTGCACCAGGCACGCGAACTGGCGATGGAGAAGGGTGATGCGGCTGGGGCGGTGAGGATGACGGGTGCGCTGGCACGGTTGTGCGGGTTTCTCAGGAGGGCCGGTAAACGACATCGGCTAGACGATACTCGGGCTTTTGATCCAGCAAGCTTGCTCGCGGCGGTGCAGGGAAAGATGAACCCCAGTGAGCCTGTTGCCGACAGCCTCCAATCACGTCAGCCGGCAGCACCTGAAGCGTTACGTTGGCGAGTTCGATTTCCGCTATATCACCCGTGATATGACCGACGCGGAACGCGCCCACGAAGCTCCTCGGGCATCGCCGGCAAGCGCCTCACCCATCGGCGGACTGACGAAGCCCAAACTGCCTAGGCACAAGGCCCGCCGCTTCGTACGATGGCGTGCAAGGAAACGTCGGCAATAGGCGCGTGCGCGTTGCGCGACTAGTCACCGGGAACAGGAATGCAGACGTACCTATTGCGGAAGTTATGATCCAGTGGGCCTTCCTCCAGGGGGGTGTCGTCGAAACGGTCTTCAGTCGCGTCCGCTTCCTTCGTAAGCGACAGGGCAACTTCGGCACAATCGGCCGGATCTTCATGCCGATAACCTGTGTCGAGATTTGTTACCCCAATGTCTGATACAGGGATCAGGACGACCAGCGCCCAGACAATATCCACTTATGCCCCCCTTGCCGTGTATGGTTTGCGCCTTTTGCCGAAGGTGATACGGTACCTAGCCACTAGTCAATTTAATAGCCAAGAGCATCGTCCCCCGTTGACGCTAAGGAGCCAATAAAATGTGGAAATCAGGCCTGATATTGGCAGCAATGTTGCTGCCGGTTCCCGCAGTTGCTGGATGCGGACTTGCTTCCAATTGCTCGACGGATTCACAGGGAAATACTTATATAACGCGGGACAATCTGGGCGGTGGTCAGAATACTTATCGAAATGGAAGACTCCATTCTCAGACACAGCAGAATCTTTCTGGCGGGTACACAGAGAGGTTCAGCAATGGCTCAAGGCAGTATCACAGCACCAACCCATATAATCAGCCCGGTCCATCAGGGCCTTATGACAGCCAGCGAGACCCCTTTCGTATCAATGAATGACGGTGCTGCGCCATAGAAGCGGCTGCCTAGTTGGTTTCGTGGCGACTGCTTGATCAGGTCGCCGCATATTCACCCCAAGCCTGCATCAACTCCCGCCGCTTCTCCAGCGCATCCCCCCGCCGATACGCGCGCTCGGTGCTGTCGCCAACCACATGGGCCAATGCGGCCTCCGCAAGTTCCAGACGGAAGTCCGTTTCCCCGCTTACCCGATCGCGATCCTCTTCGGTCAACTGCCCGGCCTACCCATCGTCATATCTGCTGAGCAGCGGGGCTCCCGCCGATGCTGATCGAAACCGCCCGCGAGCCACATACTCCGCAGCGTAGAGACCGCTTCAACCTGTCCAGGGGGTAGTCCCCGCCCAGCCGTCTCGCCAGTGCAGCAAGATCCAGCGTCGAGCAATGGCGGCATTCGTCGCAGAAGGCGTGAACCTGGAAGCCACGGAAGTCGTCGAGGGTTTCAAGTATGATCGGGCGATGCATGAACGTCAGGAGAACACAGAGTGCCGCCGAACTTGCCTGTCATGGCGTCGCGCTGCATTGTGACAGCATCCGAATTTTCGTGGGGCAGGGAATGCGAGCGCTGATCCTATGCGTCGGGCTTCTCTTTCCCCAGCTCGCCCCCGCCCAGGTCCTCCAGGTCGATTATGAGGGCTTCACGGTCTGGGTCGATTGTGACCGGCGCGGGGCCGTGCTCTTTCATTACATCGCCGGCCCGGACACGGGTAACGAAGAGCGGGAATCCGACTACGAGCACGATCCGGAGATCCCGGCGCGGTGCCAGTCCCTGAGCACGGACACCTTTCAATCGACCATCCCGGATGGTGGTCCGCGTTATGACGTGGGTCACCAGGTACCGGCCAATCACATGGACGGCTCAGAGATCGCCATTGCCCAGACGAATTACTGGACGAACCTGCTGCCGCAGACGGCATCCATGAACCGAGGCGCGTGGCGCGAGACGGAAGATATCATCGAATGCCTGCGGGAGCTGGTTCCGCTGGAAGTCTGGGGCGGGCCGATATGGGGCGCGAACTTCGCGGATGACCGCTTTGTCGGCACGCATGGCATCCAGACGCCGGCCGCTTTCTGGAAGGTCGCTATCCGCATGGACAGCCGCGAGGCGAACGCATGGATCATTCCCAACGGGCCAGCGCCGCGCAGTTCGCTCGATCAGTGGCTGGAAGCTGTCGGGACGGTTGAGAAGGTGACGGGCCTGACGTTCAACGCGGCGGACAAGGACCTCAAGCCCGCGGCGTCATGGGCGCAGCCTGACGGATGCGACATCAGTTAGCGTGTGTGCGCCGAGTGGACATCATCAAAGCAATAGGGATGCGGCGCGCCCACGTCGCCATTCACTATGCTTTCAACCTCAATCGACATGTGAAGCGTTGAGTTGACTGCGACAGTCAGCGCCGTGGCGCGGATGTGTGGATCTATGGGGCGCAGCGGCTCTCATTTCTGAAGTCACAGCCTCCGGGAAACTCGGCGCGGTTCACTTGCCGCCAAGAATACAGGCGATGTAGGCTGATGAGCATGAAATGCCTTGTTCTGATTTTCGTCCTTGTACTGACAATGCCCTCACTCGTTTGGGCAGATTTCGATGATGGACTAAGGGCATACGACGCGGGTGATTACGCCACAGCGATTGAACAATTCCGCCGCGCCGCTGACCAGGGGCTTGCTGTCGCGCAACACAATCTCGGCCTCATGTACGATCAAGGACAGGGCGTAGCGGAGAACGACATCGAAGCGGTGAAGTGGTACCGACGCGCAGCTGAACAGGGCGATGCAAGGGCGGAAACCAGTCTAGGCGCCATGTATTACAAAGGCCAAGGGGTGGCGCAGGACGACGCCGAAGCCGCCAAGTGGTTCGGGCACGCTGCGGAGCAAGGCTACGCGAGGGCTCAGTTCCTGCTCGGCTTGATGTACGACGATGGCCGGGGCGTGGCGCAGGACAAGACCAAAGCCGCCAACTGGTACCGACGCGCCGCTGAGCAAGGCGATGAAGGGGCGCAAGTTGTGCTCGGTGGTATGTACGACGAAGGTCAGGGGGTGGCTCAGGATTATGCCGAAGCCGCCAAGTGGTACCGACTCGCCGCTGAGCAAGGCAACGCAGGCGCGCAGTTGCTGCTTGGCGACATGTACGCCAAAGGAAAGGGCCTGGCGCAGGACGATGGCGAGGCTTCGAAGTGGTTCCGACGCGCCGCTGAGCAGGGGCATGTAGAGGCGCAGTTCGTGCTCGGCATCCGTTATATGAATGGCCTGGGCTTGGCGCAGGACGATGGCGAGGCTTCGAAGTGGGTCCGACGCGCCGCTAAGCAGGGGCATGTAGAGGCGCAGTCCGTGCTCGGCTACATGTACAGTGCAGGGCGAGGCGTAGCCGAGAACTATGTTGAAGCCTACCGGTGGACCAGCCTCGCATCCGCAACAGGGCATGCGCGGTCCCGGCGATTACTCAAAGCTCTAAAGGGGGAGATGACCCCTACGCAAATCGCCGAAGGTCAGCGACTGGCGGCTGGTGGCAAGATCGGCCCAAACGTGGCGG
The DNA here is from genome assembly GCA_001664005.1 of Rhizobiales bacterium NRL2. Taxonomy (NCBI): domain Bacteria; kingdom Pseudomonadati; phylum Pseudomonadota; class Alphaproteobacteria; order Hyphomicrobiales; species Rhizobiales bacterium NRL2. The sequence goes on from CP016093.1 coordinate 4,557,193, forward strand.
GCTGGGATGCGGTCAGTCGGCCAGATATCAAGCGTATTCAACAGGCGCTGAGCCATCTTGGCTTCGATGTTGGCCCGATTGATGGCATCGCGGGCGATCGAACCAAGTCGGCGTTAAGGACCTTCCAGCGTGTTCGGGAGCTGCCGGTCGGTGAGCCGGATCCTGCGACGCTTGAGGCTCTCGGCATCAGGTAGGCGCGTTTCCTTCGCGGACGTAGCGAGCCCACGCATCCATCAACTCCCGCCGCTTTTCAAGCGCATCCCCGCGCCGGTACGCCCGCTCGGTGCTGTCTCCGGTGACGTGGGCCAGCGCAGCCTCGGCGATCTCGCGTCCGAAGTCCGTTTCCTCGCCTACCCAATCGCGGAAGGCCGAGCGGAAGCCGTGGACCGTGTAGGGCAATTCCATGCGGCGCAGGATCATGCCCATTGCCATGTTCGACAGCGGCTTTCCCTTCCGCTGGCCGGGGAACACATAGGCCGCCCCCAGGTCGGTATCCTCCGGCAGGAGTAGCTGCATCTGCTGTAGTATCTCGACCGCCCTGTCCGGGAGTGGGACGCGGTGGATGCGTCCCGCCTTCATTCGCGCGGCGGGCACGGTCCATACCGCCTTCTCCAAATCCATTTCGCTCCAGCGCGCGCCGGTGACCTCGCCGGTCCGTGCGGCTGTCAGGATCAGGAACTCCAGCGCCAGCGCCCCGGTTGAGGGCTGCGCCCTGAGTTTCTCAACGAACGCCGGAACGTTGCCATAGGGCATCGCCTTGTGATGGCCACGCGTCAGCTTCGCCCGCCGAGGCAACAGCTTGTCCAGATGCCCGCGCCAGCGCGCCGGGTTCTCCCCCTCGCGCAGCCCCTCGGCCTTGGCCGCGTCCAGAACATTCTCGATGCGCCCGCGCAGCCGAGAGGCCGTCTCCGCCTTCGCCGTCCAGATCGGCCGCAGGATCTCCAGCACGTCCGCCGTATCGATCGCATCCACGGACTTGCGTCGGATCGGCTTGCAATATTCGGTCAGCGTCATCTTCCACTGCGCCCGGTGCTTGGCGTTCCGCCACTCAGGGCCCTTGGCCTCGATGAATTGGTCCGCATACGCCCCGAAGGTGGGAATGGCCGTTGCCGTCTCCCGCACTGTCTGCCGTGTTGCGAGAGGATCGCGCCCCGCTTGCAGGCAATCGCGGTAATCCTGAGCCAGCTCACGCGCTTTGGCGAGTCCAACGCCGCCGCGCCCTGCCGGTCCCAACCCCATTTCCGTCCGCTTGCCGTTGCGCGTGTACATGAACGCCCAGTTGCGGCTGCCCGCCGGCGTGACGACCAGGTAAAGGTATCCGCCGTCGCTGTAGCGTCCGGGCTTGGCGATTGTGTCCACCTGGCGGGCGGAGAGCTTGTTGAGTACCCGAGCCATGGCTTTCCCTTTGCTTCCATCAACCCTACTACCAACCCTACTATGGAAGCGAGATCAGGTGAAACACCTTGATCAAGGGAGAGCGTATCATGATGCTGGAAAGCCGGAAACAAAGGGTTTTTGGGGAATGAATGAAACATCAAGAAACAGGGTGGACACGAAGTTAGGCGGACCCTCCCTCCGCCAGATGCCTATCACGTCATTTTATATCGTAATTTCAATATCATAGTTGAGAAGTCCGCTTGGGCTTCCCCACACGTTTTTCCCACACGCTTGGTCGGGACTGGCTCACTGACTTAAGGTGGAGTGAACCACCGTGTAGGCAGCTTCAATGAGCCTGGATTTCGACGACATACCAGACAGCCCGTTGGAACGGGCTTTGATGCTTCAAGATATGCTGATCGACTTGGCAGAGAATGGTGGGATTGATCAGGCTCTGTATCGTCGAATTCGGTCGGATTTTATGGAGGGCGAGACCCGGAACCTACTACCCCAATTTGTTCGCACAAGCCGGGACAGTGGGGCGCTTTGGGCGCATTTTCGACGGGTCGCGTACGGCAGCGGCGCTTGGGCGGCAAGGCGGGACCACATCCACGCAGAGTTTCAACCTCTCCTTGATCACTTGGAGGGGAGTAACAACGCCCCAGCCGATGCCGCGATCTCTGAGGCGCTCACGTCCTTAGACCCCGATGGGGTTCATCGCGCTTGGGAGCGCGCCTTGGGCCGACGGCACAGCGAACCGGAGGGCGCAATAACAGCAGCGCGGACGCTGCTGGAGACCGTCTGCAAGTACATTCTGGATGAGGCAGGAGAGACCTACGGAGACGATGACCTGCCTAAGCTCTACAATAAGACTGCCAAGCTTCTGAACCTTTCCCCCTCCCAACACACCGAAGAAGCGTTCAAGGCGATCCTAGGGGGCTGTCATACAGTCGTGCAGAACCTCGGCACGTTGAGGAACCGGATCGGGGATGCGCATGGGCAGGGAAAGAACCCGGTTAGACCGCTTCCACGTCACGCTGCCCTCGCCGTCAACCTGGCGGGGTCGATGGCCACGTTCCTAGTGGAGACATGGAAGGCCAAGACCACCGAGGGAACTGATTCCTAGCGGCCTTCTGGAAATCCTGCCGCAAATCTCTGAGCAGCTCTCACACTGCCGCGTCCTCCGCTCTTCCCCCATCGGGGTGGGCGACCTCGTGTAGGCGAGGCGTTTCCCCCTGCAGGCAAGGGGCGGTCGACCGGGCCGTAGCTACAGGGATGTGCGGACGGTCTAGCAAGGACCCACAATGCCTAGCTGGCGAAATTCGTATCGGCGCGAACGCCAGACAACCAGCGAATGGCAGTGAGGCCCTAGAGACAACTCCGCCGACCGCTTTCAATCGTCGCGTTGCAACGCCTCTGAAAGGGCATCCGCACTGATCTGGTGGCGCTCGAACAGCGCCCGGTAGCGCACAGTCTTGGGCAGCGGATTGGCACCAACGCTAATGTAGTTGCCGCCTGAACTAACAAATGGACGCTCATCGCCCCTCTTGAGCAGAAACAGCACGTAGGGAGCGTCACTGTCTCTATAGTCCTTCCAATGCCGCTCGTCCTTTTCGCCTATTAATAGAAGATAATCATATTTTTTTCCGCCGGCCTGCCCATAAATCTTGTTCCACTGCCATCGTCGCCCGGGACTTCCCTTTACAGAGACATTTGCCTTCGAGTATTTTACTTCGACACGCGCCCCGTTGGACATCTCCAAGTCGAAGAGTTCAGTGTGATGTGTGAGTTGACCTCCGGTGATAGCTGCAACGAGTTGCTCGCCTCTCGCGCCATAGCCGAGCGTTGTGTGCCCTTCCCAGAAGGCAAGTTTTCGCTCTAGTTCAATCACCCTAGCCTTGAGGCGCTCGTTGTCCTCTCGCAATTGCTCGGCCTCATTCATTCCGACTTCCCCCGCCTTGCTCGTGTTTAACAAGATGTACCGAAAAGGTATCCGTCAATCGAGCCACCTGGTACCAAATGAGCGATCCTTGGGTCGGCTCTATGGAGGAACGCAATACAGATGCGAGGGCGCTGCTCTTAGTCGAGACGTGGGCGCCCCTCCCTCACACCCGCCAAGGCGGAGGTGGAACCGGGGCGGTGTCGTCACCACATGATGATCAATGGCCTGCAGACGTCAGGCTTCGCGCCTGTCCGAAGCCTATGGAACAGGCCGTGCGGACGCGGCGCGCAGCGGCCGCCCGGCGCCTGATCCGGCCGCATCAGCGTTCCATCCCCGATTTCCGGGTCCGATTCCTCCTCAAGGGAGACAGCATGAGCCCACAAGCCGACCTTCGCCGCCACACGCGGCGATTCCAGGCGCCTGTCCCGCGCAAGGGCGTGTCCCAGACACTCACCTCCTTCGGCGGTTTCTTCGCCAGCTGTGCGGCGATGTACGTCCTCAGCGGGTTCTCCCACTGGGCGGCGCTGGCGCTGGCCCCGCTGGCCGCGGGCTTCCTGGTGCGCATCTTCATCATCCAGCACGACTGCGGACACTACTCGTTCTTCGGCGGACGCCGGGCGAACGCCGTTCTCGGTTTCGCCTGCAGCCTGCTGACGCTGGCGCCCTATGCCTCCTGGCGCCGCCAGCATGCCGGCCACCATGGGATCTGGAACGATCTCGACCGCCGTCAGAGCGGCGCCGACATCTATTCGTCCTGCCTGACGGTGGCGGAGTACCGGGCGCTCAGTCCCATGCGCCGCGGCTGGCACCGGGCGACCCGGCACCCGCTGGTCGCCAACCTGCTGCTGCCGCCGCTGGTGTTCATCGGCCTGTTCCGGTTCCCGTTCGACACGCCGCGGACCTGGAAGCGCGAGCGCCGCGCGGTTCACGTCACCAACCTGGCGCTGATCGCCATGTTCGGCGGACTGGGCCTGCTGCTGGGCTTCGGCGAAGTGGCGGCCGTGCAGCTGCCGATCATGGCGCTGGCGTCGATCATCGGCGTCTGGCTGTTTTCCGTCCAGCATCGCGGCGAGACCACGATCTGGGCGCGGAACGCCGACTGGGATCCGGTCACGGCGTCGGTGCGGAGTTCGACCTATCTGCGGCTGCCGGCCGTTCTGCGCTGGTTCACCGGCAATATCGGCTATCACCATGTCCATCACCTGAACCCCCGCGTGCCCAACTACCGGCTCCGGGAGTGCCACGAGTCCGCGCCGGCGCTGCGCGACGTGCCCACCCTGTCGTTCCGGGACGGGCTGCGCGCGGTGCGCTACTGCCTCTGGGACGAGGCGCGCGGCCGCATGGTCACCTTCCGCGAGGCGGCCGCGGCGGAGGCGCGAGCTTGACCCGGCTGACGGTGCAGCACCGCACGGCCTACCGCTACCGCGTTCCGGTCGCGCCGGGTCCGCACCGGCTGATCCTGCGTCCGCGGGAGAGCCGCACGCTGCAGCTGCATGCGCACGAGCTGGAAATCTCCCCCGCCGCCACCGTGACCTGGGCCAACGACGTCGCCGGCAACGCCATCGCGACCGCGACCTTCGGCGAACCGACGGACACCCTGGTCATCGACAGCACCGCCGAGCTGACGCTCGACGCCGACCGGTGGCCGGTTTTCGACATCGACGCTTCGGCGGCCAGCTATCCGTTCCTGCTGAGCGAAGACGAGATGACCGATCTCGGCGCCCTGCGGCTGCAGGCCTATCTCGATCCCGCCGGGCGGCTGCGCGAATGGGCCGAGGGTTTCGTCGCCGGCGCGGGCACCGACACGCTGTCGCTGCTCAAGGACATCGGCAACGGCGTCGCCGCCCGGATCGAATATGAGGAGCGTGAGGACGATGCCGCGCAGTCGCCCGTCGAGACGCTGGCCCGCGGCCGGGGCTCGTGCCGCGATTTCGCGGTGCTGTTCGTGGATGCCGTGCGCAGCCTGGGATTCGGCGCGCGGATCGTCTCCGGTTACCTCTACGACCCCGACCGGGACGCGATCGGTTCCGCCGGCGCGGGCTCGACCCACGCCTGGGCCGAGGTCTACGTCCCCGGCGCCGGCTGGATCATGTTCGATCCGACCAACCGCAGCGTGGGCGGCTTCAACCTGATCCCGACCGCGGTGGCGCGCCATATCCGCCAGACGATGCCGGTGTCGGGCAGCTTCGTCGGCGATGCGGCCGCATTCGAGGCGCTGGACGTGGCCGTGACAGTTACGCCCGCGCCGGCGTAGGCGGCCGCCCGCCGGCTACTGCGCCAGGCGCTGCAGCAGCCGTTCCGCCTGCCGCCGGCAGCCGGCCCCGGCCATCCAGGCGGCGCGCCGGGCGTCCGTCTCCAGCGACGCCGGCACGAAGCGCAGCCGCATCTCGGCCGGACGCGGCGCGATGGCGAGGCGGATGGCGTAACGCCCGCCGTCCTCGGCCGGCAGGGCCGCGGGCCAGTCGAGGAACTGTTCGCCTTCCAGCCACAGTGCAGTGACCGGCCCGCCCGTGCCCGCAGTCAACACGGTCTCGGATTCGGCGGCCATCAAGGCCGGGCGCCAGAGCCGGATCGCAGCGCCTTCGGGCACGCAGACATCGCCCGAACGGCCCACGTCGACGACATAGACCGCCTCGGCCACCTGGCCCGGCGCGGCGCGGATCGCGCCCAGCACCTGCTTCTCCTCCTCGCGCTCGCTGACCAGCTTTCCCAGATTGGCCATCAGCCCGCCGCTGCCGGAATCGGTCGCGGCGGCTGCCCCCAGCGGGCCCTCGAAGGGGCCGTCGACGGTGCGGGTCGAACCGTCCGGTTCGACGATGACGATGCTGGCGCCGGCGGGCAGGCTGACGGCCTCGGCCGGATCGAGAAAGGCGCCGGCCTCGAGGCCGGGCGCGGTCGATTCGATGACGACGATCTCGCTGGCCTCGGCGGCCCCTGTGAAGAGGCCCGCGGCCATGAAGAGCGCGGCGAACAGCGCGCGGCGGAGCGGGTGGTCCATCACTTCTCCCTCAGTTCGAAGGTCGAGCCGCGCTCGCCGGCCGCCAGCCGTGCCAGATGCAGGGCGATCAGCGGGTCTGCCGGGTGCCGCCGGCCCAGTTCCGCAAACCGCCGCACTGCCTCCTCGGGCGCATTGTCGAGCGCTTCCATGGCCGAGAGATAGCATGCTGCGTCCTCGCGCTGTAGCCCGTCGAGCGGGGCGAAGACCGCGACCGGCGTCTTCTTGCCCTTCAGCACAACGTGGCCTACAGGGCGCAATGCGGGCAGATCGTCCGCACCGCCGGCCTCGGCGATCGCAGCGCCGCTGATCGCCACCCGGGTCCCGAAGCTCTTGTTCGCGCCCTCCAGCCGGGCGGCGGTGTTCATGGCGTCGCCCATCGCGGTGTAGTCGAAGCGCCGCTCGCCGCCAAAATTGCCGACCGTCGCCTCGCCGCTGTGCACCCCGATACGGGTCACACCCAGACCGTCGCCGGCATGGCGGCGGCGGAAATCCTCGGCGAAGACGTCCAGCGCCAGGGCGCAATCGATGGCGCGGCGGGCATGGTCGGGTTGATCAACCGGCGCGCCGAACAGCGCCACGACCGCATCGCCGATGAACTTGTCCAGCGTGCCGCCATGGGCGAGGACGATGCGGCTCATGCCGTCCAGATAGGCGTTGAGCAGCGCCGTCAGTTCCGCGGCGGGCAGCTTCTCGCTCATCGAGGTGAAGCCGGCGATGTCGGTGAACAGGAAGCTCAGCCTGCGCCGCTCGCCGCCCAGCTTCAGCCGCTCCGGCGCGGCGGCGAGGGCGTCGACGAGCTGCGGCGCGACGTAGTGGGCGAAGGCGTTGCGGATGAAGCGCTTCTCGCGCCGGTTGCGCAGCGCGTCCAGACTGCCGGCCGCAGCGAAGGCAAGCACGAAGGCGGCGGCCGTCGGGGCGACCGGCAGCAGCAGGTCCTCGGCGCGGATGGCCTGAAGCGCGGCGGCGAGCCAGGCGGCCGGCAGGACAAGGCCTGCCAGCGCCTGCTGCCAGAAGGGCCGGCCGCTGAACCCGACCGCCGCGCCGAGCAGTCCCGCCGCCAGGGCGATGGCCAGGGCGCCCGTGCGCCCGATTCCGTCGAGCGCGCGGCCGTCCAGCATCTGGGCCGTGACATGGGCGTGGACGATGACGCCCGGCAGGCTGGCCGGGGCTTCCGGGTCGGCCGAAAGCGCGGTGCGGTGGCGGTCCTGCTGCGGCAGGTCGGCGCCGATCAGCACCGCCCGGCCCTCCAGCCAGTTGCGCAGTACGGCCGGCCGGGCCGCCATCAGGGGCAGGCCGTGCGCGGGCAGGATCTGGAACGGCTCCTTGCCGTCGGCGGTACGGCCCAGCCAGTCGATGATCTCCGGCGCCCGCGCTTCCGATGCCACCGCCGCGGCCGGCAGGGAGCGCATGCCCGCCACCGCGTCTACAGGGACGTGACGGCGGACGATCCCGTCGCCGTCGAACAACAGACCCGCCGCACCCGGCTCGGCGCCGCTGGCCTGGATGAAGGACTCCAGCCAGGCCTGCTGTTCCTCGGTCAGCCCGGCGCGGGCGTCACCCCAGGCGACGACGACGGGCGCGGGAAAATTGCGGATCGCCTTCGCCAGACGGAGGTCCTTCTCCGGCTCGGTCGGCTGGTCGAACAGGATGTCGAAGGCGACGCTGCGCACCCCGGCGTCACGGATGGCCTCCAGCACATCCGCCAGGAAGCCCCGGTCCACGGGCGAACGATAGGGCAGGCGCGCCATCGTCGCCTCGGTGATGGCGACGACCGAGATCCCGGGATGCTGGGCGGGGGCCGGGGGCCGCGCCACGGCCTGCAGGCGGTCGGTCAGTCCGCCTTCCAGGGCGGCGAACGGCGGCAGGCCTGCGAACGCGCCCAGCGACGCCGCCGCCGCGCCCCCGGCGACCAGCAGGCCGAGCGTCCAGCGCCGCCATCCGCCGGGCAACGCCCGCAGCCAATCCCCTCGCCTCGCCAGCAATTCCGCCCCTCTTTCGTGCGCCGGTTCCTCCGCTTCACTATGCCGCCCCGGCCCGCCAAAGTCTTTAACCGGAACGGAAAACTGTGGCAAAGTTCACGTTCAACTCGTCCGAGGGAACACCGGAAAACAACATGACGCTTCCTGTCCTGGTCCGGCTCTTCGCCGCCGCGGCCATGCTGCTGGCGGCCGCTGCGTGCTCGATGCACATCGAGACGCCGCCGATCGACCCCATGAACCCCGAGCCGGAGCTGTCCGAGACCCGCAAGGTCCGGCTGGCGGCGATCGACCTGGGCGACAACGCCCCGCCCATGCCGGCCATCGAAGAGCTCCGCATCCCGCCGATCGACCCGGATGTACGCCTGCCCCGGGCCGGTGAGAAAACCGCCTTCGGCCTGACGGTGACGCCGGAGCTCGAGCAGCTCTGGCGGGCGGCGCTGGACAAGGACTGGCAATACTGGGAGGCCCGGCTGCAGGAGGCCGAGGCCTCGCTGCCCGACACGCCGGAGGCGAAGTTCTTCCTGCAGTCGCTGCGCATCCAGACCCTGATCCATGCGGGCCGGACCGACGATGTGTTCGTCGCGCTCGAGACCTTCCGCGACATGGAATACGAACTTTTCGGCGACAACGCCGAGACGCTGTCGCAGTACGGCCAGGTGCATTTCTGGCTGGGCGAGCCCGACAAGGCGATCGGCTACTACACCCAGCTTCTCGCCGACGCGGGCGACTGGTGGATCCCTGACTTCTTCTACGGCATCCCCGACAACACCGGCACGGTGACCCGCATCGCTAAGGCGATGGCGCGGGCCTATATCGGCATGGCCGGCGCCTACCTGATGAAGCACGACTACGCGAAGGCGGTGCACTGGGGCCAGCGCGGGCTGGAACGCCAGCAGCAGGTCATCCGGCTGACGCAGCATCCGGTCTTCGGGCTGGTGGTGAAGGCGGACGCCCATCTCTACGAGGGCGAGGCCTGGCTGCTGACCTTCCTCGGCTCGGCCAGGATCGGCCTGACCGGCGACGTGGCGGGCAACCGCCCGATCCTCGAGAAGGCGGGGGCTTATTTCGAACAGGCCCAGTACCGCTGGAGCGACCTGGTCGTGAAGTCGATCAGCGACTACGCGCTCTACGACATCGGGCTGAAGCGGCAGGCGACCGACGTCATCGGCGTGCTGCCCGCGCCGGCGCCGGCGACGGCGGAACGCCTGTCCCGGGCCGTGCGCTTCCGCCCCGACGACCTGACCGCGCGCGAGGACATGACCCTTCCGGTCCCCGCCCGCCACACCATCGCGCTGCCTGGCGAGGGTCAGGTGAACAGCTACGACTTCGTCGTCACGCCGGCGCTGGCGCGCGTCAACGACGCATTCCTGGCCGGCGAGTACGAGACCGCGCTGGAACACCTCGACACGGCAGCGGCCGAAGCAAGCAGTCCGCTGCAGCGCTGGCATGCCTCCTTCAGCCGGGCGCGCACGCTCATCGCCGCCGGCCGGGCAGCGGACGCCGAGTCGGAGCTGGCGCGGACCGAGACGCTGGAGATCGCCTATTTCGGCACCAACCTGGGCAGCCGCGCGCTGCGCGGCGAAGCGCGGTTCTGGCTGGGCGACTACGAGGCCGCGATCCGCGACGAGCTGTCGGTCGTGGAAGCGCTGGGCGACTTCCGCGCGCCGACGCTGTTCGTCTTTCCACCCCAGATCCCGCAGCTCGCACTGATGAACCGGGCGCAATTCCGCGCCTATCTGGTCATCGCCAACGCGTTGATGTTCCAGGGCGACTATGCCGCCGCTCTGCCCTGGGCCGAGGCCGCCGAGCAGCTGTTCGAGGAAAGCCACTACGCCTGGCAGCACCAGCTCTACAGCGCCTATCTGAAGCTGGACGCGGACATGTTCTACGGGCGCGGGGTGAATCTGGCGGTGATCGCGGCGGCGCGGATGCAGGATGGCGGCGACGCCCGGCGCGCCGACCGGACCTTCGCCTCCGCCCGCGCCTATCTGCAGGCCATGGGCTATGACGCCGGCGTTTCCATCGTCGAGGCGGTCCGCGCCCGGGCCCTGCTCGACGCCGGACAGCCCGCGAAAGCCGAGATTGTCGCCGCCGAGGCCGCCGAACAGGCCGCGCGGCGCGGTCTCGCCGGCATGTTGTGGCAGCTTCAGGCGCTCCGCGGCGAGGCGCTGCTGGCGCTCGGCCGGCCGGCGGAAGCCGAGAGCGCCTACCGCGCCGCGCAGCTCGGCATCGAGGGTGTCACCGGCGCGCTCTCCACCGACAGCGCCAAGCGCCGCTTCGGCGTCGGCAAGGACGAGGTGACGCGTGTGCTGGCCGAACTCGCCCTGGCGCGCGGCGATCTGGATGCGGCCTTCGCCGATCTGGAACGTGGCCGGGCCCGCGCCTTCGTCGACATGCTGGGCCGGCGGAGCGTGGCCGAGGGACGCCAGGCGGAACTGGTGGAGCGCATCCGCGGCGTCTCCGACGCCATCCGCCGCCAGCGCATCGTCAATGCCGCGCCCGGCGCCGGCACGGCCGAAGGGGTCACCCGCGTCGCCGGGCTGATGGACGACCGGGTGGCGCTGGTGACGGAACTGCGCCGACGCGATCCCGAGATGGCCGACGTTCTGAACGTCTCCAGCCGGCCGCTGGCCGAGATACGCGCCCGGCTCGCCCCGCAGGACCGCCTGCTCTATGCCCTGCCGGCCGCCGACGGCGGCGAGCCGATCCGCTTCCTGGACATCCGCCGCGGCGGCGTCGCGCTCGGGACGACGGCGATGACCGGAGACGAACTGGAGCGGGCGCTGACGCCCTTCGCCTCCGACGAGCCGTTGAGGCATGCGCCGGCGCAGACGGCGGCGGCGCGGACGATCACCGAGGGGCTCGGCCTCGATGGCGGCGCGGACAGCGGCGTCCTCTATGTGGTGCCGAGCGGTCCGCTCTATTTCGTGCCGTGGGGCGCGCTCGCGATCGAACGACCCGTGGTCGTACTGCCCACGGGCGGCTGGCTCGCCCGGGGCGCCGAAGGTCGGAGTCGCGTCCGCCGGGCGGCCATCGTCGGCGACCCGCATCTCGGCACCAGCTGGGTTTCCCTGCCGGGCGCCCGGACCGAGGCGGAAGACATCGGCCGGCTCTACCGCGCCGAGACGCTGCTTGGGGGCCAGGCGACCGAGACCGCGCTCCGCGCTGCGGTCGGCGACGGCGTCGGCGTGCTCCACCTGGCGACGCATGGCCTGTTCGACGCCCGCGATCCGCTGGCCTCGGCCATCCTGCTCAGCGACGGGACCGGCCAGGCGCCGCTCACCGCCGCGCGCCTGTTCGAGCAGCCGCTGGCCGCCGATCTGGTCGTGCTGTCGGCCTGCGAAACCGGCCTGGGCGCGGCGACGGCGGGCGACGATTTCCTGGGGCTTGCGCGCAGCTTCTATCTCGGCGGCGCGCGGGCCGTGGTGAACAGCCTCTGGCCGGTGCACGACAGGCCGACGCGGATCTTCATGACCGAGTTCCACCGTCTCGCCCGCGGCGGCGACTACGGCGGCGCCTGGCTGGCCGCCCGCGACCGGCTCAGGGCCGAGGGTTTCCCGCCTTCGGTCTACGGCGCGTTCGTGCTCGGCGGCGCGGCTTCCGGCTGAGGCGGCGATGACCCGGCCCGTCGCCCACCCCGTCCTGGCGGAGATCGAACGCCGCCGGGCGGGCGGGCCGCGCGACCCGGACATCCGGCTGGCCCTGGTGATCGAGGGCGGCGGCATGCGCGGCGTGGTCTGCGGCGGCATGGTCGCGGGACTGGAAGCGCTGGGCCTCACCGAGGTCTTCGACGAGGTGATCGGCAGTTCCGCCGGGGCAATCGCCGGCGCCTATTTCGTCGCCGGTCAGGCCGCCTTCGGCACGCGCATCTTCTACGAGGAAATCAACAACCGCCGCTTCATCTGGAAGCCGCGGCTGTTCATGCGCCGGCCCGTGGTCTCGGTCGACTTCCTGCTGGACGATGTCTGCCGCGACGCCAAGCGGCTGGACTGGCGCGCCGTGCTGGCGGCCCGCTCGCGGCTGGTCTGCGTCGCCGCCAACCTCGACCGGGAATGCGCCGCGGCGCTGACCGGTTTCGCCGACGACAAGGCGCTGTTCGCGGCGATGAAGGCCAGCGCCCGCATCCCGGCCGTGGCCGGGCCGCCGGTCGTCATCGATGGCGAACGCCATGTCGACGCCGGCGTGTTCGAGAACATCCCGCTGGCCACCGCCGACAGTCGCGGCGCGACGCATGTGGTGGCGCTGTTGACCCGGCCCGAAGACACGCCGGCACCGGAACTGGAGCGGATCGAGCGCTTGCTGATCGTGCCCTGGCTCGACCGCCAGAAGCCGGGCCTCGGCGCCGGCTACCGCCTCTCGCCGGCGCGCTACGCCGGTGAACTGGCCCGCGCACGGGGTGTCGCCCCCTGCCCTGACGGGGCTGCCGTCCTGGCGATCGCGCCGACGGCGGCGCGGCCGGAGATCTCCAATATCGAGGTGGATGCGCGGATTCTGCAGCAGGGCGCGCTGGACGGCTACACGGCCGTCCTCGACGCGTTCGGCCGCCCGGCCCCGACCACACCGCCGGCGGCGCTGCGCCTCGACCGCCTCGGCTAGCCGATCGCGCGGCCGATCTTCAGGAACTTCTCGCGGCGGCGCTCCAGCAGCTTGTCGGCGGGCACCGCCTCCAGCTCCTTCAGGGTCTCCGCGATCACGTCGCCCAGCCCCATGATGGCGGCGCCCGGATCGCGGTGGGCGCCGCCCACGGGCTCCTCGATCACCATGTCGGCGACGCCGAGGCGCTTCATGTCCTGCGCGGTCACCTTGAGCGCCTCGGCCGCGTCCTGGGCGCGGTCGGCGGAGCGGAACAGGATCGACGAGCAGGCCTCGGGCGAGATCACCGAATAGACCGAGTTCTCCAGCATCACCACCCGGTCGCCGACGGCCAGCGCCACGGCGCCTCCGGAACCGCCCTCTCCCGTGATGCAGGCGATCAGGGGCGTCTTCACGTTCAGGCAGACCTCGATGCAGCGGGCGATGGCCTCCGCCTGGCCGCGCTCCTCGGCGCCGACGCCCGGATAGGCCCCGGCGGTGTCGACGAAAGTAAGGATCGGCAGACGGAAGCGCTCGGCCAGCTTCATCAGCCGCTGCGCCTTGCGGTAGCCCTCGGGACGGGCCATGCCGAAATTGTGCTTCAGCCGCGCTTCGGTGCTGGCGCCCTTCTCGGTGCCGATGACCATCACGCTGCGTCCGCGGAAGCGGCCCATACCGCCCATCATCGCCTTGTCGTCGCCATAGGCGCGGTCGCCGGCGAGCGGCGTGTAGTCCCGGATCAGACCGTTGATGAAATCACCCGCATGGGGCCGCTCGGGATGGCGCGCGACCTGCGTCTTCTGCCACGGTGTCAGGGTCCGGTAGGTGTCGGTCAGAAGCTTCTGGACCTTGGCCTCCAGGGTTCCGACCTCGCTGTCGATATCGACCTCCTGGCCGCCCTCGGCCAGATGCCGCAGTTCGCGGATCTTGCCTTCCAGTTCGGCGATGGGCTTTTCGAAATCGAGATAGGTCTTCATGTTCCGTCCGCGTTGTTGGGCTGCCGGCAGGACTAGCGCAACATCTGCCCGCCGTCCACGGCGACCGTCTGACCGGTGATCCATGAGGCCGCGTCGGAGGCCAGGAAGACGGCGAGGTTGGCGACCTCCTCCGGTGCGCCCATGCGGCCGAAGGGAATGGAGGCCTGGATCGAATCGTAAAGGGGCCGGTTGTGCTGGCGCGCCTGGTCCCAGACGCCGCCCGGAAACTCGATCGAGCCGGGCGCGATGCAGTTGACGCGGATGTTCTTCTCCGCCAGCGCCGCAGCCTGGGTGGTGGTGTACTGGATGACCGCGGCCTTCACCGCGCCATAGGGCGGCGTCCGGGTCGAGTTCTGCAGGCCCGAGATCGAGGAGATGTGGACAAGGCTGCCGCCGCCGGACTTCTCGATCAGCGGGATCGCCGCCCAGCCGGCCCGGACCAGCGCCATCAGGTCGACGTCGATGCTCTTCTTCCAGCCTTCCTCGTCGTCGCCACGCCCGAAGCCGGACGGATTGTTGACCAGCACGTTGAGGCCGCCAAGCGCGGCGGCGGCTTCTTGGATGTAGACTTCAAGCCTTTCGGGGTCAGCGACGTCGCAGATCGCCGTGTGCACCGTCACGCCGGCTTTCTCCAGCTCGCCCCGGGCGGCGTCGAGCGATTCCTGTCCCCTGGCGCAGATCGAGACGTTGGCGCCCTCCGCGGCGAAACCCTTCGCGATGCCGAGGCCAATGCCCCGGCTGCCGCCGGTGACGATGACGTTCCTGCCCTTCAGGCCGAGTTCCATGGACTTCCCCCGCTCGATATTGCTTGATTCCCCGGCGCGGACGCGCATCCCGCAACCATATGGACACGACCGGCCCGAAAGGAACCCGCAACATGGCGATTTCGGCGGAATTCCGCGACCATCTGCTGGAACTGCTCGACCCCCTGGGCGGCGTCGAGGCGCGGCGCATGTTCGGCGGCGCGGGCCTGTTCAGAGGAAACCTCATGTTCGCGCTGATCGTCGGCGACGTCGTCTATCTGAAGACCGATCCGACGACCCGGGCCGCCTTCGAAGCGCGCGGCAAGGGGCCCTTCGCCTATGACACGAAACACGGCCGGCGCGTCATCGCCGGGCTGCACGAACTGCCCGAGGAACTGTTCGACGAGCCGGACGAACTGGTCGAATGGGCCCGCACGGCGTTCGAGGTCGCCTGCCGCGCCGACGCCGCGAAACCGCCGTCCAAGCGCAAGCGGGTCTGACGGCGGGGCGCGATCCTGCGTATGTCATCCCGGCCTTGCGCGGGGATCGGGATCAGGACGAACCGTCGCCCGAACCTTACGAACATTGGAGACGGCGGGCCGGCCGGCCCATCCATCCCCGGCCCGCCTGCGTTTCAGGCCTCGCCGACGCAGTCCATCATCGCGGCCTCGGCGGCATCCTCGGCGGACTTGCCGCCCCAGAGGACATACTGGATCGCCGGATAGATGCGTTCGCATTCGCTGAAGGCGATCTCGAACAGCGCCTCGATCTGGTTCGGATCGATCTCGCCGTCCGCGCCCAGCAGCAGCGCGTGACGGAACAACAGCAGCCCCTCGTCGCGCCAGAGGTCGAAATGGCCGATGGTCATGCGTTCGTTGGCCAGGATGACCAGCGGATGCAGCGCCTTCTGCCGGCCCTCCGGCAGCTTCATGTCGAAGACGCAGGCGAAGTGGAGGGCGTTGATCTCCGGACGCCAGGAAATCCACAGATGGAAGTCGCACCACTTGCCGCTGACGCCGACCGTCATTTCCTCCTCGGTCGAGCGTTCGACGGGCCATTCATTGGCGTCGACGAACTCCTCGATCGTGTCGAGCGGATTGATGACGGACGGTTCAGCGAGTTCGATCAACAGTCCCATGAGATCGTCCTCCACTGCTGGATGCGCCGGGGCCGAAACCCTGCACATATGGAGCGTAAAGCGAATCGCTACGCTAGATATAGGCTAAGTGTGGCGGAGTCAGGGCGTCAACAAACTTGCGCCCGACGCGTCAAGCGCCCGCGTCGCCGGCCTTTTTCCGACGCGGCGCACGCTTCGGTTTCTTCAGTTCGGCGATTTCACGGCGAAGCGATTCGATTTCGCCCGACAGTCGCTCGTTTTCCATGCGCGCCTCGGCCGCCATTTCCTTCACCGCCTCGAAGCTGTCGCGGTCCACGAGGTCCATGTCGGCCAGAATGCGTTCCAGCCGCGTACGCACCGCCGCCTCGGCCTCGTCGCGGGCACCCTGCATGGCGCCGGCGGCGGAGGTCATCAGCCGTGCGATGTCGTCGAACAGCGGATTTCGCGTCTGCATGTGAGCCTCGTTTGCGGTCGAGGCCAGACTATGACGCGGATGGGTCCGGGGGCGCAACGCGTCAACGCCGCACGGGGCCGATACGCGCCAGCAGTGTCGGCAGATCGGCGAGATAGGGCAGTCTAGCCTGCGCCCGCGCGACCGAGTCCCGGTCGATTACCGCGCCGATCAGCGTCTCGTCCTCGACCCCGGCGCGGGCGCGGACCTCGCCGAAGGGCGAGACGATGCAGCTCAGTCCCGCACAGGCGAGGCCGTTCTCCTCGCCTGCGTGGTCGGCATAGACCATCCAGACACCGTTCTCGAAGGACCGGGCCGGGATCATGGCGTCGGCGACGACCCGCCATTGCCGCGCCAGCGCCGTCGGCACGAGGATCGCCTCGGCCCCCGCCCGGGCGAGCGCGCGGACGGCTTCGGGGAATTCCGCCTCGTAGCAGATCAGCATACCGCAGCGCAGGCCGGCGACCTCGAAGACGGCCGGGGGCTGATCGCCGGGCGCAAAGACCTCGCCCTCGTAGCTCGGCGGCAGAAGAAGCTTGCGGCGGCGGTTCAGTAAGCCCCCGTCCGCCCCGATGCAGATGGCGGCGTTGTAGAGACAGTCCCCGTCCCGCTCCGGATAGCCAAAGGCGAGGGCCGTGCCGCGCCGCCGCGCCAGGTCCGCCGCGGCCTGCGCGAAGGGGCCATCCGCCGGTTCCGCGCGCTCCCGGATCCGGTCGAGCCCGATGTTGTATCCGGACATGAACAGCTCCGGGCAGACCACCAGGTCATGGGACTGGTCGTCCATGGCCCGCGCCAGCCGCGCGAGCCGGTCCGTCGGACGGCCGCCGGGCCCGCTCTGGAAGACGCCGACGCGCACCGGGCGCGCGTCCACCGCTCAGTCCGCCGCCTCGGCCGCCGCTTCTTCGGGCTCCCAGCGCAGCACCGGATTCCGCGCCGCCCGGGTCTCGTCGAGCCGCCGCCTCGGCGTCAGCACCGGCGCCTGCTCGAACATCTCCGTCTCGCCGGCCTTCGCCTTCTCGACGAGGCCACGCATGACGCGGATGAACTCGTCCAGCGTGCCGCGGTTCTCCGTCTCGGTCGGCTCGATCAGCATGGCGCCGTGGACGACCAGCGGGAAGTAGACCGTCATCGGGTGATAGCCCTCGTCGATCAGGGCCTTGGCCAGCCCCATCGTGTCGACGCCGCTGCCGTTCAGGCCCTTGTCCGAGAACAGCGCCTCGTGCATGCAGTGACCCGCGTAGGCGGGCGGCAGCACGTCCTTCAGCCCGGCGAGAACGTAGTTGGCGTTGAGCACCGCGTCCTCGGCCACCTGCTTCAGGCCGTCCCTGCCGTGGCTCATCATGTAGGCGAGGGCGCGCACGAACATGCCGAACTGGCCGTGAAAGCCCTTCATGCGGCCCACACGCTGGCCGCCGTCGTGCTCGACCAGCTCGAAGGCGCCGTCCTTCTCCACCACCATCGGCAGCGGCGCGTAGGGCGCCAGCGCCTCGGAGAAGACCACCGGCCCGGAGCCCGGCCCGCCGCCGCCATGGGGCGTGGAGAAGGTCTTGTGCAGGTTGATGTGCATGGCGTCGATGCCCAGGTCGCCGGGCCGCACCTTGCCGACGATGGCGTTGAAGTTGGCGCCGTCGCAGTAGAAGTAGCCGCCGACCGCATGGATCTTCTCGGCGATCTCGACGATGTCGGTCTCGAACAGGCCGCAGGTATTGGGGTTGGTCAGCATCACCCCAGCGACATCGTCGCCCAGCTTCTCCTCGAAGGCCTTCATGTCGACGCGGCCGCTCTCGTCGGCGGGAATGGCGTCGACGGCATAGCCGCACATGGCCGCTGTCGCCGGGTTGGTGCCGTGCGCCGACTCCGGCACCAGCACGCGGCTGCGGCTCTCGCCCTTCGCGTCGAAGGCAGCGCGGATGGCCATCAGGCCGCAGAGTTCGCCATGGGCGCCGGCGCCGGGCGAGAGCGCCACCGCCGGCATGCCGGTCAGCGTCGTCAGCCAGTGCGCCAGTTCGTGCATCAGCCGCAGCCCGCCCTGCACGGTGGAGACCGGCTGCATCGGGTGCAGGTCGCCCAGGCCGCCCAGACGCGCCACCTTCTCGTTCAGGCGCGGGTTGTGCTTCATGGTGCAGGAGCCCAGCGGGTAGAAGCCGTAGTCGATGGCGTAGTTCATCCGGCTGAGGCGCACGAAGTGGCGCACGACCTGCGGCTCCGACAGGCCGGGCAGGCCGATCGGACCCTTGCGCTTCAGCCCGCCGAGGCGGCTCGCCGCCTTCGGGCCTTCGGGCAGGTCGACGCCGCTCCGGCCCTCGGCGTCCTGCTCGAAGATCAGCGGCTCGTCCTTGTCGAGGCCGCGCGCGCCGGAAATGGTCTGCTTCGCTTCGGTCATGCCAGCGCCTCCTTCAGCGCGTCGCGGAACGACGCGATGTCTTCTTCGGTCACCGTCTCGGTGGCGGCCACGATCAGCAGCCGCTCGCGGCTTTCGTCGCCCGGCCAGAGCCGGGAGCCGGGAATGCCGCCCAGCACGCCATTCTCCGCCAGCGCCTCGACCACCGGGCCGGCCGGCTTCGGCAGCTCCAGCGTGAATTCGTTGAAGAAGACGTCGGTCTTCAGGTCGACGCCGTCGATGGCCGACAGCGCCTGCGCCGCCGCAGCCGCGGTGCGGTGGTTGAGATCGGCGAGCGCCGTCATGCCGCTTTCCCCCAGCAGCGTCGCGTGGATGCAGAAGGCCAGCGCGCAGAGGCCGGAATTCGTGCAGATGTTGCTGGTCGCCTTCTCGCGGCGGATGTGCTGTTCCCGGGCGTTGAGCGTCAGCACGTAGGAGCGGCGGCCGTCGACGTCGACGGTCTCGCCGGCCAGCCGGCCGGGCATCTGGCGGACGAACTTGCGCCGGCAGGCGAACAGGCCGACATGCGGACCGCCGAAGCTCAGCGGCACGCCCAGGCTCTGGCCTTCGGCCACCACGATATCGGCGCCCATGTCGCCGGGCGGCGTCACCGCGCCCAGCGAGACGACTTCGGCCACGGCCACGATCAGCAGCGCGCCCTTCGCATGGCAGGCCTCGGCCAGCGGGCCGAGGTCGCGCAACTGGCCGTAGACGTCCGGATTCTGGACCACCACCGCCGCCGTGTCGTCGTCGATCGCGCCGGCGAGATCCTCCTCGGCGCCGGGCGCGGCTTCCAGCGCCACGGTCTCGAAGTCGGTGAAGCGCGTCAGGTTCAGCGTCGCGTCGCGGTAGTGCGGATGCAGACCGCCGGACAGCACCGTCCTGCGGCGCTTGTTGACCCGGTGGGCCATCAGCACCGCCTCGCCGCAGGCGGTCGCGCCGTCGTACATGGAGGCGTTGGCGACCTCCATGCCGGTCAGCAGCGCGACCTGGGTCTGGAACTCGAACAGGTACTGCAGCGTGCCCTGGGCGATCTCCGGCTGGTAGGGCGTGTAGGAAGTCAGGAATTCGGAGCGCTGGATCAGGTGATCCACGGTCGCCGGGATATGGTGGTGATAGGCCCCGCCGCCGATGAAGCAGGGCGCCGTCGACGGGCCGAGATTGTCCGCCGCCAGCTTCCGGAAATGGCGCTCCACCGCCATCTCGCTCATGTGGTCGGGCAGGCCCTCGATCGGTGCGTTCAGCACCCTGGCGGGCACGTCGTCGAAAAGGTCGTCGATGCTGCCGACGCCGATCGCCTTCAGCATCATCGCCCGGCTGTCGGGCGTCTGCGGCAGGTAGCGCATCAGTTCAGGGTCTCCAGGTAGTCCTCATAGGCCTGCCGGTCCATCAGGCCGTCCAGTTCGGACCGGTCGTCCAGCGTCATGCGGTAGAACCAGCCGTCCCCCTCCGGGCTCTCGTTCACCAGCGCGGGGTTGTCGTCCAGGGCATCGTTGCGGGCGGTGACCTCGCCGGACACCGGCGCGTAGACTTCGCTCGCGGCCTTCACGGATTCGACCACCGCCGCCTCGGCGCCCCGCTTCACCTTCGCGCCCGGCTCGGGCAGCTCGACATAGACGACGTCGCCCAGCTGATCCTGGGCGTAGTCGCTGATGCCGATGGTGGCCTCATCGCCGTTCAGTTCGATCCATTCGTGATCACGGGTGAATTTCATCTCGGACATCGGTGCGTGGCTCCTGCTCAGCGCTTGTAGTTGCGGGTAACGAAAGGAAGGGCCGTGACGGTCATGGGCAGCGACCTGCCGCGCTGCACGGCCGCGACCGCGCCGCCGGGAGGCGCGAACCCGACGGTGACATAGCCCATGGCGACCGGATGGCCGGCCGTGGGGCCGAAGCCGCCGGAGGTGACGCGGCCGATGACATTGCCGTCGGCGTCGGCGATCTCCGCGCCTTCGCGGACCGGCGCGCGGCCTTCCGGCTTCAGGCCGACGCGCAGCCGGGCGGGCCCGTCGGCCAGTTCCTTCAGAATGCGGTCGGCGCCGGGAAAACCGCCCTGCTCGCGGCGGCGTTTCTGCATCGCCCATTGCAGGCCGGCCTCGACCGGCGAAGTGGTCTCGTCGATGTCATGGCCATAGAGACAGAGACCGGCCTCGAGCCGGAGCGAATCCCGCGCGCCGAGGCCGATCGGCTTCACCCGTTCGTCGGCCAGCAGGCGCTCGGCCAGTTCCTCGACGCGGTCGGCCGGGACGGAAATCTCGAAGCCGTCCTCGCCGGTATAGCCCGAGCGCGAGATCCACAGATCCACGCCTTCCCACATGAATCCGGTGGCCTGCATGAAGCTCAGCGTCTCGACGCCGGGCACGATCGCCTGCAGCGCCGCCTCGGCCTCGGGCCCCTGCAGCGCCAGCAGGGCGCGGTCATCCAGGGTCTCGAGACGGACGCCGGCCGGCAGACGCTCGCGCATGTGGGCGACGTCGCCTTCCTTGCAGGCGGCGTTGAGCACCAGCAGCAGATCGTCTCCGCGGCGGGTGACCATGAAATCGTCGATGATGCCGCCCTTGTCGTTCAGCAGCATGGAATAGCGCTGCCGCCCGGGCTTCAGCTCCCGCACGTTGGACGGGATCAGCGTCTCCAGCGCCTTGTCCGCATCCGGCCCGCTCAGGCTCACCTGGCCCATGTGAGAGACATCAAACAGGCCGGCCGCCTCGCGGGTATGGCGGTGCTCGGCCATGATCCCCTCGAACTGCACGGGCATGTCATAGCCGGCGAACGCGACCATCCGTCCGCCCAGGCGGCGGTGCAACTCGTTCAGGGGGGTCGTCCGTACGCCGTCCGCGCTCTCGTTCACACCGATCCTCCGCGACAGGTCCATTGGCACGCGCCCGCCACGACCGGTTTTCACCGCGGCCGGCATGCCCCCTCTGTCACGGAACCTGAGAGATTGCGCCGGAGAGAACCTCCCTCCCGCCTTACCCCTTCGGTGAGGAAGACGGCCTCAGCCGCCTGCCTGCTTTCCAGAGCGTCGTCCTTCAGCGGTCCCTATTGCCTGAGAGTTTCCGGGGCGGTTGCTCCTTCGGCGCCGGACGGGCGGGCCCGTCCGGTCTCTCCCACTGAATTCGACCGAACGCGGACCAATGTGCCGACGATTCATCATGTCGTCAATTGGCCAGCGGATGACGATCCGATGACATTTCCCGCCGATTGCCCTTGCGGAAACCCCTCAGGCTTGAAACCATTTGCTCCCGTGGCGCGGCCCCGGGGCGGACGGAAAAGCAACAAGGGAGGAGCCGTCAGATGTCGGGAGGAAGAGCCGAAGGCCCCAGAAACATCGCCATTGTGGGACCCTATCTGAGCGGGAAGACCTCGCTGCTCGAGAGCATTCTCTTCGCCACCGGAGCGGTCGACCGCAAGGGCGGGGTGAACCAGGGCAACACGGTCGGCGACGGTTCGGCCGAGGCGCGCGAGAAGCAGATGAGCGTCGAGGTGAATGCCGCGACCACCGCCTATCTGGGCGACGAATTCACCTTTCTCGACTGTCCCGGATCCATCGAGTTCATCCAGGAAGCCGCGAATGCGCTGGTCGGCGTGGATGCGGCGGTGCTGGTCTGCGAGGCCGACCCGGCCAAGGCGACGGCGCTGCAGCCCTGGCTGAAGCTGCTCGACGAACTGGACCTGCCGCGTTTCATCTTCGTCAACAAGGTCGACCGCGCCAGCGGCGACGTGCAGACCGTGACCGAGGCGCTGCAGGCCGTCAGCGAGAAGCCGCTGATCCTGCGCCAGCTTCCCATCGTCAAGGACGAGATCATCACCGGCTATGTCGACCTGGTCCAGGGCCGGACCTACGTCTACCGCGAGAGCGGGCCGTCGGAGCTGATCGAGGCCGGGAGCGAGGTCGCCGACGTGCTGGGCGAGGCCCGCTTCGCCATGCTGGAGCAGCTCGCCGACTTCGACGACCATCTGATGGAAGAGCTGCTGGAGGACATCGAGCCGGAGAAGGAAGAGGTCTTCCGCGACCTGACCGACAACATGCAGGCCGGCAACATCGTCTCCGTGCTGATCGGCGCGGCGGAACGCGAAAGCGGCGTGCGCCGGCTGCTGAAGGCGCTGCGCCACGAGGTGCCGGGTCACGGCACGGCGGCGGCCCGCGCCGGCGTCGATCCCGCCTCGAAGGATACCGTCGCCCAGGTGCTGAAGACCTATCACACGCAGCATGGCGGCAAGCTCTCCCTGGTCCGCATCTGGTCCGGCTCGATCGCCGAGGGCGACGTCCTCAACGGCGACCGGGTCGGCTCCCTGGGCCAGCTCATGGGCCAGCAGTTCAACAAGCTCGACCGCGCCGAGGCCGGCCAGGTGGCGACGCTGGGCCGGATGGAAGGCATCGTCACCGGCGATGTGCTGACCGCCGGCGGCGAGGCGCCGAAACTGCGCCGCGCGCCGCGCTTCGCCCCGGTCTTCGCGCTGGCGCTCAATGTCGAGAACCGCAATGACGAGGTGAAGCTGTCCGGGGCGCTCGCCAAGCTGATGGAGGAGGATCCCTCGCTCTCGGTGGAGCAGAACGAATCCACGCGCCAGATGCTGCTCTGGGGGCAGGGCGACCAGCACCTGAAGGTCGCCGTCGCGCGCCTGAAATCCAAGTATGGCGTCTCCGTCGACACCGAGAAGCCGAAGGTTCCCTACAAGGAGGCGATCCGGAAGGGCGTGACACAACATGCGCGCCACAAGAAGCAGTCGGGCGGCCACGGCCAGTTCGGCGACGTCACCGTGGAGATCAAGCCCCTGCCGCGCGGATCCGGCTTCCAGTTCGACGACAGCATCACCGGCGGCGTCGTGCCCAAGCAGTACATCCCTGCCGTCGAGGCCGGCGTGAAGGAGTATCTGAGCCACGGGCCGCTGGGCTTCGAGGTGGTCGACCTGGCGGTCACGCTCACCGACGGCAAGTATCACGCCGTCGACAGCTCCGAGCAGGCCTTCAGGACCGCCGGCCGCATGGCCATGGCGGAAGGGCTGCCGCAATGCGATCCGGTGCTGCTGGAACCCGTCCTGCAGGTGCAGATCATGGTGCCCAATGAGCACACGGCATCGGTCAACAACCTGATCAGCGGCCGGCGCGGGCAGATCCTGGGCTTCGACGCCCGCGAGGGCTGGCCGGGCTGGGACCAGGTCTCGGCCTATCTGCCCCAGGCGGAAGTGGGCGACCTGATCGTGGAACTGCGCTCGCTCACCCAGGGCGTCGGCACCTTCACCTTCGAGTTCGACCGCCTGCAGGAAGTGACCGGCCGCGCCGCCGAACAGGCCATGGCCAACGCCGCCGCCTGACGCCTGCCCTTGTCCCCGGCGGACGGAGCACCGAAGATGCGCGCCGCCAACAAGGGGGACAGAGCGCATGGACAGGGCCGAAGAAGCGGCGCAGCAACTGATGGACGTCCGGACCGGCCGGCGGCGGATCGCCGCCCTGCCGCCGGAACTCGCGCCGGCGGACCCCGAGGCCGCTTACGGAATTCAGCGCCACATGCGCCGGCTGATCGGCGAGGGCGGCGGCGGCCGCCAGATCGGCTGGAAGATCGGCTGCACCAACGAACGCGCACAGGCCCATGTCGGCATCGACGAGCCGTTCTACGGCGGCGTCTTCGAAGCCACGGCCTGGACCTCGCCCGCCGAGATCGACGCCAGCGGCTTCTTCATGACCGTGATCGAGGCCGAGATCGGCTTCCTGATGGGTGAGGACCTGCCCGCGGCGGCGGCGCCCTACGACCCCGGCTCGGTAGCGGACGCGGTGAAGGCCGTGCTGCCCTGCATCGAGATCGTCGACAGCCGCTACGAGGACTGGACCGGCGTCGGCGCGGCCCACATGATCGCCGACAATGGCAGCCATGGCGGCTGGATCCGCGGCGCGCCGGTCGCCGACTGGCAGGCTCTGGATCTCTCCGAGATCGAGGTGACGCTTTCCGTGGACGGCAAGACCGTCCGCGAGGGCAACGGCTTCGCGGTGATGGGCAATCCGATCAACGCGCTGACCTGGCTGGCCAATGTCCGCGCCGTCTATGCCCGGGACGGACTGAAGGCGGGCGACTTCGTCTCCACCGGCACGACGATCGACGTCTATCCGGCGAAGGCCGGCGAAAGCCTGGTCGCCGATTTCGGGCCGCTGGGCGAGGTCCGGTTCCGGATCGTCTGAGACGGGTCCGGATCAAGCCGGAGCCGAAATGAAACCTTAAGCTTTCCCGTTCTAGCCTTACCGCTCCACCCATGTGCGGAGACAGTAGGGTATGACGACTCCGGCATCGCAACCGGGGCGGGACGAGGGGATGGAAACGCCGGATGCGAAGTCCGCCGGCCGCCGTATATGGTGGTCGGGGGAGTTCGCGGATCCACTGCTGGAAAACGCTTTCAAGACCGCCAGCTACGATCAGTTCGCGGTCCAGCACACGATCCTGGGCGTGATTATCATGCTCGTCGCCGGGCCCGTCTTGCTTGCAGATTATCTGCTTTACCACGACTGGGCCTGGGCCGGGCCCTTCACCGTGTTTCGCGGCTTCCATTTCCTGCTGCCGGGCCTGTGGGTTCTCGGCTGTCGGCTGCGCTGGCCGCGGAAGCGCATCGCGGCGATCGTCAGTCTGTATGTCTTGTTCATCGTCGGCGAGACACTGGTGCTCATCCTGGTCAACGACGGCCATTACGAGCTGACGGTCATCCGCATGGTGATCTTCCTGATCGCCGGCAACATCCTGCTGGACATCGACGCCCACTGGCGGCTGTTCTGCAACGTACTGCTGCTGGCCATCGGCTCGGTCGGTTTTCTCTACGCTTTCGACCTGCCGATCGAGATCCGCGTCGTCGAAACCTCTCTGTTCGTCGCCTCCGCTCTGATCGGCAATTCGGCGGCCGCGTGGCAGGCGGGAACGCGGCGCACCGACTTCGCGCGCAAGCTGGATCTGGAGGCCGCCAATGCGGCGCTGAGCGAGGCGCGCCGGAGATCGGACGAGGCCAGCGCCGCCAAGTCGGTCTTCCTGGCCAATGTCAGTCACGAACTGCGGACGCCGCTCAACGCCGTGATCGGCTTTTCCGAAACCCTTCGCACGGAGCTTTTCGGACCGCTCGGCCACAGCAAGTACAAGGAATACGTCGGCGACATCCACCAGAGCGGCCGCCATCTGCTGATGCTGATCAACGATCTGCTGGACCTGTCGCGCATCGAGGCCGGCAAGCTGGTCATCGAACCCGAATGGACGCCCCTAGCGGCGGAAGTGCGGGACTGGCGCGCGATGATGCGCCCTGCCCTGGAGGAACGGCGCCAGACCCTGGAGATCGATCCCGGATGGGATGCCTTCGAGATATGGATCGACCGGCGTTCGCTGCACCAGATGATCGTCAACCTGCTGACCAACGCCAGCAAGTACGCCCCCACGGGCACGACGATCCGCCTGGGCTTCGACCAGAACGGCCACCGCGAGACGGTACTTTCGGTCTGCGACGAGGGGCCGGGCATGAGTCCGGATCAGCTGGAACGCATTCTGCGGCCCTTCGAACAGGCCGACTCGCGGACGGCGCGCGATACCGACGGCTGGGGCCTGGGCCTGCCGCTGACCAACGCCCTGGCGGAAGCCAATGGCTGTGCGTTGCAGATCGACAGCCGCCCCGGTGAGGGCACCGCGGCGCGGCTGCGGATCCCCGCGGACAGGGTCCGGCCGCGCACCGGGGCCGGCGACGCCTTCGGGGTGCCCCTGGCCAGCGAGGCCGGAGCCTCTGACGGCGGCGTCACGGCCCTTTGATTGGCGCGTCAGCGCCGCGGGGGTCAACTTCGTTTCCGTAACGAAGCCACAGGGAGTCCGACATGCTGATCCGGAAACGACGCGGCTGGGAGATCCCGGAGAGCCAGGTGACGCCCGAGCATGTCTTCCTCAACCGCCGCCAGATCCTGAAGGCCGCCGGTTTCGGCGCCGCCGGCATCCTGGCGTCGCGCGGTATCGGCCCGGCCCGCGCGGCCGAGGAGACGATCCCCACCGCCGACCTCTACCCGGCGGCGCGCAACGACGCCTATACGGTCGAGCGCGCCATCACCGACAAGGACATCAACTTCACCTACAACAACTTCTACGAATTCGGCTCCCACAAGCGCATCTACCGCGACGCCCAGGATCTGGAGATCCGGCCCTGGACCGTCGAGATCGCCGGCATGGTCGACAACCCGAAGACCTGGGACATCGACGACCTGGTGCGGACCATGGGCGTGGAGGAGCGTATCTACCGCCACCGCTGCGTCGAGGCATGGTCGATGGTGGCGCCCTGGGCGGGTTTCCCGCTGGCGAAGCTGGTCGCCGCCGCCGGCCCGAAACCGGACGCGAAATATGTCGTCTTCAAGACCTTCATGGACCCCGATACGGCCCGCGGCCAGCGCCAGAGCTGGTATCCCTGGCCCTATGTCGAGGCGATGACGGTCGCCGAAGCGATGAACGAAATGCCGTTTCTGGTCACCGGTGTTTACGGCCAGCCGCTGGTCAAGCAGATGGGCGCGCCGATCCGCCTTGCCCTGCCCTGGAAGTACGGCTTCAAATCCATCAAGTCGATCGTCTCGATCGAGTTCACGGACACGCGGCCGAAGACCTTCTGGGAAGAGATCCAGCCCGCCGAGTACGGCTTCTGGGCCAATGTGAACCCGGAGGTCGACCACCCGCGCTGGAGCCAGGCCACCGAGGAGGTGCTGGGCACCGACGGGCGCGTGCCGACGCAGATCTACAACGGCTATGGCGAGCAGGTCGCCCATCTCTACAAGGACATGGACCAGAGCGCCCGCAGTCTCTGGATGTAGGTCCGGCGCCCCCCGGACCAGCCGGGCCGCGACGGCGAGAGCGTCGTCATTGCCCGGTTCATCCGGGCAATCCATGACGCTCATTCCTCCCGCGCGCTTTCGTCGGTTCTCCAGCGCGCGCGCCTGTGCTTCAAGACGGCCATGAATACGCAATCTGACACGGCGCCGGAGCCGCTGACGCCGGAAGTGGGCTTCGTCTCACCGTACTGGGAAGACTATGCGATCGGCCGGCAATGGACCGGCGGCCACGAGCCGCTGAGCGAGGAATCGATCATCGCCTTCGGCAGGCTCTACGATCCGCAGCCCTTCCACGTCGACCGGGAGGCGGCGAAGGATTCCATCTTCGGACGGCTGGTCGGCTCCTCCAGCCAGACCATCGCGCTGATGACGCGCATGTGGACGCAGATGCTGATGGCCCACGAGCACCTGCTCGCCGGGCCCGGCTATGACGAGATCCGCTTCGAGCGCGCGACGGAACCGGGCGACGTGCTCTCGCTCCGGGTGACCCTGGTCGACAAGCGGCCGCAGCGTTCGCGCGCCGACCGGGGCATGCTCACCTTCCTTGTGGAGGTGCTGCGCCAGGACGGGGAGACGATCCTCTCGGCGCGGGCGCCGATGATCTGCGCCCGCCGTCCGGCCGCCTGATGAGGCGCGAAAGCCGGGCATGACAAGGCCGCCGCGCGGCTGCTATAGAGCCGGCTTCCACCATCCCGGGAAGCCAGTTCCATGCGCACCGCCAGCTATGAACGCAAGACGAAGGAAACCGAGATCGCCGTCGAGCTGAACCTCGACGGCACGGGCGTCTATGACGTCGCCACGGGCATCGGCTTCCTCGACCACATGCTGGAACAGCTTTCCCGCCACAGCCTGATCGACCTGAAGGTGAAGGCGAAGGGCGACACCCACATCGACTTCCACCACACCACCGAGGACACGGGGATCGCCATCGGCACGGCCTTTTCCGAGGCGCTGGGCGACCGCGCCGGCATCGTGCGCTACGGCTCGGCGCTGATCCCGATGGACGAGACGCTGACCCGCGTCGCCCTCGACATCTCCAACCGCCCCTACCTGATCTGGAAGGTGCAGTTCAGCCGCCCGAAGCTGGGCGACTTCGACACGGAGCTGTTCAAGGAGTGGTTCCAGGCCTTCGCCCAGGCCGGCGGCGTCACGCTGCACATCGAGAATCTCTACGGCGACAACAACCATCACATCGCCGAATCCAGCTTCAAGGGCCTCGCCCGGGCGCTGCGCCAGGGCCTGGAGATCGACCCGCGCAAGTCCGACGCGGTGCCGTCGACCAAGGGCGTTCTCGGCGGGAGCCTGTAGGGAGCCATGAGCGTCGTCATCGTCGACTACGGCTCGGGCAACCTGCATTCGGCGGCCAAGGCCTTCGAGCGTCAGGCGGCGACGCTCGGCCGGCGTCCGAAGATCCTCGTCTCCGGCCGGCCGGAGGACGCGGCGGGCGCCGACCGGCTGGTGCTGCCGGGCGTCGGCGCGTTCGGCGATTGCCGCGCGGGACTGAAGGCCGTGGACGGCCTGTGGGAGGCCATCGCCGAATTCGTGGAGCGGCGCGGACGGCCTTTCCTCGGCATCTGCGTCGGCATGCAGCTGATGGCGAAGCAGGGGCTGGAGCACGGCGTCCATGAAGGCTTCGGCTGGATCGACGGCGTGATCGACCGCATCACACCCTCCGATCCGGCGCTGAAGATCCCGCACATGGGCTGGAACGAACTGATCGCCGATACCGACCATCCGGTGTTCCAGGAATTCGGCGACCAGCCGCACGCCTATTTCGTCCACTCCTTCGCCTTCCGCGGCCTGCCGTCGGCGGAATGCCTGGCGACCGTCGATTATGGCGGACCGGTCACAGCGGCGGTCGGCCGCGACAACATGGTCGGCACCCAGTTCCACCCCGAGAAAAGCCAGCATGTCGGCTTGACCCTGATCCGGAGCTTCCTGACATGGACGCCATGAAGAAGCCCGGCGATCACACCACCCTGGTCGAGCGCCTGTCGTCCATCGAGGAGGTGGACCTGCAGGATCTCTGCGACGCTACCGAGGCGGCGATCCGCGACGGCAACGGCTTCGGCTGGCTCGCGCCGCCGCGCCGCAGCGTGCTGGAGTCTTACTGGAAAGGCGTCATCCTGATGCCGGAGCGGGAGCTGTTCGTCGCCTGGCTGGACGGCCGGATCGTCGGCTCGGTCCAGCTCCTCCGCCCGTCCCGCCACAACGAGGCGCAGGCCCATATCGGCCGGCTGACGACCTTCTTCATCGCGCCGCACGCGCGCGGCCTGGGCCTGGCCCGCGAACTGCTGCGCCTGGCCGAGCAGGATGCGGTCGAGGACGGCTTCCAGCAGCTCGACCTGGACGTCCGCGCCACCCAGACCGCGGCGATCCAGCTCTACGAACGGCACGGCTTCATCCGCTGGGGCGAGCGGCAGGCCTACGCCATCGTCGATGATCAGCCCGTCGCCGGCTATTTCTACGCCAAGGTCCTGGACCGCAGAGGCAAGGCGAAGTCATGAACATCTACCCCGCCATCGACCTGAAGGACGGCAAGTGCGTGCGCCTGCTGAAGGGCCGCATGGAGGACGCGACGGAGTTCAATCCCGATCCGGCCAACCAGGCGGTGCGCTTCCGCGAGGCCGGTTTCGACCGGCTGCATCTGGTCGATCTCAACGGCGCCTTCGACGGGCGCTCGACCAACGAGGCGGCAGTCCGCGCGGTGCTGAACGCGACCGACGCGCCGGTGCAGCTGGGCGGCGGCATCCGCGACCGCCAGGCGATCGACAACTGGCTTGAACGCGGCGTCACGCGGGTGATCCTGGGCACCTTGGCGCTGCGCGATCCGGAGACCGTGAAGGCCGCCTGCCGCGATCACCCCGAGCAGATCGTGGTCGGCATCGACGCCCGCGGCGGCAAGGTCGCGGTCGAGGGCTGGGCCGAGCAGTCGGAGATGGATGCGCTGGACCTGGCGAAGGCCTTCGAGGACGCCGGCGTCGCCGCCATCGTCTTCACCGACATCGACCGCGACGGCGCCTTGCAGGGCGTCAACGCGGAAGCCACCGCCGAACTGGCGCGGGCGATCTCCATTCCCGTCATCGCGTCGGGCGGCGTCGCCGGCATCGAGGACGTGAAGCGCCTCAAGGCGCTGGAGGACGCGGGCATCGAGGGCGTCATCATCGGCCGCGCGCTCTATGACGGCCGCATCGAGCCCATGGAGGCGCTCCGGATCGCGCGCGACAACATTGTCTAGAAGCAGGTTGCCGTTCGCGCTTTCCACAGGCCCGGTTGCTGCACCTTTTGCGAGTCCTGGGGCCGGCGCAGCCGGAGCCCGGGATCCACGCCTGAGCCCCTCCGCATCTCGCGCCATCGCCGGACCGGCTCAGGCGTGGATCCCGGACCGGGCCTTCGGCCCGTCCAGGATGCGGGCATTGTTCGGGAGAACGGCATGCTGAAGGCGCGGGTCATTCCCTGCCTGGACGTCAAGGACGGCCGGGTGGTCAAGGGCGTCAATTTTGTCGACCTGGTCGACGCCGGCGATCCGGTGGAGCAGGCCACCGTCTACGATGCCGCAGGCGCGGACGAGCTGTGTTTCCTGGACATCACCGCCAGCCACGAGAAACGCGGCATCCTGCTGGACGTGGTCAGCCGCACCGCCGAATGCTGTTTCATGCCGCTCACCGTCGGCGGCGGCGTCCGCGAGGTCGCCGACGTGCGTTCGCTGCTGCTGGCCGGCGCCGACAAGGTCTCCATCAACACCGCCGCGGTGCATCGCCCCGAATTCGTCTCGGAGGCGGCAGAGAAGTTCGGCAGCCAGTGCATCACCGTCGCCATCGACGCCAAGTCGACCGGCGCCGGGAAGTGGGAAATCTTCACCCATGGCGGGCGCAACCCCACCGGCATCGACGCCGTGGAGTGGGCCCGCGAGATGGAGCGCCGCGGCGCCGGCGAAATCCTGCTCACCTCCATGGACCGCGACGGCGCGAAATCGGGCTACGACATTCCGCTGACCCGGACGATCTCCGATGCGGTGGGGGTGCCGGTGATCGCTTCCGGCGGAGTCGGAGATCTGGATCATCTGGCCGAGGGCGTCCTCGACGGCCACGCGTCCGCCGTTCTGGCGGCCTCCATCTTCCATTTCGGAACCTACTCCATCCAGCAGGCCAAGGCCCACATGGCCGCGCGCGGGGTGCCGGTGCGGCCGGTCTGAGCCGCGGAACCCGGTGCTAGAGCGCGAAGGCGCCGATCAGCACGAGGCCGACGCAGGCGACGATCAGCGCGGCGACAAAGTAGCGCCAGTGGCGGGTGATACGCCCCTGACGGGCATCCTGCGGGCGGATGTGGATGGGCATGGCGACGCTCCTCTTGTTCAATCGCTGTGGCGTGCCTTTCTCGCCACTTCGATCTGGCCTCCGGACCCGGCGCGTTCAAGCGGGACGCAGCCCCTGTTCGCAGCGCGGCCACTGCGGCATGATCGGATCCATGTATCGCGTGTTCTTTTCCCGGATCCGGATCGGCGGACCCATCGCCGGCCTGCTCGCAGGCTTCGTTCTTTCATTCGCGGCCGTTCAGCCGGCCGCCGCGCAGGCCGCCGCGGATGACATCGCCGGCGCGCTGACCGGGCTGTTGGAGAGCGGCGCCCCGCCCGGCGCAGAAGACCCGCGGGGGATGGCGCGCGCCGTTCGCGACTTCTACCTGGCGCGCTCGGGCCAGCCGCTCTGGTTCGGGACAGGCGCGGGCGGACAGGCCCGTCTGGCGGCGGGGCTCGACGTGCTAGCCAATGCAGGGCGGGAAGGGCTGGAGCCTCTCGACTACAGGCTTTCGCTGCTCGCGGGAGGGCTGCCCGAAGCGGCGAAGAGCGACGACCCGGCGACGCTGGCCGCCACGGAACTCCAGGCCACGCTGGGCCTGCTGCGCTATGCGCGCGACGTCTCTGTCGGCCGCACCGGACCGGCCAGGACCGATCCCAACGTCTTCGTCGCCGCAAAGACCTTCGATCCCGCGCCCGTGCTGAACGCCTTCGCGGACCCGGCGGCGAACCCCGGCGACGTGCTGCGCGCCATGCCGCCGTCCCACCGCGAATATGCCGGGTTGCGGGACGCGCTCCGGCGCTACGCGGAACTGCGGGGCGAACCGCGCCGGGTGGACGAAGGGCCGGCGCTGAAGCCCGGCATGCGCGATCCCAGGGTGGCCCAGATGCGCACCCGGCTCGCCTTCTTCGGCGATCTCGGCGCCACCGGGGCGGAAACCGATCCGGAACTCTACACGCCTCTGCTGACCCAGGCGGTCAGGCGGTTCCAGACCCGCCACGGCTTGGAGACCGACGCCATCGCCGGTGCGCAGACGCTGGGTGCGCTGAACGTCTCGAAGTCCGAGCGGCTGCACACGATTCGCCTCAACATGGAACGCTGGCGCTGGCTGCCGCACGAACTGGGCGAGCGTTTCGTGCTGGTCAACATCGCCGGCTTTCAGGCCGAGATGGTGGAGGATGGCCGGGTTGTGGACCAGATGCGGGCGGTCGTCGGCCGCACCTACCGCATGACGCCGGTGTTCTCCGACCGCATTTCCTATGTCGAGGTCAATCCGACGTGGACGGTACCGCCGAAGATCGCGCGCAAGGACCTGCTGCCCAAGATCATGGCCGATCCGGGCTATCTGGCGGAAGGCGGCTACGAGGTCTTCGCCGGCTGGGGCGAGGGTGCGGCGCGGCTCGACCCGTCGAGCATCGACTGGAGCCGCTACGGCGAAGGCAATTTCCCCTTCCGGCTGCGCCAGACGCCCGGGCCGAAGAACGCGCTGGGCGAGGTCAAGGTGATGTTCCCGAACCGCTTCGACGTCTACCTGCACGACACGCCGGCGCGGGAACTGTTCCAGCGAAGCGTGCGCGCCTATTCGTCGGGCTGTATCCGGCTGGAGCGCCCCTTCGACATGGTGAACTGGCTGATGAACGTGACCGGCGGTCCCGGTCCCGGCGAGATCGACAGCCTGAGGGAAAGCCGGAAGACCGCGGTGGTCGGCCTGCCCGAGACCGTGCCGGTGCACCTCATCTACGCGACCGCGTGGACCTCCCCGGGCGGCAATGTCCATTTCCGCCACGACATCTACAACCGCGACCGCTTGCTGAACCGCAGCTTGCAGGCGCGTTAACCAGAAATTCGGAAGCGCGTGTTGCAGTGGAAACCGGGTTGACGCCGCGGTCGGGCAATGGCCTTCTGTCGGCGTCGCAGTAGCATGTCATACGTGAAGGAAACTGGATGAACGACACCCACGATGGGGACGTCCGCGATGTCCCTCGTGCGTCGGCCATGGGCCGGCGCCTGTTTCTCACCGGCCTTGGCGCAGCCGCGCTCACCGCGGGTTTCGGCCTGCCGTCAGGCGAAGCCCTGGCGGCCCAGCCCGTGGCCCGGAGCCTCAGCTTCAACAACCTCCATACCGGCGAACGCCTGAAGACGGTATTCCAGGAACATGGCCAGTTCGATCCCGCCGCCCTGGGCGAGATCAACCATCTTCTGCGCGATCACCGCACCGGCGACGTCGAGGACATCGATCCCCGGCTGCTCGTCCTGCTCAGCGATCTCAGGCACAAGCT
Organism: Rhizobiales bacterium NRL2; assembly: GCA_001664005.1. Lineage (NCBI taxonomy): Bacteria > Pseudomonadati > Pseudomonadota > Alphaproteobacteria > Hyphomicrobiales > Rhizobiales bacterium NRL2. The sequence goes on from CP016093.1 coordinate 4,591,126, forward strand.
GGGCAGCAAGTCGCCATTCCAGGTGATCTCCGGCTACCGCTCGCCCAAGACCAACGCCATGCTCGCTTCCAACAGCAACGGCGTGGCCAAGAAGAGCTATCACATGCGGGGCATGGCCATCGACTGCTACCTGCCCGACGTCGATCTGCGGAAGCTGCACAAGGCGGCCCTGCAGCAGCGCGGCGGCGGGGTCGGTCTCTACGCCAGGTCCGGCTTCGTGCACCTCGACGTGGGCCGCGTCCGCTCCTGGTAGGGGCGCCCGCAGCCGAACGGTAACCAGAAATCAGACGCCGCCGGCGCCCGGGCGCCGGCGGCGTTTTCGTTTCCGGGCGCAGACGCGCCGCTCAGGCGATGTCGAAGCGGTCGGCGTTCATCACCTTCGTCCAGGCGGCGACGAAGTCGTGCACGAACTTCTCCGCGCTGTCGTCCTGGGCGTAGACCTCGGCATAGGCGCGCAGGATCGAATTCGAACCGAAGACGAGGTCGACGCGGGTCGCCGTCCACCTGACCGCGCCGCTCGCCCGGTCGCAAACCTCGTAGAGATTGTCGCCCGCCGGCTTCCACGCATGGGCCATGTCGGTGACGTTGACGAAGAAGTCGTTCGTCAGGGCGCCTTCCCGGTCCGTGAAGACGCCGTGCGGGACGCCGCCGTGATTGGCGCCGAGCACCCGCATGCCGCCCACCAGCACGGTCATTTCCGGCGCGGTCAGACCCATGAGCTGGGTCCGGTCGAGCATCAGTTCTTCGGGGCTGACGGCGTAGTCCGCCTTCAGCCAGTTGCGGTAGCCGTCATGGATCGGCTCGAGGACATCGAAGGACGCCGCGTCGGTCATCGCGTCGGTGGCGTCGCCGCGGCCCGGCGCGAATGGCGCCTCGACATCGAAGCCGGCGGCCTTCGCCGCCCGCTCGACGCCGACATTGCCCGCCAGCACGATCACGTCGGCCAGACTCGCGCCGCTCTCGGCGGCGATGGGCTCCAGCACGGACAGCACCCGGGCGAGGCGCTCCGGCTCGTTGCCCGCCCAGTCCTTCTGGGGGCGAGGCGGATGCGCGCGCCGTTGGCGCCGCCGCGCATGTCGGAACCGCGGAAGGTCCGCGCGCTGTCCCAGGCGGTGGCGACCATCTCGGCGATGCCAAGGCCGCTTTCGGCGATGCGCGCCTTGAGCGCGGCGGCATCGTAACCGGTGGGGCCGGCGGGCACCGGATCCTGCCAGATCAGGTCCTCGGCCGGCACATCCGGGCCGATATAGCGGGCCTTCGGGCCCATGTCGCGGTGGGTCAGCTTGAACCAGGCGCGGGCGAAGGCATCGCGGAACGCCGCCGGGTCGTCCCTGAACCGCAGCGAGATCTTGCGGTAGGCCGGATCGACCTTCATCGCCATGTCCGCATCGGTCATGATCGGGTTGTGACGGATCGAGGGATCCTCGACGTCGACCGGCCTGTCCTCCTCGGCGATGTCGACGGGCTCCCATTGCCAGGCACCGGCCGGGCTCTTGCGCGATTCCCATTCGTACCGGAACAGCAGGTCGAAATAGCCGTTGTCGAAGACCGTCGGGTGCGTGGTCCAGGCGCCCTCGAGACCGCTTGTCACAGCGTCATGGCCGACGCCCCGCGTGGTCTTGTTGATCCAGCCGAGGCCCTGATCCTCCGGCTCCGCGGTCTCCGGATCCGGTCCCAGCAGCGCGGCGTCGCCATTGCCATGGCACTTGCCAACGGTGTGGCCGCCGGCGGTGAGAGCCACGGTCTCCTCGTCGTCCATCGCCATGCGCGCGAAGGTCTCGCGTACCTCCGCCGCGGTCTTCAGCGGATCGGGATTGCCGCCCACGCCCTCGGGATTGACGTAGATCAGACCCATCTGCACGGCCGCCAGCGGGTTCTCCAGCGAACCCGCCTCCGCGTCGCTGCCATAGCGGTCGCGGCCCAGCCATTCCTTCTCGGAGCCCCAGTAGACGTCCTTCTCCGGGTGCCAGATGTCGGCGCGCCCGAAGGCGAAGCCGAAGGTCTTCAGGCCCATGGATTCATAGGCGATGTTGCCCGCCAGGATCATCAGGTCGGCCCAGCTGATCCGGTTGCCGTACTTCTTCTTGACCGGCCAGAGCAGCCGCCGCGCCTTGTCCAGATTGACGTTGTCGGGCCAGGAGTTGAGCGGCGCGAAACGCTGGTTGCCGGTACCGCCGCCGCCGCGGCCATCGGCCAGGCGGTAGGAACCGGCGGCGTGCCAGGCCATACGGATCATCAGGCCGCCATAATGGCCCCAGTCGGCCGGCCACCAGGGCTGGCTGTCGGTCATCAGCGCGTGCAGATCCCGCTTCAACGCCTCGACGTCAAGCTTCCTGACTTCCTCGCGGTAGACGAATCCCGGCCCCATCGGATCGGTCTTCGCATCATGCTGATGGAGGATGTCCAGGTTCAGCGCCTTCGGCCACCAGTCCATGTTCGAGGCGCCGGTGGAGGTCTGGCCGCCATGCATGACCGGACACTTGCCGGACGCGTTCATGTGCGGGTGCGTGTTCATGTGATTTCCTTCCATGCCCTCTGTCGCCTGGGGCGCGATCTACCTTGTCGGGGCGCTTCCGCAGGACCGCCGCATCGCCTTGGATACGTCCCGAACATTGCCCTAGTTTAGAATATTTCTAAAATATTTCATAGCGATTTCTCTTCATCACCGGCAATCGTCCGACGATTTGCGCTGGAACAAATGGCTGATCGACGGACCAGCCAGAGTTCCGCTGCGGCTGTCGGACGCGCTTGCTTTCGGGCGCACAACCGGTCAGCATCCGCATCAGCGGCAATAACAATCAGGGGGGTCGCCCCATGAGTGACAATAATACCGCCGTCGATGATGAATTCGACCGCCCGGCGGATCGGCGCAGGGCTGAAATCCGAACCTTTCTGTTCACCACTTTTGTCGTGATTCCAGCGCTTGCGGTGGCTTTTGTGGGCGCCTACGGCTTTGTCGTCTGGATTTCCCAGATGTTTTTCGGACCGCCTGGGCCACCTGGCAGCTGATCGGGGGAACGTGCCATGCCAGCCAACCCCCAGCCGCCGGACCGGAGCCGACGCGCCTTCCTGCGCGGCCGCAGCCGCCCGGTGCCATCACCCGTGCGCCCGCCATGGACGGACGAGACACGGCTGGCCCGCGCCTGCACGCGCTGCGAGGCCTGCATCGAGGCCTGTCCGGAGGGCATCCTGTTCAACGGCGAAGGCGGCTATCCGGCGGTGAACTTCCGGCAGGGCGCCGGCGCCTGCACCTTCTGCGCCGCCTGCGCGGAGGCCTGCCCGGAACCGGTCTTTGCCGAGACCGGAACGGCGCCATGGCGGCTGAGCGTGACGATCGACAGCGGCGCCTGCCTGGCCCATCGCGGCGTCCATTGCGAGACCTGCCGCGATGCCTGCGAGCCGGCAGCGATCCGCTTCGCGCCGCGCATCGGCGGGCCGTCGACGCCGATCGTGAACACCGACCGCTGCAACGGCTGCGGCGCCTGCGCCGGCGTCTGTCCCGCCGAAGCCGTACGCATCACGCCCGGGGAGGCGCTGCGATGACCGCCACCGTTCATATCTCCAGCCTGGTCGTGCAGTGCCGGCCGGAAAGGCTGGGCGACGTCCGTGCCGCCATCGCCGCCGAGCCCGGCGCCGAAATCCACGCCGACGATCCGGCGGGCAAGCTCGTCGTGGTCGTGGAGACCGCCACCGAGGGGGCGATCACCGACCTGTCCTACCGCCTCGGCCACACCGACGGCGTCCTGAGCTGCAACCTCGTCTACCACGCCGTCGACGACGGCGAGGCCGCGCCTTTCCAGGGGAGTTCAGCATGAACGAGTTCAATATCACCCGACGTTCCGTGCTCAAGGCGCAGGCGGCCGCGACCGCCGCCGCGGCCGCTGGCATCGCCCTGCCGGCCGGCGCGCAGAACCTGGTCACCGAACGCGAGAAGACGGACCTCAAATGGTCGAAGGCGCCCTGCCGGTTCTGCGGCACCGGCTGCTCGGTCATGGTCGCGACCAAGGACAACCACGTCGTCGCCACCCATGGCGACGTGAAGTCCGAGGTCAACCGCGGCCTGAACTGCGTGAAGGGCTATTTTCTGTCCAAGATCATGTACGGCACGGACCGGCTGACCAAGCCGCTGCTGCGCATGCGGAGCGGCCAGTACGCCAAGGACGGTGAGTTCACGGAAGTGAGCTGGGATACCGCCTTCGACGTCATGGCCGAGAAGTTCAAGGCCGCGCTGAAGGACAAGGGGCCCACCGCCGTCGGCATGTTCGGTTCCGGCCAGTGGACGGTGTGGGAGGGCTACGCCGCAGCCAAGCTCTACAAGGCCGGCTTCCGCTCCAACAACATCGATCCCAACGCCCGGCACTGCATGGCCTCCGCCGTCGGCGGGTTCATGCGCACCTTCGGCATGGACGAGCCCATGGGCTGCTATGACGACATCGAGGCGGCGGACGCGTTCTTCCTCTGGGGCTCCAACATGGCGGAGATGCACCCGATCCTGTGGACACGGGTGACCGACCGCCGGCTCAGCGCGCCGCACGTGAAGGTGGGCGTGCTGTCGACCTTCGAGCACCGCTCCTTCGACCTTGCCGACATTCCGATGGTCTTCACGCCGCACACCGACCTTGTGCTGCTGAATTTCATCGCCAACCACATCATCCAGACCGGGCGGGTGAACGAGGACTTCGTCGGCCGCCACACCATCTTCCGGCGCGGCAATACCAGCATCGGCTACGGCCTCCGGCCCGAGCACGCGCTGGAAAAGGCCGCGATGAACGCCGACGCGCCGTCGGGCTCCACGGACATGACCTTCGAGGAGTACCGGGACTTCGTCGCCGACTACACGCTGGAGAAGGCGCACGAGATGTCCGGCGTGCCGAAGGAACGGCTGCTGGAGATGGCGGAGCTCTACGCCGACCCGGACGTGAAGGTCACGTCCTTCTGGACCATGGGTTTCAACCAGCACACCCGCGGCGTCTGGGCCAACAACCTGATCTACAACATCCACCTGCTGACCGGGAAGATCGCCACGCCGGGCAACAGCCCGTTCTCGCTGACCGGCCAGCCCTCGGCCTGCGGCACGGCGCGCGAGGTCGGCACCTTCTCCCACCGCCTGCCGGCGGACATGGTGGTGATGAACCCCGCGCACAGACAGTACGCGGAGAAGATCTGGAAGCTGCCCGACGGCACGATCCCGGCGGAGCCCGGCTACCACGCCGTGCTGCAGAACCGGATGCTGAAGGACGGCAAGCTCAACGCCTACTGGGTGCAGGTGAACAACAACATGCAGGCGGCGCCCAACATGATGGAGGAGACGCTGCCGGGCTACCGCAACCCGGAGAACTTCATCGTCGTCTCCGACGCCTATCCGACGGTCACCGCCCAGGCTGCCGACCTGATCCTGCCCACCGCCATGTGGGTGGAGAAGGAGGGCGCCTACGGCAACGCCGAGCGGCGCACCCAGTTCTGGCGCCAGCTGGTCGATGCGCCGGGCGAGTCGCGCTCTGACCTCTGGCAGGTGGTCGAGTTCTCCAAACGCTTCTCGATGGAAGAGGTCTGGCCCGAGGAGTTGCTGGCCCAGGCCCCGGAATACCGTGGCAAGACGCTTTATGATGTCCTGTTCGCCAACGGCCAGGTGGACGCCTATCCGCTGTCCGAAACGGCCGGAGACTACGCCAATGACGAGGCGGAGGCGTTCGGCTTCTACATCCAGAAGGGCCTGTTCGAGGAATACGCCCGCTTCGGCCGCGGCAAGGCCCACGACCTGGCGGACTTCGACACCTATCACGAGGTACGCGGCCTGCGCTGGCCGGTGGTCGACGGCCAGGAAACCCGCTGGCGCTACCGCGAGGGGACCGACCCCTATGTCGAGCCCGGCGCCGGCTTCCAGTTCTACGGCTATCCCGACGGGCGGGCGCGGATCTTCGCCCTGCCCTACGAACCACCGGCGGAGAGCCCGGACGCGGATTATCCGATCTGGCTGTCGACGGGCCGCGTGCTGGAGCACTGGCATTCGGGGTCGATGACCCGGCGGGTGCCGGAACTGCACAAGGCCGTGCCCAACGCGCTCTGCTACATGCACATCGACGACGCGCGCGAGATGGGCCTGCGCCGCGGCGACGAGATCAGGGTGGTCTCCCGCCGGGGCAGCATCCGCACGCGGGTCGAGACCAAGGGCCGCAACCGCCCGCCCAGGGGCCTTGTCTTCGTGCCGTGGTTCGACGCCAGCCAGCTCATCAACAAGGTCACGCTGGACGCCACGGACCCGATCTCGAAACAGACCGACTTCAAGAAGTGCGCCGTCAGGATCGAGAAGGTCTGAGCGTGCGCGCAAGGGAGGACAAGCACATGCCGAAGCGCATCGCGATGATTGCCGCCGCCCTGCTGGCGCTGGCGGCCGCGCCGCTGCTGGCCCAGCAGCTGGCCACCGACGTCGACCCGGCGGCTGCGCTCAAGGGGCTGCGCGGTCCGGCCGCGCTGTCCCAGCACAACGAGGCCCCGATGATGATGCAGCTGGAGGACGGCGCGGAGCGGCGGGTCCGAAACTACCCGGAGCAGCCGCCGACCATTCCGCACGACATCGACGGCTACCAGGTCGACCTCAACGCCAACAAGTGCCTGTCCTGCCACGCCAGGACCCGCACGGGCGAGAGCGGGGCGCCCATGGTTTCGGTCACCCACTTCATGGACCGCGACGGGCAGTTTCTCGCCGCCGTTTCGCCGCGTCGCTATTTCTGCACCCAGTGTCATGTGCCCCAGCACCGGGTCGCCGAAGAGGTCGGCAACAGCTTCGTCGACATAGACAGCCTGATCGCGCCCCGCGCGGGCCGGCAATAGGCGGAGGTCGGGATGCGCAAACTGCTTCACTGGCTGCGGCTCTACTGGCGCACGCTCTGGCGGGCGCCGCTGCACCTCAGCCTGGGCGCGGTCACCCTCGCCGGCTTCGCTGCGGGCGTGATCTTCTGGGGCGGCTTCAACACGGCGCTGGAGGTGACCAACACCGAGGAGTTCTGCGTCTCATGCCACGAGATGGAGAACAACGTCTTCAACGAGCTGAAGAGCACGGTCCACTTCTCCAACGCCTCGGGCGTGCGCGCGACCTGCCCCGACTGTCACGTGCCGCACGACTGGACCGACAAGATCGCGCGCAAGATGCAGGCTTCCAAGGAAGTCTGGGGCCATCTCTTCGGCACCATCGACACGCGCGAGAAGTTCCTGGAGGAGCGCCTGCGGCTGGCCAAGCACGAATGGCACCGGCTGAAGGAGAACGATTCGCTGGAATGCCGCAACTGCCACAGCGAGGAGTCGATGGACCTGACCCGGCAGAGCCCGCGCGCGGCCGAGGCCCATCGCGAGCGCCTGATTACCGGGGCGAAGACGTGCATCGACTGCCACAAGGGGATCGCTCACGAACTGCCCAACATGGCCGGCGTCGAGGGCTGGCAGTAGGGTCAGCCTTCCGGCGCGGATGAAACTGTTCTAGCTTCCTCCCCCGCAATCGCAGAGGGGGGAATCGAGGGCATGGACGGCATTCTGGACGAGGTGACATTCCGGCAGGTGCCGACGAACGGGATCGAGCTGCGCGTCGCCACGCTGGGCGACGGGCCGCTGGTGCTCATGGTCCACGGCTTCCCCGAGAGCTGGTATTCCTGGCGTCATCAGATGAAGCCGATCGCGGAGCTGGGCTTCACGGCGGCGGCGGTGGACGTGCGCGGCTATGGCGGCAGCGACAAGCCCCACCCGGTCGAGGCCTACCGCCTGGAGGAGATCACCGCCGACATCGCCGGCGTCGCCGACGCCCTGGGCGGCGGCAGCGCCATCCTGATCGGCCACGACTGGGGCGCGCCGATCGTCTGGAATACCGCGCTGCTCCATCCGGAGAAGATCCGCGGCGTGGCCGGGCTGTCGGTGCCCTACATGCCCATGGGGGAGCGGTCGTTCATCGACGTCGTCCGCGCCGCCTTCACCGACCGCGGGCGCTTCTTCTACCAGGTCTATTTCCAGGACGAGGGCGTGGCGGAAGCCGAGCTGGAGGCGGACGTCCGCGCCAGTCTGCGCCGCTTCTGTTACGCCATTTCCGGCGATGCGCCGGACGGCACCTGGCCGGTCGACAAGCCGCACGGCGCGGCGCTGCTGGAGCGCCTGCCCGACCCGGACCCCTTCCCCGCCTGGCTGACGGACGCGGACATCGACTACTACGTGGCCGAGTTCGAGCGTTCCGGCTTTCGCGGGCCGCTCAACCGCTACCGGAACCACCGCGCCGACCATGCCTTCCTCAGACCGCACGCGAAGACGCCGATCGTCCAGCCATCGCTGTTCATCGGCGGCACCCGCGACCTGGTTCTGAAGATGCTGCCCGGCGTCGACATGGTGGCGATGATGCGGCCGAACCTGCCCGGCCTGCGCGGTGCCCGCCTGCTGGACGGCATCGGCCACTGGACCCAGCAGGAGGCGCCGGACGAGGTCAACGAACTGCTCACCGGCTGGCTGAAGGGGTTCCGGGCCGCCGAATGACCCGCCCGAAGGCCTATCTCGCCGGACCCGACGTGTTTCTGCCGGACGCACGCCGGGCGCTGGCCATCAAGGCGGACATCTGCCGCGCCGCGGGGCTGGAACCGCTGCCGCCGGTGGACGGGGAGAGCGCCGGCGACGCCGCCGACCCGCCGGCCCGGGCGGGCGCCATCGCTCGGGGCAACGAGGCGCTGTTGGACCGCGCCGACCTGATCGTCGCCGACTTCACGCCGTTCCGCGGGCCGGGGATGGACGCGGGCACGGCCTTCGAAGTCGGCTACATGCGCGCCCTGGGCAAACTCGTCTTCGCCTATACCAACCTGCCCGGCGCCTACATGGAGCGCGTGCAGGAACTCGGCCTGATCGGGCCGGACGGGATCCGCGACCGGGACATGTTGCTGATCGAGGATTTCGGCCTGGCCGAGAATCTGATGCTGGCGACAGTGGCGAGGGGCGGCGTCTTCGCCCCGGCGGCGCGGCCCGCCGACATCCGCCGCGACCTGGAGAGCTTCCGCCTCGCGGTCGCCGCGGCCGCCGAGATGCTGGCGTGAGCCGGGACGTCCGAAGCCCTATCTGAAGCGCGTGCGGGCGCGCTCCATGGCCGCATCGAGATCCTTCCAGGCGTTCTCGACCCCCGCCTGGATATCGCCCAGCGCGGATTCGCCGGCCTGGCGCAGATCATCCATGCGGCGCTGGAACTCGGCGCGGCGCGACTTCAGATCCGAAAGACTCTCGGCATATTCCAGCTGGGCGTCGGCCTCCTTGCCCTTGGCCTCGGCCTTCAGACGATCCATCTCGGCGTCGATGGCCTCCAGCCGGGCCTCCATCTTCTTTCGATAGGCGTCGTTGGCGGTCATGGCCTGGTCCTCCGCAATCTGCATCGTTCCGACGATTCACAATCTGGGAAGCGGCGGCGCGGACGCAATCGAGAGCGTCATTCCGCTGCTGCCACGCGGGCCAGCGGCAGAACCAGGCTGAAGCAGCTTCCCGTCCCGTCGCTGCGGGTCAGTTCCAGCCGGCCGCCGAGCCGCCGGGCGATCTGCGCGCTGATGGCCAGGCCGAGACCGGTGCCGGACCGGCCCCGCTCGATCTGCCGCCAGCCGCGGGCGAACTTGGAGAACAGGTGATCGGCCTCGACGTCGTCGACGCCGGGGCCGTTGTCCTCGACATGGACGCGGTAGTCGCCGTCCGCCGTCTCGCAGGCGATGCGCACCCAGGGTTCGGGGTTGTCGTTGTACTTGATGGCGTTGGAAATCAGGTTGATCAGCACCTGGGCGATACGGTCCCGGTCGCCATTGACGCGCGCAAGCAGCCCCGCGTCCTCATGCTCTATACGGACGCCGGAATCGGCAGCCAGTCCCTCGCAGGCGGAGATGGCGCGCTCCACCGCGGCCTCGGGGTCCAGCAGCTCCATCTTCCAGTTGACCTCGCCGCGCTCCAGATGACTGAGGTCCAGGATCTCGTTCAGCAGGCCGGTCAGGCGGATGCTCTCGTCGTGGATGATGCGCACGAAACGGCGCGCCTGCTCCGGGGGTAGATCCCCGGCATTCATCAGCACCTCGGCGAAGGAGCGGATCGAGGTCATCGGCGTGCGGAGCTCGTGGCTGACCTGGCTGAGGAAGTCGTCCTTCTCGTTGTCCAGGCGCATCAGCCGCTCGTTGGCGCGCCTGAGTTCGCCGGCAGTGCGCTCCAGCGCGCGCGAGTTCGCCTCCAGCGCCTGGCTGTACTCGATCACCTGCTGGGTCTCGTCGACCATGCGAATGAGCTCGTCGAAGCTGATGGTCTCGCCGGAGACGACCTCCGAGATCATCACTCTGGCGGAAGCGGCGCCGACGCTGCCGCCGATCTCGCGCTCCAGATGGGCGATGAAGGAGGCGTCGGGCGTCGGCGTCTCGTCGCCATGGCCCTGGCGGACGGCGAACTCCCGGAACAGCCGGTCGGCCCGCTCCGCGCCCAGGATGCGCCGGGTGAGGATGCGCAGATCGTCGATCGCCGCGGTGCGCACCAGGGCGCGCGATTCATTGCCCGCCGGATTGCGGAAGACGTTGACGAACAGCGCGCTCTGCAGCCGTTCCAGCGGCTGCGGCTCGCTGAACAGCGACCCGGCCACCAGCAGCACGACATTGGCCGTCAGGCTCCAGACGACCGAGTGAACCAGCGGGTCCATGTCGGTCAGGCCGAACAGGGCCTGGGGCCGGAGGAAGGCGTAGCCGCCCAGGCCGTCGCGCACGATGCCGGCGACCATGTTGCCCTCGGCCGCAAGGCTGGGCAGCAGCAGGGTGTAGATCCACAGCAGCACCCCGCCCACCAGGCCCAGCTTGGCGCCGGCCGCTGTGGCGCGCCGCCAGTAGAGGCCCGCCAGCATGGGCGGCAGGAACTGGGCGACGCCGGCGAAGGCTATCAGACCCATGGAAGCCAGGGCCTCGTTCTGGGCGGAGAAGCGGTAGTAGAGCAGGCCCAGGCCCAGCACCAGGACGATGGAGAAGCGGCGGCTGTTGAGCACCAGCGTCTTCAGGTCGCCGGAGCGGTTGAAGCCGAGCCAGGGCATGCGCAGCACCACCGGCATGACGATGTGGTTGGAGATCATGATCGAGAGCGCGATGCAGGCCACGATCACCATGGACGTCGCCGAGGAAAAGCCGCCGATGAAGGCGAACAGCGCCAGCATGTCCTGGTCGGCGGCCATGGGCAGGGTCAGCACGAACATGTCCGGGTCCGCGCCCTCCGGCAGCATGGTCAGCCCCGCCAGGGCGATGGGCAGCACGAACAGGCAGATCAGCAGCAGATAGAGCGGGAACAGCCAGCCGGCGGTCTGCAGGTGCGCCTCGTGCGAGTTCTCGACCACCGTGACCTGGAACTGGCGGGGCAGGCAGAGTATGGCGGCGGCGGCAAGGAAGGTCAGCGCCGCCCAGCGGCCGCCGAACATGTCCTCGCGCTGCAGCAACGCCCGCGCCCTGTCATTGTCGAACAGCTCCCCCATGCCGCCTGCGGCGAAGATCACGAAGGCCCCCACCATCACCAGCGCCAGCAGCTTGACCAGCGCCTCGAAGGCGATGGCGGCGACCACGCCCGGGTGCTGTTCGTTGGCCTCCAGATTGCGGGTGCCGAACAGGATGGTGAACAGCGCCATGCCCATCGCCACCCAGAGCGCGCCCTCGAAATCGCCGGCGGCGGCGGTGAGTTCGACGAAGTCGGGATCGTTGGCCGAGCTCAGCACCGCGAAGCTGGAAGTCACGGCCTTGAGCTGCAGCGCGATATAGGGCGTGGTGCCGACCACCGCGATCAGGGTGACGAGCACGGCCAGTGTGTTCGACTTGCCGAAGCGCGACGAGATCAGGTCGGCGATCGACGAGATGCGATGGACGTGGCCGATGCGCACCAGCTTGCGCAGCAGATACCACCAGCCGATGAAGATCAGGGTCGGCCCGAGATAGATGGTGACGAACTCCAGCCCGCCGCGTGCCGCGGAGCCGACCGCGCCGTAGAACGTCCACGATGTGCAGTAGACCGAGATGGACAGCGTGTAGATCAGCGGCGAATTGGTGATCCAGCGGTTGCCGCGGCGGGTCATGCGGTCGCTGAACCAGGCCAGCAGGAACAGGAAGCCGACATAGCCGAGCGCGATGACGATGACGGCGTCAGCGGTCAGCATCGCCCGCCTCCGCCGCCTCGGCCTCCATTTCCGCCGCCGCGTCCTCGATCGCCAGGCGCTCCGCCCGGCCCAGCCGCCGCGACAGCAGAACGCCCAGCGCGATCAGGCCCGCCCAGACCCCGAAGACGTAGAGCACCACCGCCGGGACGCCGGCGATTGTCCCGCCGCCGACGAACAGCCCGGCGAACGGCGGCATGATCAGGATCAGCCCCGCCGCCGGCAGGACCAGCGCGGCGTCGCGGAGCTTCTGACGGTCCATGGGCACCGTCCTCCCTAGCGCCCGGCCAGGCCGATCACGCAGTCGACCACGTCCTGGTTCGAGAAGGGCTTGGTGATGAACGCGCTCACGCCCAGCGATTCGGCGACCTTGCGGTCCTTCTCCTGACCCTTGGCGGTCAGCATCACGACCGGCAGGTCGCTGAGGCGGCTGTCGCCCCGGACCGCCTTGAGCACGTCGTAGCCGTCCCGCTTGGGCAGCATCAGGTCCAGGATCATCACGTCGGGCCGCAGGCCGCGCAGCGCCTCGATCGCGGCATCGCCGTCATAGACGGCGCGGGCGCGGCAGCCGGCGCGCTCGAGAATGAACGTCAGCAGCTCGACGATGTTCGGTTCGTCCTCGGCGATCAGGACCTCGGTCGCCACATCCTTTCCCTCCCGCTGATCCGGACGTTCTTGGCGCGCCCGGTTGGTTCCCTCGAAGTCTAGCGAACACGAAGTCGCGCCGGTACTCAATCCTCCCGCGCGCGGCCGGTACTCAATCCTCCCGCGCGCGCAGGACCGATTCCTCGCCGCGGTGGATGCAGGCGCGGCGAGGGCAGAGGCGGCAGGCCGGCCCGACCGCCGTCGCCATCTGCCGCTTCGCCAGATCCAGGCCGTCGCCGTAGACCGTGCGGTCGGCATAGACCACGTCGCAGGCCAGCATCACCGAGCGCAGGAACGGCTGTTCGTGGAACAGCCCCGGCTCGTGGCGGATGGTGCGGGCGACGAAAAGGTAGCGGCTGCCATTGGGAAACTCCGCCAGTTGCCGGATCACCCGGCCCGGCGTCTGGAAGACGCTGTAGAGCGGCCACAGCGAACAGCCATTGCCCGAGCGCGGGATCGGCAGGCCGGCGACGGGAAAGCGCTTGCTGATATGGCCCGAGGGATCGGCGCGGAAGAAGGCGAAGGGAATGCCCTCAGCATCCGGCCGGCGCAGCGAGACCAGGCGCTGGAAGACCTGCTCGACGCTGGCGGCGTAGCGCTGACGCAGCAGTTCCACGTCGTAGCGGAAGCGTTCGGCGTCCTCCAGGAAGGCGTCATAGGGCGCCAGCATGGCGGCCGCGGTGTAGGAGGTCAGCGCCTCGAAGGCGCGGGTCCGCGCCTCGTCGCTTGACAGCAGTTCGTCGCGCGCAGCCGCGGCCACGGCCGCCGCCTCCGACAGGCGCACCAGCAGCCGGGCAAGCTGGAAGCGGCGGGTCGAGGCCGGCGCGTTGTCGAGAAAGGTCAGCGTCCGGGCCCCGGCGTCATAGTGGCAGAGATTGCGGAAACGGCCGAGATCGGCCTCCAGCGCCGACTGGTGACGTATCCCGACGCCGAAGCGCTCCTCGAGATGGCCGGCCAGCGCGCCGTCCTCCAACGCGCCTTCGGGGCGGACGCGGCGGCGAAGGTCCGCCGCCAGGTCCTCCAGCGCCGGATAGTGGGACCGGTTCTGGATGATGAAGTCGTCGACCTCCTCGGCCGGCGAGAGCGAGCGCGGTCCCGCGCCGGCGGATCCGAAACGCTCGACCAGCTCCTGGGCGAGGGTGGAGAGTTCCCCGCTCTGGGAGAGTATGATGTCGACGAAACGCTGACGCTGGGTGGCGGTCAGATCGTCGACATTGGTAAGGATCTCGGAAGTGGAGCGAACCGCCGCCGCATGGTTCAGCACCTGATGCACCGCGCCGGCCAGCGCCGGATCCTGGGCCAGGCGGTCGCTCATCGCCGCGGCGTGCTGTTCGGCGTCGCGCCGGAGGCGCGCCAGGGCGAGCAGGGCGGAGGCCCAGTCCGGATGGCGGCTGACCAGCAGGTTGGCGCTGCCGGGATCGATGCGCAGGCCCGCCAGCGACGGGTCGGCCGCCAGCTCCCCGAGCCGCTCGATCAGGCGCCGCTCGGTGGTGCCCGTCAGGACGTCGAGCTGCAGTTCCAGGGCGTCCGCCAGCTTCTTCAGCAGACGGCCGCCGACCGCCCGCTTGTCGGCCTCGATCAGGTTCAGATAGGACGGCGAGATGCCGATGCGCTGGGCCAGCGCGACCTGCGTGACACCCAGCTCCTTGCGGCGCTGACGCACCCTGATCCCGACGGGTCCGGCCACCTGCATGACCCTGCTCCCCTGTTCCCGGCGCCTCCCCGCAGTCAATTCTTTACAGAACAGCGCCCCCTCTGTTGGTGAATTTTACAAAATTATTGAAGTTTTTCAATGACTAATTGCCGGAATTGACCCGGTGTTTTACGAATTGGTGGGTCTGGATGCGCAGATCCGGGCGACAAGAGCAAGTCGTTTCAAACGATATCCCCACGGGAGGGAACCCAATGAAGATCATCGACAAGAGCCTGTCGCGGCGCAGCCTGCTGAAGACCGGCACGGCGCTCGGCGCCGGCGCCATCGTGGCGCCGACGATTTTCTCCAGCCAAGCCTGGGCGGCCGGCTACACCAACGAACCGAAGGGCGGCACCGTGACCTTCGGCTTCAACGTGCCGCAGACGGGCGCCTATGCCGACGAGGGCGCGGACGAGCTGCGCGCCTACCAGCTGGCGGTCGAGCACATCAACGGCGAAGGCGACGGTGGCATGCTGAACACCTTCTCGTCGAAGGCGCTGCAGGGCAACGGCATCAACGGCAAGAAGGTCGTCTACGTCACCGGCGACACCCAGACCAAGTCGGACGCCGCCCGCGCATCGGCCAAGCGGATGATCGAGAAGGACGGCGCCATCATGATCACCGGCGGCTCCTCGTCGGGCGTGGCGATCGCCGTCCAGGGTCTCTGCCAGGACGCCGGCGTCATCTTCATGGCCGGCCTGACGCACTCCAACGACACCACCGGCAAGGACAAGCGCGCCAACGGCTTCCGCCACTTCTTCAACACCGAGATGTCGGGCGCCGCGCTCGGCCCGGTGCTGAAGAACAACTTCGGCACCGACCGCAGGGCCTACCACCTGACCGCCGACTATACCTGGGGCTGGTCGCAGGAAGGCTCGATCAAGAAGTACACCGAGCAGCTCGGCTGGGAGACGGTCGCGGCCGTCCGCACCCCGCTTGGCGCGGGCGACTTCTCGCAGTACATCACGCCGGTGCTGAACTCCGGCGCCGACGTGCTGGTGCTGAACCACTACGGCCGCGACATGGTCAACTCGCTGACCCAGGCGGTCCAGTTCGGCCTGCGCGACAAGCAGGTCAACGGCAAGGACTTCGCCATCGTCGTCCCGCTCTACAGCCGCCTGATGGCCCAGGGCGCGGGCGAGAACGTCAAGGGCATCTTCGGCTCGACGAACTGGCACTGGTCGCTGCAGGACGAGGGCTCGCAGGCCTTCGTCAAGTCCTTCGGCCAGAAGTACGGCTTCCCGCCGAGCCAGGCCGCGCACACCACCTACTGCCAGGCCATCCTCTACGCCGACGCCTGCCAGCGCGCCGGCTCCTTCCGGCCCTCCGAGGTCGGCAAGGCGCTCGAGGGCTTCGAGTTCGACGGTCTCGGCAACGGCCCGACGGAGTACCGCGCCGAGGATCACCAGTGCTTCAAGGACGTGCTGGTCGTGAAGGGCAAGGAGAACCCGTCGTCCAAGTTCGACGTTCTCGAGGTCGTCGAGGTCACGCCGCGCGCGCAGGTCGAATATCCGGCCAGCATGCTGGGCGGCGAGCTCGGCCCGTACAATGATGGCTCCGCCTAAGAAGAGCCTTCCTCCTCTCCAGAACTGGCAAGGTTGCTCCGGCGTTTCGCCGGAGCAACCTGCTCTTTCCGACCGAAGGGCCCACCGATGGACGTGATCCTGCTGCAGTTGCTGAACGGCCTGGACAAGGGCGGCGCCTACGCGTTGATCGCGCTGGGCCTGACCATCATCTTCGGCACGCTGGGCGTGGTGAACTTCGCCCATGGCGCGCTGTTCATGCTGGGCGCCTTCTGCGCAGTCAGCGTCAAGGCGCTGCTGGGCCTGGAGAAGGTCGCCCTGCACCCGACCGAGAAGACCGCATGGGGCTCGCCGGTGGAGATCCGCACGCCCTATGTCGAGGATCTGCTGGGCGATTTCGGCCTGCTGCTGCTCGACTACTCCGTACCCGCGTCGATCATCATCGCCATACCGATCATGCTGCTGATCGGCATCGCCATGGAACGCGGGCTGATCCGCTTCTTCTACAAGCGCCCGCACGCCGAACAGATCCTGGTCACCTTCGGCCTCGCCATCGTGCTGCAGGAAATCGTCAAGGCGCAGTTCGGCGCCAACCCGATACCTCAGCCGGCGCCGGACGCGGCCCAGGGCATGCTCGACTTCGGCGCCGCCATCGGCTTCGACGCCGGCAACGTGGTCTACCCCACCTGGCGTCTGGTCTACTTCCTGTTCTCGCTGGGCGTGATCGGGGCCGTGTTTGCCTTCCTGCAGTTCACCACCTTCGGCATGGTCGTCCGCGCCGGCATGGCCGACCGGGAGACCGTCGGCCTGCTGGGCATCGACATCGACCGCCGCTTCACCATCGTCTTCGGCATCGCGGCCATCGTCGCCGGGCTCGCCGGCGTCATGTACACGCCCATCCTCAGCCCCGACTATCACATGGGCATGGACTTCCTGGTCCTCAGCTTCGTGGTCGTCGTCGTGGGCGGCATGGGCTCGCTCCCCGGCGCGGTCACCGCCGGCTTCGTACTGGGTATCCTGCAGTCCTTCGCCTCGATGAACGAGGTCAAGAACATCCTGCCCGGGATCGACCAGATCATCATCTACCTGATCGCCGTCGTGATCCTTCTTGTCCGTCCACGCGGCCTGATGGGCCGCAAGGGCGTCATGGAGGGCTGAGCCAATGACTACCGTCACCGAGAGCTCGCCCCGCGGCGACCTGATCCTGCTGATCTGCTTTTCCGCATTCGTGCTGGCGGGGCCGATCATCCTGCAGCCCTTCGGCGCCGGCTATCCGGACCTGCTGCAGAAGTTCGCGATCTACGGCCTGTTCGCGATGGGCTTCAACATCCTGTTCGGCCTGACCGGCTATCTCTCCTTCGGTCACGCCGCCTTTCTGGGCGTCGGCTCCTACACCGCGGTCTGGACCTTCAAGCTGCTCAGTATGAACCCGATTCCGGCGATCATCCTCGCCACCCTGCTGGGCGGCGCCTTCGCGGCGCTGATCGGCTACATCTCGCTCAGGCGGTCCGGCATCTACTTCTCCATCCTGACGCTGGCCTTCGCGCAGATGTGCTACAACCTGGCGTATTCGGTGCTGACGCCGATCACCAACGGCGAGACGGGACTGCAGCTCACCCAGTCCGACCCGCGCGTGCTCGATGTCGCCTTCGGCCGCGACTACGGCGCGGTGCTGCCGTCCTCGGACCTCTTCGGCATCGACATGACCGGCTATCCGGGTTTCTACTTCTGCGGCGTCATCCTGATCATCTGCTTCTACATCTCGATGCGGATCTTCCGCTCGCCCTTCGGCATGATGCTGCGCGCGGTCAAGTCCAACCAGAACCGCATGAACTACACCGGCCTGAACACCCGGCCCTACGCGCTGACCGCCTTCGTGATCTCCGGCATGTACGCCGGCCTGGCCGGCGGGCTGCTGGCGGTCACCGACCCGCTTGCGGGCGCCGAGCGCATGCAGTGGACGGCCTCCGGCGAGGTCGTGCTGATGACCATCCTGGGCGGCTCGGGCACGCTGCTCGGCCCGGTCCTGGGCGCAGGCCTCATCAAGTATTTCGAGAACATCTTCTCGGCCTTCAACGACCAGATCCTGGCGGCCGTCTTCGGTTTCCTGCCCGACGGCCTCCGGGACGTCATGGTCTCACTCTCCGCCCTGTTCGTCGGCGAGGGCTGGCACCTGACCCTGGGCGTGCTGTTCATGGTGATCGTGATCTTCCTGCCCGGCGGCCTGATGGAAGGTTTCTCGCGGCTGCGCCGGCTGATCGTGACGCGCACGGGCCGGAACGGCGACGCCGCCGCGCCGCAAGCCGCCGAATAGGGAGCGGCAGCGATGAGCATTCTCAAGGTCACGGACGTCAATAAGTCCTTCGCCGGGCTGAAGGCCCTGGACGCGGTCAACCTGGAAGTCGAGGCGGGCAAGGTCCACGCCATCATCGGCCCCAACGGCGCCGGCAAGTCGACGCTGCTCAACTGCTTCGTCGGCCGGCTGATGCCGGATACGGGTTCGGTGGACTTCGACGGCACCTCGCTGCTCGGCATCAAGCCGCACCAGATCAACCAGGCCGGCGTGGCGCGCGTGTTCCAGACGCCCGAGCTGTTCACCGAGATGTCGGTGCTGGAGAACGTGATGATTCCGGCCTTCGCGAAGTTCGACGGCGCCTTCCGCATCAACGCCTGGGGTTCCATCCGGGGCCGCGCGGAAATCCGCGACAGGGCGGAGGGCGTGCTGGCCGATATCGGGCTGATCGACCACAAGGACGAGATCGTCGCCAGCCTTTCGCGGGGCGACAAGCGCCGGGTGGAAATGGCGATGTGTCTGGTGCAGGAGCCGAAGCTGCTGCTGCTGGACGAACCGACCGCCGGCATGTCGCGCGCGGACACGAACAATACCGTCGAACTGCTGCAGAAGGTCGGTACCCACATCACCAAGGTGGTCATCGAGCACGACATGCACGTGGTCTTCAGCCTTGCCGACCGCATCAGCGTGATGGCCCAGGGCACGGTGATCGCCGAGGGCCGGCCCGAGGAAATCAGGGGCAATCCGAAGGTACAGGAAGCCTATCTGGGAGGATCGCACCATTGAGCGCGACTGAAACCAACGCCCAGCGGCCCGCCGCGGCGCCGGAACGCGCCTATTTCTCCTGCCGGAATCTGGAGGGCTATTACGGCGAGAGCTACATCGTCCAGAAGGTCAGCTTCGACATCCGCGAAGGCGAAGTGCTGGCGCTGCTGGGCCGCAATGGGGCCGGCAAGACCTCGACGCTGCGCACCATCGCGCGCCTCGACAATCCGCAGCTCGTCAGCGGCGAGATCTGGCTCGAGGACAAGGCGCTGCACCGGATGCGGGCCTATCAGGCCTCGCGCTTCGGCGTCGGCCTGGTGCCGGAGGACCGGCGCATCATCGCCGGCCTCACCGTCGAGGAGAATCTGAAGCTGGCGCAGATCGCCGAGCCCGCCGGGTGGTCGCTTGAGCGGATCTACGGACATTTCCCCCGCCTCGCCGAGCGCCGCCGCCAGGAAGCCGTGACCCTCTCGGGCGGCGAGCAGCAGATGCTGGCCGTGGCCCGCGCCCTGGCGCGCGAGGTCAAGCTGCTGCTGCTGGACGAGCCCTATGAGGGACTGGCGCCGGTGATCGTTCAGGAGATCGAGAAGATCGTGGCCGAGATCAAGGAACTGGGCATCACCACCATCATCGTCGAGCAGAACGCGGTCGCCGCGCTGGAACTGGCCGACCGCGCCATCATCCTGGACATGGGCCAGGTCGCCTATGCCGGCACCGCCGCGGAGGTTCTCGACAACGCGGAGCTCAGGCAGGAATACCTGGCCATCTGATCGGAGGTCGTCATGCCGGCGCGGAAACCGCAAGCCGAAGCGCGGGCCGCCAGCCTGGAGGACGATTTCGTCACTCCACTGACCACGATCCGCGGTCTGCTGGAGATCCTGCGCGACTGCCCCGACCTGCCGCCCTCGGAGCGACGGCGCTTCGTCGACATGGCGCTGACCGACTGCGCGCGCCTGGACCGCGGCATCGAGCGGTTGCTGGAAGAGGATTGATTCCGGAGCGTGGACACGCCGCGTGAGGACGGTCCGGACAGCGGCGCGCCGCTCAGAACAGGCGGGTCATGCGGAAGAAGGCCAGGAACCAGGCCACGGCCGCCGCCAGAAGGGTCGCCAGCACGAAGAGCGACCAGACGACCCAGGCGGCCGGATCGAACAGCAGGATGCCGCACCATAGGACCAACACCAGAAGCGCAACCAGAAGCGTGGATTCGGTCTCGACATAGCCGAGCACGAAAAGCTGGTACAGGAGCACGGCGATCAGCGCCCCGCCGGTGAGCAGCATCGCGCGGCGGAGCGGCGACACCGTGCCCATCCTCCAGGCGAGGATCATCAGCGCAAGCGGGGTGGCGACGAGCAGCAGGGCGGCGAACTTTTCCATGTCTTCGGCAGGCTAGGGTGTTCCGGTGTTTGATTGAACCGCTCAAAATTGTCGCCATCGAACCCCGGATCACGTCCGAGGCAGGCTTGATCCGAGGGCCTGGGCGCCCGGCCGCGCCACGACACAGGTCCTAGGGTCTAGCCCGAGGACGTCAACAGAATCCGATTGATCTAGAGAACCCGGTCCGGCGGCACGTCGAGGCGCACCGTGGTGCCGACGCCGACAGCGCTGTCGATGTCCAGCGCGATCCTGTGCAGGTCGCAGAACTTGCGCGCCAGCGGCAGCCCCAGGCCGTAGCCCTGGTTCTCCTTCGAGGAAACCTGACTGGCGCGGGCGAAGGGGCGGAAGATGCGCTCCATGTCCTCCTCGGGAATGCCGACGCCGTCGTCGGCCACCGTGATCGCCATGCGCGCGCCGTCCGTCCGGCCGGCCCCGATCCGGATCTCGCCGCCGTCCTCGCTGTATTGCACGGCGTTGGAGATCAGGTTGATGAAGATCTGGCGCAGCATCCGCGCGTCCGCCCGCACCCGGGGCAGATCCCGGGGCACGGCGACACGCACGGTCTTGCGCTCGCGCCGGGCGCGCGGCTCCAGCATGCGCACCGCGCCGTCGAGTTCGGCGGCGACGTCGACGGCCTCCTCGTGCAGTTCGACGACGCCGGCCTCGATTCTGGACAGGTCGAGGATCTCGTTAATCAGCGCCAGCAGGTGCTGGCCGCTGACATGGATGTCCCGGGCGTAGTCGACATAGCGTTGCTGTCCGACCGGGCCGAACATCTCGCCGCCTATCAGCTCTGCGAAGCCGATGATGGCGTTCAGCGGCGTGCGCAGTTCGTGGCTCATGTTCCAAAGGAACTCGGACTTGGCGCGGTTGGCCGCCTCGGCCGCCTCGCGCGCCGCGATCAGATCAGCCTGGGCGCGCTTGCGTTCGGTGACGTCCTGGATGGTGACGTTGAACAGCCAGTGCCCGTCGAGCTTCAGCTTGGAGATCGAGGCCTCGGCCGGAAATTCGGCGCCGTCGCGCCTGAGCCCGATGATCTCGCCGCGCAGGTTCATCGGGCGGCTGACGATGTCGGAGTGCGCAAATTCGGCCATGCGCTTCTCGTGAAGATCGCGGAACCGCTCGGGCATCAGCCGTTCCACCCGCTGGCCCAGCATCTCCTCTTCCGCATAGCCGAACAGCCGCTGCGCGCCCTTGTTGAAGATCCGGATGCGGCTCTGTTCGTCGACCGACATGATCGCCTCCGGTGCGATGTCGAGGATGCCGGCCAGGCGTTGTTCCGTGCGCTCGAGCTCACGCCACGCCGTCTTCCTTTCCGTGACATCGTAGATCGTGGCAAGAACCGCCAGACGTCCCTCCCACTCGATGACGCGGGCGCGGTTCTCCACCCAGATCATGGTCCCGTCTCGGCGCTTCGCCCGCAGTTCGTAGTTTTCCGGCGCGTCCTCCCCCTTCAGCCGCGCCTGCCGGTAGGCTTCCAGACGAGGTATCTCGTCCGGCCAGAAGAGCTCGTGCACCGAATCCAGCTCGAGCAGTTCGTTGCAGCGCTCGTATCCCAGAATCTCGGCAATCTTCGGATTGGCGAAGACGATCCTGCCTTCGACATGAACCATGACGCCCTGGAGCGAACCTTCGACGATATCCCGGAACCGCCGGTCGCTCTCTGCGACGCGACGCTCCATCTCGACCAGATGCGAGATCTCCCGCCCAACGCCGCGATAGCCGACGAACTCGCCCGCGCGGTTCAAGACGGGCTTGCCGTCGACGCTGAAGTGCGCCAGGCCGCCTTCCTTGTTCCGCCGCGAATAGCGGAAGTCGCGAATGGTTTCGCGGTTGTCCAGTGCCCTGCGGTGCTTCAGCCAGAAAGCGGAGTCCGGCGCTTCGACAATACCGGGCACCTCCCAGCGGCGGAGACCGACAAACTCGTCGACACGCAACAGCGTGTGTTCGTCCACCGGATTGCCGACATAGACGAAGCGGTGGTCCGCATCCGTCTCCCAGTACCAGTCCGCGAACGCCTCCATGACGTCGGCAAAGCGCCGTTCGATCGCCTCGATGCGGCGGAGCTGTTCGCGGTCCTGAAGCACCCGATGAATCAGAACGAACCCGCCCGCGGCCATGACCGTGACCTCGACCTCGATCCGGATCGCCGCCGATTCGAACTGTATCCTCCCCTCGCCGGCGTCATCGGGTTCCGGGAAGCAGGTCCGGCGAAAGGCCCCGGCATCACCCACAAGGCCCAGGCGGTGGACATGGTCCGCCAGGTTCTGCGCCATCGCGGCGTAGTCGAGGCCGACCAGCATGAGGTGGCGGGGGAGCGCGTGAATCTCGCGGAAGCGGTCGTTCGCGAAAGCGATGCTGCCGTTTTGCCCGACCACGAGAAGGCCCGGTTCAGCCGCGCCCACGTCGGTCCGATCCCGTCCGATATGATCGAAAAAGTCCAAGTTCCAGCCGCCCGGCAGTTGATCCACGACCATGCACGACGCAACGGGAGATGACGGAGGATTCTCCCGTCAATGTTGAGTTCGTCTCTTAACTGACGACATCCGGGTTAAGAAAGGACTTAACCCGCACCGGCCTCTCACGCTGTCGTGATCGGCCGCGCCGCGGCCGGGCCGTGGCCGTAGCTAGAAGAACGCCATGGTGCGGATCTCGATGCTCTGCCGGGGCTTGCGGTCCGGCGGCGAGTTCGGGTCGTCGAAGGCGCTGTGGCCCATGAAGCGCGCCCGGCCGTCGGTCTCGCTGTCATAGGTCTTCAGCAGCAGCGCCTGGTCCGGCGCCATACCCGGAAAGTAGCGCCAGCGGTGGCCGGAGGAGTGGCGCAGCGTGTAGATCTCGCCGTCGCGGTCGCGATATTTGAGGTGCATTACCAGGAAGTCGTCGTCGGGCACGCTCCGCGCATCGCACAGCCCCAGCGGGAACTCCTCGACCGGATCGTAGAGGGGCTTCCAGACATTGTAGAACGCCACGCGCCGCGCCAGCAGCGCGTCGGCTTCGCCGCCCATGATGTCGCGCACACGCTGCGGGCCCGAGCGGGGGGTGAAGTCGCAGTGCGCGAGGAACACCACAGGGCGCTGCACCTCGGTCTGCGTGCGGATATCCTGGGAGCGCTTGCGGCGCAGCGTGTGGTCGAAGACCACCACCTGCCGCGCGCCGGTATGGCGCTTCACGAAGTCGACGGCCTGCGGGTAGAACGCGTCGCGTACCGTCTCGTCATTCTCGAAGGCGTCGAAGCCGCCCTCGAAGGGATGGACCTCGAAGCCCTCCACGTCGGCGGACAGCCGGTCCGCCTGCGGCCAGGCGTCCTCGACGAGGACGCTTCGGCGGTCCTGGCCCGCGGGACGGAAATTCTCCCGCACCTCCGGCTCGTAGAAGTAGTAGCCGATGGGCCCGCCAGCCTCGCTGGAGTAGTTCATCACCGTCTCGACTGTCGCGGCCTCCCCGGCCACCGTCGCGGTTCCGTGCGTTTCGGTCATCTGCTCTCCGGCCTCCCCTGCCGTTGCGCGCCCGTCCTAGCACGGCGCCGCCGGCCGTGCACGCCCGCGCCTAGTCGTCCCGGGTGGTCCAGACCGGCAGCACCGAGCCTCTCAGATCCGCGGCGATCACATCGGGCGCCCGCGCCGGCGTCTCGGCGGCATGCAGTGGCGTGATGCCGAAGCCCTCCAGCAGCAGGCGCAGATAGCCGATCTTGATGGCGAAGTTGACCTGCTCGACATCGCCGCCCTTCAGATGGGAGACGGAGACGGCAACGACATTGCCGTGGCGGTCGACCACAGGGCCGCCGCTGCTGCCGGGCTGGGTCGCCGCCGAATGCTGCAGCCGGGTCGGGTCGCCCTTGTCGCCGTTCTGGCCGTTCACCACGCCCGTGGTGACCTTCATCTTCTCGCCCAGCCGGCGCGCCAGGGGATAGCCCAGTACCGTCACTTCGGCCCCGTCAGGATAGGCCGGGCCGGCCGCCAGCGGCAGCGGCGGGCCGAGAATGTCCGGATTCTCGACCTCCAGCACGGCCAGGTCCATGCGCTCGTCGGCGATGACCACGCGGGCCGGCCGCCAGGGACCCTCACGGAAGCCGACGCGGATCTCGGCGGCGTCCTTGATGACGTGGAAATTCGTGACCACGTGGCCCTCGGCGGTCGCCACCCAGCCGGTGCCGTTGTGCAGCGGCTCCCGGTCGAAGTCGATCCGCGGTCCCAGCCGGACATAGCGCACCGCGCCCTCGGGCCCGTTCAGGGCGACCAGGTTCTCGCGCTCGACGCGCCAGACGATATCGGCGCGGGCGCGGTCGTCGCGGAACAGCGGCCCGCTGGCCAGGTCTTCCTCCAGCAGTTCCATCTCGAACTTGATCTCGCCGGTGCGCCAGGCCCCGTTCTTCGGGGCCTCCAGCACCATGGCGTGGTAGATCCGGCCCGGGGCCTCCAGGTTGCGGTAGATGCCGACCAGCACCTGGCCGTCATGGCGGCGCCAGACACCCTCGACCGGATCGGGCGGGCGGCGGCGGATGAATTTCTCGAACACGTCGGCACGCCGCGGCACGGTGCGCTCGGCCTCCACGATCTCGGCGCGGTCGCTCAGAACCTCCGGCCAGATCACGGAGACGACGGGGACATGCCGGCGGGCGGCCTCCTGCTGCAGCGCCGCGTCCAGTTCGGCGGCGAGGGCGTCGCGGGCGGCGTCGCCGGCGCCCCCGGCGCCCAGCATCTCCACATGAAAGGTCACGCCGCCCTGACGGCCGAAGGAGGCGCGCAGAAGCCGCGGCTCCACCAGGCCGAGCATGAAGGCGCCCTCCGGCGTGACGTGGGTGAAACGGACGACCTGCCGGATCCGGTCGTGCTGTTGGTCGGCGACACGGTAGCGCAGCACCTCGGCGGCCAGTTCCGCAGCCTCGGCGAGGGTCAGCGCCCAGGCCTTCGCCACCATGTCCCCGGGCTGGACGGGCGGCGCGGCGGCGTCCTCCGGCGGCTTCTCGACGGCATGGGCCTGGATGGGCGGGACGAGGGCGAGAATGATCGCGGACAGGATCACACGCGGAAAGCGGAACATGGCCGGGCACTCGAGAGGACTTCGGGTCGGCACCGATCCTAGCACGGGGCCCGGCTCCGGCGTGTGACGGATTTAACGCTTCTGCATGACCGCGCGGTGCGCCGGCGGGTCAGTGCGACCGCGCCGCCCTGACGATCTCGCCCACCAGTTCGCGTTCGGCGATCGGCTTGGCGACATAGCCGTCCATACCCATGGCCAGATAGCGCTCGCGGTCGCCCATCATCGCGTCGGCGGTGAGCGCCAGCACCGGCACCTTGCGCCAGGGCGCGTCCGCCTGGCGGATCCGGCTGATCGTCTCAGGCCCGTCCATGACCGGCATGTGCACATCCAGCAGGACGATGTCGAAGGTCTGGGCCGAAAGCCGGTCCAGCGCCTCCTGGCCGTTGCCGGCCTCCGTCACCGCACAGCCATAGGGCTCGAGATAGAGGCTGGCGACCTTGCGGTTGACCAGATGATCGTCGACCAGCAGCACGCGCAGGCCGCGGCAGCGTTCCGGGTCGATGGGCTGGCCCGTCTCGTCGACCATGCCCATCTCCTGCAGCGGCCGGGAGGGGATGACGGGGTCGGCGCGGAAGCTGAGCCGGAAGGTCGAACCCCGGCCCGGCGTGCTCTCGGCGACACAGTCGCCGCCCATCATCCGCGCCAGGCGGCGGGTGATGGAGAGACCGAGGCCGGTGCCGCCATGCTTGCGGGAGGTGGACGAGTCGGCCTGGGTGAAGGGATGGAACAGACGCGCCAGCGTCTCTTCTTCCATGCCGCAGCCACTGTCGCTGACCTCTATCTGGATCATCGGCTCGCCGTCGTCGCCCGTTTCCGTGGTGACGACGATCTGGATCCGGCCCTTCTGGGTGAACTTGATGGCATTGGAAATCAGGTTGTTGGCGCACTGGCGCACGCGCACGGGATCGAACACGACGCGCTTCGGCAGGTCGGCGTCCAGCATCAGCGACAGGGTCAGGCCCTTCTCGTCGGCGCCCGGCTGCCAGAGGCGGCGCAGGCCGCGCATGACATCGCCCAGGTCGCCGTCGCGCGGATCGATGTCCAGCCGGCCGGCCTCGATCTTGGAGAGGTCGAGAACGTCGTTCAGCAGGTCCATCAGCATCTGGCCCGACTCGGCGATGGTCTCCGCCTGACGCTTCTGATCGGGCGGCAGGTTCGCCTTGCACAGCATCTGGGACATGCCGAGGATGCCGTTCAGCGGCGTGCGGATCTCGTGGCTGATATTGGCGAGGAAGGCGGACTTGGTCTCGTTGGCGGCCTCGGCGGCCCTGCGCGCCTCCTCCAGTTCCTTCTCGCGCGCCCGGAGTTCGGTGATGTCGACGGAGATGGCGACGCGGCGGCCTTCACTCATCTCCCGGAAGCGGGTGCGCACGATGCGGCCGTTCTGGGTCTCCAGGTCGACCGTCTCGCCCGCCTCGAGGGTTTCGGTGAGGCGGCGTACCATCCTCTCCGCCTTTTCCTCGGGAATGTCCGGACGGGTTTCCCGGATGCCGCGGCGGTTGGCTTCCAGGAAGGTGCCGCCCTTCGACAGGGTGTCGAAGGCAATGGGGAAGCGGTTGAGAGACTCCCGGTTCACGACCAGAGGCCGGAAGTCCTTGTCGTATAGGGCGAAGCCGTCCGGCATGCAGTCCAGCGCCTCGAGCAGGACCGGCACCATACGCGCCAGCTTGTCGGCATCATTGTACATTTCGGGGTCCATCGTCCGTGTGGGCCATGGACGAAAGCTAGGATACCGACCTTAAATATTTCTGAATTGTGACGCCCGGACGGGCAGTTGCCCGGAATGCCGGCGCGCGCCGCCCGCTTTTCGTGCATCGGCCCTGCCGCGCAGGGCGCTCAGTCGGCCGCCTGGCCGTGGTCGGCCGCCTCGATCTCCCTGAGCTTGCGGTAGAGCGTAGAGCGGCCGATCTCCAGCCGCCGGGCGACCTCCGACATCTGGCCGCCATAGCGGTCGATGGCGTTGCGGATGATGTCGAGTTCCACCTCGGCCAGCGGCCGTGCATGGCCCTGCGCATCCAGCAGGCCGACGCGGTCCGGCTGGGCGGCGAACGTGATACCGATGTCGGCGCCGGTTTCGGCGTCGGCGGTCCGGCGCGGCCGATGTCCGGCGCCGGTCAGCTGCGGGAAGTCGTCCAGCGTCAGCATCTCGCTCTCCGCCAGCACGATGGCGCGGAAGATGGTGTTCTCCAGCTGACGGACATTGCCGGGCCAGTCATGGCTTTCCAGCAGTTCCATGGCTTCCGGCGCGACGCCCCGGATCGGCTTGTTCTCGCTCGCCGCGAAGGTGCGGGTGAAGTGCTCGACCAGCAGGGGGATGTCGCCGACCCGGTCGCGGAGCGGGGGAATCAGGATCGGATAGACGTTGAGGCGGTAATAGAGATCCTCGCGGAAGCCGCCTTCGCGCACCATCTCCGCCAGATCCCGGTTGGTGGCGGAGATCAGCCGGATGTCGACCTTGACCGGGCTGGCGGCGCCGACGGGATCGACCTCGCCCTGCTGCAGGGCGCGGAGCAGCTTGACCTGCATGTCGAGCTTGAGTTCGCCGATCTCGTCGAGAAACAGCGTACCGCCGGAGGCTTCCTGGAACTTGCCCATATTCCGGTGCGTCGCGCCGGTGAAGGAGCCCTTCTCGTGGCCGAACAGCACGCTCTCCACCAGGTTCTCCGGGATCGCGCCGCAGTTGACGGTGACGAAGGGCCGGCGCGCGCGTTCGCTGGAGCCCTGGATGGCGCGAGCGACCAGCTCCTTGCCGACGCCCGATTCACCCTCGATCAGGATGGGGATGGTGGAGGCGGCGGCGCGCTTCGACAGGTCGATGACCGATGTCATCGCCGGGCTCCGCGCCACCAGGTCGTCGAATCCGAGCTCGCCGGATATCTTGCGGGTCAGCCGCGAGATCTCGCCGGTCAGCGTCTTCAGCTTCAGCGAGTTCTCCAGCGTGACCCGGATACGTTCGGGCGAGGCGGGCTTGACCAGAAAGTCGGAGGCGCCGGCGCGCATCGCCTTGACCACCGTGTCGACGCCGCCATGGGCTGTCAGGACGACGACGGGCAGGTCGGGATGCTGCGGCCGGACCCGCTCCAGCACCTCAAGGCCGTCGATCTCCGGCATCGCCAGATCCAGCAGCACCACGTCAATGTCGCCTCGGCGGCCCTGAGTCAGGCGTTTCAGCGCCTCGGCGCCGCCGGTCGCCTTCTCGACCCGGAACTCCGCCTTCGCCACGACGCTCTCAAGCAGCCGCAACTGGGTCGGATCATCGTCGACGATCAGTACGGTCTTCGCCATGCCGCTCCCCGGACCATGCCATTCTGGGACAGGCTAGCATCGATACACCGCTGTATCAATCTGACACATCGCCGGGCGACCATTGAACGCGCCGGTTCCTGATGCATGGCGCCCGCGCGCACTCTATGTTCCGGGAAATGCCGGGCGGCGATGCCGAGACGCCGGCCGGAGACCCCACACGGATCACGGAGGACACGCCCCATGGCGGTCGATCCATCCAGCATGAGCTGGGAAGACAAGGTCAGGATGATGGCGGAGACCAGCGAAGGGCAATTCCGCGCGCTGGGCCTGTCGCTGGTCGAGGCCTCGAAGGAGCGGGTCACGGTGAAGCTGCCCTGGCAGGAGAAGCTGATCGGCGATCCGAAGGAACGGGTGCTGCATGGCGGCGCCATCACCACGCTGATCGATTCCGCCTGCGGCTACGCGCTGTTCACTCATCTGCGCGAACTGGCCGATATCGCCACGCTGGACCTGCGCATCGATTACCTGAAGCCCGCGGCGCCGGAAAGGGACGTCTTCGCCACCGGCGAGGTCTATCGCATGACCCGCTCCATCGCCTTCATCCGGGCCAGCGCCTACCAGGCGGAAGGCGATCCCATCGCCAACGCCGTCGCCACCTTCATGCTGGGGGCGAACGCCCCGAAATACGCCGCACGGGAGAAGACAGAATGAGCATCGCCGACGCCGTGGCCCGCGCCCGCGAGACCGGAGAGTATCAGGATGTGCTGGAATCGATCCCCTACATGGCCTTTCTCGGCCTGACGGTGGATCACGACGAGAACGGCCCCATCGTGCGCATGCCGGGCAGCGACCACATCATCGGCAACCCCGTGCTGCCGGCGATCCATGGCGGCGTGGTCGGCGCCTTTCTGGAATCGGCGGCCATCATCCACCTGATCTGGGCCCATGAAAGCCGGCAGGTGCCGAAGATCATCAACCTGACGGTCGAGTACCTGCGTTCGGCGCGGGTGGTGGAAACCTTCGCCCAGGCGACCATCACCAAGCATGGCCGGCGGATCGCCAATGTCCGCATCGAGGCCTGGCAGGCCGACCGCGCCAAGCCGGTGGCGGCGGCCCACGCCCACTTCCTGCTGCCCGCCGAGGAGGATTGACACCATGCGCCTGGTGGTCGAACCGCGCCCCGAATGGCGGCGCTTTCCGGCAGTCGACATGGCCGGCATGCAGCAACTGGAGGATACCCTGCCGCATATCCGGTCGCTGGGCATCCGCATCATGTCGCTGGACGGGCCGGTCGCGGTCTCGCGCCTGCCCTATGCCGACCGGCTGGTGGGCGATCCCGACACCGGGGTCCTGCACGGCGGCGCCATCACCACGCAGATCGACAATCTCTGCGCCGTGGCCATGCACTCGGCCATCGGCCACTACGTGCCCTGCGTGACCATCGATCTCAGGGTCGAGTATCTCAAGCCGGCGACGCCCGGCCACGACGTGATCGCGAAGGCCGAATGCCGCCGCATCACCCGCCAGGTCGCCTTCATTTCCGCCGTCGCCTATCACGACGAGAACGATCCCATTGCCTTGGCAAGCTGCACGTACATGCTGTTGCCGGAGCGGGAAAGCTCCATGTATGAAACCGGAGGAAACCAATGAACGAGATGTCCGCGCTGCCCGCATGGGATTTGCGGGATCTCTACCAGGGCGTCGACGATCCTGCCATCGACGCGGACTTCGGCTGGTGCGAGGCCGAGGCCGACCGGCTGCGCGCCGACCTCAACGGCCGCATCGCCGATGCCGCCGGCGATGCCCTGGCCGAGGGCATCGCGCGCTACGAGGCGCTGCAGGACCGCTTCGGGCGGCTGATGGCGTTCTCCTTCCTCAACTACTGCACCGACATGCAGGACGGCGCCCGGGTGCGCTTCTTCCAGGCGACGCAGGAGAAGGTGAACCGGATCACGGCGAAACTCCTGTTCTTCTCCATCGAGATCAATCACCTGGAGGAAGACGACCTGCAGGCGCGCATGGCCGCGTCGCCCGCCCTGGCCCACTACGGTCCCTGGCTGCGCGACCTCAGGACCATGCGCAAGCACGTGCTCTCCGACGAACTGGAGCGCCTGTTCCACGAGAAATCCATCACCGCCTACAGCGCCTGGACGCGGCTGTTCGACCAGACCATGGCCGGGCTGGTCTTCACTGTCGGCGGCAAGGAGATGCCGTCGCAGGACGCCATCAACCTGCTTTCCAACCGCGACCGCAAGGTCCGCCAGGAAGCCGCCGCGGAAATCTCCCGCGTGCTGGGCGACAACGTCCGGCTGTTCGCCCTGATCACCAACACTCTGATCCGCGACAAGCAGACCGAGGACGAATGGCGCGGCATCGCGCAGCCCGAATACGGCCGCCACATGATGAACCAGGTGGAGCCGGAAGTGGTCGACGCGCTGCGCGACGCCGTCTTCGACAGTTTTCCGCGGCTCTCGCACCGCTACTACGCGCTGAAGGCGAAGTGGCTGGGTCTGGAGAAGCTGGAGCATCACGACCGCAACGCGCCGCTGCCCGACAATGACGACGCGCAGATCCCGTGGAACGAGGCGGTGGAGACCGTGCTCCACGCCTATGACCGCTTCTCCGGCGGACTGGCCGACGTGGCCCGGAGCTTCTTCGACAAGCCCTGGATCGACGCCGCGCCGAAGGCGGGCAAGTCGCCCGGCGCTTTCGCCCATCCGGTGGTGCCGAGCGCGCATCCCTATCTGCTGATGAACTATCAGGGGAAGGTCCGGGACGTCATGACCCTGGCCCACGAACTGGGCCATGGCTGCCATCAGGTGCTGGCGGCGAAGCAGGGGCCGCTGATGTGCGACACCCCGCTGACGCTGGCGGAGACCGCATCCGTGTTCGGCGAGATGCTGACCTTCCAGTCCATGCTGGCCGGCGCGGAGACCCCGGAGCGGCGGCGGTTGATGCTGGCCTCCAAGGTCGAGGACATGATCAACACCGTGGTGCGCCAGACCGCCTTCTACGAATTCGAGCGCAGGCTGCACCACAAGCGCCGCGAGGGCGAACTGGCGCCGGAGGAGATCGGCGGGATCTGGCTGGACGTGCAGCGCGAGAGCCTGGGCCCCGTCTTCGACCTGGGCGACGATTACGGCGTCTACTGGGCCTATATCCCGCATTTCGTGCACACGCCGTTCTACGTCTACGCCTACGCTTTCGGCGACTGCCTGGTGAACGCGCTCTACCAGACCTACCAGGCCGAACCGGAAGGCTTCCAGGAGAAGTACCTGGAAATGCTCTCGGCCGGGGGCACGCTGCGCCACCGCGACCTGCTGCAGCCCTTCGGCCTGGACGCCAGCGACCCGCAGTTCTGGCAGCGTGGTCTCACGCTGATCGAAGGCTTCATCGACGAGCTGGAGGCAATGCAGGGGCCCGTCCCGGCTACCTGATAGTACGCTTGCGTACCATCGGGCGGCTCGCCATACTGCCGCCCGCTCCGAGCAGACCCTGGGGAGGGGACGTGACCGAGGAAAGCGACGTGGTGAAGACCGGCCGTGATGGGCCGGTCTTCCGCATCACCATCAATCGGCCGGACCGGCGCAATGCGCTGAACGACCATGTCACCGGCGGCATCGCGGCGGCGCTGAAGGCCGCACAGGCCGACGATGAGGTCCGCGCCATCGTGCTGACGGGCGCGGGCGACAAGGTCTTCTGCGCCGGCGGCGATCTCTCGCCCCAGCCGGACGGCAGCCCGTTCAAGACGGACCCGGCCCGGCCGCAGCTCAAGCTGACCGAGATGTTCGAGGCCTTCGAAGCCTGTACCCTGCCGATCATCGCCCGGGTCAACGGCCATGCCCTGGGCGGCGGCTTCGGCCTGGTCTGCGTCTGCGACCTCGCCGTCGGCGTGAAGGGCGCCAGGCTGGGAACGCCGGAAGTCGGCGTCGGCCTGTTTCCCATGACCATCCTGCCCTACATGCTGCGCGTCCTGCCGCGCCGGAAGGCGCTGGAACTGTGCATGCGCGGCGTGCCGTGGAGCGCCGAGAAGGCCTATGAGGAGGGGCTGCTGAACGCGGTGGCCGATCCCGGCGACCTCGACGCCGTGCTCGACGCCTTCCTCTCCGACATCACCAGCCGCTCGCCCACCGCCATCCGGCTGGGCAAGCTGGCCTATCACGCCATCCAGGACATGCCGATCCGCGAGGCGCAGCAGTACACCCAGCTGATGCTGCCGATCATGGCCGGCACCGAGGACGGCAAGGAAGGCTTCGCCGCCTTCCAGCAGAAGCGCGAACCCGACTGGCCCAACAAATGATCAAGCGACTCCTGATCGCCAATCGCGGCGAGATCGCCCAGCGCATCCAGCGCACGGCCAAACGCCTCGGCATCGAGACCGTCGCCGTCCATCATCCCGTCGACGCCGGCGCACCGTGGATGGCGCTGTCGGACCGGACCGTCGAACTGCAGGGCACCCCGCCGGTCCAGGCCTATCTGGACATGGACCAGATCATCGCCGCGGCGAAACAGAGCGGCGCGGACGCCATCCACCCCGGCTTCGGCTTCCTGTCGGAGAACGCCCGCTTCGCCCGCGCCGTCAAGGACGCCGGCCTGATCTGGGTCGGGCCGGACGCGGACGCGATCGAACTGATGGGCGACAAGCAGAAGGCCCG
Source organism: Rhizobiales bacterium NRL2 (assembly GCA_001664005.1). Lineage (NCBI taxonomy): Bacteria > Pseudomonadati > Pseudomonadota > Alphaproteobacteria > Hyphomicrobiales > Rhizobiales bacterium NRL2. Next base: position 4,624,517 of record CP016093.1, read on the forward strand.
CGCCTTCGCCGAGAAGCATGGCGTCCCGCTGGCCCCTTCCGCCGAGGCCGACGATCCGTCGAAGCTGGCCGAGGCGGCGGCGAAGATCGGCACGCCGCTGCTGATCAAGGCGGCGGCCGGCGGCGGCGGCAAGGGCATGCGCATCGTCCGCGAGGACGCCGAGCTGAAGCAGGCCATCGAATCCGCGATTTCCGAGGCCGAGCGCGCCTTCGGCGACGGCCGCGTCTACGCCGAGCGCTATGTCGACCATCCGCGCCATGTCGAGGTGCAGGTGCTGGGCGACGGCAAGAAGGCGATCCACCTCGGCACCCGCGACTGCTCGATCCAGCGCCGTTTCCAGAAGATCGTCGAGGAAGCGCCGGCCCCCGCCCTGCCCGACGGGCTGTTGCGGGAGATCGAGGCAACGGCGGTGAAGCTCGCGGAAGCCTGCAATTACCGCAATGCCGGCACGGTGGAGTTCATCGTGGCGCCCGACGGCGCCTTCTACTTCCTGGAGATGAACACCCGCCTGCAGGTGGAGCATCCGGTAACCGAGGAGATCACCGGCGTCGACCTGGTGGCGGAACAACTCGCCATCGCCGCGGGCGGGGAACTCAGGTTCTCCCAGGCCGATATCCGCTTCGAGGGCCATTCGGTCGAGGTCCGTATCTATGCCGAGGACGCCGACGCCGGCTTCCTGCCGGCGGCCGGAACCCTGCTCCTGCTGGAGCCGCCGGCGGGCGTGCGCTGGGAGAGCGGAATCGAGACCGGCGGCGAGGTTACCGCCGACTTCGATCCGATGATCGCCAAGCTGGTCGTCTCCGGCCCGACGCGGGAGGCTGCGGTCCGCGCCTGCGCGCAGGCTGTCGGCAAACTGACGGCGCTGGGCGTCACCACCAACCAGTTCTTCCTGAAGCGGGTGCTGGAGCATCCGGCCTTCATGGCCGCCGAAGTCCATACCGGCTTCATCGACGAGCACGGCGAAGCTCTCGCCCTTGCCCCGCTGGCCCCGGAGACGCGGGACCGGCTGGCGCTGCGCGCGCTGGCCGCATGCGCCGGGCCGACGGCGGCGCCGGAACGCGCGCTTCCGATCCAGGAAGCCGCCGGCGACTGGAGGAACTGACGATGCGGCGGATGGCAGTTGTGGACGGCGAAATGCTGGACGTGGTCGCGCGGATTTCCGGCGCGGGCGCCGAGGCGTCGGCCCATGGCCGGATCGACATGCGGCCCGTCCCCCCGGCGCCGCTGGCTGAGACGCCGGAGGTCCGGGCGATCGCCCGCGCGGGCGACCGGGTCTTCTTCAAGCTGGCCGACCGGGTCGTCGAGGTGGAGGTGCGCGATCCCGACCGCACGGCGATGGAGGCCGGCGGCGCCGAGGTGGTCACGGCGGCCATGCCGGGCACGGTTGTCTCGCTGTCCTGCGCCGCGGGCGACACCGTGAGCGAGGGGCAGACGCTGATGGTGATCGAATCCATGAAGCTGCAGACCACCATCATCGCGACCCATGACGGCACGATCGGCGAGGTCCATGTCGAGCAGGGCGGCACCTTCAACAAGGGCGCGCCGCTCGTCACCTTTGCCGCGGAGGAGGAGGAATGAACCGTATCCAGAGCCGCGTCTCCACCGCCTCGGACGACTACAAGCGCTTCCGCGCCCACAACGAGAAGATGATCGCCGAGTTCCGCGAGGCGCAAGACGCCGCCCGGTTCCAGCGGCCCCAGCGCGATATCGACCGGCTGACGCGCCAGAGCAAGATGACGGCGCGGGAGCGGATCGACCTGCTGCTCGATCCGGGCACGCCGTTCCTCGAGCTCTCCACGCTGGCCGCCAACCAGGCCTATGACGGCGGCGCGCCGGGCGCAGGCCAGGTGGTCGGCATCGGCACGGTCTCGGGCCGCGAGGTCATCATCCGCGCCGACGATCCCTCGGTGAAAGGCGGCGCCTGGTATCCGCTGTCGATCAAGAAGATCGTCCGCTGCCTCGACATCGCCATCGAGAACCGCCTGCCCGTGGTCCATCTCTGCGACTCGGCGGGCGGCTTCCTGCCGCTGCAGTCGACGCTGTTCGCCGACCGCTATTACGCCGGTCGCATCTTCCGCAACCAGTCGACGCTCTCGAAGCTCGCCTGCAAGCAGCTCGCTCTCGTCTTCGGCCACTGCACCGCAGGCGGCGCCTACATCCCGGCGTTGAGCGACTATTCGATCATGGTGCGCGGCAATGGCGGCGTCTTCCTGGGCGGACCGCCGCTGGTCAAGGCGGCGACCGGCGAGGAGCACACGGCCGACGAGATCGGCGGCGCGGACCTGCACACCCAGATTTCCGGCACGGTCGACTTCGCCGCCGACGACGAGCGCCACGCCATCGATCTCGGCCGGGAAATCGTCGCCCAGTGGGAGCGCGCGCCGAAGACGCCGATCCAGCGCCAGGACTTCGAGGAACCGTACTACGACCCCGACGAGCTGCTGGGCGTCATCCCCGACGACGTGAAGATCCAGTTCGACATGCGCGAGGTCATCGCTCGGCTCGTCGACGGCAGCCGCTTCCTGGAATACCAGCCCGACTACGGCACCACCCTGGTCGCGGGCTTCGCCCATATCTGGGGCTACAAGGTCGGCATCCTCGGCAACAACGGCGTGCTGTTCAACGACTCGACCCTGAAGGCCACGCACTTCATGGAGCTCTGCAACCAGAACAACACGCCGCTGGTCTTCCTGCAGAACATCACCGGCTTCATGGTGGGCCGCGACTACGAGATGGCCGGCATCACCAAGGACGGCGCCAAGATGATCATGGTGCAGACCAACTCCAAGGTGCCGAAGTTCACCGTGATGACCAACGGCAGCTTCGGCGCCGGCAATTACGGCATGTGCGGGCGCGCCTTCGATCCGCGCTTCCTGTTCTCATGGCCCAACCACCGCATCTCGGTCATGGGCGAGGAGCAGGCGGCCAAGACCCTGGCTGAAATCAAGATCGCCCAGCTCAAGCGCCTGGGCGAGGATCCGGACCAGAAGGAGATCGACGAGATCTTCGAAAGCGTCGCCCGCGACTATCGCCAGCAGGCCAGCGCCTGGTGGTCGACGTCCGAGATCTGGGACGACGGCATGATCGATCCGCGCGACACCCGCAACGCGCTGGGACTGGCGATCCAGGCGAGCCTCAACGCGCCCTTCGGCACCGACGGCTACGGAGTGCTGCGGCTCTAGTTGCTGCAGAGGGAACTCGACCCCCGCCCCTGCCTCCGAGATATCCACTCCCGTCCCGGGGCTTGACCCCGGGACCCAGAATACGCGGTTCCGCAGGGCTGGGCTCCGGGATCAAGTCCCGGAGGGGGCGGACGCTCAATCCGCCGCGTCGGGCGCCATGCGCGGCCGTTCGGACTCGGCCAGCTCCTCCTCCAGAGCCTTCGCGGCATCGCCGCGAGGCTTCGCCATCCAGGCGAGCAGGACGTAGACGGCCGGCGTCAGCAGCAGGGTGAAGACCGCCGCCAGGCCGAGACCGCCGAAGACCACCCAGCCGATGGCCCCGCGCGCCTCGGAGCCCGGGCCGGCGCCCAGAATCAGCGGCAGGCCGGCCAGCACCGTCGAGACCATGGTCATGCCGATGGCGCGGAAGCGGATGCGCGCGGCTTCGCGGGCGGCCTCGCGCACCGACGCGCCGCGGTCTCGCAACTGGTCGGCGAACTCCACCATCAGGATGCCGTTCTTGGCCATGACTCCGACCAGCAGCAGCACGCCGATCTGGCTGTAGATGTTGATCGTCGTGCCGGTCAGCCACAGCGCATAAACGGCGGCGCCGACGCCGAAGGGCACGGTCGCCATGACGATCAGCGCGCTGGTGAGGCTCTCGAACTGCGCCACCAACACCAGGAAGATGACCACCAGCGCGATGACGTAGGTGATCTGCACGTCGGAGGTCGTCTCCTCCAGCGTCGCCGCCTCGCCGAGGAACAGCAGGCCGATGTCGCCGGGCAGACGCTCGGCGGCCAGTTCGCGGATGCTGTCGACGGCCTCCCGCTGGGAGAGGGTCGGCGGCAGGTCGGAGCGGATCTCGATCGCGCGGCGCTGGCCGTGGCGGTCGAGTTCGGCGGCAACGCCCTCCTCGCGGAAGGTGACCAGCTGGGACAGCGGCGTCAGCCGGCCGTCGGCGGCGGGCACGTAGAGGTTCAGCAGGTCCGATGGATCGGTCACGACGCCGGTCTTCGATTCCAGGATGACCGGTATCGCACGGTCGTCCACGGTCAGCTCGGCCACCTCGTCGCCGTCGACCAGCGCACGCACGGTGGCGGCCAGATCCTCCATCGCCACGCCGAGATCGGCGGCGCGGCTGCGGTTGATGAGCACGCTGAGCTGCGGCTGGGTGGACTGGTACTCGATGCGGACATTGTCGAGTTGCGGGATCTCGCGCTGCACCGCCAGGGCGAATTCGTCGGCGACGGCAGCAATGCGCGGGTAATTGGCGCCGGTGAGCGCGAAGTTGATACCGCTTTCGGAGCCGCGCAGCCCCAGGCTGTTGCCGCGGCGGATGCCCACATTGGCGCCGGCGATGTCCTTCAGGGCCGGCGAGATGGCGGCTTCGATCTCGGCCTGTCCGACCTCGCGCGCTTCCCAGGGGATCAGCGCGGCATCGATCTGTCCGCGGTTGAGGTCATAGCTGCCGGTGACCGAAAAGACGTTGCGCACCACGCCACGCTCCACCCAGGGGCGGAACAGCGCCTCCACCTGCTCGACCTGGCGGTCGGTATAGTCGAGGCCGGTGCCGTCCGGACCCTGCAGGCGGACATTGACCTCGCCGCGGTCCTCGGCCGGCGCGAGTTCCTCGCCGAGCTGGCCGAAGACCAGCGCCGCCGAGCCGGCGATCAGGCCGAAGACCGTGACGGTCACCAGCGGCGCCGCCAGCGACGCCGTCAGCGCCTTGTCGTAGAGGGCGGCAAGTCCCGCGCCGGCCAGCGCCAGCGGCCCCCGCTGCGCGGGCGCCCGGCCCAGCCCCGGCAGGCGGGAAGCGATCATGGGACAGAGACTGAGCGCCACGAAGGAGGACAGGATCACCGTCACCGCGAGGACGAAGCCGAATTCGCTGAACAGCCGCCCCGCGGTCGACGGCAGGAAGGAGATCGGCACGAAGACGGACACCAGCACCGCCGTGGTGGCGATGACCGCGAAGAACACCTGGCGCGCGCCGAGGACGGCGGCCGCGCGGGCCTTCATTCCCTCCCGCCGGCGGCGCTGGATGTTCTCCAGCACGACGACGGAGTCGTCGACGACCAGGCCGGTCGCGATCACCAGCGCCAGCAGCGTGATCAGGTTGATCGAGAAACCCATCAGCCAGATGCCGGCCACGGCGCCGATCAGGGCGACGGGAATCGTCGTCATCGGGATCAGCGTCGCGCCCAGGCTGCGGATGAACAGCGCCACCACGGTGACGACGATGACGACCGCGAAGCCGAGGCTGATCAGCACCTCCTCGATCGCGCCCTCGATGAAGACGGCGTCGTCGGAGATGGTTTCGATGGTGAGGTCCGGGAAGCGCGCGTTCAGCGCGGCGACGACGCGCTTGACGTCGCGGGAGATGGCGACGGTGTTGGCGCGGGCCTGACGGATGACGCCGACATTGATGACCTCGCGGCCGTCAAGACGCACCACGGAAAGCGGCTCGGCCGGCGAGAAGAAGACCTCGGCGACGTCGCCCAGCCGCACCGGCCCGCGCAGCACCAGCGCCTCGAGGCCGGCGACATCGGAGACCGAGGCGTCGGCGCGGACGATGACGTCCTGATCGCCGGAGGAGAAGCTGCCGGCGGGAACGTCGAGCTGCGCGCTCTGCAGCACGCGGGAGACGTCGGCGATGGAGAGGCCGTGGCTGGCCAGCAGCAGCGGGTCGACGGCGACCCGCAGCACCTTCTCCCGCTCGCCGAACAGACTGAGGTCGGCAACGCCCTCGATGGAGGTGAAGGCCGGCGTGATCTCGTTCTCGATCACCTCGGTAAGCGCCTCCACCGGCAGGCTGTCGCTGGAGATGGCGAGATCGATGATCGGGCTGGCGTCGGCGTCGGCCTTGACCACGAACAGGTCCTCGACGCCCGCGGGGAGGCGGTTGACGACGCGGCTGACGGCCTCGCGGACGTCGTTGGCGGCGTCGACAAGGTCCACGTCGGGGCGGAACTCGATGCGGATGCGGAAATTGTCCTCTTCCGAAGAGGACCGGACATTGACGACACCGTTGACCCGGGCGACGGCGCTCTCCAGCACACTGGTCACCTCGGCGTCGATGGTCTCGGGCGAGCCGCCGGGGAAGTCGGCGCGCACGCTGACCACGGGGCGGTCGACGTTGGGCAGTTCGCGCACTTCGACACCCATCAGTGCCGCGACGCCGGCGATGATGATCAGCAGGTTCAGGACGATGGCCAGCAGCGGCCGCCGGACGCTCAGTCCCGCCAGTCCGCCCTGGCCGCTCACGTCCCTTCTCCCCCGGCCGATGCCGTCTGGCCCAGCAAGCGTACCGGCCGGCCGGGCCTGAGACGCTGCACGCCCTCGACGACCACCAGATCGCCCGGCGCGATGTCGCCTTCCAGCAGGGCGAGACCCTTCTCGCGGCCGATGAGCCGCACTTCGGCGCGCTCGGCGACGCCGTCCCTCACCCGCCAGACATAGGCGCCGCCGCGCTCCCACTGCAGGGCGAGCTGCGGCGCCGCGGCGCGGACCTCGCCGGGCAGGCTGGCGACGACCTCGAAGGACATGCCGGGGCGGAGCAGGTCCTCGGCATTGGGAATCTCCGCACGCACCGGCGCGGTGCGCGACAGCGGATCGATGCGGCTGTCGATCTCCACCACGGTGCCCTCGAAACTGCGGGCCGGCCAGGCCGGCGTCCGCGCCTCCACGATGCTGCCGATGGGCAGACGGGAGAGATATTCTTCGGGCACGTCGAACCGCACCCGGATCGAGGAGCGGTTGTCCAGGCTGGTGATCGGCGTCTGTTCGTCGATGCGGGACCCCGTGTCGACAAGCGGCAGGCCGGTGACGCCGGCGAAGGGCGCACGGACGGTGCGCTTCGACAATGCGGAGGCGGCCTGGTCGCGCTCGATCCGGGCCAGCGCCGCAGCGGTTTCCGAATCTTCCAGGGTCACGCCCGCGGCGGAGCCCCGGTCCCGGAGCTGGCGCAGACGCTCGACATTGCGCTCCGCGTCCCTCAGCCGGACCTCGGCGAGTTCCAGCGCGAGCTGTTCCTGACGGTCGTCGAGACGCACCAGCGGATCGCCATCCCCGACGACGGTGCCGGCGTCGAACAGGATCCGTTCGACCTGGCCGGGAACCTGGGCGCGGACAGTGACCGAGCGCACGGCGCCGCCGGTCCCCACGGCCCGGACGCGCACGTCGTCCGGACGGCCGGTGACCGCGGCGACGATGACGGGAATACCCGGCTCCGCCCCGGTCTGCGCCTGGACGGGCTTCGTGTGGTCGAAACCGAGATAGGCGAGGGCGGCCTCGCGCTCCTTGACCACCCATATCGCAGCGGCGACGAGCGCCAGCGAAACACCGGCCTGCAACAGCAGCGCTACTCTTCTATTCAACTGCCGGACCTCGAACGGTCGTTCATGGCCGTCCTATATCACAATTCGCATGATCTACCGACAGGTACGCGGGCAGACCGGCAGCGGATCGCCGGGCGCGGCGCCTCAGTGGAAGAGGGGCTCGCGCTCCTCCCTGCAGTCCAGAAGGGCGGCGACGGTGCGCTCCACCATCTGCCAGATGGCGGCGAGATCGGAGCGGCCTTCGAGCTCCATCTCGGCGGTGCGCGCCTGCGCCAGACCCGGCGCGTCGTCGCCATGACAGTCGACCAGATGGTTCGCGGCCCAGATGACGGAGTTGCTGGACAGGCGGGCGGTGCGGGTCATGATCGTCTCCCTGTTCGGTCGTTGCGGCGGACAACGCAATGGATGCGCCAGCTTCGGAAGACATGATTTCAATGACTTGCGCTGGCCCGCATCGCGTCGGCGGCAGGAATTGCCCGGCAGGCCGCGCCGCGCCATGATGCGCGGGCGGGGAGGGCGGCATGATCGAGACCACGGAAATCAGGGCGGGCGGCTTCGGCTACACTGCCGATGTCGACGGGCCGGCGGACGGCGAGCGGGTGATCTTCCTGCACGGCTTTCCGAACTCCCGCCACAGCTGGCGCGCGCAGATCGCGGCCGTCGCCGGGGCCGGCTTCCGCGCCATCGCACCGGACCAGCGCGGCTATTCCGCCGGGGCGCGTCCGCAGGGCGTCGACAGCTATCACGTTGACCTGATCGTCGGCGACGTCATCGCCCTCGCCGACGCCACGGGCGCGGACCGCTTCCACCTGGTGGGCCACGACTGGGGCGGCCAGATCGCCTGGCTGACGGCGATCGCGCATCCGGAACGCCTGAAGACGCTGACGGTGCTGTCGCGGCCGCATCCGGCGGCCTTCGCGCGCGCCTTCAAGGCCGACGCCGGACAGGCCTCGCGCTCGCGCCACCACAAGGCGTTCCAGGATCCGGAGATGGCGGACCGTCTGCTGGCCGACGACGCGAAGGCGCTGCGCAACACCCTGATCTTCGAGAACGCCCGGGGGCTGTTCGGCCAGGACGATGGCGGCGGCCCGCCGGCGAAGCGCCGCATGTCCGACGAGACGGCGGCCGCGCACCTTTCGGTGCTGGGCGAACGGGCCGCGCTGGACGCGGCGCTCAACTGGTACCGCGCGGCCTTCGGCGGCGGCTCCACGCTCGCCGTGGCGGATGCGCCGAAGGTCACCGTGCCGACGCTCTACATCTGGGGCAACGAGGACATGAGCGTCGGCCGCATGGCCGCCGAGGGCACTGGCGGATTCGTCGACGCCCCCTACGCATTCCACGAGATTCCGGGCGCGGGCCACTTCCTGGCCGAGGAAGTTCCGGCCAAGGTCAACGCCGCGCTGCTCCGCCATATCGGCGGCTGAGACGACAGAAGAGGAGAGTACGATGGCCCGGTTCGACCACGCCGACGAGGCGGCCACCTGGCTGGACGAGGCCCATCGGGCGGGACGGCGCTACGAGCCCCTGCCCGACCGCTTCCGGCCCGCAGACCTCGCCGGCGCCTATGACATCCAGCGCGCCTTCGTCGCCCGTCTGGAGAAGCGGGGCCGGGCCATGCACGGCTGGAAGATCGCGCTGACGGCGGAGACCATGCAGCAGATGGTCGGCATCGACCGCGCCGTCGGCGGCCGCATCGCCGCGCCGGCCATCCTTGAGAGCCCGGCCGAGATCAGCGCCGCAGATCATGGCCGGGTCTGCATCGAATGCGAGGTCGCCCTGCGCCTTGGCCGCGATCTGGCCCCCGGCGGCGCGCCGTTCGCCGAAGCGGCGATCATCCAGGCCGTCGACGCCTGCGCCGCGACCTTCGAGATCGCCGACGACCGCAACGCCGACTACGGGACGCTCGACGCCTTCAGCCTGATCGCCGACAACGCCTGGAACGGCGGCATGGTGCTGGGAGAGGTTCACCCGCCCGCCGCGCCGGCGGACCTGGCCGCGGCCACCGCTGTGCTGGAAGAGGATGGCGTCGAGGCCGGGCGCGGCGAGGGCCGCGACGCCATGGGCCACCCCTATGCCGGCCTGCGCTTTCTGGCCGACGAGATGACCGCACGCGGCGAGACCTTGCGCGCGGGCGACTGGATCCTGACCGGCACCGTGATCCGCACCCGCTTTCCGGCCGTAGGCCAGACGCTGATCTACCGCCACAGCCTGCTGGGGGAGGTGCGCGCCCGGATCGTCTGACCGCCGGAGGCCCGAACTGTCCGAGAAGCCCATCCTCCACTGGTTCCGCCGCGACCTGCGCCTCGACGACAATCCCGGCCTCGACGCCGCGGCCCGCTCAGGCCGGCCGGTCATCGCGCTTTTCATCCTGGATGACGAGAGCCCGGGCCCGTGGCGCATGGGCGGCGCCTCGCGCTGGTGGCTGCACCATTCCCTCGAAGCGCTGGCGACGGAGATGCACAGGCGCAACAACCGCCTGATCCTGCGCCGGGGCCGCGCAGACGACGCCATGGACGCGGTGATCGAGGAGACCGGCGCCGACGCGGTCACGTGGAACCGGCTCTACGACCCCTGGGCGGTCGCTCGCGACCGGCGGATCAAGACCGCGCTGAAGGACCGCGGTCTCGACGTCCGCAGCTTTCCCGGCAATCTCGCCTTCGAGCCCTGGACCATCGCGGCCGGCGCGGGCGAGCCCTACAAGGTCTTCACGCCCTTCCTGAAGGCCTGCCTCGCCGCCGGGCCGCCGGCCGAGCCCCTGCCGCCGCCGGAGCGCATCGCCGTTCCCGGCCGCTGGCCGGCCAGCGACGAACTCGCCGACTGGGGTCTGACGCCCGCGAAGCCCGACTGGGCAGGCGGGTTGCGAGAGGCATGGACGCCCGGCGAGGCCGGCGCCAGGGCCCGTTTCGAGACCTTCCTGGACGAGAAGCTGGACGACTATGCGGCGGGGCGGGATGCGCCGGCGCGCGATGTCACCTCCCGTCTTTCACCGCACCTCCATTTCGGCGAGATCTCGGTCCGCCGGATCTGGCGCGCGCTGGACCACCGGGAGCGATCGGGCGTGCCGGGTGCGGCGAAGTTCCGCGCCGAGGTCATCTGGCGGGAGTTCAGCCACCACCTGCTCTGGCACTGGCCCGACCTGCCGGAAGCGAACTGGCGGGCGCGTTTCGACGGTTTCCCCTGGGCCGATGACCCGGAAGCACTCGCAGCCTGGCAGGCAGGCCGCACAGGCTATCCGCTTGTCGACGCCGGCATGCGGGAGCTCTGGGCCACCGGCTACATGCACAACCGGGTGCGCATGGTCGCCGCCAGCTTCCTGATCAAGGACCTGCTGATCGACTGGCGCGAAGGGGAGAAGTGGTTCTGGGACACGCTCTGCGACGCCGATCTCGCCAACAACGCCGCGGGCTGGCAGTGGGTGGCGGGCTCCGGCGCCGACGCCGCGCCCTATTTCCGCATCTTCAACCCCGCGAAGCAGTCCGAGGACCACGACCCGGACGGCGACTACATCCGCCGCTGGGTGCCGGAGCTCGGGGCGCTGCCGGCGAAGCACATTCACGCGCCCTGGAAGGCGCCGGCGGAGGTTCTCGACGCCGCGGGCGTCCGTCTCGGCGAGACCTATCCCCGCCCCATCGTCGATCACGGCCAGGCGCGGGGACGCGCCCTCGAAGCGTATCAGCAGGTGAAGGCCAGCTGACCGGTTCGCGGGCGTCCGTCCACTCTTTGTGGCGGCGGCGGGAAGCCGGAGCTTTACCGACGCTGTGGATCGCCCTAAATACCCGCCATTGGGCGAGGAACAGGAATTCCACGGAAAAATCATGGGTATCAAGAACGGCTTTGTCGGCACCATTGGAAACACGCCGCTGATCCGCCTGCGCAAGGCGTCGGAGGAAACCGGCTGCGAGATCCTCGGCAAGGCCGAGTTCCTCAATCCCGGCGGGTCGGTGAAGGACCGCGCGGCGCTGGCCATCATCACCGACGCCGAGCGCCGGGGACTGCTGAAGCCCGGCGGCACCATCGTCGAGGGCACGGCGGGCAATACCGGCATCGGCCTGTCGCTGGTCGCCGCGGCGCGCGGCTATCGCTGCGTCATCGTCATCCCCGAGACCCAGAGCGACGAGAAGAAGCAGATGCTGCGCATCTGCGGCGCCGACCTGCGCGAGGTGCCGGCCGTCCCCTACAGGGACCCGAACAACTACGTGAAATATTCCGGCCGCCTGGCCGAGGAACTGGCTGCGGAGAATCCGGAAGGCGCGATCTGGGCCAACCAGTTCGACAATGTCGCCAACCGCCAGGGCCATTACGAGACCACCGGTCCGGAGATCTTCGATCAGACGGACGGCAGGGTCGACGGCTTCGTCTGCGCCGTCGGCTCCGGCGGCACGCTGGCCGGCGTCGCCCAGGCGCTGAGGGAGCGGAAGAAGGGCGTGAAGATCGGCCTGGCCGACCCGCACGGCGCGGCGCTCTGGCACTACTACGCCCATGGCGAACTGAAGGCCGAGGGCAGCTCGATCTCCGAAGGCATCGGCCAGGGCCGGATCACGGCCAACCTGGAGGGGCTGGATGTCGACCTGCCCTACCGCATATCCGACACGGAGATGATGGAAACGGTCTTCGACCTGGCGCAGGACGAGGGGCTGATCCTGGGCGGGTCCAGCGGGATGAACGTCGCCGGCGCGGTCCGCATGGCGAAGGACATGGGCCCGGGCCACACCATCGTCACCGTGCTCTGCGACGGCGGCGAGCGCTATTTCAGCCGCCTCTACAATCCCGCCTTCCTCGAGAGTAAGGGCTTGCCCACGCCGCCCTGGTTGGCCTAATCGATCTCCCCAGAGGCAGCAGCCGATCCGGGGAGGCCGACATGACCGAACTGCTCTTCCGCGACGACGCCTATCTGAAGTCGTGCGAGGCGACCGTGGTGGCGGTCAACGACCGCGGCGGCATCGTCCTCGACCGCACCGTCTTCTATCCCACCGGCGGCGGCCAGCCCGGCGACAGCGGCGTGCTGCGTCTGGCCGATGGCGGCGAGGTCCGCATCGCGACCGCGGTGAAGGGCGAGGGCGCGGACGAGATCGTCCACGTGCCCGCCGAGGGCGAGACCGCGCCCGGACCCGGTGAGACGGTCACCGCCGAGATCGACTGGCAGCGGCGCTACGCCCACATGCGCATGCATTCCTGCCTGCACCTGCTGTCGGCCGTGCTGCCCTTCCCCGTCACCGGCGGCCAGGTCGGCGCTGAGAAGTCGCGCCTGGACTTCGACATCCCCGAAGCGACCCTCGACAAGGACGAGATCACGCAGAAGCTGAACGACCTGGTCCGGGCCGACGACGCGGTGGGCTTCCGCTGGATCACCGACGCCGAGCTGGAAGCGACGCCCGAACTGGTCAAGACCATGTCGGTGAAGCCGCCGACCGGCGCGGGCCATGTCCGCCTGATCGAGATCGAGGGCCGCGACCTGCAGCCCTGCGGCGGGACCCATGTCCGCCGGACCGGCGAGATCGGCCCCGTCGAGGTCCGCAAGATCGAGAAGAAGGGCCGCCAGAACCGCCGCGTCAGCATCCAGTTCGCCGAATAGGGAAGTCCAGATGTCCTACGCCAATCCGCAATCCCTGGTCTCGACCGAGTGGCTCGCCCGGCACATGAACGCGCCGGATGTCCGCGTGGTCGACGCTTCCTGGTACATGCCCCAGCTCGGCCGCGATCCGAAGGCGGAGTTCCGCGCCGAGCATATTCCGGGCGCCGTCCATTTCGACATCGACGATATCGCCGACACCGACAGCGACCTGCCGCACATGCTGCCGAGCCCGGAGAAGTTCTCCTCGCGCTGCCGCAGGCTGGGCCTGGGCGACGGCGTCCGCATCGTGGTCTATGACGGCGGCGGCTGCACCGCGGCGGCCCGCGCCTGGTGGATGTTCCGCGTCTTCGGCCATGACGACGTCTCGGTGCTCGACGGCGGCCTGCCCAAGTGGAAGGCAGAGGGCCGCCCGCTCGACAACCTGCCCGACGTGCCACGCGAACGGCATCTCTCGGCGCGTTTCAACAGCTTCCTGGTCCGCGACCTGGAGCAGATGAAGGCGAACGTGAACCGCAACCGCGAGCAGGTGGTGGACGCCCGCGCCGAAGGCCGCTTCAGGGGTACGGAGCCGGAGCCCCGCGAGGGCCTGCGGTCGGGCCACATCCCCCACAGCCTGAACCTCCCCTATCAGCGCCTGTTCCGCGAGGACGGCACCTTCAAGGAGGGGCCGGAACTGCGCCAGGCCTTCGAGGACGCCGGCGTCGACCTGAAGAAACCGGTGGTCACCACCTGCGGCTCCGGGGTGACCGCCTGCGTGCTGGCGCTCGGCCTGCATCTGACGGGCCACCGCCAGACGGCGGTCTATGACGGTTCCTGGACCGAATGGGGCGGGCGCGAGGACACGCCCGTGTCGCGATGAGCGGGGCGGATCGATCCGGCATCCCGGTCACCATCACCTTCCTGGAGATGGACACGCCGCCCGTGCGGCCCGCACCGCCGAAGCCGCTGGTCCCGCATGCCGTGATGCGCGCCGAACGGCCGACCGTCCACTTCTACCGCTATCTCTACAACACCGTCGGCGCGGCCTGGACCTGGACCGAGCGGCGCTGGCTCTCCGACGAGAGCCTCGCCGCCATCGTCCAGGACGAGGCGGTCGATATCATGGTGCTCTACGTGCGCGGCGTGCCGGCGGGCTTTGCCGAGCTGGATTTCCGCGAGCTCCCGGCGCGCGCCGACCTCGCCTATTTCGGGCTGATGCCGGAATTCATCGGCCAGAAGCTGGGGCCGTGGTTCCTGCACTGGGCGGTGAGCGAGCTGTGGTCGCGCGAACCCGACCGGGTCACGGTCAACACCTGCACCGCCGACCATCCCTCGGCCCTGCCCATGTACCAGCGGATCGGCTTCACGCCCTATGAGCGCCGCGAGGCGACGCTGATGCCCATGCCGGCGGCGTAGGGCACGCGCCTACTCCTCCGCCAGCTCGGCCCAGTCGATGGTGGCCTCGGGATCGTTCGGATCGAAGCCGAGCAGGTCCAGCCCTTCCAGGAACGCCTTCGGCGGATCGGCGGTGACATCCAGCTTCCGCCCGTCCGGCCGCGCCAGCACGATGCGCCGCGCATGCAGGTGCAGCGTCGGCGCAAAGCCGCCTGGATGCGCCTTCTCGCCGCCATACTTGCCGTCGCCGATGACGGGGCAGCCGATGGCTGCCGCGTGGACGCGGAGCTGGTGGGTGCGGCCGGTGACCGGACGCATGGCCAGCCAGGCCGCCCGCGTGCCGGCTTCGTCGATCACCGTGAAGTGGGAAATGGCCCTCTGGCCGCCCTCGGGCACCGGCTCGACGCGCTCGCCCCTCGGCCCGCCTTCCTTGGAAAGGCGCAGGTCGATCTCGCCCCGGCGGGGGCGCGGCACGCCCACCGTGATCGCCCAGTAGGTCTTCTCCGTGTCGCGGTCGCGGAAGGCGCGGGTCAGCCATTGCGCCGCCTGACGGGTCCGCGCCAGCACCAGAACGCCGGAGGTGTCCTTGTCGAGACGGTGGACCAGCCGCGGCGGCTCCCCGGCGTCGAACTGCAGCGCCGGCAGCATGGCGTCGACATGACGGCCGACGCGCGTGCCGCCCTGCACCGCCAGCCCGGCAGGCTTGTTCAGGACGATCACCTCCGGGTCGCGGTAGATCACCATCGCCATGACCGCCTTGCGGTCGGCTTCGCTGACGCCGCCATCGCGGTCCTTCGGCGCCGACGGCGGCGCATCGCCCAGCGGCGGCACGCGCACGGTCTGGCCCGAGGCGACGCGCTGGTCGGCCTTCACCCGTCCGCCGTCGAGACGGATCTCGCCCTTGCGCAGCATCTTCTGCAGCCGGCCCTGGGTCACTTCGGGGAAGCGGGCGCGGAACCATCGGTCGAGGCGCATGCCGTCCTCGTCGCGTTTCACCCGCTCCTGGCGAACACCGCTCATGGCGCGACCATGCGCGCGAGCGAGACGCCGGCGAACAGCGCCCCGATCGACAGCACCACCGAAGCGCCGACGTAGAGCGCGGCCAGTCCCATCGCGCCCCGCTCGTAGAGGCTCACCGCATCCAGCGAGAAGGTCGAGAAGGTGGTCAGTGCGCCGAGGCAGCCGATCAGCAGGAAGCTTTTCAGTTCCGGCGAGGCGCCGCGCGCCACCAGCAGGTGCACGAGAAAACCCATCAGCAGGCTGCCTGCGACATTGACGGTCAGCGTGCCCAGCGGGAACCCCGCGCCGAAATGGCGCAGCATCAGCGCCTGCACGCCATAGCGGCCGAGCGCGCCGAGCGCGCCGCCGAGCGCCACCGCGATCACCGCGTTCATTGGCGAGCCTCCCGAGACGTATCACCCATCACCGTCCTCCCGCGTCTTCTCGCGCCGCAGGCGGTCCCAGTAGGCGAGGCGCTTGGCGATCTCGCGTTCGAAGCCCCGTTCGACGGGGTTGTAGAACCGTTCCCGCGTCATCCCGTCGGGAAAGTAGTTGCGGCCCGAGAAGCCCTCCGACGTGTCATGGTCATAGGCGTAGCCATCGCCATAGCCGAGCTGTTTCATCATCTTCGTCGGCGCATTGAGAATGTGCATGGGCGGATTCAGCGAGCCGGTCGTCCGGGCCGAGCGCGAGGCCGCACCGAAGGCCTTGTAGGCGGCGTTCGACTTGGGCGCGGTGGCGAGATAGATCGCCGCCTGCGCCAGCGCCAGCTCGCCCTCGGGCGAACCCAGGAAATCGTAGGCGTCCTTGGCGGCGAGGGTCTGGTGCAGCGCTTCCGGGTCGGCCAGGCCCACATCCTCGGAGGCGAAGCGCACCAGCCGCCGCGCGATATAGAGCGGATCCTCCCCGCCGGCCAGCATGCGCGCCATCCAGTAGAGCGCGGCGTCGGCGTCCGAGCCCCTGAGCGACTTGTGCAGCGCGCTGATCAGGTTGTAGTGGCTCTCCTGCGCCTTGTCGTAGAGCGGCGCGCGGCGCTGCAGCGACTCCGCCAGCCCCGCCGGGTCGAGCGGCTCGTCCGGCGCGATGCGGTAGAGCTCCTCCGCCAGGTTGAGCAGGTAGCGTCCGTCGCCGTCGGCCATCGCCTTCAGCGCCAGACGCCCGTCCCCGGTGACCGGCAGGGGCTTTCCCTCTACCGCCTCCGCACGGTCCAGCAGCCGTTCCAGCGAGACGTCGTCATGACGGCGCAGCACCAGCACCTGACAGCGCGAGAGCAGGGCGGGATTGAGTTCGAAGGACGGGTTCTCGGTCGTCGCCCCGATCAGCACGATGGTGCCGTCCTCCACCACCGGCAGGAAGCCGTCCTGCTGGGCGCGGTTGAAGCGGTGGATCTCGTCGACGAAGAGCAGCGTGCCGCGGCCGTCGCGGCGGCGCTGGCGCGCTTCCTCGAAGGCCTTGCGCAGGTCGGCGACGCCGGAGAAGACCGCCGAGAGCTGCACGAACTCGAGGTCCACGGAACGCGCCAGGAGCCGCGCGATGGTGGTCTTGCCGGTCCCCGGCGGACCCCAGAGCACGATCGAGCCCAGCCTGCCCTGGGCCGCCATGCGCCCGATCGGTCCTTCCGGGCCGGTCAGATGCTCCTGACCCACGACGTCGGCGAGAGTCTCGGGGCGGAGCCGGTCGGCCAGCGGCCGGGTGCCCCCATCGCCCACCCCCGCCGCCTCGAACAGGCTTTCCGCCATCAGCCCCGCCTGGCCCGGAGGACGTAATCGCTGCCATCGCGGCGGAGACGGATGGCCCAGCGTTCGCGCACCGCGAGCAGCAGCGGTTCGACCTCCCGGACCAGCGAGACCCGCCGGCCGTTCACGTCGACGATGACGTCGCCGGGCCGGACGCCGAGCCGCGCGGCCTGGGAGCCGCGCCGGACGCGAAGCACGACCACGCCGCGGTCCGGGCCGGCGAAGCCGATCTCCTCGATCAGGGCCGGCGAAAGGTTGGCGAGTTCGGCGCCCTGCAGGGGATGCGCTTCCTCAAGCAGCGTGACGTTGCGCGGCGGCACCTCCGGCGCCCGCTGCAGCGGCAGTTGCACGTCCAGTGCGCTGCCGCGGCGCCAGACGTCCAGATCGACGACGTCGCCCACCGACCGGGTGGCGAGGCGGAACTGGAAATCGGCCGGGTTCGCCACCGGCCGGCCGTCGAAGGCGAGGATGACGTCGCCGGTCTGCAGCCCGGCGCGTTCGGCGGGACCGCCGGGATAGATGTCGGCCACCAGAACGCCGCCAGGGCGCGCGCGCCCCAACCCTTCGGCGATGTCGGCGGTCAGCTCCTGGCCGCTCATGCCGATCCAGGGCCGGACGATCCCCCGGCCCGAGCGCGCGCCCTCGACCACGGCGCGCACCAGGGCGGCGGGAATGGCGAAGCCGATGCCGTGGCTGCCGCCCGAGCGGGAGAAGATCGCCGTGTTGATGCCGGCCAGCCGGCCGTCGAGGGTCACCAGCGCGCCGCCGGAATTGCCGGGATTGATCGCTGCATCGGTCTGGATGAAGTTCTGCGGCCCACCGGCGCCGGTCACGCGGCTGCGCCCCAGGCCCGAGACAATGCCGCTGGTCACCGTCTGGCCCACGCCGAAGGGGTTGCCGATCGCCAGCACGATGTCGCCCACCTTCAGCGTGTCGGAGTCCCGGAAGGCCAGCACCGGCAGATCCAGATCCTCGCGCTCCAGGCGCAGTACGGCCAGGTCGGATTCCTTGTCGGTGAGCACGATCTCGGCGGCGAACTCCCGCCGGTCGTGCAGCACCACGGTGATGTCGTCGGCGTCCTCGATGACATGCGCGTTGGTGACGATCAGACCCGAGGGATCGACGATCACCCCGGAGCCCAGTGAGGGCACCTCCTGCTCGCGCGCGCCGCCGCCGAAGGCGTCGCCGAAGAAACGGCGGAAGAACGGGTCGTCAAGCAGGGGGTTGGCGCGCCGGCGCACCATGCGCTTGGCGTAGATGTTGACCACCGCGGGCGCCGTCTTCTCCACCACCGGCGCGAAGGAAAGCATCATCTCCGTGCGGTCGCCGGGCGCCCGCCGCGCCTCCTCGGCGCCCGCCGAAAGCACCGGGGCCAGAAGCAGGATCAGTATCGTCGCCAGTCGCAGCATGCGTCCTCCCCGATACGCAGAAGGGGGCAGACCGTGGCCGGTCCGCCCCCCTCCGTCACGTCTCGTCCGGATGCCGGCCGTTCAGGCGGCGTCTTCGAACTCGTCCTCGTCGTCGCCCGGGACCGGACCGGAATCGGCGCCCTTGGCGTCCACATTGCGGTCGACGAACTCGATGATCGCCATCGGCGCGGAGTCGCCATAGCGGTAGCCGGCCTTGATGATGCGCAGATAGCCGCCGGGACGGTCCTTGTAGCGCTCGGCCAGTTCGTCGAACAGCTTGGCGACGATCCGCTCCTCGGGCAGCTGGGCGTAGGCCTGGCGGCGCGCGTGCAGGCCGCCCCGCTTGGCCAGGGTCACCAGCTTCTCCACCACCGGGCGGAGATCCTTCGCCTTGGGCAGGGTCGTCTTGATCTGCTCATGCTTGATCAGAGCGTTCGCCATGTTCGCCAGCATCGCCTTGCGGTGCGAAGCGGAGCGGTTGAACCGCCGGCCTTTCTTGCGATGACGCATTGTTCCGCAACCTTCCCGTTCGGGGCCTCAACGGGCCTCAGTAATTGTCTTCCAGCTTCTTCGCCAGGTCCTCGATGTTGTCCGGCGGCCAGCCCGGCACTTCCATGCCCAGCCGCAGACCCATCTGGGACAGCACTTCCTTGATCTCGTTCAGCGACTTGCGCCCGAAGTTCGGGGTCCGGAGCATCTCCGCCTCGGTCTTCTGGATCAGGTCGCCGATATAGACGATGTTGTCGTTCTTCAGGCAGTTGGCCGAACGCACCGACAGTTCCAGCTCGTCGACCTTGCGCAGCAGGTTGCGGTTGATCTCGGGCTCGCTGGACTTCTCCTCGACCGTCTCGCGCTGCGGCTCCTCGAAGTTGATGAAGAGCTGGAGCTGGTCCTGCAGGATGCGCGCGGCATAGGCGACCGAGTCCTCCGGCGAGATCGAGCCGTTGGTGACGATCTCCATCGACAGCTTGTCGTAGTCCAGCACCTGGCCCTCGCGGGTGTTCTCGACCTTGTAGGCCACCTTGCGGATCGGGGAGAACAGCGAGTCGACCGGAATCAGACCGATCGGCGCGTCGTCGGGCCGGTTGGAGGACGCCGCGACATAGCCGGAGCCGTTCTCGACGGTCATCTCCATGCTGATGGTCGCATCGTCATCCAGATGCATCAGCACCAGGTCCGGATTGAGGACGTCGATGTCGTGGCCGGCTTCGATCTGGGCCGCCGAGACAGGGCCCGGACCGGTGGCTTTCAGCGAAATCCGCTTCGGCCCGTCGCCGTGCATCTTTAGCGCCAGCTGCTTGATGTTCAGCACGATGTCGGTGACGTCCTCGCGCACGCCCTCGATGGAGGAGAACTCGTGCAGGACATTGTCGATGTGGATCGCGGTGACCGCCGAACCCTGCAGGCTCGACAGCAGCACGCGGCGGAGCGCATTGCCGAGCGTCAGGCCGAAGCCGCGGGCCAGGGGCTCGGCGACGACGGTGGCGCGGCGGGAGACATCGTCCCCACCCTTGATCTCAAGCTTGTTCGGCTTGATCAGTTCTTTCCAGTTGCGCTGGATCACTTGGCGCACCTCATCTCAAAGTCTCAGACCGCTTCGCCGACCGGACCGGGCGGAGCGTCGGATATTGCCGGCGGCGGAGGGTCCGCCGCCAGCGCCCGCATCAGACCCGGCGGCGCTTGCGCGGCCGGCAGCCATTGTGGGCGATCGGGGTCACGTCGCGGATCGAGGTGATCTCGAAACCGGTCGCCTGCAGCGCGCGCAGCGCGGACTCGCGGCCCGAACCCGGCCCCTTCACCTGCACCTCGAGGATGCGCACACCATGCTCCTGGGCCTTCCGGCCGGCGTCTTCCGCCGCCATCTGCGCCGCATAGGGCGTCGACTTGCGGGAGCCCTTGAAGCCCATGGAACCGGCCGACGACCAGGAAATCGCATTGCCCTGAACGTCCGTGATGGCGATCAGGGTGTTGTTGAACGACGCCTGGACGTGAGCCACGCCGTTGGTGATGTTCTTCCGCTCGCGGCGGCGGACGCGTGTTTCTTTCTTCGCCATCTGGATCCTACTTCTTCTTGCCGGCGATCGGCTTGGCCGGCCCCTTGCGGGTGCGGGCGTTGGTGTGGGTCCTCTGGCCGCGCACAGGCAGGCTGCGGCGGTGCCGGAGCCCGCGATAGCACTTCAGGTCCATCAGCCGCTTGATGTTCATCGCGGTCTCGCGACGCAGGTCGCCTTCGACCATGTAGTCGCTCTCGATGACCTCACGGATCTGGATGACCTCGGCGTCGGTCAGGTCGTTGACGCGCCGTTCCTGGGCGATCCCGATCTTGTCGCAGATCTCCCGGGCCTTGGCCGAGCCAATTCCGTGAATGTAGGTCAGACCGATCTCCACGCGTTTCGCGCTCGGAATGTTGACACCAGCAATACGCGCCACGTTGCTCTCTCCTCAAATAACGCAGCCGGGAAGGCGCGGCGAAGGCCGCCCGAAGACCAGAAGCTCGTTGAAGGCGCGCGATTATACGAATGCGCGTCTGTCCGTCAACCGCCTCCGGCCTATTCTTTCCCGTCCAGAACCTTGGTGATCTCCGTCGTCACCGCTTCGATTGACTGCAGACCGTCGACGGTGTCCAGCATGCCCTGCTTCTCGTAGTAGGACAGCACCGGCGCGGTCTGCGAATGATAGACGTCGAGACGCTTCTTCAGCGTCTCCGCGTTGTCGTCGGCCCGGGCGCCGCCGGTCTCGGCGGCGCGGGTCTCGATGCGCTTGTAGAGTTCCGCGTCGGGCACGCGGATCTCGATCACCGCGTCGAGCTTCAGCCCCTTGTCCGCCAGCAGCCGGTCCAGCCCCTCGGCCTGGGCCTGGGTGCGCGGAAAGCCGTCCAGGATGAAACCGTTGCGGCAGTCGGGCTCGTCGATCCGGTCGCCGATGATGCCGATGATGGTCGCGTCGTCGACCAGGTCGCCGCGGTCCATCACCGCCTTGGCCTGCTTGCCCAGTTCGGTGCCCTCGGCCACCGCGGCGCGCAGCATGTCGCCCGTCGAGAGCTGCACCACGCCATAGCGTTCCACGATGAACTGGGCCTGGGTTCCCTTGCCCGCGCCCGGAGGGCCGAAAAGGATGATGTTCAACGCCTCGCTCCCCTCAGCTTCGATTTCTTGATCAGCCCCTCGTACTGATGCGCCAGCAGATGGCTCTGAATCTGGCCGACGGTGTCCATGGTCACCGAAACCACGATCAGCAGGGACGTGCCGCCGAAGTAGAAGGGCACGTTCCACTGCCCGCGCAGGATCTCCGGCAGCAGGCAGACGGCGGCCAGATAGGCGGCGCCGATCACGGTGATGCGGGTCAGCACATAATCCAGATAGTCGGCCGTGCGCTGGCCCGGACGGATGCCGGGCACGAAACCGCCGTTCTTCTTCAAATTGTCGGCCGTGTCCTGCGGATTGAAGACCACCGAGGTGTAGAAGAAGCAGAAGAAGACCACGCCCGAGATGTAGAGCGCGAGGTAGAGCGGCTGGCCCGGGCCCAGCAGGGCGACGACCGACTGCAGCCACTCCGGCCCGGAGGCCTGGCTGAACTGCGCCACCGTCACCGGCATCAGCAGCAGCGACGAGGCGAAGATCGCCGGGATGACGCCGGCGGTGTTGACCTTCAGGGGCAGGTGCGAGGTCTCGCCGCCGATCATGCGGTTGCCCATCTGGCGCTTGGGATACTGCACCAGCACCCGGCGCTGCGCCCGCTCGACGAAGACGATGAAGGCGATGGTGGCGACGACCATGACGATCAGGAACAGGATCACCGCGGTCGACAGCGTGCCCAGGCGGCCGAGTTCCAGCGTGCCGGCCAGCGCGCTGGGCAACTCGGCGACGATGCCCGCGAAGATGATCAGCGAGATGCCGTTGCCGACGCCGCGGGCGGTGATCTGCTCGCCCAGCCACATCAGGAACAGTGTGCCCCCGGTCAGCGTCACCACGGTGGTGAAGCGGAAGAACATGCCCGGATCCTGGACCGCGCTGCCGGCGCTGCCCTGCAATCCCTCCAGCCCCGCGGCGATGCCGTAGGCCTGGAAGGCGGCCAGGATCACCGTGCCGTAGCGGGTGTACTGGTTGATCTTCTTGCGGCCCTGCTCGCCTTCCTTCTTCCACTGCTCCAGGGTCGGCGAGACCGTGGTCAGCAGCTGCATGATGATGGAGGCGGAAATGTAGGGCATGACGTTGAGCGCGAAGATCGTCATGCGCTCCAGCGCGCCGCCGGCGAAGACGTTGAACATGCCGAAGACGCCGCCGGCCTGCTGCTCGAAGACGTCCTTCATGATGATCGGATCGACGCCGGGCACCGGTATGTAGGTGCCGAGCCGATAGATCACCAGCGCGCCCAGGGTGAACCACAGGCGCTTCTGCAGCTCCGTCGCCTTGGCGAAGGCGCTCCAGTTCACATTGGCGGCGAGTTGTTCGGCGGCAGACGCCATCGGTTCACCTCAAACAAGGGCGCGGAGCCGGAACGGCTCCGCTGATGCCACACCCTCGGTTCATTCTGGATCGGGACGCGCCGCCGGATGGGCGACCCCGATCCGCGATCACTTCTTCTTCGGCTTCTTCTTGCCGCTGCGGGCGCGCTCACGGCGCTTCTCCGCCTTGGCCGCCTTGGCCGCCAGTTCTTCCTCGGTCGGCTTGTCGGACAGCGCGACGGAACCGCCCGCGCCCTCGACCGCCTCGACCGCCTTCGCCGACGCGCCGGCGATCTCGAAGTCGAGCTTCGCCGTGAGTTCGCCCTTGGCCAGCAGCCGGACGCCGTCGCGGGCGCGGCTGATGACGCCGGCGGCGACCAGGGCCGCGCCGTTGACCTTCTCGTTTGCGTCGAGACGGCCGTCGTCGACCGCCTGCTGCACCCGGCCGATGTTCACGGCCACGTAGTCCTTGCGGAAGATGTTCTTGAAGCCGCGCTTCGGCAGCCGCCGGTAGATCGGCATCTGGCCGCCTTCGAAGCCCTTGATGGCCACGCCGGAGCGCGCCTTCTGGCCCTTCTGTCCGCGCGAGGCGGTCTTGCCCCGGCCGGAACCGATGCCGCGGCCGACGCGCTTGCGGTCGACCCGCGAGCCCGGATTGTCGTTCAGCTCATTCAGACGCATGGCTGATCGTCCTTCCTGTCCGTTCCGTCGGCCCGCCTTTTCAGGCGCCGACTTCCTCCACCTTCACCAGGTGATGTACCTTCGCTATCATGCCGCGCACCGAGGGAGTGTCCTCGAGCACGCGGGAGCGATGCATCTTGTTCAGCCCCAAGCCGACCAGCGTCGCGCGCTGGTCCTTCGGCCGCCCGATCGGGCTGCCGATCTGGGTCACCTTGACCTTGCCTGCCTCAGCCATCGGCCGCCTCCTGAATCGCCGCCTGGTCATCCCGGCGGCTGACGATGTCGCCGACCTTGCGGCCGCGCTTGGCGGCCACGCGCTTCGGCGACGTGATGTGCTCCAGCGCGTCGAAGGTCGCGCGGATCATGTTGTAGGGATTGGAGGTGCCGGTCGACTTGGTCACCACGTCCTGCACGCCCAGCGTCTCGAAGACCGCGCGCATCGGACCGCCGGCGATGATGCCGGTGCCGGCCGGGGCGGCGCGAAGCACCACCTTGCCGGCGCCGTGACGGCCGGTGATGTCGTGATGCAGGGTCCGGCCCTCGCGCAGCGGCACGCGGATCATGGTCTTCTTGGCCATCTCGGTCGCCTTGCGGATCGCCTCCGGTACCTCGCGGGCCTTGCCCTTGCCGAAGCCGACGCGGCCCTTCTGGTCGCCGACCACCACCAGCGCGGCGAAGCCGAAGCGGCGGCCGCCCTTGACCACCTTGGCCACGCGGTTGATGTGGACCAGCTTGTCGACGAACTCGCTGTCGCGATCCCTGTCATGAAAGTCGGGACGTGCCATGCGTCGTACCCCTTAGAATTCCAGGCCGCCCTCACGGGCGGCGTCCGCCAGCGCCTTCACGCGGCCATGATATTTCAGCCCGCCCCGGTCGAAGACGACCGCCTTCACGCCGGCCTCGCCGGCACGCTCGGCGAGCGCCTTGCCGACCGCCTCGGCCGCCGCCACGGACATGGTCGACTTGATGTCGCCGACAAGGCCCTTCTCGACGGTGCCCGCCGCAGCCACCGTGCGGCCGCCCCGATCGTCGATGATCTGGGCGTAGATATGCTTGGAACTGCGGTGGATGGACAGCCGCAGCCGATCGCCGGCAACCCGGCGTAGCTTGGCGCGGACGCGTTCGCGACGCCGATCCGCCCCTGTCTTGCGCTTGTAATAAGCCATAGCCGCTGCCCTTACTTCTTCTTGCCTTCCTTGCGGACGACGTATTCGTCCGCATAGCGCACGCCCTTGCCCTTGTAGGGCTCCGGCGGACGCCAGCCGCGGATCTCGGCGGCCACCTGGCCGACCTGCTGCTTGTCGATGCCGGAAACGCGGATCGAGGTCGGCTTCTCGCACTTGATGTCGATGCCGTCCGGGATGTCATAGACCACGTCGTGGCTGAAACCGAGCTGCAGGTTGAGCTTGTTGCCTTGGACCTGCGCGCGGTAGCCGGTGCCGGTGATCTCCAGATCGCGGTGAAAACCTTCCGAGACGCCGTGGACCAGATTGGCCGCCAGGGTGCGCTGCATGCCCCACATCATGCGGGACTTCTGGCTCTCGTCCTTGGGCCGGACCGTGATCCTGCCTTCGTCGAAGCTCACCTCGACCTCCGGGACGAAGCGCATGCTGAGCTGGCCCAGCTTGCCCTTCACGGTGATGTCCCGGCCGTCCAGCTTGACGTCGACGCCGCTGGGAACCGGGACGGGGTTCTTGCCGATACGCGACATGATCAGAACACCTCGCAGAGTACTTCGCCGCCGACATTCTCGGCGCGGGCTTCCTCGTCGGAGAGCACGCCCCGCGGGGTCGAAAGGACCGAGATGCCCAGGCCATTGGCGACCTTGCCCAGGTCGGCGATCTTGGAATAGACGCGCCGGCCCGGCTTCGAGACGCGGCGGATCTTCGAGATCACGGGCGTGCCCTCGAAATACTTGAGTTCGATGACCAGTTCCGGAAAGCCCCGATCGCCGTCTTCCAGACGGAAATCGCGGATGTAGCCTTCGCGCTTCAGCACGTCGAGCACGCCCGCGCGGAACTTCGAGGCCGGCGCCCGGACGGCGGTCTTGCGCGCCATCTGGCCGTTCCGGATACGGGTCAACATATCTCCGATGGGATCAGAAAACGACATGTCTCTATCCTTACCAGCTCGACTTGACGAGGCCCGGGATCAATCCCTGGGAGCCGAGTTCACGCAGCGCGATGCGCGACAGGCCCAGCTTGCGGTAATAACCGCGGGACCGGCCGGTGATCGCGCAGCGGTTGCGCAGGCGCGTCTTGGAGCTGTTGCGCGGCAGTTCCGCCAGCTTCAGACGGGCGGCGAAGCGCTCTTCCTGCGGACGCGAAGGATCCTTCGCGATCGCCTTCAGCTCGGCGCGCTTGGCGGCGTACTTCTTCACCAGCTGGCGGCGCTGCTTGTCCTTCTCGATAGAGCTGACCTTGGCCATTATTCGCTCCCCGGCTTGCGGAACGGCATGTTGAACCCGGCGAGAAGCTCCCGCGCCTCGTCGTCGGTCCGCGCCGTCGTGCAGATGATGATGTCCATGCCCCGGATGTCGTCGACCTCGTCGTAGTTGAGCTCCGGAAAGACGATCTGTTCCTTCAGGCCCATGGCGTAGTTGCCGTGGCCGTCGAAGCTGTTGGGGTTCACGCCCCGGAAGTCCCGCACGCGCGGCAGCGCGATGGTGATCAGCCGGTCCAGGAACTCGTACATGCGGCTGGCGCGCAGCGTGACCTTCACGCCCACCGGCATGCCCTCGCGCAGCTTGAAGGTCGCCACCGACTTGCGTGCCTTGGTGATCACCGGCCTCTGGCCCGTGATCCGGGCCAGTTCCGCGGCGGCGGCCTGCACCTTCTTGGAATCGCTGACCCCTTCGCCGACGCCGATATTGACCACGATCTTCTCGAGCTTCGGCAGCTGCATGACGTTCTGGTAGCCGAACCGTTCCGTCATCTGGGGAACGACCTGGCTGGTGTAATGTTCTTTCAGTCTTGGCTGAGCCATCCTGCTCCTCCTCAGACGTCGATCACTTCGCCGGACCGCTTGGCGACGCGCACCTTGCGGCCATCCTCGAGCACCTTGAAGCCGACGCGCGTGGGCGCGCCGTCCTTCGGATCCTCGTGGGCGACATTGGAAATGTGGATCGGCGCCTCGCGCTCGATGATCCCGCCGGGATTGCCCGCGCCGGGACGCTGATGACGCTTGATCATGTTCACGCCGGAGACCACGACGCGGCGCTCGTCGCGGATCACGCGCAACACCTCGCCCTTGCGGCCCTTGTCGCGGCCGGCCAGCACGACGACCTTGTCGCCTTTCCTGATCCTGAACTTCTCGGCCATGGTTACAGAACCTCCGGCGCCAGCGAGATGATCTTCATGTAGCCCTTGCCGCGCAGCTCGCGGGTCACGGGACCGAAGATGCGCGTGCCGATCGGCTCGTTCTGCTTGTTGATCAGCACCGCCGCATTGCGGTCGAAGCGGATCGCCGTGCCGTCGCCGCGGCGCACTTCCTTGGCCGTACGCACGATCACCGCGCGCATCACGTCGCCCTTCTTGACGCGCCCGCGCGGGATGGCCTCCTTGACGGAGACGACGATGATGTCGCCCACGCCGGCCACCTTGCGCTTCGAGCCGCCCAGCACCTTGATGCACTGCACCCGGCGTGCGCCCGAATTGTCGGCGACGTCCAGGTTGGTTTGCATCTGAATCATCGGACCACTCCTGTCCCTTCACAAAGACCGACCGAAATCAGCCGGCCTCGTTGCTCACGTTCGTCGCCACCACTTCCCAGCGCTTCAGCTTGGAGTAGGGGGCGCATTCGATGACCCGCACCGTGTCCCCGACCTTGCAGCTGTTCTCGGGGTCGTGGGCGTGGATCTTCTTGCTGTGGCGAATGATCTTCTTGTAGAGCGGATGGCTCACCCGCCGCTCCACACGAATGACCACCGTCTTGTCATTGGCGTCGCTGACCGCGACGCCCTGCATGACGCGCTTCGGCATCTTCTCAGGCTCCCTTCGTCCGCTCGCCCATGACCGTCTTGATGCGCGCGATCTCGCGGCGCACCTGGCGAATGCGGGCCGTGTTCTCGACCTGGCCGGTGACCCGCTGAAAGCGCAGGTTGAACTGCTCCTTCTTCAGGTCGGTCAGGCTTTCCTTCAGTTCGTCTTCGGACTTGGCGCGGATATCCTGCACGTCCATCTCAATTGCCCTCCGGATACCGGCTGACCATCTTGACCTTCATCGGCAGCTTCGCGGCCGCGCGCTCGAAGGCTTCCTTGGCCAGCTCGTGCGGGACGCCGTCCAGCTCGAACATGATCCGCCCCGGCTTGACCCGGGCTACCCAGTATTCCGGCGAGCCCTTGCCCTTGCCCATGCGGACCTCGGTCGGCTTCTTCGAAACCGGCACGTCCGGGAAGATGCGGATCCAGACGCGGCCCGCGCGCTTGATATGGCGCGTGATGGCGCGCCGCGCGGCCTCGATCTGACGCGCGGTGACCCGCTCCGGCTCCTGGGCCTTCAGGCCATAGGCGCCGAAGTTCAGCGTCGTGCCGCCCTTGGCGACGCCATGGATGCGTCCCTTGTGGGCCTTGCGGAATTTCGTCCGTTTCGGTTGCAGCATTTTCCCGCCTCAACTCAACAGTTCGTCACGAGGAACGGCCGCCGGAGCTCTGCTGCTCCTGCAGACGCTTGTCCTGCGCCATCGGGTCGTGCGCCATGATCTCGCCCTTGAAGACCCAGACCTTGACGCCGATCGCGCCGTAGGCGGTCTTCGCCGTCGCGGTGCCGTAGTCGATGTCGGCGCGCAGCGTGTGCAGCGGCACGCGGCCCTCGCGGTACCACTCGGTGCGGGCGATCTCCGCGCCGCCCAGACGGCCCCCGCAGTTGATCCGGATGCCCAGTGCGCCCAGGCGCATGGCATTCTGGACCGCACGCTTCATGGCGCGCCGGAAGGCCACGCGGCGCTCCAGCTGCTGGGCGATGTTCTCGGCCACCAACCTGGCGTCGACCTCGGGCTTGCGGATCTCGACGATGTTCACCGCGACTTCCGAGGACGTCATGGCCGAGAGATCCCGGCGCAGCTTCTCGATGTCGTGGCCCTTCTTGCCGATGACCACCCCCGGCCGCGCCGAATGGATGGTCACGCGCGCCTTCTTGGCCGGCCGCTCGATGACGACCCGCGACACGCCGGCGCCCGACAGGCGCTTGAACAGGTGATCGCGGATCCTGAGATCCTCGTGCAGCAGGTCGGAATAGACCTTGTCGTCCGCGAACCAGCGCGAGTCCCAGGTGCGGTTGATGCCGAGCCGGAGCCCGATCGGATTGACCTTGTGACCCATCAGTTCGCCTCCTCGACTTCGGCGACCACGACCGTCAGATGGCTGAACGGCTTCACGATCCGCCCGGCGCGGCCCCTGGCGCGCGCCTGAAAGCGCTTCATCACCAGGCCCTTGCCGACATGGGCTTCCTTGACCACCAGCAGATCGGGATCGAGCTGGTGATTGTTCTCCGCATTGGCGATGGCGCTCTGCAGCACCTTCTTCACGTCCAGCGAGATCCGGCGCTTGTTGAAGCTCAGCTGGACCAGCGCGTCCTCGACCTTGCGGCCGCGGATGATCTGGGCGACCAGATTGAGCTTCTGCGGGCTAATGCGCAGGTTGCGCCCGATGGCCCGGGCCTCGTTGTCGGCGAGCGTCCGTTCTCTTGCTTGCTTGCCCATCCGACTATCTCCTCTTGGCCTTCTTGTCGGCGGTATGGCCGTAATAGGTCCTGGTCGGCGCGAACTCGCCGAACTTGTGACCGACCATTTCCTCCGACACCAGCACCGGAATGTGCTTCTGGCCGTTATAGACGCCGAACGTCAGACCGACGAACTGCGGCAGAATCGTCGAGCGCCGGGACCAGATCTTGATCACGTCCTTGCGCCCCGACTCCCGCGCCGCCTCGGCCTTCTTCAACAGAAAGCCGTCGACGAACGGTCCTTTCCAAACTGAACGTGCCACGGTCCGCTCTTCCCTTCGTTTCCGAGGCCCACCGGCCTCTCGTCAATTCGCGCTACCGCTTGTGGCGGCTGCGCATGATCCACTTGTCGCCGGCCTTGTTGCGCCGTGTGCGCGCACCCTTGGTCGGCTTGCCCCACGGGGTCACCGGATGACGGCCGCCCGAGGTACGGCCTTCGCCGCCGCCATGCGGATGGTCGACCGGGTTCATGGCCACGCCGCGCACGGCGGGCCGCTTGCCGATCCAGCGCTTGCGGCCGGCCTTGCCCAGCTTCGTGTTGGCCTGGTCGGGGTTGCTCACGGCGCCGACGGTGGCCATGCACTCGCCGCGCACCATGCGCTGTTCGCCCGAGGACAGACGGAGCTGGGCATAGCCCGCATCCTTGCCGATCAGCTGCGCGTAGGCCCCGGCGGAGCGGGCCATCTGGCCGCCCTTGCCCGGCTTCATCTCCACATTGTGGATGATGGTGCCGACCGGCATGTTGCGCAGGGGCATCGCGTTGCCCGGCTTGATGTCGCAGCGCTCGCCGGAGAGCACGCGGTCGCCGACGGCCAGACGCTGCGGCGCCAGGATATAGCTCAGCTCGCCGTCCTGGTACTCGATCAGCGCGATGAACGCCGTCCGGTTCGGATCGTATTCCAGCCGCGTCACCGTCGCCGGCATGTCGAACTTGCGCCGCCGGAAGTCCACCATGCGGTACCGCCGCTTGTGGCCGCCGCCGATCCGGCGCGCGGTGATCCGGCCGGTGTTGTTGCGTCCGCCCTTCTTCGTCAGGCCTTCGGTCAGGCTCTTGACCGGACCGCCCTTGTGCAGGGCCGAACGGTCGACCGAAACCAGGCCCCGCTGGGACGGCGTCGTCGGATTGTACGTCTTGAGCGCCATGGCTTCAGAGTCCCGTGGTCACATCGATGGAGTGGCCTTCCGCCAGGGTGACGATGGCCTTCTTGACGTCCGGCCGGCGGCCGGGCCGCCCGCGGAAGCGCTTGGTCTTGCCCTTCACGATCATGGTGTTGACGGCCGAGACCTCCACCTTGAACAGGGTCTCCACCGCCGCCTTGATCTCGGGCTTGGTGGCGTCCTTCGCAACCCGGAAGACCACCTGGTTGTGCTCCGACAACAGGGTCGACTTCTCGGTGATCACCGGGCTCTCGATGATGTCGTAATAGCGTTCAAGGCTCATTTGAGACGCGCCTCCAGCGCTTCGACCGCCGCCCGCGTCAGCACCAGGTGCTCGCGGCGCAGGATGTCGTAGACATTCGCGCCCTGGCTGGGCAGCACGTCGATCATCGGGATGTTCCTGGCCGCGCGGACGAAGTTCTCGTTCGGCTCCATGCCGTCCACGATAAGCGCCGAGCTCAGGCCGAGGCCCTTCAGCTTCGCCGCCAGGCCCTTGGTCTTGGCTTCGTCCAGCGACGCCGTGTCGACGATGATCAGCTTGTCGTCGGCGCGCTTGGACGACAGCGCATGCAGCATGGCCAAGCGCCGGACCTTCTTGGGCAGATCATGGGCGTGGCTGCGCACCACCGGGCCGTGGGCGACGCCGCCGCCGCGGTGGTTCGGGGCCTTCCACGAACCCTGGCGGGCGCGGCCCGTGCCCTTCTGCTTGAAGGGCTTGGCGCCGGTGCGCGCAACTTCGTGGCGGCCCTTGACCTTGTGAGTGCCGGCGCGCCGCTTGGCGAGCTGGTAGTTCACCATGCGGTGCAGGATGTCGGCGCGGGGCTCGAGGCCGAAAATGCCGTCGTCGAGTTCGATCTCGCCGGCCTCGCCGTTCTCGAGGTTGATGACCTTGGCCTGCATGGTCACTTCTCCTCCTTGCTCTCGGCGCCCTGCGCCTCGGCCGGCGCCTCGCTCGAGGCCTCGGCTTCGGCTTCCGCCGGCTCTTCCGCAGGGGCTTCCGCCGGCGCGGCCGCGGCCGCACGGACGGACGCCGGGAACGGCGCCTCCTCGGGCAGGGCCCGCTTGACCGCGTCGCGCAGCAGCACCCAGGCGCCCTTGGCGCCCGGCACCCCGCCCTCGACCAGGACGATGCCGCGCTCGTCGTCGGCGCGGACCACCTTCAGGTTCTGCACCGTGACCCGCGCGTCGCCCATGTGGCCGGCCATCTTCTTGCCCTTGAACACCCGGCCCGGATCCTGGCACTGGCCGGTGGAACCGTGGCTGCGGTGCGAGACCGAAACGCCGTGGCTGGCGCGCAGGCCGGCGAAGTTGTGGCGCTTCATGGCGCCCGCGAAGCCCTTGCCGATCGAGGTGCCGACAACGTCGACCTTCTGACCGGGGACGAAGTGCGAGGGCAGCAGCTCGGCCCCCACGTCGACCAGCGCGTCGGCGTCGACGCGGAACTCGGCCAGCTTCATCTTCGGCTCCACCTCGGCCTTGGCGTAGTGGCCGCGCATGGGCTTGTTGACGTTCTTCACCTTGGCCTTGCCCGCGCCCAGTTGCAGCGCGGTATAGCCGTCGGTCTCCGCCGTGCGGTGCGCGACGACCTGACAGCCGTCGATCTGCAGCACCGTCACCGGCAGATGCTCGCCGCCCGCGCCGAAGACGCGGGTCATGCCAAGCTTGCGTGCAATTAGTCCGGTTCGCATGGAACT
Source organism: Rhizobiales bacterium NRL2 (assembly GCA_001664005.1). Lineage (NCBI taxonomy): Bacteria > Pseudomonadati > Pseudomonadota > Alphaproteobacteria > Hyphomicrobiales > Rhizobiales bacterium NRL2. Next base: position 4,656,803 of record CP016093.1, read on the forward strand.
CATCCCGACCTAGAGCTTGATCTCAACGTCGACGCCCGCGGCGAGGTCGAGCTTCATCAGCGCGTCCACCGTCTGGGGCGTCGGTTCGACGATGTCCAGCAACCGCTTGTGGGTCCGGATCTCGAACTGTTCGCGCGACTTCTTGTCGATATGCGGCGAACGCAGCACCGTGAACTTCTCGATCCGCGTCGGCAGCGGGATCGGCCCACGCACCTGGGCGCCCGTGCGCTTGGCGGTGTTCACGATCTCGCTCGTCGACTGGTCAAGTACCCGATGATCGAAGGCCTTCAGCCTGATCCGGATATTCTGACTGTCCATGTCGCGCTTCCCTTAAGTAAAACCGGCCGCCGTCGAAAAGGCCCGGCGGCGGCCAGGTATTCGTGTGCCTACTCTATGATGGACGCGACGACGCCGGCGCCGACGGTACGGCCGCCCTCGCGGATGGCGAAGCGCAGGCCCTCGTCCATCGCGATCGGGTTGATCAGCTGCACCGTCATGGCGACGTTGTCGCCCGGCATCACCATCTCCGTCCCCTCCGGCAGCTCGATCACGCCCGTGACGTCCGTCGTCCGGAAATAGAACTGCGGCCGGTAGTTGCCGAAGAACGGCGTGTGGCGGCCGCCCTCCTCCTTCGTCAGGATATAGGCCTCCGCCTTGAACTTCGTGTGCGGCGTGATCGAGCCCGGCTTCGCCAGAACCTGACCGCGCTCCACGTCGTCGCGGGCCACGCCGCGCAGCAGCGCGCCGATGTTGTCGCCCGCCTCGCCCTGATCCAGCAGCTTGCGGAACATCTCCACGCCCGTGCACGTCGTCTTCTTGGTGTCGCGGATGCCGACGATCTCGACCTCCTCGCCCACCTTGACGACGCCGCGCTCAACGCGCCCCGTCACCACCGTGCCGCGGCCCGAGATCGAGAACACATCCTCGATCGGCATCAGGAACGGCTGGTCCTTCGGGCGCTCCGGCTGCGGCACGTAGTCGTCCACCGCCTTCATCAGCTCCAGGATCGCCTTCTTGCCGATCTCGTCGTTCGTCCCCTCGACCGCGGCAAGGGCCGAGCCGCGGATGATCGGAATGTCGTCGCCGGGGAAATCGTACGAAGACAGCAGCTCGCGGATCTCAAGCTCCACCAGCTCCAGCAGCTCCTCGTCGTCGACCTGGTCGACCTTGTTCATGAACACCACCAGCGCCGGAACGCCGACCTGGCGCGCCAGCAGGATGTGCTCGCGCGTCTGCGGCATCGGACCGTCAGCCGCCGAAACCACCAGGATCGCGCCGTCCATCTGCGCCGCGCCCGTGATCATGTTCTTCACGTAGTCGGCGTGACCCGGGCAGTCGACATGCGCGTAGTGACGGTTCTCCGTCTCGTACTCCACATGCGCCGTCGAGATCGTGATGCCGCGCGCCTTCTCCTCCGGCGCGTTGTCGATGTCCGCGTACGACTTAACCGCCCCGCCATACTCCGCAAGCGTCATCGTGATCGCCGCCGTCAGCGTCGTCTTGCCGTGGTCAACATGGCCAATCGTGCCAACGTTGCAGTGCGGCTTGTTACGCTCAAACTTCTCCTTGGCCATCTTCTCTTCTCCGGCTCTCGGCTTTGTCGTGTCTCTTCAGTGATGCCCGATCCGCGCGGTCACGCCAGCTTGGCGATGACTTCGTCGGAAATGCTCTGGGGCACCTGCTCATAGTGATCGAACTGCATGGTGAACTGCGCCCGTCCCTGGGTCATGGAGCGCAGCGTGTTCACGTAGCCGAACATGTTGGCCAGCGGCACCATGGCGCTGATGACCGTCGCGTTGCCGCGCGGCTCGGAGCCCTGCACCTGGCCGCGGCGGCTGTTCAGATCGCCCATGACGTCGCCCACGAATTCCTCCGGCGTCACGGCCTCGACCTTCATCATCGGCTCCAGCAGCTTGGCGCCCGCCTTCGGCGCCGCCTCGCGGAACGCCGCCCGGGCGGCGATCTCGAAGGCCAGGACCGAGGAGTCGACGTCGTGGCTGGCGCCGTCGATCAGCTCCGCACGCACGTCGATCAGCGGGAAACCGGCCAGCACGCCGGCGTCGATGACCGAGCGCAGGCCCTTCTCGACGCCCGGGATGTACTCCCGCGGCACCGAACCGCCGACGATCTTGCTTTCGAAGGTGAAGCCGGAGCCCGGCTCGCCGGGACCCAGGATCAGCTTCACCCGCGCGAACTGGCCGGAACCGCCGGTCTGCTTCTTGTGGGTGTAGTCGATCTCGGTGTCTCGGGTCAGCGTCTCGCGGTAGGCCACCTGCGGGGCGCCGACATTGGCCTCGACCTTGAACTCGCGCTTCATGCGGTCGACGATGATGTCGAGGTGAAGCTCGCCCATGCCCTTGATGACCGTCTGGCCGGTCTCCTGGTCGGTAGTCACGCGGAAGGACGGATCCTCCTGCGCCAGCCGGCCGAGCGCGATCGACATCTTCTCGTGGTCGGCCTTGGTCTTCGGCTCCACCGCGATCTCGATGACCGGATCGGGGAATTCCATGGCTTCCAGGACCACCGGCTTGAGCGGATCGCAGAGCGTGTCGCCCGTGGTGGTGTCCTTCAGTCCGGCGATGGCGATTATGTCGCCGGCCATGGCGACCTTGACGTCCTCGCGGTCGTTGGCGTGCATCATCAGCATGCGGCCGATGCGCTCGCGCTTGCCCTTGACGGAGTTCATGATCGACTGGCCGCTCTCGACCTGGCCGGAATAGATGCGGCAGAAGGTCAGCGAACCGACGAAGGGGTCCGACATGATCTTGAAGGCCAGCGCCGAGAAGGGCTCGTCGTCGGACGAACGGCGGACCATCTCGGTCTCCGGCTCATCGACCTTGTGGCCCTGGATGGCCTCGACGTCGGTGGGGGCCGGCATGTAGTCGACCACGGCGTCCAGCAGGGGCTGCACGCCCTTGTTCTTGAACGCGGTGCCCAGCAGCACGGGCACGAAGGCGTTGGTCAGGGTGGCCTTGCGGATCAGCCGGCGCAGCGTGTCGGCGTCCGGCTCCTCGCCATCGAGATAGGCCTCCATGACCGCCTCGTCGAGCTCCACGGCCGCCTCGACCAGCTTCAGGCGGTACTCCGCGGCCTGGTCGGCCAGATCCGCCGGAATCTCGCGGTACTCGAACTCGGCGCCCAGCGTCTCTTCCTTCCAGACGATCGCGCGCATCTCGACCAGGTCGACCACGCCGACGAAGTCGGATTCCATGCCGATCGGCAGCTGCAGCGGGATCGGCAGGCAGCCCAGGCGGTCGACCATCATCTCCACGCAGCGGAAGAAGTCGGCGCCCATGCGGTCCATCTTGTTGACGAAGCACATGCGCGGCACGCGGTACTTGTCGGCCTGACGCCAGACGGTCTCGGTCTGCGGCTCCACGCCGGCGACCGCGTCGTAGACGGCGACGGCGCCGTCGAGCACGCGCAGGGAACGCTCCACCTCGATGGTGAAGTCCACATGGCCGGGCGTGTCGATGATGTTGATGCGGTGGTCGCGCCAGAAACAGGTCGTCGCGGCCGAGGTGATGGTGATGCCCCGCTCCTGCTCCTGCTCCATCCAGTCCATCGTGGCGGCGCCGTCATGGACCTCGCCGATCTTGTGGGAGCGGCCGGTGTAATAGAGGATCCGCTCGGTCGTGGTCGTCTTGCCGGCATCGATGTGGGCCATGATGCCGATATTGCGATAGCGGTTGAGAGGCGTCTGGCGGGACATGTCCTGAACTCCTGCTCCGGCCTTACCAGCGGTAATGCGAGAAGGCCTTGTTGGCCTCCGCCATACGATGGGTGTCTTCGCGCTTCTTGACGGCGCCGCCGCGGCTGGAGGCGGCGTCCATCAGTTCGCCGGCCAGACGTTCCATCATGGTGTTCTCGGAACGCTTGCGCGCCGCGTCGATCAGCCAGCGGATGGCCAGCGCCTGGGCGCGCTCGGGGCGGACGTCGACCGGCACCTGGTAGGTGGCGCCGCCGACGCGGCGGGAGCGGACCTCCAGATGGGGACGCGCATTGCTCAGCGCCTCGTGGAAGATGTCGACCGGGTTGCGGCCGATCTTGCGCTCGACCTGTTCGAACGCGTTGTAGACGATGCGCTCCGCGGCGGACTTCTTGCCGTGGTACATCAGATTGTTCATGAACTTCGACACCACCACGTCCCCGTGAATGGGGTCGGGCAGGATCTCGCGCTTCTCGGCTGCGTGACGACGTGACATGATCTAATTCTCTCCGATCACTTCGGCCGTTTGACGCCGTATTTCGAACGGCGCTGGCGACGGTCCTTGACGCCCTGGGTGTCGAGCACGCCGCGCAGGATGTGGTAGCGCACGCCGGGCAGGTCCTTGACGCGGCCGCCGCGGATCAGCACCACCGAGTGCTCCTGGAGGTTGTGCCCCTCGCCCGGGATATAGCTCGTGACTTCGAAGCCGTTCGTCAGCCGAACGCGCGCGACCTTGCGCAGCGCCGAGTTCGGCTTCTTCGGCGTCGTGGTGTAGACGCGCGTGCAGACGCCGCGCTTCTGGGGGCACGCCTCCATCGCCGGCACCTTGTTGCGCTCGATCGGCGCCTTGCGCGGCTTGCGGATCAACTGGTTAATCGTCGGCATGGTGTCCGAGCCTTCTCCAAACGAAATCTGCCGGGGCACACCCCGGTACGTGATTGTTGCGAAACGTGGGTAGCGTTCTTCCAAGCACCGGACAAAGACGAAGCGAGCCGTGAGCCGGCCCGCCGATGTTCCCTGTCCCGACGGCCTGTCCACTGGCCACTGTCAGAGCTTGGACGAACGGAACTGCGTCTTGGACGAAGCCAACTACCAGCACCGCAATGGGCGCGGACTATATGAAGGCGCCCCCATAGCGTCAACAGCAAAAGCGCGGAAAAAACCACTGCCTGGAAAGGGAGTTAGCGGAACGACTTGAGGGACGGAATCGAACGGATTCCGCTGCGTCCACGCAACAATCTTTCAAGAACGGAACGGGGCGGACGCCGAGACGCCCGCCCCCTCCATCATTCGCGGTCGACCGCGCGCCGCCGGACTACTCCCCGGCGGCGGGGATCGCGGTCGGCTCCTCGGCCTCCGGCCTGGCGCTCTCCTCCGCCAGCTTGCGGTCGCGCTCGGCGGCCACCCGGCGGATCTCGTTCATCATCGCGCCCGTCCCGGCGGGGATCAGACGGCCGACGATGACGTTCTCCTTCAGGCCGGCAAGGTCGTCGACCTTGCCGTTGACCGACGCCTCCGTAAGCACGCGCGTGGTCTCCTGGAAGGACGCCGCGGAGATGAACGACCGGGTCTGCAGGCTGGCCTTGGTGATGCCCAGCAGCACCGGCTCGCCCCTGGCGATCTCGCCGCCCTCCTTCGCGACCTTGGCGTTCTCGGCCTCGTACTCGTGGCGGTCGATCTGCTCGCCGATGAGCATCGTGGTGTCGCCGGTGCGCGTGATCTCGATCTTCTGCAGCATCTGGCGGGTGATGACCTCGATGTGCTTGTCGTTGATCTTCACGCCCTGCAGCCGGTAAACCTCCTGGATCTCGTTGACCAGGAACTCGGCCAGCGCCTCGACGCCCAGGATCTTCAGGATGTCGTGGGGCGCCGGATTGCCGTCGACGATATAGTCGCCGCGGCGGACCTGGTCGCCTTCGTGGACCAGGATGTGGCGGCCCTTGGCGATCAGATAGTCGACCGGCTCCTCGCTGTCGTCATCGGGGATGATCGTCAGCTTGCGCTTGGCCTTGTAGTCCTTGCCGAACTCCACCCGGCCGTCGACCTCCGCCAGGATGGCGTGGTCCTTCGGCCGCCGGGCCTCGAACAGCTCCGCCACCCGCGGCAGGCCGCCGGTGATGTCGCGTGTCTTCGAGCCCTCGCGCGGTATGCGCGCCAGCACGTCGCCGGCGTGGACGTTCTGGCCATCCTGGACCGACAGGATCGCGTCCACCGGCAGGAAGTAGCGGGCTTCCTGATCGTTCTCCAGGTTGATCACCTCGCCCTTCTCGTCGCGGAGCGTGATGCGGGGCCGGAGATCGTTGCCGCCCGCCTGGCTCTTCCAGTCCATGACGACCTTGGAGGCGATGCCCGTGTTCTCGTCGACCACGTCGCGCAGGCTGACGCCGTCGACCAGATCGCGATAGGTGACGTCGCCCGACTTCTCGGTGATGACGGGGATCGTGTAGGGATCCCATTCGGCGATCTTCTCGCCGCGCGCCACGGGCTTGCCGTGGTCCTTCGACAGACGGGTGCCATAGGGCACGCGGTGACGGGCCCGCTCGCGGCCGTTCTGATCCAGCAGCACCAGTTCGGTGGTGCGGTTCATCACCACCAGCCGGCCCTGCGAATCCTCGACCACGTTGCGGTCCTCGATCTTCAGCGAGCCGTCATAGGCCGCCTCGACGCTGGAGTTCTCGCCCGCCTGCGCCGCGCCGCCGATGTGGAACGTGCGCATGGTGAGCTGAGTGCCCGGCTCGCCGATGGACTGCGCCGCGATGACGCCGACCGCCTCGCCCTGGTTCACCGGCGTGCCCCGGGCCAGATCGCGGCCGTAGCAGGCCGCGCAGACGCCCTGGCGGTTCTCGCAGGTCAGCACGGAGCGGATGCGCACCGCCTCCACGGCGGCGTCGCTGATGACCTCGACCTCCGGCTCCTCGAGCAGGGTGCCGGCCTTGTAGAGCACGTCGCCGCTCACCGGGTCGGTGATGTCCTCGGCCGAGGTACGGCCCAGGATACGTTCGCCCAGCGGCGCGATGACGTCGGCGCCGTCGACCACTTCGCGCACCAGCAGCCCCTGGGTGGTGCCGCAGTCGACCTCGGTGATCACCGCGTCCTGCGCCACGTCCACCAGACGCCGCGTGAGATAGCCCGAATTCGCCGTCTTCAGGGCGGTGTCGGCCAGGCCCTTGCGGGCGCCGTGCGTGGAGATGAAGTACTCCGACACGGTCAGGCCTTCCTTGAAGTTGGAGATGATCGGGGTCTCGATGATCTCGCCCGAAGGCTTGGCCATCAGGCCGCGCATGCCGGCGAGCTGCTTCATCTGGGCCTGCGAGCCGCGGGCGCCGGAATGGGCCATCATGTAGATCGAGTTCGGCTGGCCGTTGTTGGCCAGGCGGGTCGATTCCATGCCCTTCATCATCTCGTCGGCGACCTTGTCGGAGCACTGCATCCAGGCGTCGACGACCTTGTTGTACTTCTCGCCCGTGGTGATCAGGCCGTCGAGATACTGCTGCTCGTACTGCTTGATCAGCTCGTTGGTCTCGCCGACCAGCTTCTCCTTGGCCTCGGGGATGATCATGTCGTCCTTGCCGAAGGAGATGCCGGCCCAGCAGGCGTGGGCGAAGCCCAGGCCCATGATCCGGTCGCAGAACATGACCGTCTCCTTCTGACCGGCGTGCCGGTAGACGATGTCGATCATGTTGCCGATCTCCTTCTTGGTCAGCAGCTGATTGACCAGGGAGAAGGGGACATTGGCGTTCTTCGGCAGTTCGCGCGCGATCAGCATGCGGCCCGGCGTGGCCTCGACCAGCTCGGTGACCTCGTTGCCCTCGGCGTCGACCGTCTTCCAGCGCGCCTTGATCTTCGCGTGCATGGCGACGACGCCGTGATCGAGCGCATATTCGATCTCGTCGTCGGTGGCGAAGATCATGCCCTCGCCCTTCGCGCCGTCGGTCTGCATCGACAGGTAGTAGAGGCCGAGGACGATGTCCTGGCTGGGGACGATGATCGGCTTGCCGTTGGCGGGCGAGAGGATGTTGTTGGTCGACATCATCAGCACCCGGGCCTCGAGCTGGGCTTCCAGGGACAGCGGCACGTGCACCGCCATCTGGTCGCCGTCGAAGTCCGCGTTGAACGCGGTGCAGACCAGCGGATGGAGCTGGATCGCCTTGCCCTCGATCAGCACCGGCTCGAAGGCCTGAATGCCGAGGCGGTGGAGCGTCGGCGCCCGGTTCAGCATCACCGGATGCTCGCGGATGACCTCCTCCAGGATGTCCCAGACCTCCGGGCGCTCCTTCTCGACCAGCTTCTTGGCCGACTTCACGGTGGGCGCGAGGCCCTGCAGTTCCAGCTTGGCGTAGATGAACGGCTTGAACAGCTCCAGCGCCATCTTCTTGGGCAGGCCGCACTGGTGCAGCTTCAGCTCCGGACCGACCACGATGACCGAACGGCCCGAATAGTCGACGCGCTTGCCCAGCAGGTTCTGGCGGAAGCGGCCCTGCTTGCCCTTCAGCATGTCGGCAAGCGACTTCAGCGGGCGCTTGTTGGCGCCGGTGATGACGCGGCCGCGGCGGCCGTTGTCGAACAGGGCGTCGACCGCCTCCTGCAGCATGCGCTTCTCGTTGCGCACGATGATGTCCGGCGCGCGCAGCTCGATCAGCCGCTTCAGGCGGTTGTTGCGGTTGATCACCCGGCGGTAGAGATCGTTGAGGTCGGAGGTCGCAAAGCGGCCGCCATCCAGCGGCACCAGCGGGCGCAGTTCCGGCGGCAGCACGGGAATGACCTCCAGGATCATCCACTCCGGGCGGTTGCCGGATTCGATGAAGGCCTCGATCAGCTTCAGGCGCTTGACGATCTTCTTGGGCTTCAGCTCCGACTTGGTCTCGGCCAGCTCGCGGCGCAGATCCTGGCGGATTTCCTGCAGGTCCAGGCCCATGAGGATGTCACGCACCGCCTCGGCGCCGATGCCGGCGGTGAAGGCGTCCTCGCCGTACTCGTCCTGGTAGTCGTAGAACTCCTCCTCGGTGAGGAGCTGGAAGCGCTTCAGCGGCGTCAGACCCGGCTCGATGACGATGTGCTGCTCGAAATACAGCACCCGTTCCAGATCCTTCAGCATCATGTCGAGGACCAGGCCGATGCGGCTGGGCAGCGACTTCAGGAACCAGATGTGGGCGACGGGCGCGGCCAGTTCGATATGGCCCATGCGCTCGCGCCGGACCTTCTGGGTCGTGACCTCGACGCCGCACTTCTCGCAGATGATGCCGCGGTACTTCATGCGCTTGTACTTGCCGCACAGGCACTCGTAGTCCTTGATCGGACCGAAGATGCGGGCGCAGAACAGGCCGTCCCGCTCCGGCTTGAAGGTGCGGTAGTTGATGGTCTCCGGCTTCTTCACTTCGCCGAAGGACCAGGAGCGGATCTGGTCGGGACTGGCCAGGCCGATCTTGATGTGATCGAAGCTCTGGGCCGTCTGCTGCTGACCGAACAGTTGCAGGGCGTCTTGCATGGTTACTTACCTCCGAAGGTAGGGCCGAGGGGGTTCGGGGCGGAACCCGCCATCAGCCGTCGGAATCCCTGAGTTCGACGTTCAGACCCAGCGAGCGCATTTCCTTGACGAGCACGTTGAAGCTCTCGGGGATGCCGGCCTCGAACGTGTCGTCGCCGCGGACGATCGCCTCGTAGACCTTGTTGCGGCCGGCCACGTCGTCGGACTTCACCGTCAGCATCTCCTGCAGCGTGTAGGCCGCGCCATAGGCTTCCAGCGCCCAGACCTCCATCTCGCCGAAGCGCTGGCCGCCGAACTGCGCCTTGCCGCCCAGCGGCTGCTGGGTGACCAGGCTGTAGGGGCCGATCGAGCGGGCGTGGATCTTGTCGTCCACCAGATGGTGCAGCTTCAGCATGTAGATGTAGCCGACGGTCACCGGACGGTCGAACTGCTCGCCGGTGCGGCCGTCGTGCAGCATGACCTGGCCGGTGCGGTCCAGACCCGCGCGCTCCAGCATCTCCACGATGTCGGGCTCACGGGCGCCGTCGAACACCGGCGTCGCCATGGGCACGCCGCGGCTGAGATTGGTCGCCAGCTCCATGCGCTCTTCGTCGCCGAGCGCCTGGATGTCCGACATCTCCTCGTCGTTGTAGACCTTGGCGAATTCGGTCAGCAGCGGCTTGGTGCCCTTGCCGTTGGCCTTCACGCCTTCCAGCGCCTCGCCGATCTTCAGGCCCAGGCCGCGCGCGGCCCAGCCCAGATGGGTCTCGAGGATCTGGCCGACGTTCATGCGGCTCGGCACGCCGAGGGGGTTGAGCACCACGTCGACCGGGGTGCCGTCCTCCAGGAAGGGCATGTCCTCTTCCGGCACGATGCGGCTGATGACGCCCTTGTTGCCGTGGCGCCCGGCCATCTTGTCGCCGGGCTGGAGCTTGCGCTTGATGGCCACGAAGACCTTGACCATCTTCATCACGCCCGGAGGCATCTCGTCGCCGCGCTGCAGCTTCTCGACCTTGTTGTTGAAGCGGGCCTGCAGGGCGCCGATGGCCTCGTCGAACTGGCGCCTGAGCGCCTCGATGTCGGCCATCGCCTTGTCGTCGGCCAGCACGATCTGCCACCACTGGCCGTGGCTCAGGCCGCCCAGCACGTCCTCGGTGATCGCGACGCCGGTGCGGAAGCCGCGGGGACCGCTCTCCGCCTCCTTGCCGAGCAGCAGGTTGCGCAGGCTGGCGTAGATGTTGCGCTCGTAGATGGCGCGTTCATCTTCCATGTCCTTGCGCAGGCGCTCGATCTCGTCGCGCTCGATCTGCAGGGCGCGCTCGTCCTTCTCGACGCCGTGGCGGTTGAAGACGCGCACCTCGACCACCGTGCCGGAGGTGCCCGGAGGCATCTTCAGCGAGGTGTCGCGCACGTCCGCCGCCTTCTCGCCGAAGATGGCGCGGAGCAGCTTCTCCTCCGGCGTCATTGGGCTCTCGCCCTTCGGCGTGATCTTGCCGACCAAGATGTCGCTCGCCTCGACCTCGGCGCCGATGTAGACGATGCCGGCCTCGTCGAGATTCTTCAGCGACTCCTCGGAGACGTTGGGAATGTCGCGGGTGATCTCCTCCGGGCCCAGCTTGGTGTCGCGGGCCATGACCTCGAACTCCTCGATGTGGATCGAGGTGAAGACGTCGTCCTTCACGATCCGCTCGGAGATGAGGATGGAGTCCTCGAAGTTGTAGCCCATCCACGGCATGAAGGCGACGAGCACGTTCCGCCCGAGCGCCAGTTCGCCCATGTCGGTGGAGGGGCCGTCGGCCATGATGTCGCCGACCTTCACCATGTCGCCGACCTTCACCAGCGGCCGCTGGGTGATGCAGGTCGACTGGTTGGAGCGCTGGAACTTCAGCAGCTTGTAGATGTCGACGCCCGAACGCGACAGGTCGGCCACGTCGGTGGCGCGGACCACGATGCGCTCCGCGTCGATCTGCTCGACCACGCCGTCGCGGCGCGCCACCACGGTGACGCCCGAATCGCGGGCCACCACGGATTCCATGCCGGTGCCGACATAGGGCGCCTCGGGCTGCAGCAGGGGCACCGCCTGGCGCTGCATGTTGGCGCCCATCAGGGCGCGGTTGGCGTCGTCGTTCTCCAGGAACGGCACCAACGCCGCGGCGACGGACACGAGCTGCTTCGGCGAGACGTCGATGTAGTCGATGTCCTGCGGCCGGGCGAGGATGAACTCGCCGCCATGGCGGCTGGAAACCAGATCCTCGGTGAAGGCGAAGGTCTCCGGATCGAAGGGCGCGTTTGCCTGGGCGATGGTGTAGCGGCCTTCCTCCATGGCGGAGAGATAGGCGGCCTCCTCGGTGACCTTGCCGTCCTTCACCCGGCGGTACGGGCTCTCGATGAAGCCGTACTGGTTGATCCGCGCAAAGCTGGCCAGGCTGTTGATCAGGCCGATGTTCGGGCCTTCCGGCGTCTCCACCGGGCAGATGCGGCCATAGTGCGTCGGGTGCACGTCGCGCACCTCGAAGCCGGCGCGCTCGCGGGTCAGGCCGCCCGGGCCGAGGGCCGAGAGGCGGCGCTTGTGGGTGACCTCGGAGAGCGGGTTGGTCTGGTCCATGAACTGGCTGAGCTGCGAGGAGCCGAAGAACTCCCGCACCGCCGCCGCCGCCGGCTTGGCGTTGATCAGGTCCTGCGGCATCACGGTGTCGATCTCGACCGAGCTCATGCGCTCGCGGATCGCGCGCTCCATGCGCAGCAGGCCGATGCGGTACTGGTTCTCCATCAGCTCGCCGACCGAGCGGACTCGGCGGTTGCCGAGATGGTCGATGTCGTCGATCTCGCCCTTGCCGTCCTTCAGGCCGACCAGGTAGGTGACGACCGCCAAGATGTCCTCCTTGCGCAGCACGCGCACGGTGTCCTCGGCCTCCAGCTCCAGGCGCGCGTTCAGCTTCACGCGGCCGACGGCCGAGAGATCGTAGCGCTCGGAATCGAAGAACAGGCCCTGGAACAGGGCTTCGGCGGTCTCCTCGGTCGGCGGCTCGCCAGGGCGCATGACGCGGTAGATGTCGACCAGCGCGGTGTCGCGGCTGGTGTTCTTGTCCACCGCCAAGGTGTTGCGGATGTGGGCGCCGACGGTGATGTTGTCGATGTCCAGCAGCGGCAGTTCGGTCATGCCGGCGTCGACCAGGGTCTCCAGCAGCTTCTCGTCGATGGCGTCGCCGCCCTCGGCGAAGACCTCGCCGGTCTTCTCGTCGATCAGGTCATGGGCGACGAAGCGGCCGATCAGGTCCTCGGCCGGAATCAGCATGTGGCTCATGCCGCCCTCGACCAGCTTCTTGCCCGCGCGCGGCGCCAGCTTGTCGCCGGCCTTCGCCACCACTTCGCCCGAGTCGGCGTCGGTGATGTCCGCCAGCAGGCGCTGACCGCGATAGCGGTCAGGGTCGAACGGCGCGCGCCAGCCCTTCTTGTCGTGGGCGACGGTCACGGTGTCGTAGAAATGCTCCAGGATCTCGTCCGACGACATGCCCAGCGCATAGAGCAGCGTCGTCGCCGGCAGCTTGCGCCGGCGGTCGATGCGGACATGGACGATGTCCTTGTGGTCGAACTCGAAGTCCAGCCAGGAGCCGCGATAGGGAATGACGCGCGCGGCGTGCAGCAGCTTGCCGGAGGAGTGGGTCTTGCCGCGGTCATGGTCGAAGAACACGCCGGGCGAGCGGTGCATCTGGGAGACGATGACGCGCTCGGTGCCGTTGATGATGAAGGTGCCCTTGTCCGTCATCAGGGGCATGTCGCCCATGTAGACGTCCTGCTCCTTGATATCGAGGACCGACTTGGCGCCGGTGTCCTCGTCGACCTCGAAGACGATCAGCCGCAGCGTCACCTTCAGCGGCGCGGCATAGGTCAGCCCGCGCTGGATGCATTCGTCGACGTCGTATTTCGGCTCCTCGAACTCGTAGCGCACGAACTCCAGGCTCGAGGTCTCCGAGAAATCGGAAATCGGAAAGACAGAGCGGAAAACGCCCTCCAGCCCGTTGTCGCCCCGTTCCTCGGCCGGTGTATCGGCCATGAGGAAGGTTTCATAGGAGGCCCGCTGAACCTCGATCAGGTTCGGCATGGGGACCACTTCGGCGATGCGGCCGAAGTTGTGGCGAACGCGCTTGCGAGCGGTAAAAGAAAGCGGCATTCCTGTTCCTCGTCCGACCGGGGCCCTCGTGGACGGGCCCGCATTGTCCGCCGGCTTTCGCACCCGGTGGCCGGCAGGGCCGGACCGGGACGGGGCGCCGCGCTATCCCCCGTTCGGGGCCGTGGGGGCCCTAAACGCCTTCAACCGCCCGGAGACGCACTCCGGCCGGTCGCCGCGGCGCCCTCGACGTGGCCGCCGCCTGACAGATGGCGATCCCGCCGGCCGCCGGAAACCCGGCAGCCGGCGAAATCACGCAGATCACTTCAACTCGACCTTGGCGCCAACGCCCTCGAGCTGCTCCTTGATCTTCTCGGCCTCGTCCTTCGAAGCGCCTTCCTTGATGGCCTTCGGGGCAGCCTCGACCAGTTCCTTGGCCTCCTTCAGGCCCAGGCCGGTGATGCTGCGGACTTCCTTGATCACGTTGATCTTCTTGTCGCCGACTTCGGCCAGAACGACGTCGAACTCGGTCTGCTCCTCGGCCGCGGCGGCTTCACCGCCGCCCCCGGCTGCGGCAGCCGGCGCCGCGACGGCGGCAGCGGCGGAGACGCCCCACTTCTCCTCGAGAAGCTTGGCGAGTTCGGCCGCCTCGAGGACGGTCAGGTTCGAGAGGTCTTCGGCAATTTTTTCCAGATCAGCCATTTGTTCGGTTTCCTTGGTCAGTGAGGTTGTCGACGGGGCCCGTATGAGAAGACCTTGTCCGTCAGGCGTCTTCCTTGGTGGCGTATGCGTTGAGCACCCGCGCGAGCTGCGAAGCCGGGGCCTGCACCACCTGGGCGACCTTGGTCGCCGGGGCGTTCAGCAGGCCGATGATCTTCGCGCGCAGATCGTCGAGCGACGGCAGTTCGGCCAGAGCCTTGACGCCGTCGGCCTCGAGCACATGCTCGCCCATCGCGCCGCCGAGAATCACGAGTTTCTCGTTCTTCTTGGCGTACTCCACCGCCACCTTCGCCGCCGCGACCGGATCGTTCGAATAGGCGATCGCGGTCGGTCCGGTGAAGCTGTCGGTGAGCGCACTGTAGGACGTGCCTTCGAGAGCGATCTTCACGAGCCTGTTCTTCGTGACTTTGAAGCTGGCGCCCGCTTCGCGGACCCGGCTCCGGAGATCGGTCATCTCCGCAACCGAGAGGCCCTTGTAGTGGGTGATGACGACGAGGGCCGTGTTCTCGAACACGTCCTTCATCTCGCCGATCAGCGCCGCCTTTTCTTCCCGGTTCACTCTTTCGCTCCTTCTCACGGAACCCTTCGGCCGGCGATCCGGCTTCGGGGTTCCAGCCCTGGGACGGCTGGTTTGCGGAGCCGAGGCTCCCCGTCCCTCTTCATGTCCTGCCCCAGGGTCTTGACCCGGAAACGCGCGCGGCGGACCGCGTTCATTCCGGTTCGCAACTCCCGTCTATTGCAGGCCCGGCTTCGGATTAAGCCGTTCGGGCGCGGAGCCGTCGCGGCGCCTGCAGTCTCGGACAGGTGATCCCTCGGGCCGCAGGGGCCGTCGGGACCGCGCCGCCACCGGTTGGACCCGGCGGCGGAATTCCGTGGTCGACGCTCAGGCCGCGGGCTGCGGATTGAGCGTCGAGATGTCGATCTTCACGCCCGGCCCCATGGTCGAGCTGACCGCCGCGCGCTTCAGATACTGGCCCTTGGCGCCCGCCGGCTTCGCCTTCAGCAGCGCCTCCACCAGGGAGCGCGCATTGCCGAGAAGCTGTTCCTCGGTGAAGCTGGCCTTGCCGATGCCGGCATGGACGATGCCCGCCTTCTCGACGCGGAACGACACCTGGCCGCCCTTGGCCGCCGCGATCGCTTCCTTGACGTTCGGCGTGACCGTGCCGAGCTTCGGGTTCGGCATCAGGCCGCGCGGGCCCAGCACCTTGCCGAGCCGGCCGACCACCGGCATCATGTCGGGCGTCGCGATCACGGTGTCGAAGGGCATGTCGCCGGCCTGCACCCGTTCGGCCAGGTCCTCGGCGCCCACGATGTCGGCCCCGGCGGCGGTGGCCTCATCGGCCTTGTCGCCCTTGGCGAAGACCGCCACGCGGACGGTCTTGCCCGTGCCGTTGGGCAGCTGCACCACGCCGCGCACCATCTGATCGGCGTGCCGCGGATCGACGCCCAGGTTGACGGCCATCTCCACGGTCTCGTCGAACTTGGCGACCGCCCTGGCCTTCACCGCCTTGATCGCTTCTTCCAGCGACACCTGCGCGTCGCGGTCGATGCCCTCCTGGGCGGCAGTGTAACGTTTTCCCTTGCGCGCCATCGTTCTACTCCACCACCTGCAGGCCCATCGAGCGGGCGGAGCCCGCGATCACCTTCATCGCCTGGTCCAGATCCGCGGCGTTGAGATCGGGCATCTTCTGCTCGGCGATCTCGCGGACCTGCGCCCTGGTCACCTGGCCGACGAAGCCCTTGCCGGGCGTCGCGGCGCCCTTCTGCAGGCCGGCGGCCTTCTTGAGGAAGTAGGACGCCGGCGGCGTCTTGGACACGAAGGTGAAGGAGCGATCCGAATAGGCGGTGATGATCACCGGGATCGGCATCCCCTTCTCCATGTTCTGCGTCTCGGCGTTGAACGCCTTGCAGAACTCCATGATGTTCAGGCCGCGCTGACCCAGCGCGGGACCGATCGGCGGCGACGGGTTGGCGGCGCCCGCCGGCACCTGCAGCTTGATGTAGCCTGCGATCTTCTTTGCCATTTCAGACCCTTCTGACGTCTACCAAGGGGGCGTGGTGCGGCCATGGCGGGCCTTCCACACCGTTCGCTCGCCAAATGCGCGCGTGACCTCGCTGCGTACCCGGTCCGTGTCGCCGAACCCGCGTCGCAGTCGGATCAGTTTGATGCACCTCGAGGCATTTGGTTGAGCCGACGGCTTTTATAGCCCCCGGCCATCCGATTCAAGGAAAAAGAATCGCCTTTCGCCCGATCGGCGGGCGGCGGCGCTCAGTCCAGCTTCTCCACCTGGGTGTATTCGAGCTCCACCGGCGTGGCGCGGCCGAAGATGGAGACCGACACCTTGACCCGGGCGCGCTCCTCGTCGACATCCTCGACGACGCCGTTGAACGAGGCGAAGGGCCCGTCGGAGACGCGGACCTGCTCGCCGATGTCGAAGGTGATCGAGGGCTTGGGCCGCTCGATGCCCTCCTGCATCTGCTGCAGGATGCGCATGGCTTCCTTTTCCGGGATCGGCTGGGGCTTGTTGCCCGAGCCCAGGAAGCCCGACACCTTGCCGACGTTCTTGACCAGGTGATAGCTCTCGTCGGTCAGTTCCATCTTCACCAGCACGTAGCCGGGAAAGAACTTGCGTTCGGCGCTGACCTTCTGGCCGCGGCGCATTTCCACGACCTCCTCCATCGGCACCATGACCTCCTCGATCAGGTCGGTCATGTTCTTCTGGACGGCCTGCTCGCGGATCGCCTGGGCGACCTTCTTCTCGAAACCGGAATAAGCGTGAACGATGTACCAGCGCGCTGTCATGGTCAGCTCCCCAGTTCCAGAATGAAGCCGACACCCGTCTGGATGATGATGTCGACCACCAGGAAGAAGACCGCCGCGATGGCGACCATGATGAAGACCATCATGGTGGTGACGCCCGTCTCCTTGCGTGTCGGCCAGGTCGTGCGCGCGCCCTCGGCCCGGACCTGGCGCAGGAACTCGACCGGCCCGACCTTCTTCTTCGGGGCGGGCTTGTCGGCCGGCTTGGACGATGCCGCGGGGGTCGTTTTCTGGCCGCGACCGCGCGGGGTCCCGGACTTCGACTTGGCCATAGCGATCTTTCTGCTGTTCTACGCCAACACTTGCGCGCCAGCCGCTTCAGGGTCGGGCATGGCAGGAGTGGAGGGACTCGAACCCCCAACCCCCGGTTTTGGAGACCGGTGCTCTGCCAGTTGAGCTACACTCCTATGCCCGGCGGGCCGGCTGGCCCGCCTGTACGCGATACTACTCTATGATGGACGCGACGACGCCGGCGCCGACGGTGCGTCCGCCCTCGCGGATGGCGAAGCGCAGGCCCTCGTCCATCGCGATCGGGTTGATCAGCTGCACCGTCATGGCGACGTTGTCGCCCGGCATCACCATCTCCGTGCCTTCCGGCAGTTCGATCACGCCCGTGACGTCCGTCGTCCGGAAATAGAACTGCGGCCGGTAGTTGCCGAAGAACGGCGTGTGACGGCCGCCCTCCTCCTTCGTCAGGATATAGGCCTCCGCCTTGAACTTCGTGTGCGGCGTGATCGACCCCGGCTTCGCCAGAACCTGACCGCGCTCCACGTCGTCGCGCGCCACGCCGCGCAGCAGCGCGCCGATGTTGTCGCCCGCCTCGCCCTGATCCAGCAGCTTGCGGAACATCTCCACGCCCGTGCACGTCGTCTTCTTGGTGTCGCGGATGCCGACGATCTCGACCTCCTCGCCAACCTTGACGACGCCGCGCTCCACGCGCCCCGTCACCACCGTGCCGCGGCCCGAGATCGAGAACACGTCCTCGATCGGCATCAGGAACGGCTGGTCCTTCGGGCGCTCCGGCTGCGGCACGTAGTCGTCCACCGCCTTCATCAGCTCCAGGATCGCCTTCTTGCCGATCTCGTCGTTCGTCCCCTCGACCGCGGCAAGGGCCGAGCCGCGGATGATCGGAATGTCGTCGCCGGGGAAATCGTACGAAGACAGCAGCTCGCGGATCTCAAGCTCCACCAGCTCCAGCAGCTCCTCGTCGTCGACCTGGTCGACCTTGTTCATGAACACCACCAGCGCCGGAACGCCGACCTGGCGCGCCAGCAGGATGTGCTCGCGCGTCTGCGGCATCGGACCGTCCGCCGCCGAAACAACCAGGATCGCGCCGTCCATCTGCGCCGCGCCCGTGATCATGTTCTTCACGTAGTCGGCGTGACCCGGGCAGTCGACATGCGCGTAGTGACGGTTCTCCGTCTCGTACTCCACATGCGCCGTCGAGATCGTGATGCCGCGCGCCTTCTCCTCCGGCGCGTTGTCGATGTCCGCGTACGACTTCACCGCGCCGCCATACTCCGCAAGCGTCATCGTGATCGCCGCCGTCAGCGTCGTCTTGCCGTGGTCAACATGGCCAATCGTGCCAACGTTGCAGTGCGGCTTGTTACGCTCAAACTTCTCCTTGGCCATATCCTAGCGCCTCGTTCTTCCTGGTTTCCGGCCGCGGCCCATCGACCGAGCAACACGGATTCTTATTTCAGCCTTCGCGACGACCCGGCGCGGCTGGAGCGGGTGATGGGAATCGAACCCACGTAACCAGCTTGGAAGGCTGGGGCTCTACCATTGAGCTACACCCGCCTGGATTCCGGCCTGCCGCCATGTCGTCCTGCGCCCGTGGACCTCGGCGTGAGCGATGGTGGAGGGAGTTGGATTCGAACCAACGTAGGCATAGCCAACGGGTTTACAGCCCGTCCCCTTTAACCACTCGGGCATCCCTCCGTATCGGCTCATGTCGGATGGTTTCGAGCGCGAGGTGCTCTATCGTCAAATCACCTGCCCTGTCAACCGCGTTGCCGGGCATTGGCGGAGCTGTGCCGGCCCCCGGCGAATCCGCACAGCGGGCCGGGGCCCCTGTGATCGCTGTTGCTCCGGACCG
Source organism: Rhizobiales bacterium NRL2 (assembly GCA_001664005.1). Lineage (NCBI taxonomy): Bacteria > Pseudomonadati > Pseudomonadota > Alphaproteobacteria > Hyphomicrobiales > Rhizobiales bacterium NRL2. The sequence continues at coordinate 4,675,723 of CP016093.1, forward strand.
GCGCACTCAATATAAGCCCGCCGATGGATGATCGCAGAGACAATCGCGGCGGGCGCAACGGCCCGCGCAATGACGGACGTGGCGGGCGCGGACGCGACGGCGGCGAACGCCGTCCCGCCGGCGGCCAGAGCCAGGGCCGCGGGGACCGGCCACCCAGGCGTGACGACCGCGGTCAGACTCAGGCGCGCGGTGATCGCCCGCCCCGGCGCGACGATCGCAGTCAGGGTCCGGGCGGCGGCGACCGGCCGCCCAGGCGCGACGACCGCGGGCCGACCCAGGCGCGCGGTGATCGCCCGCCCCGGCGCGACGACCGCAGTCAGGGTCCGGGCGGCGGCGAGCGGCCGCCCAGGCGCGATGACCGCAGCCAGTCTCAGGGACGCGGTGATCGCCCGCCCCGGCGCGAAGGCGGCGGCGACTATCGTGGCGACCGCGGCGCCCCTCGTGGCGGACAGGGCGACAGCCGCCCGCCACGGCGCGACGACCGGGACAATCGCGGCGGTCGGGACCGGAGGGATGACCGGGAGGCGCGCGGCGACCGTGGCGGCTACAGGGGCGAACGCGGCGGCGACAGGCCGCCCAGACGCGACGACCGGGCCGACAGCGGACCACGGCGCGACGATCGCGGACCGCGGCGCGAGGGCGGCGACGAACGCCCCTTCCGCACCCGCGAGGACCGCGAGCGCGAGGACCGCGTCGCCCGGGAGGGGCAGCGCGGCGACCGCCGCGACGGACGCACTCATTTCCGCCGCCCCGAAGGGCGCGAGCCCGGCCGCCGCGAGCGGCCCGGCGGCAGCCGCCGTCCGGTTTCCGTCGAGGTCCGGTCGGGCGGCAAGGGCGGCGGCGCCCAGGAAGGGCAACACTGGATCTTCGGCCGTCATGCCGTGCTGGCCGCACTGAACAATCCGAAGCGGGACATCGGCCGTCTGGTCGCCACCGAACAGATGGCGGAGCAGGCGGGCATCGCCGGGCACGCCCTGCTGGAGAAGGCGACCCGCGCGGACATGGACCACATGCTCGCCCGCTACGACGCCGACGCCACCCATGGCGGCATCGCGGCCTACGCCTCGACGCTCAATCCGCCCTCCGTGGAGAGCCTGCTGAAGCCCGAAGGCCGTTCGCTGGTCATCCTGCTCGATCAGGTCAGCGATCCGCACAATGTCGGCGCGGTGATGCGCACGGCCGCCGCCTTCGGCGCGCGGGCGGTGATCGCGCCGGAACGCAACGCGGCGCCGGTGACCGGCGCCCTGGCCCGGGCCGCTTCGGGGGCGCTGGAGAGCGTGCCCTATCTGCGCCCCACCAACCTTTCCCGGACGCTGGCCATGCTCAAGGAGTGGGGCTACTGGCGCATCGGCCTGGACGGCGCTGCGGAAAAGCCGATCGAGGCCGCGGCCGAGTTCGAGCGCGTCGCCCTGGTGCTCGGCGCCGAAGGCAAGGGGCTGAGGCGGCTCACGGCGGAGAACTGCGACCTGCTGGTCTCCATCCCCATGTCGGACGCCGTGGAGAGCCTGAACGTCTCCAATGCGGCGGCCATCGCCTGCTATGCCCTCTACCGCCGCGACGCGTGACAGGCGGGGCGTTTTCCGCTACCTCCTGCACCGTCGCCGGCGTGGCTCAACTGGTAGAGCAACCGCCTTGTAAGCGGTAGGTTGGGGGTTCAAGTCCCTCCGCCGGCACCATCTTCAATGCAGACTCGCAACCACCCTCTAACAAGCTGAAAACGCTTGATTTTTTGGTGTTCAAACAGCCTGTATCGCGGACATACGAAAGAGGCTCTGAAAACGCCAGTCTGATCACAAGTGAGCGGGCCTCGGAGCCACCGATTTTCCAGCAATCATAAGGGCTTGCGAGGAATCGAAGGGCGAGTTCAAACATTTCCTCGAAAGGCCTTGCCGGTACAGGCTTTCTGGACGCCTTATCAAGGGCGATCAGCTTCTTCTTTTCCAGTTCCGCAATGCGCCCCTCGAACGCGCTCAAGGCGCGTGGATTGCTGACTTCGAGCATCTTGTCGAGCACCATGCCGATCTCGGCTTCGATCTCACGGGCCTTTGCCGCATGGAGCTTGGTCGCGGCTTCGAGACGCTTTGCTTGCGCGTCCCAGGCTCGAACGAACATGGCCTTGATGAGGTTGAGGTACTGGCGTGTCGGCTGGAGCGAATGGAGCACTTCCTCAAAGCAGGTTTCCAGCTTCGCCTTCGGAATGCCCTTGCCCCTCTGATCGCACCCATGATGGTGGCACGAGTAGTAGGCGTAGTGCTTGCACTTTCCCTTGCTCCATCCCCCCGTCAGCGAATAACCGCATTCAGCGCACGACACGGCGCCACGGAGCGGAAAGTCGTCGCTCGTGTCTTTTCGAGCGGGCTTAACCGGACGCTGTTTCAGGCGCTCCTGTATGCGCCAGAAAGTTTCCTTGCTCACAATCCCTTCGTGTTTGGCCTCGCGCATCGAGACGCCCCAGCTCGGCATCGCGACGTATCCGCCGTACAAAATCTGCTCAAGCATCCGCTTCACGGTCTGCTGAATGATCGTGCCGTCCGGACGGTCCTTGGGAAACTCGGGCTCCGATTCCAGGTAGCGGACCACTTCCGATTGCGTCTGGAACTGTCCGCTTGCGAAGCCCTCAAGGGCATTGCGGATGATCGACGCGTGAGGTTCGTCGTGGACCAGGATCTTCCCGCCCCCGCTGTAGGGGACATATTTGAAGCCAACCGGAGGGACTGAGCGGATAGAGAAGCCTTGCTCAATGCGCGCCTGCGCTTTCTGACGGTTTTGCCGGGCCATTTGCTCTCGCTCCAATGTTCCGGCCGCGACAGATATGGTTTCAACAAATTTTCCTTCCGGCGTGTCCTGAAATTCAAAATTCAGGCATTCCAGAACAGCCCCGCGCTCTGTCATCGTGCGGCGAAGTTTGAGATAGAATTCTGTCTCACGGCTGTAGCGTTTGAGATCATCGAAGATGACAACAAATCGTTCGTCCGGCCGGGCATCCAGATACGCGAGGAGCGCCACCATACCGGGCCGGTTGATAAAGTCGCCGCCACCGGAAACGTCATCGGGGAACACGGCCTCGACAGAATAGCCCTTGGTGTCTGCATACTGCCTGCAACGGTACTCCTGGCTGTGGAGCCCCGATCCGTCTCGGGTCTGCTTCTTTCCCGAAACTCGACAGTACAAGAGTGCCTTGCTTGGATTACCCATCCGCGACTCCCTTCTCGCCACAGGGGGATTGTTTCCCGCTCCGACGAACAAATTCATTGATCAAATGACTGGGAACCGAGCTTACCACGTTCGACCGGCTTCTCCTCGCATCCGCCCCGGAAGCGCTGGTTTCTCCACAGGATTGTTGGGCCTGTTGCAACGGGTGGACATTGAAACCCAGCGCCACGAACCCGTTGACGATACCGAACAGCTCGCGGACCAGTTCGCATTTCTGATGATCGGTCAAATCGCTGTCTTCAAGAAACCCGAGATAATAGTCGAAGTCGATCTCGATCCGCAGAGGCGGGATGAAGTCATCGGCCCTCTTGCCTTCGAGGCCGGACGACCGTTCCGCACCCAGCGCCTCAGGTGAATTGGTCGAATTGCTGGTGCGGTCCTTGCCGTCTTTCATGGCCTCTATCCTTTCTGCCGTCGGGGTTGTTCTCTCCCTTGCTGTGTTAGTCAAAGAAAAGAACATAACAAGAACATACACTTTTGACAAGCTCTCTTTGAACTCGTCTAGCGGCTGCGGTCGCTGGTCCTGTTCTTCTGCTTGCCGGTCTCGCGCTTCTGGCTGAAATCCTCCCGGCGCATCTCGCGGGTACGCTCGTATGCGCCGCGCGCCAGCTCGGCGACCTTCAACAGGTCCGTACCGATGAAGCTGCTGGTGTCGCGCGAATTGCCCTCGGCATCGGTGTAGGTGCGCGACAGGCTGGTGGTGTAGAAGGGACCTTTCTCACCTTCATTGCGCCAGATGCTGGCCTTGATGGAGCCGTCCCGCAGGGTCTCGGCCGGGCGCTGCGGTTCCGGGCTGGTGTCCTGCCCGGCCTGCGGTGCGGGGCTGCGGTCATGCTGGTCTGTCATCTCTACCTCCTGACGGTGCGGTTGAAGTTGCGGGTGGGATGGGGATCGCGCGTGGCGCGCATCTTCTCGAAGGCCGCGCGGCGGGTGGCCCGGTCATTCGCGGCCTCGGCTTCCTGCTGCCAGCGCGCATCGAAGACGGCGCGGTCGACACCGAGCGAAAGCTGCGGCGACGGGCGCAGCACCGGGACCGGCTGGCTCCGCCGGACCATGAAGGACTCGCGCCGCTCCTGTCGGCTCTGCCCCTCCGATCCGGTGTCGTCACCCTGTCGGCCTTCATTCCTGAAGGCGGGAGACGCCGTATCCGTCCGGTCAAGCCGGGACGGCGCGCCGGGCAGATCATGACGATTCTGCCAGGCGTAGGACGTGCCGGTGCGCGGCGCCGGGTTCTGGTTGGCCGCTCTTGCGGATGACGGAGCGTTTGCCGGTGCGGCGGACGGCGGAGTGCCGGTCGAACGGGTCATGGGCTGGTCTCCTCAGTGCCGGAGCCGGACATCGCCCGGCCCTCTATTCGAGCCGTTCCCAGCAACCGTCCCCGTATTGCGGATAGTTCGCGTAGCTTGCGGGGACCGGCTCCCGGATGACCTTGCGCCAGCGGTGTCCGAAAAAGGTTCTAACCCGCACCCGGTCGAGGGGCGGGTGGAAAGGGTTCGGAAAAAAGCCCCGCTTCGCCATGAAGCGCTGCTCGTAATAGGGTCCGCGTTCGGCATAGACCGGGTGTGTCACCCCATCGACCCAGAGATACTGGCGGTCGCGCGGCGTACCCAGAATTTCGTCCGGCTCCCGAAGGTTGCGCCGGACCTGTCTCGGCATGTCGATGCCCTGACCGTGATGGGCGAGATGCAGTCCGGCCTCGAACGCATCCTTGCCGTTCATCAGGTCCTGCACCGCCTTGTTGCGGGCGTGACGCGCCGCCGCGCGTTTGGCCGGATCGATGTGATTGAGGGTCTGCGATCCGAGCCGCCGGGAGAGCATCTCCGCCGTTGGCAGGTCGCGGGTCGCGAAATAGCTCTGGCATGCCGCCGAGGAGGGAATGATGGTCTCCGCGCCGGGGCCGAGCTTCCTGAGCTGCTCCATGGATTGCACGAATGCCCAGGGACGGATGCCCCGGCCCGCGCCGATGGAGTAGAGGTCCATAACCAGCGGGAAGTGGCCGAGCTGGGCAACCTCATCGAGTATCCAGGTCTGCCTCGGCGCGGCAGGCGCTCTGGACTTGTAGAGCTTGGCAGCAACGAAGATGGCCTTGATGACCGCCGACCAGCTTTCGATGAAATCCTCGGGCACCATGAGATAGAGATTGTGGCGCCGGTGGCTGGCGCAGAGATCCGCGATGTCGAAGTCATAGGGCGGCGAGACCGCGTCCATCAGGACGGGATCGCTGAGGGCAGCGAAGCCCTTGAACATCTCACCCAGAATGCCCCGGAAACCGCCGGAGGAGTCCTCGCGGGACGTGGCGATCTCTTCCTCAATACGTTTTGCGATCCCGTACCCGGACTCATGCATCTCGAAGGCAAAGGCGATCCAGCGTTCGCTGTTGCCGGGGATCAGGTTGATGACCTCGTAGAGGTCGGGGAGCGTCAGCACGCCCTTCAGCTTGACCAGCGTCAGGCAGATGGCTTCCAGAAACTCCCGGCCGCGCTCCTCGAAATACTGGCTGTTGCTGCCCCCGGACTTCGTGATGACGTTCTGGCAGAACACCTTCACATCGGCCTGTAGCGTCGGGCTGCCGTGGCGGATGAAGCCGACAGGGTTCATCCGGTGCCGGGGCTGGCCGTTCATGCCAACCGGATTGAAATAGACGCAGTAGCGCTTGTCCGGAATCTGCCAGCGGGAAATGGCCGCGATCTCGCCCTTGGGGTCCAGGATCAGCAGCGATTGATCGCAGATGCCGGGGACCACGTTGTAGCCGATCTGGTCGGTCAGCTTGCCCGACCGCGCACCTGCCACGGTCAGGATACCGCCCATACCGTCATAGTAGATCGGCCGTCCGCGAAGGAAGCCGGTCATCACCGAGTCCGGCGTCTGGCGGAACAGTCCGGCCCGCGCCACCTCTCCGGGGGAAGCGAAGCGGCCCGAGCCATAAGGGTGCCGGGAGTTATCGATCATGCGCCAGCCCCTCAGTGGAAGGCCGTGAAGCGCATGGAAAGCCAGACACCGGCCAGGCGCAGCAGGCCATAGGTGCCGACCTGGCAGACCGAGTAGGTCAACAGGCCGCTGATCACGCCCCAGACGACGCGGATCGGCTTCGTCGCCCAGTCGCCATAGCTCTCGACGACCCACGGGCCGACAGTATCAATGGTGCCGGAATAGACGCCCGGCGCGGCGACGATGGTGACGGCAATGGCGGAGACAATCGACAATGGGGCGGCGCCGGTGATCATCGCCAGCGCCTTGTCAGTCCCGCTTCGGCGTTCGGTATCGGTGGACATGAGAATGCTCCCGTGACGTGAGGGGGAGCGTTCTTATAGAGCCCCGGCGGCAGGGCTCCGGGGGATAGGCGAGAGTCAGCCTGGGCAGTGCTTCATAATTTGGGCATTGCAGCAAGAAGGGACCCTCGGGGAATCAGTCCGGCGGCTGCCACCCCTGGATTTCCTGTAGCTGAAGAGCATTCGGAAGACCTGACGAGTTGACAGGGGCAAAGCGGCCATAAGATAAACCAGTATAATTTAACGATTCGCATTGAGGGTGGAGCATGAAGGCTCCGACATGGATTCTATCGCTGCTCAGTATTCTTATTGGGCTATCAGCATGGGCACAGGACAAAAACATAGATGAGCTCCAAGCTCAGGTACATGTGAACATATTTGGAGATGCATGCCTGAAGACAGGCACTAACTTCACAGGAGCCAAAGACATTTTCGAAAGAAGCGGCCTCAAGCGCAGCGCTGAGCGTACCTGGGTTTCACAAGGAGGAATTGGAGCCGCAAGCATTATTAAAAAGGGTGAAAAGATGGCGTGCCTCGTGAGCGCCATGGCGAGCAGCCACGCCGCCTTTGTGCCGAAAATGTCTGCTACCCTGGATCGACTGTTTCCAGGCGACTGGCAATTGGGGTCTGCAAAAGGAAAGCCTGTCGTGCGCATCAAAACAGATGCAGGGTACTTGTTTGTTCAGATTCTACCTGTGCGCAAAGGTCGTGTAACGATGATTGCTGAATATAAGCATTAAGAGTTGTACGAACGGCGCGCCACGTCCTCCCCACTGTTACAGATTTCTTCTTCGATTTCCTAGTCATTGTTCCGATTGAGTCTCCGGGCTTTCTGTGCATTGTCATTCGCCGCCGGGCTGTTCTCGTTCGCGGCCTCAAGGTGCCAGGCGGACGCCGCCTGCGGGAAGTGACCGCGCAGGATGGTGGACATGACGGCCACGCGGGAACGGGCTTCGACCCGCACATGACAGCGGACGCCCGGTGCAGGCAGCGTGTTGCAGAATGCCTTGAACCAATCCTCGATGCCGGGCCTGTCGAACATGCCGAGAAACAGCTCAACCTCCCTGCGGGTCACGCCTCGCACATACACACGACCGGGCATATCGCGATAAAGGTCGTGCAGGGATTCAGTCCAATCGGACGAAGAGATGCGCAGATTGAAGCAGAACGTCCGGAAATTGCGAACCCAGACCGGATCGTCGATTTCGGCCTCGGTCGTGAGACGGACATTCAGCGCATCACAATAGCCTTGGGCCAGACAAGCATGGCAGAGATGGCGGGACATGGTGTTCTCCTGAGCAAGGAACCAACACCCATGTTCTAGAATCCGCAGTGCAGCCGGGTTCGTCGCGAAAATCTCGTGGCCGGGAGAGACTCAGGACCCCCGGCTATCCCATGTCCATCAGGGTCCGAATGTCGCCAAGCGCGGCACCGTGCGCGCTGACAAGAGACTGCGCCGTTTCGTTCAGGTTCGGCCACAGGAGCCCGTGAATCTGGCTCAATCGTTCCGACGCACGCGGATGCGTTGACGGCAGTTGCCGGACGCCGCCCCGAGCAAGCATCCAGTCCTCAAGCAGGGACAGGATCGACATGAACACAAGCGGCCCGCCCGCGATCTTCGGATCGAGATAGACATGCGTCTGACGGGCGCGCTCCTGCTGCCCGCAGACCTCAAGATAAAGCCTTACCGCTTCACCGTCCGCTGCCAGCTCCTGCGCCGGGGAAGCCTCTTCTTCCTGATGGCCAAGTAGGGCGTGTGCAATCTCATGGCACAGGGCGAAGACAATCATCGCCCGTGCCAGCACGGCAGAAACACGAAGCTCATCCGTGAAGTCCAGATAGTAGGGCGCCATCTCGGTTCGGAGTTCGTGGAAGCGGCTGGCCGACAGGAACAGGTCGAACAGCTTCTCGAACGTATCCGTCAGCTTGCGGGCCTCCGCGATTGGCATCGCGCGGAACGTTGCGATCGAAGTGAGATGCGTGGCGGCCTCGACCCAGAAGTCGAACACCATGTCCAGGACAATGATCGGTTCTTGCTCCCCGGTCTGGCTCAGAAACAGCCGGGCCGATGAATACGCGCCGGATTCAAAGCGTGGTCCCAGATCCCTGAGATCAAGAAGGTCGAGCAGTTCCCCGTACATGGTTTCGTAGAGATTGTCCGACAGGGCGGCGGTTCTGGCCTTGTCGAACGGAATGCCCATGCGCTCGGCGATCATTTGCGCCAGCTTCAGAGAAGACTCTGTTGCGACATAGCGACCACCGCCGCTGCGTCCGTCCTTCGCATCTGCCATCTGGCCGCCCTGATTCCCGCAGTCCTTCGACCTATCCTACATTCGCGAAGGCAATCGGGGCGAATGTCATGGAATGCAGCCCTGAAGCGACAGATCAGGGGGAGGGCTCGTCCGGTTCATCCGATGTTGGAGACGGGTCAAGGCCCAGCTGGCGCAGTTCCTCGGCCATGAGGCGCCGGTAAATGCGACCGTAAATCTCGGCGCAATAGGAATCCTCGTCTTCGGCGGCTTCGCGGGCGGCGACGCCTGCATGGAAGCTTGGGCGCATTGATCGTTTGTCTGTGATGGTGAGATCCAGGCGGCCGCTTTCGAGCATTGCTTCGATCCAGTCTTCCCAGCCAATCGATGCCAGCTCGAACACCATAGGCAGGCCGTTGCCGGGGCGCGGCTCATTGGGATCGGCCCCTTCTTTCAGCAGCGTCCTGAACCGGCTCAAAAGTGCACAGTCCAGCGCCAGCGAAAGTTGCCGTGACAAGCTCATATCGTCAGTCAATTGAGATTCGAACATGCGGATCGCATCATTCTCTATCTCTCGAAGATCTTCTTCGTGTTCAGAGTCGGTCATTCCAAAAAACTCTCTAATATCGATGCTACTATGCGGCTCTTTTAACATAGTTTTTCTGCATTTATCAAGTATCGGAAGTTTTTCGGTGTGTATTTGGGCCGAAAGATAGCGCAAGCGATCAACTTCACTGGTCAGCGAGGAGAAGCGCTCGGGTATGGGAAACGCGCCATGGTCCAACGCCTGCCACGTGGTTGACCGTCGTCCGCTGATACCCACTACGATTTCATCCAGAAACGTGATTGTCTCGATGCTCAGCGCCGACGGGAAGTTGCCGGATGAATCCCGCATGAGCGCCACACCGAAGCCACTCCCAACGAGCGCAATGCCGCCGCCCGTCATGGCGCTTTTGGGGCTGATGCCCATCTTGCCGAGCAGCACGGGCGTTCTGATCAGGTCCGCGTGCGTCGGGCGTTCCGGCATCTTCTTGAGTGCCGTCCTTCCCGCCCGGAAGCTGCGAAACGTCTCCCGGACGATGAGGCCCGGAACTTCCGGTGCCTGTCTCAGGCTCAATCGGTGAATGCCGAGATACTGATCGCCGAACCGCCAGCCGGAATAGACGCCTGAAATGTCAGAGATGAAACGGCGCTGCGCACCTGTATCGGGCACATCATAAAAGGCTGCCAGTTCGTTCATCTGGCGCAACCGGACGGCATCGCTCATCAGCTCAAGGTCCGCGGGATCGATCCAGCGGCGCTCCATGAGAAAGGTTGCCAGCGCACGCAGGGTTTCGATGCTCGGTGCCTGGTCGCTCTCCGGGTCGAGAAGCCGTCCCAGCGTCGTATCGCTGACCGAACCCGGAATGCTCTCACTCGCATTGATCGTGTTGGCGATCCGCCGTTTCGACCAGCGCCCTCGACGCGGTCGCTCGACCGCCATGAAAACCACAAGAACTGATGCGAGAAACTGACAGGTTTCCGGATTGTCTGAGATGCTGTCCATGGCGTCCACGATCACCAATACCTGTCGCTGATTTCATCAATTGCATCATAGATGGTTTCGATCTCCTCGAGATCGCCAACGGACATGCCTGGGAGGGATGTGTCGATCCATATTCCTACCAGCGCCAAGCTCAGCATTTCAGTCGACGAAAGCTGCAGGTCCGTGATGTCGCCGTCTGTCTTTACAGGCGTGACGAGGTGGGTCATCAACCCTTCGATCTCCTCAAGCGAGAGCGGCCTCATCCAACGGTCGATAATGGTCGGGTCATAATAGTGCTCGACCACGGAGGCCAGAGCCAGAGTCAGGGCCTGCCGCTGACGGGGGGTCAGGCTCAGGCGGTATGACTGTGGCTCGGGCATTATCAAAATCGATCCGTCAAAACGTTGAAGGTGCGTCCATTCGAGCAGGAGTGGTGAGGCATCAAGAGCATGAATTCCGCGCCCGTCCAAGGCCAGAGGAGCCGACAACGATGATGCACACCCGTATCGGCCCCCGTCTATTCTGTATTTTGCCTGTGGTGTTTTTTGTCAGTGAAGTTCTGTGCGCCGACGTTTCTTGAACGCCAGAGATATAAGTAAGTAAACAACAATAATTCGGACGGTGATAGTGGGGGATCAAATTTGAATATACTTGATAGTATGCTATTTTATCTTGAGTGAAAGACCGTATCCCGATCACCGCTGAAATTCGAGACCGGCTCCGGCGTTACAGGCGGGAAACCGGGCTGGGGTTCATACGGCTAATTGCGAGCCACGACGATGTGCCGGACGGGTTGACGGCAAATACCGTCACCCGGATTTTGAATGGTTCACTCAGGACAATCCCCGTCGATCATCTCGCATGGCTCGAAGCGGCCTGGCGCAACGTCCCGCCAGCCGATTGCAGGGTCGAGTTGAGCCGATCCATACGCGAGCAATTGATCGCCTGGCGGGCCTCAACCGGCTGCGGGATCAAACGGCTGTTCGAGGAAACGCCTGGCTGTCCGGATGGGCTTTCACCGTCGGCAGTGGACAACTGGCTCGATCCGGCCGTCACAGTGGGCACGGTCCTGCGGAGCCATCTCGTTTTCGTCATGAACGCGTACCAGCGGCTCGATGCCACCGCGGTTCCCGTGGCGGAGTTCGTGGATGAGCTTCGCGCCCACAAGGAACGCACGCGCATCAACAGCCGCAAGCTGCTGGAAGAAGCTCAGGGAATCCCGGAGGGGTTGAGCGCACCCATCATCGACAAATGGCTGACCGGATCGTCGGGATCCGCCAGGAAGGATCATATGGCGTTTGTTCTCGACCTTTGGCGTCGGCAGCCGGACCGGGCCGGAAGATGTTCCGTGACCCCGGCGATGATCGAGACCCTGGTCGCACACCACGACCGCACAGGGATCGGTGTGACAAAACTGCTGCGAGGCCGAAAGGATCGCCCACGGGGCCTGACTTCATCGACCTTGCAGAACGTCATCAGGGGCGACATTGCGACAATCAGGGCCGACTATCTTGATTACGTTATCCGCCTTTACGAGCAGGTCGACGACAGGGTCGAGGTTACACCGGTGATCCGTCGGGCACTGGAGGAAGAAGTCGAGCGCACTGGCAAGAGTGTGCGGGCGATCATGCTGGCGGCGTCCGATCCGCCATCAACGCTCAGTCTTCCGCGAGCACAGAAAATTTTCTGTGGCGAGGTCGCGAGTGCCTTCGCCAGCGAGATCGAGTTTCTGCGCTCAGCTTTTCGTCGGCTTCCGAACTGTCCCCCGGTCACGCGGATCGAGACCGAGCCGTGCCGTTCGGCTGGCAGGGTCGGGACCCGGAACCTGTCGATGCAGCTCGCAGCCCCACTGATGGACTGCGTTACGCGTGACTTTGAACGCCTCGCCTTCGTCAATCGAAACGAGTATCTGCGCCATCTCGTCCGTTGCGACCGGCTCAAACCCTGTCCGGCAGAGAAGATAAAGGCCAGCATCGCCAGGAACGGCGAAATCACCGGCGCCCGTATTTCCATGAACTTCGGCGCGCCGTCGCTGATGCTGGACTGGCTTTCCCAACGCACACAGCAATTGTCCTGCGATTCTGAGCAGTATATCGGCGCCTTGATCGCGCTTTCTCAAGAAAACATTACATCCTAGAAAGATAAAATTTAGCCTAATTTTTATTCATTATTGACATAATGATAACTATTTTCGGCTAGCATACCATATGCGAGGAGTATTTTTTGCCTCGTATGTGGGGATTATATGGTTGATAAGATTGAAAAAAGTGGCATAGCTTCAGATAGATTGTCGGCAGGACGGGTTCACCGGACCGCAGAGGATCTACAGCGCACAATCGAGAACCTTTGCGTTGACGGCATCATGGACGGTGTTGCGGGCGAGGCCGTTGGCAGCGGGTATCGCGGCAACGCGACACTGATGGCGCATAGCCAAGCTGGAGCTGGAAGTGACAGTCAGAAGGAGCGCGAAAAGCGTCAGAAAGAACTTCGTCGCGCCATTCAAGCAGCCATTGGCCGGATGGACGCCCGGATCGCTGATATCGATGCAAGACGCGGCGACATCGCCGACATGCTCAAAGGCACCGAGCAGGTCATCAACGCCATCAATGACGGCCAAGGCGTCGAACTTGATGAAGACGGCAATCTCAACAACGAAGCGGCCGAGAAAGCTTTGCGCGAACATGAGAAGCGCACGGGCAAGAAGGTTGACCGGACCGATCCGGATGCGGTGCGCGAAGCACTGGTCATCATACAGGCCGAGCTTGAACGCGAAGATCGTAATTTGGCGCGGAAGCGGGATCGTATCGTTGAGTCCAAGAATGAAATACGGCAACAGACTGATGTCGCGTCAGTCGAACGTGTTGAGCAGGAGACCGATCTCGAACAGGAGGCATTTGAAGCTCAACGACGTCAGCATCAGATTGCACAAATGGGTCTCATTACCAGAACCCCTCTGACCAACCGGTCAACAGAGATTGTTCTTGATGCCAGGGATAACGAAACCGCCGCATACGAGTTCGAGAAGGGCTATGCCGCAGCCGCAAAAATTCAAGATCCGATTGAGCGCTTGGAAGCTGAAAGGGCGCTTGTGGACGCCCTATCGGATGAGAACCGGCGTTTCGTGGAATTCTCTACTGAGCACTATCATGTGTTTGAGGAAGGGTATTTTGACAAGCTGGACAACGCGGAAAACCTTGAGCGAACAGCGCAAACACCTAGTTTGCCGGGGCCAGACTTTTCGAGCTAATCAAGTGCTGCAATTGGCCCGGTAGGCTTGCCGACCTTCTCGTCGTAAACCACAGATGCCATCCCGCCGACTTCGCCTCGGTCAACGTCTCTTTGGCCGAACTTACCGAGCATGGCTCGGTCTACAAAGACCTCAACTTCGCCGTCCGGGCCACCTGCTATTGCGATGGCGGGGTAGTTGTAGTTGCTGCGGAGATTCCATACGACGGCAGGAATGCCCTGAACGCCTTCACCGTAGTGGAGGACAATCTTGCCAGCGGAGCTGCGGAACGCGTTGCGCGAAGATTGAGGCTCCTGCTGAATAAACTCGAACACCGGATGGGTTTCGGCTGCGCCATGCGCGACCTCTCCAGCATGTGCAGGCGCGACCGCACTGAAAGCGGCCCCGACCGCGACAACAGCCGCAGCGGCGGATTCTTTCCAGTATGCTTTCAATCTATTGATCATGAAATAATCTTTCAAATACGCCCCTTTTATATACAATATTGCTTTAAATTGCAAATGAAACAGTATTTTTATTTGACTTCTTGAATTAGTAGTGCGCGTCATAATCGATCAATATTGACGATTATTGGAGTAGTTGTATTATGAAAACGATAACAGGTCCGATATGGTGTTATATCAATGAGTTAGAAGGTGCCGCCCTGTGGCAGCCTTCGCCTCAAACCTGCCCGTCAGAAAGGATCGTTTGTGACGCGGACAGCGGTCCGCGCAGGAGGAGACCATGAAGACGGGCGGCATTGCGTCATACGGCCGGAAACTCGGCTATGCGCGGGTATCGACCCGCGAGCAAAACCTGCGCATGCAGTGCGACGCCCTGCATTCAGCCGGATGCGATCTGCTGTTCGACGATCAGGGCGTTTCCGGCAAACATGAACACAGGCCGGGCCTCGACGCCATGCTGGCGGAGCTTCAACCGGGCGACATGGTGGTGGTCTACAGTCTGGACCGGCTTGGCCGGTCCGTCCTGCATCTGGCCGATATGCTGGTCCGGTTCAGGGAAGACGGCGTTCATTTTCATGCCCTCAATGAAGGCATCAATACCTCCACGCCGGGCGGCAAGCTGGTCTACCACGTCTTCAGTGCTGTCGCGGAGTTCCAGCGCGAGATCATTGTCGAGAACACCGCCGCCGGGCTCGAAGCGGCCAGGCGGCGCGGCAAGCGCCTCGGGCGGCCACCCATGCTGTCCCCGGAGAAGGTCGCGCTGGTTCATTCGCTCTACCGCAGGCGCCGGATGAACAAGGATCAGATCGCAGCGCGATTGAGCGTCTCGCGCTCCACTCTGGACCGCGCATTCGCGCGCCTCGAGGCTACGTGTGGAGATGACGCGCATGGCCTTGCCCGTATGAGCCATGCCGAGGAGGGGCCAGGGGATCACGTGCATTGACGACCCCCGCCCACAGTTGAGCCTCAGCGGAATTGGCCTGACCTAGTTGCTGGACTTTCCGTGCCGCCATCCGTCAGAAATGGCGATGAGCCGCTGGCGGCGCGGCGGGTGACTTTCGGCTCCCTCTTCACTCAGGTCCTGAGCCCAGCGTGTCGCCTGGGGGAGTGTGGCGCCAAGCTTCGCCAGCACGAAGCCCGCGAACCGGTCAGCCTCCAGTTCCTGTGCATGCTGTGTGGCGTTGTCGGTTCGCGTATGGCCGCCGAGATGGTGGCCGACTTCATGCGCCATGATACCCGTTTCGCGCCAGTTGGGGCTGCCTTCGACCCAGCTGAAAAAGTCCGCGTCATAGACGATCCGGCGCTGGTTATCAGCGATGACGGCGTACGCACCAACCTTGCGGTCGAAGTCGGCCTTGCCGACGGCAAAATTCGGCGTCAGGCCGACAGTATCCATGATCCAGCCAACGGCAAGCCGGGCTTCCGGTGCCGGGGCGAGCGGCTCTCCCTCGTGCGGCATGCCGAAGCTGGGCCGGGTCAGTGTGCAGATCAGACCCTCCGTCGCTCGCGCCCCACGGCTGGCGGATGGAAGCGAAAATGCAGGCAGAGCCAGTGCAGCGGTGATCAAGGCGCGGCGAACATGATCCATCAGTCATTCTCTCCATCGTCACAGACATAGAGACCGTCCGGCATGGTCAGGCAGCCGTCGCGGTCTGCGGGCTGGGGCCTGGAAACCGGCGCGGTTGCGGCAGTAGCGGAGACCGGCGCTTCCTGCGGCGTGGAGGCGAGCACCCCCAGCGCCACCAGCGCGGTGACAGCGATACCCCATGCCCCGATCCGGGGCAGGTGGCGCTCGATCGCGGCGAACGGATCGATCATCCGGCGGCCTCCTTTCAGCTCTTCGGGTTGCCTGATTTGCGCGGACGCCCCGGACCGCGTTTCGGAGGCTCCAGGGACAGGCCCAGCTCACTGAGTTGCGCGATGGCTTCTTTGGTGAGCAGCAGGTCGCCGAAGCGGATCTCGCGGATATCGACCGGTTTCCGGTCGAGTTGATCCTTGCGGATCTGGGCCAGGCTGAGGAAGAAGACGACCACGATCACGGTGAAGTCGATGCCGATGGCCGCCGCCCAGATAGGCGCGAACTCCCGCCAGTAGATCAGAACCCCCATGGTTGGCGTTATGCGGCTGATCGCGGGGAGGACAGCCTCCTCCCCGTCATCAATGTCATCAAGGAAGCCATTCAGCTTTTCAGCGCTCGCTCGCATCTCGGCTGCGAGTTGTTCCAGCGCCTTGCGTTGCGCTGCCGCGAGGCTCGCCGAGCGCGACGACACAGCCTGATCAGCGGCCGCCTTCTCCAGGGAACCAAGCGCCTGTTTGATGGCGCTAACGGTGCCGCTGACATCCAGCTTCACCATCAGACTGCGGGCCAGGTTGGCCTCATGGGCGACAAGCCGTTCCCGGTCACGGATGGGAATGCCCTGATCGACATGGGCCCGCATATTGGCAATATGCCGGGCCACGGCCTCGCCAATGGCTGGTGCATTGGTGCTGATCCTGCTGATCGAGGTCGAGACAGCGGACAGTTCGGATTCGATCGCCAGCAATGTCGAGGAAACAGCGCCCGGACCCGGCACACCCGTATAATGTCCTTCGTCCAGTTCCTTCTCGGCTTCACGGCCATAGTGAGTCGCCGAAGCCTGCACGATCGGCTGGATCGCCGAGAGCCGATTGATGACGGCCAGGCGATCCGTCAGCACCGCATCGAACTGGTCGACTTCATTCTGCATGTGATGCTCCTGCGGCGCATCTCCGGCCAGGCCGGTCGTGCCGAATGTGGTGCTGGAGCCGAAGACGACGGGAACGACGAGAAACAGCATCATGCAGATCGCAACAACGCGGCTGCGCCCCGCCTTGGGGATGATGCTCAGGCAAAGGTCCCAGAGCAGGTAGAACATCACCCAGAGGGCGACGCCGAGGAGGAAGGTCTTCAGGGTGCCTGCCAAACCCTGCATGGAGGCATTGGCAAGCATCAGGACGCCCTCGACCGAGATGTAGGCGCTGAAGCTGCAAAGGATGACGAGCGCGCAGGTGATGAGCACGCCTTTCCCGCTCGTCAGCATGTCGAAGGGGGTGTGGACCATAATGGTCTCCAGTTCCGTTTGCGGAAGTGGGACCTATAGCTTCGGATCAGATATCGGCCGGGGGGATGTGGCGGCGGAAATTCATTCCGCACCGAACCATGGCAGAATCAAATGGCGGCGAAATTGCCGGAAATCAGTGGCGGGTCATCCGAAATTCACGGACCCTTCGGAGGTAATATGTGGCGGCAGAACAATCCGCTTCGCGCAAGCTGTGCGTGGTACTACCACGCCGCTTGACTGCGGCCGCTACGCGGTCCTCGGCAAGGGGCTCTCCGTTGCACTCGCCGCCCCGTTGCATCCCGCTGGGCTGTTGGCGCTGAAGCCCAATGGAAACGTTCCGGCGTTTCATCCCGGCAAACGGTTGCGCCGTTTGATCGCGCTTGCCAGAAGGAAGGCTGTGGAAGAATCTTTCAATTGCGTTTGGCGCACTGTGTATCCAACGGCTACACTGGTCTGATGAAAGATTCGGGACTGCGTATCAGGGTCGAGCGCCAGCTTCGCGAAAAGTTCCTTGAACTGTGCCGCGAGCAGGATCGACCTGCATCTCAGGTAATCCGCGAGTTTATGCGCGACTATATCGAACGCCATCAGGAGAACGAAGCCGACCGAGAACAACAAAGGACGAAGCCTTGAACGCCGTCGAGATCGAAGAAGCCATATCCGCGCTTGCCGAGCAGCCGTTCGATGCCAGCGAGTTTCCGTTCGCTTTCCTGGAAGCGTTCGGCAACAGGGCCACCACGATCAAGCGGCTGCGCACGGGCACGTCCAACAAGTCGGACGTGGGCGGCGTTCTCCAGACCAACAACATTCACATCAAGATCGCTGAAAACGGCCAGGTCGCCGAGGCTCTGGCCGCCCTCAAGAGAAGCCCCGCGACCGCCAAGGCGCGCGCCAAATTTGTCCTCGCCACCGATGGAAAAGACTTTCAGGCCGAAGACCTGAACACCGGCGAGGTTATCGTCTGCGACTACCCCGATTTCCACGATCATTTCGGCTTTTTCCTGCCGCTTGCCGGTATCAGCACGGTCAAGCAGATCCGCGAAAGCGCCTTCGATATCAAGGCTACGGGCCGCCTGAATCGGCTCTATGTCGAGCTGTTGAAGGACAACCCCGAGTGGGGCACGGCGGAGCGCCGCCATGACATGAACCACTTCATGGCGCGCCTGATCTTCTGCTTCTTCGCAGAAGACACCGACATATTCGCCAAGTCGGACATGTTCACCGCGACCATCCAGCAAATGAGCGCGAAGGACAGCTCGAACACGCATGAGATTATCAGCGAGCTGTTCCGTGCCATGAATACCAAGATCGAGGATCGTGACAACGCGAAAATTGCCAGATGGGCGAATGCCTTCCCCTATGTGAACGGCGGCCTGTTCTCGGAAAGCGTCGAGGTGCCGCGCTTCAGCCGGATTGCGCGCTCATACCTCCTGCATATCGGCAATCTCGATTGGAACAAGATCAACCCGGACATCTTCGGTTCGATGATCCAGGCCGTCGCGGATGACGAGGAGCGCGGTGCGCTCGGGATGCACTACACCAGCGTCCCGAACATCCTGAAAGTTTTGAACCCGCTCTTCCTGGACGACCTACGTGACACGCTTGAAGAAGCTGGCGACAACGCCCGCAAGCTCCTCAACCTCCGCAATCGCATGGCCAAGATCAGGGTGTTCGACCCGGCCTGCGGATCAGGGAATTTCCTTGTCATTGCTTACAAGGAAATGCGCGCCATCGAGGCGGAGATCAACAAGCGGCGCGGCGAAAAGGACCGTAAGTCCGATATTCCCCTGACGAATTTTCGGGGGGTAGAACTCCGCGACTTCCCTTCTGAAATCGCGCGGCTTGCGCTCATCATCGCCGAGTACCAATGCGACGTATCATATCGCGGCCAACGCGAAGCTCTTCGTGACTTCCTGCCGCTTGATGCAATGAACTGGATCACCTGCGGTAATGCACTGCGGATCGACTGGCTGACCATCTGTCCGCCAACTGGAACGGGCGTAAAGATGCATGGCGACGATCTGTTCAGCACGCCGCTAAATCAAGCTGAGATAGACTTCGAGAACGAAGGCGGGGAAACCTATATTTGCGGCAATCCGCCGTATCAAGGGAGTGTCAATCAAACCGCTGAGCAAAAAGCTGATATGGCGCGTATTTTTTCCCGGTATTTATCTACATATAAAGACCTGGATTACGTGGCGAGTTGGTTGGTGAGAGCTGCTGAGTATTCTGAATCAACGCGAGCGGCGACAGCCTTTGTTACGACAAATTCAATCTGTCAGGGAGAGCAGGTGGGCATGCTTTGGCCCATCGTATTTAACAAAGGCCAAAGAATTTCATTCGCCCACACATCATTTCTCTGGAAAAACAATGCAGCCAATAATGCCGGGGTAACCTGCATTGTCATTGGAATAGATAGTGACCAACCCAGTGGCGCAAAATTATATGAAGGCGATATCCTCCGAAATGTCCCAAGCATTGGCCCCTATCTGACCCCGGCGTCTAACACTATTGTTAATAAATCGAATGTGCAAATTTCTAATTTACCTCAAATGGTTTCTGGAAATAAGGCTACAGATGGCGGAAACCTCATATTATCTAGGAACGAAGTATCGGAACTTACCTATCTGTTCCCAAAGTCAACCCTTTTTATCAAGAAACTAGAAGGCGCCAAAGAGTTTATCCGCGGCGATGCACGCTGGTGTATCTGGCTTTCAGACGATGACCTGAGTGCAATAAGCGATTTTCCGCCGATCCAACAACGAGTAGATCGCGTCAGGGATATCCGGTTGGAGAGTCGCGGAAAACAGGCAAATGAAGCTGCGGCGTCCCCACATCGGTTCGTGTACGCCCCTCATTCCGATGGGACTTCACTCCTTATTCCAAGCGTTTCCTCAGAGCGGAGGGAGTATCTGCCCTGTGGATACTTTGACGACCAAACAGTCATAGTTGCACCTAATCTAGCAATGTATGGTGCTCCTCTTTGGTGTCTGGCTTTGATTGCATCTCGTTTACATCTGATATGGATTGCCACGGTATGTGGCAAGCTGAAAACTGATTTTCGTTACTCTAATACCCTTGGGTGGAATACTTTTCCTGTCCCTAAGCTCACCGAGAAAAATAAAGCCGACTTGACTCGCTGCGCTGAAGACATACTTTTGGCACGTGAGGCGCATTTCCCCGCGACCATTGCCGATCTTTACGACCCCGAGGAGATGCCAGCCGATTTGCGCGCTGCACATGAGCGCAACGATGAGGTGCTGGAGCGCATCTATATCGGCCGCCGTTTCAAGAACGATACTGAGCGGCTGGAAAAGCTGTTTGAGCTCTACACCAAGATGACTACCCAAAAGGGAGAAACCGAAAAGAAGAAAGTGAAGGCGTCCTAACCATGACCAGCGAAGTACATGTCCCATCCGTTTCCGTTACCTACGCCCAGAATGGCGGCTCGACCAAATCGAACGAGCTTGGGATGCGCCCGATGCAGGAGCGCGCCTATGAGAAACGCGGTGAACAGTACCTGCTGATCAAGTCGCCCCCGGCTTCAGGCAAGAGCCGTGCGCTGATGTTCGTCGCGCTCGACAAGCTCCATAACCAGGGCCTGAGGCAGGCGATCATCGTCGTGCCCGAGAAATCCATCGGATCAAGCTTCTACGAAGAGCCGCTGAGCAAATTCGGCTTCTGGGCGGACTGGCATGTCGAGCCCAAATGGAATCTCTGCAATGCGCCTGGCTCCGAGGGCGGCAAGGTTAACTCGGTGAAGGCGTTCCTTGATAGCGGCGATCAGGTTCTGGTCTGCACGCACGCCACCTTCCGCTTCGCCGTGGACAGGTTCGGGGTCGAGGCTTTCGATGATCGTCTGATTGCCGTTGATGAGTTTCATCACGTCTCCGCCAACCCGGACAACAAGCTCGGCGCGCATCTCACTGACTTCATTGCGCGCGATAAGGTGCATATTGTTGCCATGACCGGATCGTATTTCCGGGGCGATGCCGAGCCGGTGCTGATGGCTCACGACGAGGCGAAATTCGATACCGTCACCTACACCTACTATGAGCAGCTCAATGGCTACAAATATCTGAAGCAGCTCGATATCGGTTATTTCTTCTATTCCGGCGCTTACGCTGACGACATTCTGAAAATTCTCAATCCGAACGAGAAAACGATCATTCATATTCCAAGTGTCAATTCGCGCGAGAGCACCAAGGACAAGCACCGCGAGGTCGAGCACATCGTCGATGAGCTTGGGGATTGGCAGGGAACCGACCCCAATACGGGCTTCCAGCTTGTAAAATCGCCCGATGGTCGGGTGCTGCGGATTGCCGATCTGGTCGATGACGAGCCCGCAAAGCGTGACAAGGTATCCGCCGCCCTGAAGGACCCGGCGCAAAAGGACAACCGCGACCATGTGGACATCATCATCGCTCTCGGCATGGCCAAGGAAGGCTTCGATTGGGTGTGGTGTGAGCACGCGCTCACGGTCGGTTATCGCGCAAGCCTGACTGAGATCGTTCAGATCATCGGCCGCGCGACGCGGGACGCCCCGGGCAAGAGCCGCGCCCGTTTCACCAATCTGATTGCCGAGCCCGATGCATCTGAAGACGCCGTTACCGAAGCGGTCAACGATACGCTGAAGGCCATCGCGGCCAGTCTTCTTATGGAGCAGGTCCTCGCGCCGCGTTTCAATTTCACACCGAAGAAGTCCGATAGTGGGCCGGTGGAAGGTTACGACTACGGCGAAGGCGGATACGACCCCGAGCAGTGCAATGTCGGCTTTAACGAGGATAGCGGCCAGTTCCAGATCGAGATCAAGGGCCTCACCGAGCCGAAAAGCAAAGAAGCCGAGCGCATTTGCCAGGAAGACCTCAACGAGGTGATCGCCGCGTTCGTGCAGGACAAGCCGACCGTGGAACGCGGAATGTTCGACGAGGAGCTTGTCCCTGAAGAGCTGACCCAGGTGCGCATGGGCAAGATCATCAAGGACAAGTATCCGGAACTGGACGACGAGGATCAGGAGGCCGTGCGCCAGCACGCCATCGCGGCCCTCAATCTGACGCAGAAGGCGAAGGAAACCGCCCTTGGTATCGATGACGGGGAGATGACCGCCAACACCGCGCTGATCGACGGCGTGCGAAAGTTCGCGATGGACGTTCGTGAGCTCGACATCGATCTGATCGACCGGATCAATCCGTTCAGCGAAGCGTATGCCATCCTTGCCAAGACCATGAGCGAGGAAAGCCTCAAGCAGGTTGCTGCCATCATCTCCGCGAAGAAAGTGCAGCTCACGCCGGAGGAAGCGCGCGACCTCGCCAAGCGCGCCCTGAAATTCAAGCAGGAGCGCGGACGACTGCCTGAGATCACGTCGCCCGATGCATGGGAAAGGCGCATGGCCGAAGGCGTAGCCTACCTTGCCCGCATGAAGGCGGAGGCTGCCAATGGCTAAGGCGTTCACCGACGAAGATGATGCGCTCCTTTCCGAGCTGGGCGTTGAGGTCGAAGCCAAGAAGGTCTCTGCCCGCACACCGCAGGAGGAGCGTGTCATTGCGGGTTTCGAGGAAATCCAGCGCTTTGTTGAGGAACATGAACGTGCGCCGCAGCACGGAGAAGACCGGGACGTATTCGAACGGCTCTATGCCGTGCGGCTGGATCGCTTGCGGGAGCTGCGGAAATTCCATCCCCTTCTGGAACCGCTCGACCATCAGGACCTGATTTCCGGACACGCTCCCGCTGCGCCCTCGGTTGACGAGGAATTGGATGACGACGCGCTGCTCGCCGAGCTTGGGGTTGAAGCCGAAACCGCTGACATCACCGAGCTTCGCCACGTTCGATCCAGCGCGGAAAAGAAGGCAGCGGAAGAGATCGCCAATCGGCAGCGGTGCGAGGATTTCGAACGTTTCAAGCCGCTCTTTGACCAGGTTCAGGACGAGCTTGATACGGGCTTGCGCACGACACGCCCTTTCGAGCGTAAAGCAGAGATCGCGCCGGGACGGTTCTTCATTGTGGGGGGACAGAAAGCCTACGTCGCTGAAATGGACGAGGCGTTTCTGACGGCTCAAGGTATGACCGATGCGCGCCTGCGCGTAATCTTCGATAACGGCACCGAGAGCAACATGCTCATGCGTTCGCTTCAGCGGGCTTTGCACAAGGATGACGCCGGTCGCCGGATCACGGACTCCTCAGCTGGGCCGTTGTTTGCCGACCATACCGCCGACGGCGATGAAGCGAGCGGCACGATCTATGTCCTGCGCAGCAAGTCGGACCTCCCGGTCGTCAAAGAGAACCGGCAGGTTCTGCATAAGATCGGCGTGACGAGTGGAAAGGTCGAGCGCCGCATCGCCAACGCCAAGATCGACGCTACCTTTCTACTGGCTGATGTGGAGGTCGTGGCAACGTATGAGCTTTACAACATCAACCGCACCAAGCTTGAAAATCTGATTCATCGCATCTTCGATGCGGCGCGACTCGATATCGAGATCAAGGACCGCTTCGGCAATCCGGTTGTGCCTCGCGAATGGTTCTTGGTCCCATTTTCGGTGATCGATGAAGCAGTCGAGCGGATCAAGGACGGAAGTATCAAGAGCTACATCTATGAACCGAAGCAAGCCCGACTTGTCGAGAGGGACGGATAAACATGTTTCCACCGAATAAGACCGGCTCCGCTGCGCTCACAATTCCCATGCCGTCTCCTCATCACGGTAGCATTAATGGGGTTGGGAGTTCCAATTGAAGCATGTCGAGTTAATCAACCAGTTCCGTGAGGAGCTTGCCAAACTAGCGAACGAGGTGCGGTCCTCAGTTGCGATGGGGCATTTCGACATCAACAAAATTTGCGAGGATGTCGTATGCGGGTTGTTTAGGGAACTCTATGGCTTCGAGAAGCTACGAAATCTGAATGACGATGAGAAGCAAAACTTCCCCGGCATCGACCTCGCCGACGACGAAGGACGCATCGCGATTCAGGTAACATCGGACAAATCTCTAGATAAAGTTAAAGACACTCTGCAAAAAGTCATTGATCATGGTCTCCATGAAAAATACGACCGTGTCATCATCTACAATCTGGCGACGAAACAAGGCTCCTACGGGGAAAGCGCCATTTCCGGTATTTGCGGGGATCATCTGAAATTTGATATTCGCACCGATATTCTTGACTCGAGAGACGTCTCTACCAGGGCGGCTAATGCCGAGCCGCGGAAGCTAAAGGCAGCTCTCGAAATATTACTCGCCTATATGCGCGGCGTTGATGTCGGTCTGGCTGATGAAGATTTTGATCCGCCTAGCGCGCCAGAGGAGATTCTCGGAACAAACTTAGTGGAGCTTTATTTCCCGTCGAAGCTCTTCATCGCGGAAATTTTGCCCGAGGTTCTCAAAGGTAAGAAGGGGCGAAACGTCAAGAACCATAGGAAAGGCGTGAAAGACTTTAGCCGCGAAAACAGCCGCAGCATCCCATCTGACTTTGAGGCGAGTGGTGGCCGTTTAATCACATTCCACGACCTTGATTCTCATGATTGTCCGTTCCGATACTTGATTGACGAGGGAACAATCGAAGAATTTGCGCCGCGCGATTATTTCGAGATCGACCAAGATCATGAACGCATTTTCAAATCTCTCTTACGCTTCACGCTTCAGCAAAAACTCTTCAAGCAGGATGTGATCTGGAAACATCAAGAGGGAAAATTTATTTTTTTACCCCGCAATGTGGGACAGAAAAGACGCTCAGAACAATGGACCGGGCAAAAGACGTCCTCTCGCATGGTCTACGAACGTAAGTTCAAAACAGCCAACAAGGATGAGGTTCTCTCGACTCGTCACCTTGCTTTTAGCGTAGATTTTCTCCAGGTGGCTGGCGGCTGGTATGTAGCGCTTACGCCGGATTGGTATTTCAGCTACGGCAACGATTATCGCCGTTCATTCTACGGCGAT